>DASVVQ010000020.1:0-278078 GCA_036386475.1 Allosphingosinicella sp. | reverse complement strand
CAGCAGCGGGTGCGCGATCTGGACGTCGATGAACAGATGCGCGGTGGCGAGAATCACCAGCGCGACGATCATCGACTTGGTCGCCGCCGCGCCGACATAGCCGATCACCGTCTCCATTGCCGACAGCGGCGCCGACAGGATCTCGTAAATGGTGCCGGTGAAGCGCGGCATGTGAATGCCAAAGCTGGCGTTGAAGATGCTTTCGGTGAACAGCGACAGCATCATCAGCCCCGGGACGATGAAGCTGCCGTAGTCGATCCCATTGATCTCGCTCATCCGGCTGCCGATCGCGGCGCCGAAGACGACGAAATAGAGTGATGTGGTGATCACCGGCACCGCGAGCCCGGTCCACAAGGTGCGCCGGAAACGGTGCATCTCGAACTTGTAGATCGCCCAGACGCCGCGCCAGTTCATGCCGCTGTGTCCCGTTGCTCGTGGATCAGGCCGACGAAGATGTCCTCGAGGCTCGACTGCTTGGTTTCGAGGTCCTTGAAGGCGATTCCTGCGTCGCGCATCGCCGACAGCAGCGAGGGGATGCCGGTCCGCTCGGCCTTGGCGTCGAATTCGTAGATCAAGGTGTTGCCGCCGTCGCTCAGTTGCGGCCGCCATTCAGCGAGCTCGGCCGGGACCGCGGCGAGCGGCTCGGCGAGTTGAAGGTGAAGCACCTTGCGCCCGAGCTTCTGCATCAGCGCGTGCTTCTCCTCGACCAGGATCAGCTCGCCCTTGTTGATCACCCCGACGCGGTCGGCCATTTCCTCGGCCTCCTCGATGTAATGCGTCGTCAGGATGATCGTCGTGCCGCCTTCGCGCAGGCGGCGGACAAGCTGCCACATGTCGCGGCGCAGCTCGACGTCGACGCCGGCGGTCGGCTCGTCGAGGAACAGGATTTCGGGCTCATGGCTGAGCGCCTTGGCGATCATCACCCGCCGCTTCATGCCGCCGGACAAGGTCATGATCTTGTCCTTGCGCTTGTCCCAGAGCGACAGGTCCTTGAGCACCTTCTCGACATGAGCGGGGTCGGGCGGGCAGCCGTAGAGGCCGCGGCTGAACGTCACCGTTGCCCACACGCTCTCGAACGCGTCGGTGTGGAGCTCCTGCGGGACGAGGCCGATCTTGCGGCGCGCGGCGCGATAGTCGCCGATATGGTCGTGCCCGTCGACGAGGATCGTGCCGGCGCTCGGCGTGACGATGCCGCACACGATGCTGATCAGGGTCGTCTTGCCGGCGCCGTTGGGTCCGAGCAGGGCGAAGATCTCCCCCTTGCCGATCTCGAGGTCGACCGCTTTCAGCGCCTGGTGGCCGCCTTTGTAGGTCTTGGACAGGCCCGCGATCGAGATGACGGCATTGCGCGTCATTGCGTCGGCGGCGCGGTCGGGTCCGTCGCCTCCTCGATCTGGAGGCCGTGGCGAAGGAGCAGGGGAACGTTGGCGAGCGCGAAGAGAAACGCGGCCGCGGTGAAGCCCCACACCTTGACGGTCAGCCAGGTGTCGAACGAGACGGTGTGGCGCAGCACCTCGTTGCCGATCGCCATGGCGAGGAAGAAGAGCGCCCAGTTGCGCGAAATCTTGCGCCAGCCGGCCTCGGTCAGGCCGGGAAAGATCGGCCCGAATACATATTTGAGCAGCGCCTTCCCCGCGGAGAGGCCGGCGAAGAGGAGCGCCGAAAAGCCCATATAGATGAGAGTCGGCTTGAGCTGGATGAAGCCCGGATCGCGGAAATAGATGGTGAGCCCGCCAAAGCCGATGACCAGCACCGCCGAGATCCACATCATCGGCGACACCCGCCGGTAGAAATAGAGCGACCAGGCCATGGCGATCAGCACGGCCGCCATGAAGATGCCGGTTCCGATGAGGGTGCCGATGAGACCGCCATAGCTGCGCTCGCCGATCTTGTAGGCGACGAAGAAAGCCAGCAGCGGCCCGAAATCGAGCAGGAAGTTGGCGAGGCCGCGGGGGCGGGCAGGGGCCGGCGCGGCCATCAGCGTTCTCCAGTCGCGCCCGCGATCGCGCGGGCGGCTTCGCCTGCGTCGAAGGGGCGCAGGTCGTCAATGCCTTCGCCGACGCCAATGGCGTGGATCGGGATGCCGTAGCGTTCGGCCGCCGCGGCGAGCACGCCGCCGCGCGCCGTGCCGTCGAGCTTGGTCATGACCAGACCGGTCACGCCCGCCACCTCCTTGAACACTTCGATCTGGCTGAGCGCATTCTGGCCGGTCGTCGCGTCGAGGACGAGGACGACGTCGTGCGGAGCCGCCGGGTTGAGCCGGCCGAGCGTGCGGCGGATCTTGGCGAGCTCGTCCATCAGCCCCTTCTTGTTCTGGAGCCGCCCGGCCGTGTCGACGATGAGCACGTCGATCCCTTCCGCGGTCGCCTTCTTGACCCCGTCGAAGACGATCGCCGAGCTGTCGCTGCCTTCCGGTCCGGCGATGATCGGCACGCCGATCCGGTCCGCCCAGACGCGCAGCTGGTCGATCGCTGCCGCGCGGAAGGTGTCGCCGGCGGCGAGCAGCACGCCGTAATCCTGCTCCAGGAACAGGTGGGCGAGCTTGGCGATCGTCGTCGTCTTGCCCGAGCCGTTGACGCCGACGACGAGAATCACCTGGGGGCGCGGGAAGGCGTCGATCTCGAGCGGTTCGGCGACGGGGCCGAGGATCTTCTCCAGCTCCTCGGCGACGATGCCGCGCACCCTGGCTTCGGTAAGATCGCCTTCGAAGCGCTCGCTTTTGAGGCGCTCGCGCACCTTGGCCGCGGTCTGCGGGCCGAGGTCGGACGCGATCAGAGCCTCCTCGATCTCGTCCAGCGTCCAGTCGTCGAGCTTCGACGAGGTCATCAGACCGCCGAGATTCTCGCCGAGCCGATCGGACGTCTTGCGGAAGCCTTCGCGCAGGCGGTCCAGCCAGGGAGCGTCGCTCATGCGGGCGTTCCGTTGAGCCGGCCGCCTTCGATGCCGGTGATCAGGACCTGGGCGATCGCCCCGACTTCTCGGGGATGGCTGACCTCGACCGGTGCGAAATTCTCGGCATGGCCGCTTCCATCCTCGCGCTCGACGAGGACGCGCTGCCTTGACCCCACCAGTCCGGCCAGCCACATCGCCCGCCGCCGCGCCGTCGCCTCGCGCAGCCGCCGCGCGCGCTCCTTGATCACTGTCGGCGCGACCTGCGGCATCCGGGCCGCGGGCGTCCCCCGCTTGGGCGAGAAGGGGAAGATATGGCCCATCACGATGTCGCAATCGTCGATCAGCCGCAGGCTGTTCTCGTGCATCTCCTCGGTCTCGGTCGGGAAGCCGGCGATGAGGTCCGCGCCGATCGCGATCTCCGGCCGCTCCGCCTTGAGCCGCGCGACCGTCTCGACCGCCTGCGCGCGGCTGTGCCGCCGCTTCATGCGCTTCAAGACCATGTCGTCGCCGGCCTGGAAGCTCATGTGCAGATGCGGCATGAAGCGCGGCTCGCCGGCCGCGATCTCGAACAGGCGCTCGTCGAGCTCGATGCAGTCGAGCGAGGAGAGGCGCAGGCGCGGCAGCGACGGAACGTGCCGCAGAATGCGCTCGACCAGCAGGCCGAGGCTCGGCTGTCCCGGCAGGTCCGGCCCGTAGCTGGTGACGTCGACGCCGGTCAGCACCACTTCCTCGAAACCGTCGTCGACCAGCGCCTTGACCCGGTCGACCACCAGCCCTGCAGGCACCGAGCGGCTGTTCCCGCGCCCGTAAGGAATGATGCAGAAGGTGCAGCGATGATCGCATCCGTTCTGCACCTCGACGAAGGCCCGCGCGCGCTCGGCGAAGCCGGACGCGAGATGGGGCGCCGTCTCGCGGACCTGCATGATGTCGGAGACGCGGATCCTGTCCGTCATCCCGAAGGCCGGGATCTCGGCGAGACCTGGCTCTGCGCACCGCACCCCCTGAGATTCCGGCCTGCGCCGGAATGACGCGATCTCGAACTTCTCCCTGTTCCCCAAGACCCGCGCCACCTCGGGCATGGCCGCGAAGCTTGCCGGATCGACCTGCGCGGCGCAGCCGGTGACGACGACCCGCGCGCCGGGCCGCGCGCGCTTGGCCTTTCGGATCGCCTGGCGCGTTTGGCGCACCGCCTCGTTGGTGACGGCGCAGCTGTTGACGATGACGAGATCGTCCGCGTCGCCCGCGAGCTGCCGCATCGCCTCGCTCTCGGCGAAGTTGAGCCGGCAGCCGAGCGTGATGATCTGCGCCCCGCTCACCAGGCGATCTCGCCTGTGAAGACCTCGGCGGCGGGACCCGACATCTGGATGGTCGAGCCCGGCGCCCATGCGATCGTCAGGCTGCCGCCGGCAAGGCGGACTTCCACCGGGCTCGCCGCGAGCTTGCACCGGATCGCCGCCACGGCGGTCGCGCAGGCGCCGGTGCCGCAAGCCCGCGTCAGGCCTGCGCCGCGCTCCCACACAAGCAGCCGCAACGCGCCTTCCTCCAGCGAGGCGACGTTGACGTTGATCCGCTCGGGAAAGAGGGGATCGTTTTCGATCAGCGGACCGAGACGGGGAAGGTCGACCGCTTCCGCGTCTTCTACGAAGAAGACCAGGTGCGGATTGCCGACGTTGATCGCGACCGGTCCCTGCAGCGTCTCCCAGCCGACCGGCATCCGCGATGTGTCCATCGCGTAGGCGAGCGGGATCTCGTCCCATCCGAAGCGCGGCGGCCCCATGTCCACGGTGGCGCCGGCACCGTTCGAGGACCCGCGGACGATGCCGCTCCTGGTCTCGATCGCGCTCTCGCCTCCGATCAGCATGGCGATGCAGCGCGCGGCATTGCCGCAGGCCTCGACCTCGCCGCCGTCGGCGTTCCAGATCCGCATTCGCACGTCCGCCGCGTGCGACGGCTCGATCACGATCAGCTGGTCGCAGCCCACGCCGCCGCGCCGGTCGGCAATGGCGCGCACGCGCTCGGCGTCGAGCTCGATCGGCTCCTCGCGCGCGTCGAAGACGACGAAGTCGTTCCCCAGCCCATGCATTTTCCGGAAAGCTCGGCGCATGCGCCGCGATCTAGGGGTCGCGGTACCGTTCGTCCACCTCGGCCGGCCTCAGGCGCGGCGGCGGAGCGGCTCCTCGTTCGCTATTCCGACCATCGGCGCCACAGGCCCCGGGCCGGACAAGCCGCGCGCGGCGATCAGCCTGGCAACCTCCGCGGCAGGGGCGGGCCTGCCGAACCGATAGCCCTGGCCCTTGAAGGTTCCGATCGTGCGCAGCCGCGCCTCGATGACCTCATCCTCGATCCCCTCCGCGGTCACGGCGAGGCCGAGGCTTTCCGCCAGCCGGGTGATGGCGGTTACGATCGTCACCGAATCGCTCGCCTCGTTGATCGAGGAGACGAAGCTGCGGTCGATCTTGATCCGGTCGAAAGGCAAAGCGCGCAGATGGGCGAGCGAGGAATAGCCGGTACCGAAATCGTCCAGCGCAAGCTTCACGCCCTGATTCTTGAGGCTGCTCACGATCGACTGGGCAAGCCCAAGGCACTCGAACAGGGAGCTCTCGGTGATCTCGATCTCGAGCCGCTCGGCTGGAAAGCCGGTCTCGACGAGAAGCTTGGTGATCCTTTGCGCCAGCCACGGGTCCTTCAATTGGATCGGCGAGATGTTGACCGAGAGCGAGAGCGACGAATCCCAGGTCTTGGCGGCCTCGAAGGCCTGGCGCATCACCGACATCGACAGGTCGCCGATCAGTCCGCATTCCTCGGCGATGGCGATGAACTCGTCCGGGCCGACGATGCCGCGTTCGGGATGCTGCCAGCGCGCGAGCATCTCGAAGCCGTGGAGACTGCCCGAGACGAGGTCGATCTGCTGCTCGAAAAAGGGAACGAACTCGCCCGCGGGAACGCCCCGCCGCAGACCGACCTCGATCGCGTTCCGGTTCTCCAGCTCGAGCTGCATCGAGGCGTCGAACCAGGCATAGCGGCCGCGCCCCAGCTTCTTGGCCGCGTGCATGGCGATGTCGGCGCGCCGCGTCAGCATCTCGACCGAATCGCAGTCGTTGCCCGAGCTGGCGAGACCGACCGAGGCCGAGACATGGGTGTGGACGCCGGCAAGGTCGAAGGGCTTGCCGAGGCGGTCGACGATGACATCGGCGATGCGGTCGGCTTCGGACGGGGCGGCGCTGTCGTACAGGAAGGCGGCGGCGAACTCGTCGCCGCCGAGGCGGGCGGTCACCGCGCCGCGGGGCAGCGCCTTGGAGATGAGCTCGGCGGCGGTACGCAGAAGATTGTCGCCGGTGAGATGGCCGTGAAGGTCGTTCACCGTCTTGAAGCTGTCGATGTCGATGACCAGCATCGCCAGGCTCTGCTTCTTCCGGGCGGCGAGAGCGAGCAGGTCGTTCGCCGCCTGGCCGTAGGAGCGGCGGTTGAGGAAGCCGGTCAAGGGATCGGTCGAAGCGAGGCAGTTCGCCCGCTTTTCGGCCGCCGTCCGCTCGATCACTTCGCGCGATGCGTCGCGGTAGCGCCGCCAGCCGTAGATGGTGAGCGCCACGTTGAGCAGCAGCAGGCCGACGATGATGTTGCCGTTGTTGGAGCCCATCTGGGCGAGCTGACGTCCGAGCTCGACGACGTAGCGGTCGCTCAGCTTCAGGAAGAGGAGGAGGACGGTCAAGGCGACGCTCAGCGCGACGATGTCCCTGGCGGCCCCGGTTCCTTCCTTCGGCCGCTGATGCGAAAACAGGCTCGCCATCCATCCCTCTCGTCGCCTTCGAAACAGGCTCGGGTTAGGGGGGCGCCCGTGAAGATCGGGTTAAGCCGCGAGAGGGTACGCCCGAGACCGTCATCCCGGCGTAGGCCGGGATCTCAGGACGAGAAGCTTCGGGCGCATATGGAGCGCTTCAAAAACCGCTCGCGCATTTCATTCCCTGAGGTCCCGACCTTCGCCGGGACGACGGCTTGCACCCACCTTGCTCTTCGCCCACTCCTCCGCTATGCGCCCGGCATCCCTTTTGGGGTTTCGAGAGCGTCCAGGGGCGCGCGCTGGCCGGCGAGGTTTCGCCCGCCGGCGCTTTTGCGTTTGGCCGCGGCGGAAATGGAGCGAGCATGTTCGACAGCCTGAGCGACCGTCTTTCCGGCGTTTTCGATCGCCTGCGCGGCCGCGGTGCGCTCACCGAGGCGGACGTGCGCGCGGCGATGCGCGAAGTCCGGATCGCGCTGCTCGAGGCCGATGTCGCTCTGCCGGTCGTGCGCAGCTTCGTCGACAAGGCCACCGAGCAGGCAGTCGGCCAGCAGGTGCTGCGCTCGGTGACGCCGGGCCAGCAGGTCGTGAAGATCGTCCACGACGCGCTCGTCGAGATGCTCGGCGCCGACGCCTCCGAGCTCGACCTCGCCGTCGCGCCGCCGGCCGTGGTGATGATGGTCGGCCTGCAGGGTTCGGGCAAGACAACCACGACGGCCAAGCTTGCCAAGCGCCTCTCGGAAAAGGACCGCAAGAAGGTCCTGATGGCCTCATTGGACGTCAACCGGCCGGCGGCGCAGGAGCAGCTTGCCGTGCTCGGCCGTCAGGCCGAGGTCGCGACCCTGCCTGTCGTCCAGGGCCAGCAGCCGGTCGAGATCGCCCGCCGCGCCTTGCAGGCGGCGAAGCTCCAGGGTTACGACGTCCTTCTTCTCGATACCGCCGGACGCCTCCACGTCGACCAGCAATTGATGGACGAGATGAAGGCGATCGCCGCGGTCTCGACCCCGGCCGAAATCCTCCTCGTCGTCGACGCCTTGACCGGCCAGGACGCGGTCAACGTCGCCCGCAACTTCTCCGAGCAGGTCGCGCTTTCCGGCGTCGTCCTCACCCGCATGGACGGCGATGCGCGGGGCGGCGCGGCGCTCTCGATGCGCGCGGTTACCGGCAAGCCGATCAAATATGCCGGCGTGGGCGAGGCGATCGACGCGATCGAGCCCTTCCATCCGAGCCGCGTCGCCGGCCGCATTCTCGGCATGGGCGACGTCGTCGGCCTGGTCGAGCGGGCGCAGGAGACGATCAAGGCCGAAGAGGCGGAAGCGCTCGCCAGGAAGATGGCGAAGGGCCAGTTCGATTTGAACGACCTCAGGAACCAGCTCCAGCAGATGCAGCGCATGGGCGGCATCGGCGCGCTCGCCGGCATGTTGCCGGGCATGAAGAAGATGCAGAATGCGGTGAACGCGAGCGGCATGGACGGCAAGATCCTGGTCCGCCTCGATGCGATCATCGGCTCGATGACGCCCAAGGAGCGGGGCAAGCCCGATCTGCTCAACGCCAAGCGCAAGATCCGGGTCGCCAAGGGCTCAGGCACGACGGTCCAGGAGGTCAACCGCCTCCTCAAGATGCACCAGGAAATGGCGTCGGCGATGAAGAAGATCAAAAAGATGGGCGGCCTCGGCAAGCTCGGCGCCCTGTTCGGCGGCGGCGGCATGGGCGGCTTGATGGGCGGCGGCATGCCTCCCGGAGGAATGCCGGGACTGCCCGGCCCGGGCGGCGGGCAGGCGCCGATGAATCTTCCTCCAGGCTTCGAGAATTTTCTGAAAAAGTAATGCTATCGTATTGAAAGGAAAATCTAAATGGCAGTAGCAATCCGGCTTTCGCGCGGTGGTGCGAAGAAACGGCCTTATTATAAGATCGTCGTCGCCGACTCGCGCACCGGCCGCGACGGCAAGTTCATCGAGCGCATCGGCAGCTATAATCCGATGCTCGCGAAGGACGATCCCGAACGCGTCAAGCTCGACGCCGAGCGCGCCCGCCACTGGCTTTCGGTCGGCGCGCAGCCGAGCGACCGCGTCGCACGCTTCCTGGACGCCGCGGGCGTAGCGGAGCGCGCGCCGCGCCAGAACCTCAAGAAGGGCGAGCCGGGCGACAAGGCCAAGGAGCGCGCCGAGGAGCGCGTCGCGCGCGAGGCCGCGGCTTCGGAGGCGGCCGCAGCTCCGGCCGAGGAGGCTCCCGCCGAGGAGACTCCGGTCGAAGAGACAGTAGCAGACGCCCCCGCCGAAGCGCCGGCCGCCGAGGAGGCTCCCGCGGAGGAGCCTGCGGCTGAGGAGGCTCCCGCGGAGGAGCCTGCCGCGGAGGACGCAGCTGCCGAGGAAGGTCCGGCTGAGGAAGCTCCGGCTGAGGAAGCTTCGGCCGAGGAAGCTCCGACCGACGCGGCTCCCGTTGAGGAACCTGCTGCCGAGGAGCCCGCACCCGAGGCCGAGCCTGCTTCGGCCGAAGAACCTGCCGGCGAACAGCCTGAGTCCGAGGACGAGGCGACTCCGGCGGACGAGGCTCCGAACGAGGGCGTCTCGACCAGCGACCCCGCCGAAGGCTCCGACGAGGCCGCTCCCGCCGAAGGCGCCGAGAAAGCGGAGTAATTGGCCGACGCGGCGCAACACCCCTCCCCCGCGCGGGGAGGGGCTGTCCGGCATCGACCGTGACCGGCGGCCCGATCGTCCTCGCCGCCGTCGCGGGCGCGCACGGCATATCGGGGGAGGTGCGCCTCAAGCTCTTTGCCGAGAGCGTCGAGAGCCTGAAGCTGCATTCGAGCGTCTCGGTGGGCGAGCGTCGGCTTACGCTTCTTTCGGTCAGGCCCGGCGGCGGCGGGGCGATCGCGCGCTTCGCGGGAATCGACGACCGCAGCGACGCCGAAGCGCTGCGCGGCACGACGCTCACCGTCGCGCGCTCCGCGCTCCCGCCGCTTGCCGAGGGCGAATATTATCACGCCGACCTTCTCGATCTTCCGTGCGTCTCCGCGTCCGGCGATCCGCTCGGCAAATCCGTCCTGGTCGAGAATTTCGGGGCGGGGGACATCGTCGAGATCGAGCGCCCGGACGGCTCGCGTTTGATGGTTCCGGTCGCGCAGGCGGTGACGTTCGAGCAGGGCCGCCTCGTCATCGACGACGCCTACGCTCAGGTCTGAGAGCTTGGCGGAGGAGATCGGCCGACCGGTTCTCCGGGCCCATGGCGGCAACCTCAGTCTCACGCTGCTCCATCGATGGGCGCGCCTTCACGCTTCGGTAGCATTAGGGGTCTACCGCCGAGGCCATGGACTTCGCCCGATGATCATAGCGCGCCTGCAGGCCGTCACTGCGCTGGAGCAGCGCTCGGCGCCCCGGCGGCTGCTCAATCTCGGTGCTCGCACGCGGGCTTCGGCTTCGGCGGCACGCGACGTCAGCGTGGCCGAGCTGTCGCCCGGTGGCTGCCGGATCGCGCCGGCAGGATCGATGCAGATCGGCGATCAGGCATGGCTGAAGCTGCCGAGCCTCGAAGCGGTGGGGTGCTCGATCATGAGCGTCGAAGACAGCGACGCCGTCTGCGTCTTCCACCGGATGCTCCATCCCGGCGAGGTCGACCTCGTTCGCGCGCAGG
This sequence comes from Allosphingosinicella sp., assembly GCA_036386475.1. Taxonomy (GTDB): domain Bacteria; phylum Pseudomonadota; class Alphaproteobacteria; order Sphingomonadales; family Sphingomonadaceae; genus Allosphingosinicella. Next base: position 267,781 of record DASVVQ010000020.1, on the reverse strand, counting down.
TCGATCAGCCCGCAAAGTCGGACTCGTTCGGCCGCCGCCGCCGCCGCGTCGAGGCCGCGCCGGCTTACAGGGGGTCGTGGTTCGACCGTCTTCTCGGCGGGGAACGAGGCGCCACGGCCATCGAATATGCCATGGTCGCAGCGCTGATCGCGATCGCCGGCATCGTCGCTTTCCAGCAGCTCGGCACGCAGATCCAGACGACCTTCGACGGGACCAGCGACGCCCTCGAAGAAGCGACCAAATAGAGACGCAGATCGCCGAGGCGGCGAGGCTCAGGCGCCCGCCTTGGCGGCGATGCTGCCGCTGAGATGCTCCCGCTTGAGCGGCCTCAACTGCGCGAGATCGTTGCGGATCGTCGTCGCCGCGACGCCGCCTTCGCCCATGGCATGGCTGATCTGGTCGAGACCCAAAACGACGTCGCCTGCCGCATAGACGCCGGGGACGCTGGTGCGCTGGTGCGAATCGACGCGGATGTTCCCGTCCATGAGGTCGCAGCCGACCTGGACGGCCAGCTCGTTGCGCGTATCGGAGCCGAGCGCCGGATATACGCTGTCGAAGGCATGATGGCCATCGGCGGTGTCGACGACGATGCAATTGTCGTGGGCGGCGACCGCGTGGCAGGGACCGTCGACCGTCGCGATGCCATATTCCTCCAGCTTGGCCCGATCGTCCACGCTCAGCATATGCGCCTTGTCCGGCGCGATCAGGGTCACGTCGGCGGTATAGCTCCGGATGAAGACGGCCTCCGCGACGCCGCGCCCGCCGCTGCCGATCACGCCGACCTTCTTGTCGGTCACCTCGTAGCCGTCGCAGATCGGACAGTAGCGGATGAGACCGCGGGCGAGGGCCTCGTCGTGGAGCTCGAGGTCCATCGGCGGGCGTCGGTTGCGAACCCCGGTGGCGAGGAGGATCGTCCGCGCCGTCACCCATCCCTGGCCCCAGCCGGCGCGGAAGCCTCCATCGATGCGGTCGAGGCGCGTGACCCGGCCGCCGACGATCGAGGCGCCGTATTTCTGGGCCTGCTCCTTCATTCGGGCGAGCAGCTCGGTGCCGGCAATCCCTTCGGGATAGCCGGCATGGTTGTGCGTGCACGGAATCCAGGCCGCCCGGCTCTCGCCGGAATCGACGACCTTGGAGCTAAGGTGGAAGCGCGTCAGGTAGATGGCGGCCGTCAGGCCGGCCGGGCCGCCGCCGATGACGAGACAATCATGTTCGGGTTCCTGCATCGCCGGGAAGCGAGTTCGAAGCGGCTTGGTTCCCCAACGCGCGCCGCTGGTGCGCGCCTTACGCCTCGGATATGCCCGGCACGAAAACGGAGAGAGAAGAAATGCGCATCGTGAAGCTGCTGGCGGCGAGCTTCCTCCTGGCGGCCGCGGCGGCGCAATCCCCGGCGCAGCCGGCGCCCGTCGCTCCCGCCGCCGCGATCGTGCAGCTCGCACCGGAGCTCGACGGCATCTTCGCGCGCTACATGGCGGACTCGCACGTGCCCGGCCTGGTCTTCGGCATCGTCGCCGACGGCCGCCTCGTCTACGTGCGCTCGATGGGCGTGCAGGAGCTGGAACGCCGCCGGCCGGTCTCCGCCGACAGCCTGTTCCGCATCGCTTCCATGTCCAAGGCCTTTACCGCGCTCGCCATCCTCAAGCTGCGGGACGAAGGCCGCCTTTCGCTCGATGCGCTCGCCGAGACCTATGTCCCGGAGCTGCGCGACTGGCGCTATCCGACTCCCGACAGCCCTCGCATACGGGTCCGCGACCTCCTCAATCACACCGCCGGCTTCGTCACCGACGATCCCTGGGGGGATCGCCAGCAGCCCCTCTCGGAGGCGGATTTCACCCGCATCCTGCGCGCCGGCGTCCCTTTCCAGCGGCCGCCCGGCACGGCCTTCGAATATTCCAATTTCGGCTATGCGCTGCTCGGCCGCATCGTCACCAACGTCTCCGGGCGTGCGTACAAGGACTATATCGAGCAGGACATCATGCGCCCGCTCGGCATGGGCGCGACCGGCTACGACATCGCGGCCGCGCCGCAGGACCGCCGCGCACTGGGCTATCGCTGGGAGGACAAGGCCTGGAGCCGCGAGCCCGACATGGCGCACGGCGTGTTCGGCGCGATGGGCGGCGTCCAGACCAGCGCCAACGACTATGCCCGCTGGGTCGCGTGGCTGCTCGCGGCCTGGCCGGCCCATGACGGCGTCGAGGCGGGACCCGTTCGCCGCGCGACGATCCGCGAGCTCGCGACCGGTTCCAACTTCGCCTCGCTGCGCCCGGTGCCGGGGCGGGGAGGGCCGGAGGTCTGCCCGATCGCGGCCGCCTACGGCATGGGGTTCATCGCCGGGCAGCAATGCGAGCTGGGCCGGGTCATGTTTCATGGCGGCGGCTATCCGGGCTACGGTTCGCACCTGCTGCTGCTCCCGGACCACGGGATCGGCATCTTCGCCTTCGCCAACCGCACCTATGCCGGACCGAGCCCGCCCGTCTTCGCCGCGGCCGAAGCGCTGCGCCGCGCCGGCCATCTGCGCGGGCGGCAAATCGCCGTCAGCGCCTCGCTCGCCGCCGCCTATGAGGCGGTCGGCGCCATGTACCGCGCCGGCTCGCTGGCGCCGGGCCGGCGCCTCCTTGCGATGAACTTTCTGATGGACCGATCGGCAGAAAGCTGGCGCCGCCAGCTCGTTCACATGCGCCAGGAGCTCGGCGAGTGTCGCACCGAGGCGCCGATGACCGCGACCGGTGCCCTCGCCGGCACCTTCGCCTGGACATGCGAGCGCGGCCGTCTCGAAGGCAGCATCCTGCTCGCCCCCACCCGCGAAGTCGGCATCCAGGCGCTGCGCCTCGATGCCAGGCCTGGGGAGGTGCCGTGACCTTCGCCGCGACGATCCTCACCCTCTATCCTGACATGTTCCCGGGGCCGCTCGGGCATAGCCTCGCCGGCCGCGCCCTGCGTGAAGGCATCTGGTCGCTCGATGCGGTGCAGATCCGCGATTTCGCGACGGACCGGCATCGCTCCGTGGACGACACGCCCGCGGGGGGCGGGGCCGGGATGGTGATGCGCGCGGATATCCTTGCCGCCGCCTGCGACCATGCGCTCGAACGCCGGCCGGACGCTCCGCTCCTGGCGATGACGCCGCGCGGACGGCCGCTCCGCCAGGCCCTGGTGCGCGAGCTTGCCGCCGGCCCGGGGGTCTCGATCCTCTGCGGCCGCTTCGAGGGGATCGACGAGCGGCTTTTCGAGGCGCGTCCGATCCTCCCCGTCTCCATCGGCGACTATGTGCTTTCAGGCGGCGAGGCGGCTGCGATGACGCTGCTCGATGCTTGCGTTCGCCTCCTTCCCGGGGTAATGGGCGCGCCGACGAGCGGTGAGGAGGAGAGCTTCGAACGAGGCGGCCTCGAATACCCTCATTATACCCGACCTTTGACATGGGAAGGGCGCACGATCCCTGAAGTGCTGCGGTCGGGGGATCATGCGAAGATCGCCGCCTGGCGCAAGGCAAGGGCGGACGACGATACACGGTCAAGGCGGCCGGACCTGATGGAGCGCCACGGGGGCGCGCCCAGGCAGCCGCCCTCTGGCGCGCGGCACGAAGACGAAGGCGAAGACCCATGAACCTCATCCAGCAGCTCGAGGCCGAGCAGATCGAGTCCCTGACTCAAAGCAAGACGATCCCGGAATTCCGCCCGGGCGACACGCTGCGCGTCGGCGTCCGCGTCGTCGAGGGCGAGCGCACCCGCATCCAGAATTTCGAAGGCGTCTGCATCGCCCGCGCCAACCGCGGCATCGGCAGCTCGTTCACGGTGCGCAAGATCAGCTTCGGCGAGGGCGTCGAGCGCGTCTTCCCGCTTTATTCGCCCAATGTCGAGTCGATCGAGGTCGTGCGCCGCGGCGCCGTCCGCCGCGCCAAGCTTTATTATCTGCGCGGCCGCACCGGCAAGGCCGCCCGCATCGCCGAGCGCCGCGACCCTCGGCACAGCGCGCAAGCCAAAACCGAGGCGCCGACGGCGACGCCCGAGACCGAGACCGCCGAGGGCTGAGGCGGCCGCGGCGCGCGCGTCAGATCCTGACGCGCCGAGTGACGATCGTCGAATCCGGGCTGTACTGAGGCCGGGCGAAGCGCGGCCGCGCCGCGACGAGCGCTCGCGCCGCTTCGGGAAGCGTCGCGCGCGACGCGATCAGCAGCCATTCGACCGGCGCGGCGCTGCCGACGAGAATGTCGAACACGGCTCCGTCGCAGCTTCGCCCCTGGCAGCGGAGGAAGGACGGATCGCCGCCCGCGCCGCGCCCCATCGGGCGCACGAACCCGCCCGCGCGAACCGCGCGCACCTCGGCCTCCGCCGGCGCGCGCAACGTCACCGCCTCCGCGCCCCCCGAGGCGATGCGCACCGAGACCACGCGTCCGCCCGGTGCCGGGCGCGACCCGAGGATCTCGAGCGCCGGCGCGTCGACCGGCGCTGCCGCCGCCGCCGTCGTCCAACGGCGCGCGGTTCCCCAGGGGACTTGGGTGCCGCGCTGCCATCGGCCGAGCACGGCATAAGCGGAAGGCGGCGGCGCGCCGTCGTTGAGCAGCCCCCAGCGGCCCGTGCGCGCATCCGCGTCCCAGGCATATTCGATGCTGAAACGCTGCTGGCGGTCCTCGGAATAAGCCGGCACCAGCCCGGCCCAGAGCCAGGCAGCCGCCACCGCTGCGACGATGCCGATCGCGGCCCACCGTCCGCGCACCTCTGCGAACAGCGGCCGCAGCTCGATCAGCCAGGGCCAGGCGATCGCGGCCGCGAGCGGTGCGAACATCCAGGCCGAACTTTGCCCGAGCAGGATTTCGAGCAGATCGAGAAGCGGCGCGAGCAGCAGGAACAGGAGCGCCGCGGCCGCCAGCGCCGCCGGGCGCTCGAAGCGCGTGTCGGCACCGGCCGCGGCGATGAGCGGCGGAAAAACGAACAGGATCGTCCCGCCCGGCGCGATCGAGGCGAGGAGCGCCGCGACCAGAAGGAAGACGAGCCAGAATGCCGCACGCAGCGTCTCCGTCTGCCGCTCGCGGCCGAGCAGCAGCAGCGGCCCGATGCACGCCGCGAGGGCCGAGACGGCGATGGCCAGTCCCACCGCCTCCGGATGGGCCCGCCACCAGGCGCCGCCCTGCGCCAGCCCGACGATCCACTGCGCCAGCCAGCCGATCGCTGCCGCATCGGCCAGGCCGGCGACGACCATGAGGGCCGCAAGCCCCAGGCCTCGCCGCCGCCGCCATGCCGTCCAGGACCAGAACAGCAGCCCGAGCCCGAGGAGGACGAAGCTCAAGGCGGCGGGCAGGACGACGAGCTCGCGCCCGGCAAGATCCATGTAATGGACGGCGCCGCCGGCCTCCGGTGCGCCGCCCGCCGCCAACACCCGCAACGTCGCCAGCGCCTGCTCGCCCATGTGATGGACGCTGCGCGGATCGAGCGCTTCGATCCTGTCGCCGGCGCTGTGATAGCGCGTCTCGTTGCCGATGATCGCGAAGTTGAGGATCGTCCAGGGCCGGTCCGCGAACACGGTGACGTCGGTCGAGTTGGGGATCAGGCGATAGAAGTCGCTGGTGAGAGAGTTCGCGACCGGCCGCGCGCCGCGGAAAGCGGCGATGGCGGCGCGATTGGGGTGGCTGGTCTCGAACATGATCGCCGGCCCGCTGACCCCGCGCGCCTCGAAATTGACCATCGCCTCGACGTTGCGGGCGATCGGGTGCCGCTCGGCGAAGGCCCGCGCTCCGATCAGGCCGGCTTCCTCGCCGTCGGTGATCAGGAAAGTGACCGGACGCGTCAGCCGCTCGCCGCGAAGCTGCCGCGCCGTCTCCAGCAGCACGGCGATGCCGATCCCGTCGTCGGCTGCTCCAGGGCCGACAGACGTGCTGTCGAAATGCGCCGCGGCGACGATGTGCCGGCCCTCGCGCGGCCCCATGGTGGCGACGATGTTGCGCACCCGCGCGCATCCCACCGCCGGCGTCTTGGGATGGCTGTTGCAGGCGAAATCGTCCGTCACCTCCGGTCGCATGCCCAGTGCGCGAAGCTCGCCCAGGAGCCGCTCGCGAAAGAGGTCCCCCGCGGCGCTGTCGACCGGATGCGGCTGCTGCGCGCCGAGCAGGCGGCGCAGCCCAGCGAGCGCGCGGCCTGTGTCGAACTCGCCGGCCGCTGCCCCTTCCGGCACGTCCGGGAGCGCCAGCAGCCGCCCCTTCGATGCAAAGGCCGCGATCAGCAGCAGGAGCGCGCCCGCGAGCAGAGCGTGTTTGCGCATCGTCCTTGTCCCCCGTCGGCGCATCGCCATATCGCTTTCTCCCCGCGCTTGCGATAGCGGCGGGTCCTCAGGTCCTGGAGAAACGGAAATGGGTTACCGGGTGGTCGTGGTAGGCGCGACCGGCAATGTCGGGCGCGAGATGCTCAATATCCTCGCCGAGCGCCAGTTCCCGCTCGACGAGATCGCCGCCGTCGCCTCGCCGCGCTCGACCGGCGACCTCATCGATTTCGGAGATTCCGGCCAGGAGCTCAAGGTCCGCAACATCGAGCATTTCGATTTCGCCGGCTGGGACATGGCCTTGTTCGCGGCCGGCTCGGCGGCCTCCAGGGCCTATGCGCCCAAGGCCGCCGCCGCGGGCTGCACGGTGATCGACAATTCGTCGCTCTACCGGATGGACCCGGACGTCCCGCTCATCGTCCCGGAAGTGAACCCGGGCGCGATCGACGGCTACCGCCGGAAGAACATCATCGCCAACCCCAATTGCTCGACCGCGCAGATGGTGGTGGCGCTGAAGCCGCTCCACGACGAGGCCAGGATCCGCCGCGTCGTCGTCTCGACCTACCAGTCCGTCTCCGGCGCCGGCAAGGCGGGCATGGACGAATTGTTCGAGCAGAGCCGCAACATCTTCGTCGGCGACGCCAACGAGCCCGCCAAGTTCACCAAGCAGATCGCCTTCAACGTCATCCCCCATATCGACGACTTCCTCGACGACGGCTCCACCAAGGAGGAATGGAAGATGGTGGTCGAGACCAAGAAGATTCTCGACCCGAAGATCAAGGTCGTTGCAACCTGCGTCCGCGTGCCCGTCTTCGTGGGCCACTCGGAAGCGATCAACATCGAGTTCGAAAACGAGATTTCGGCGCAGCGCGCCCAGGCCATCCTGCGCGAGGCGCCCGGGATCATGCTCGTCGACAAGCGCGAGGACGGCGGCTACGTGACCCCGGTCGAATGCGTCGGCGAATATGCGACCTACATCAGCCGGGTGCGCGAGGATTCGACGGTCGAGAATGGCCTCAGCCTGTGGTGCGTCTCGGACAATTTGCGCAAAGGCGCCGCGCTCAACGCCGTCCAGATCGCCGAGCTTCTCGGCCGCAAGCATCTCCAGAAGGCGGCATGACCCTGCGCCTCGCGCCCATGGCCGCCGACGTCGACGTCGAGGCTCTGGCGCGAGCGCTCGCGCCCGGCTTCGGCGGGGAAGAGGATGCGGCGCACGAGATCCTGGCGCAGACCGTCGCTTTGCTGACTCGCGAACCCCGCGCGGACCCGTGGGGCAGCTATCTATCGCATGAAGGAGAAACGCCGGTGGGCATGTGCGCCTTCAAATGGGCACCCGATGCGGAAGGGACGGTCGAGATCGCCTATATGACGTTTCCAGCGTTCGAACGCCTAGGCCACGCCAATGCGATGATCGACGCCTTGACCGATATCGCGCGCGGTGCCGGCGCGCGGCGCGTGATCGCCCATACCTTGATGGAGGAGAATGCCTCGAACCAGGCGCTCCGCCGCAACGAGTTTGCGTTCGCCGGCGAGGTCGAAGACCCTGAGGACGGCATGGTCTGGCGGTGGGAGAGGGAGCCATGAGCGATGCGATGACCGGCGGCTGCGCCTGCGGGCGCGTGCGCTACTCCGCCCGGGTCGAGGACGACGAGGCCTATCTGTGCCATTGCCGCATGTGCCAGCGCGCCACCGGGAGCGTTTCGATCGCTTTCAAGACGCTGCCCAAGGACGCGGTCGAGTGGACAGGCGAGCCGGACTGGTATGACAGCTCGCCGATCGCCCAGCGGTCCTACTGCCGGGAATGCGGCACGTCCCTGGGTTTCGCCTTTCCCGACAGCGAGAAGATGGACCTGACCGTCGCCTCGTTCGACGATCCCTCGCGCTTCCGTCCGAAATACCATTTCGGCGCCGAGAGCCTCCACCGCGCCTGGCTGAATACGGAGGGCCTCCCCGAACATCGCAGCGACGAATATCAGCAGCTGGTCGACCGCTGGGTGAAGGCGACGGGCAGGATGCCGGACTGAAAAGGCAGGTGGAGACGGTCACCCATCGCTTCGCAGCCTCCGACGGCGTCGAGCTCGCCTGGCACGAGCTGGGGGAGGGGAGACCCGTCCTCCTCCTGCACGGCCTGTTCTCCAATTCCGAGACCAATTGGCTCAAGTTCGGCCATGCCGCGGCGCTTGCCGCCTGCGGCTTTCGCGTGATCATGGCGGACCTGCGCGGCCATGGGCAGAGCGCGGCGCCGCACGATGCGTCCTTCTATCCGCCCGACGTGCTCGCTCGCGACGGGATCGAGCTTCTCGCCTACATCGGCCTCGCCGACTTCGATCTCGGCGGCTATTCGCTCGGCGCGCGCACGGCGGCGCGGATGGTCGTTCTCGGGGCGGCGCCGCGGCGGCTGATCGTCAGCGGCATGGGCCTTGCGGGCATGCTCGACACGCAGCGCCGCGCCGGCCACTTCCGCAGGATCCTGACGGAATTCGGCCGCCACGAGCGCGGCTCTCCCGAATGGCTCGCCGAGGCGTTCCTCAAGACGACCGGCGGCGACCCGAAGGCGATGCTTCCTCTCCTCGGCAGCTTCGTCGATTCGACGGAAGCGCAGCTGCGCTCGATCGCGATGCCGACGCTGGTCGTCTCGGGCGCCGAGGACCGCGACAACGGACCCGCCGCGGCGCTCGCCGAGCTGCTGCCGCAGGGTCGTTACGTTGAGGTGCCGGGCAACCATATGAGCGCCGTCACGCGGCCCGAGCTGGGGAGGGCGATGGCCGACTTTCTCGCATCTTGACCGGCGCTTGGAAGGAGGCGCAAAGGCGGCGGGAGAGAACAGACAAGAGGATGCCAGGAATGAAGTCCACCGTCTCCCTCCTCGCGCTCGCCGCCGCGACCCTGCTCGCAGGCGCCTGCACCACCCGCGCCGCCGACGACGACCAGGCCGCCCCGGTCGTGAGCACCAGCGCCGCCGAGCCGACCGCCGGCACCGCCGAGACGTCGCGCCGCCCGACCGCGGCCGACGCCGACGCCTTCATCGCCCGCGCCGAGCGCGAGCTCGCCGAATTCTCGGTGCTCAGCAATCGCGCCCAATGGGTCAACTCGACCTATCTCACCGACGATACCAATGCGCTCGCCGCCCATTTCGGCACGATCGGCACCGAGATGCAGGTCCGCCTCGCCAACGAGGCGGCGCGCTTCGCCGACGTCGAGGGCCTGAGCCCTGACACCCGGCGCAAGCTCGATATCCTGCGCTCGGGCATCACGCTCCCCGCGCCCACCACCGGCGGCGCGGCCGCCGAGCTCAACCAGATCGCGACCCGTCTGCAGTCGCAATATGGCCGCGGCCGGGGCACGATGAACGGCGAGACGCTGACCGGCAACGAGATCGAGGCCCGCATGGGCACGGTCCGCAATCCGGCCCATCTCCAGGAGATGTGGACGAGCTGGAACAACAATGTCGGGGCGCCGATGCGCGCAGACTATGCCCGCCTCGTCCAGATCGCCAATGAAGGCGCACGCGAGCTGGGCTTCCGCGACACGGGCGCGATGTGGCGCTCGGTCTACGACATGCCGCCCGATGAGTTCGCAGCGCTGACCGACCGCCTCTGGAACCAGGTGCGCCCTCTCTACGAGGAGCTGCACTGCTTCACCCGCGCCGGCCTCAACCGCCATTATGGCGACCGCGTGCAGCCGGCGACCGGGCCGATCCGCGCCGACCTGCTCGGCAATCTGTGGGCCCAGGAATGGGGCAACGTCTACGACGTCGTCGCGCCGCGCACGCGCAATGCGCGGCCGAGCTACGATCTCACCCAGCTCCTCGTGCGCAACAATTACACGCCCGAGCGGATCGTCCGCACGGGCGAGGCCTTCTTCAGCTCCTTGGGCTTCGCGCCGCTGCCCGCGAGCTTCTGGACGAACTCGATGATCACCCAGCCGCGCGACCGTGAGGTCGTCTGCCACGCCTCGGCCTGGGACGTCGACAATATCGAGGATCTGCGCATCAAGATGTGCACGCGGGTCAATTCGGACGACTTCGTCACCGTCCACCACGAGCTCGGCCACAATTATTATCAGCGCGCCTACAACCGCCAGCCCTTCCTCTACCAGAACAGCGCGAACGACGGCTTTCACGAGGCGATCGGCGACATGATCGCCTTGTCGATCACGCCCGATTATCTCGTCCAGATCGGGCTCCTCAACCGCAACCAGCTGCCGACGGCGGAGCAGGACCGCGATCTGCTGCTGCGCCAGGCGCTCGACAAGATCGCCTTTCTCCCGTTCGGCCTGATGGTCGACCGCTGGCGCTGGGGCGTCTTTTCGGGCGAGATTCCCGAAAACCAGTACCAGGCCGCCTGGGACAGAATGCGGCTCCAATATCAGGGCATCGTCCCGCCCGGGCAGCGCAGCGAGACGAACTTCGATCCGGGCGGCAAGTACCACGTCCCCGCCAGCGTACCCTATACGCGCTACTTCCTCGCCCGCATCCTCCAGTTCCAGTTCTACCAGGCGGCCTGCCGCCAGGCGGGCTGGACCGGGCCGCTTCACCGCTGCTCCTTCTACGGCAATCGCGAGGTCGGCCGCCGCTTGAACGCGATGCTGGAGATGGGCGCCTCGCGGCCCTGGCCGGATGCGCTCGAGGCCTTTACCGGCAGCCGCGAAATGTCGGGCGAGGCGATGATCGAATATTTCCGTCCTCTGCTCGGCTGGCTGCGCGAACAGAATGCGGGGCGCCAGTGCGGCTGGTCGGCTGACGCCGCCTGACAATGGTGCTATGATCCCCGCGCTCCCGCGAATGCCGCGCGGAGCGAAAGAGGGGGATGCACCATGCGCAAGTCCGTCGTCGCGGCCTGGCTGGCCTTGAGCTCGATCGTCGCGGCGGTCCCCGCTGCGGCCGACGGCCCGATCACGCTGCCGCCCCTCGCGCCGGGCGAAGCCCTGCTCGAAATCAGCGCGATCGGCGTCGCCACCTCGCCGGCGACCAGCGCCACCCTCAACGTCGCCATCTCCGTCGAGGCCCCCACCGACGCGGAGGCGCGCAGCATGGCCGGCGCCGCCATCGCCCGGGTCGAGGCGGCCGCCCGCGCCGCGGGCGTGGCCGCAGCCGATATCGAAACCCGGAACGTAGATGCGATGACCGGACCCCTCGGCAACGCGATGTACAGCGAAATGAACAGCACGAGCGAGGACATGGCCTATGGCGTCGCCACCGTCGTCATCCGCGTCCGCAATCCCGCCGCCGCGCCGGGCCTGCAGCGCACGCTCGGAGGCCTTCCCGATGTCGGCTATGTCGAGCCCGAATATCGGCTCGACGACGACAGCGTCGCCCGCCGCAGCGCCCGCGCCGACGCGCTGCGCCGCGCCCGCGCCGATGCCGACGGCTATGCCGCGTCGATGAACATGCGGGTCGCGCGAGTGCTGCGGGTAACCGAGCGCGTCGGTCTCGATTTCATGTCGATCATGTCTCCGGACAACCCGCTCGTCCGCGAGATGGAAGCGGGGCGGACGACCAATGACGGGCAGATTCGCGTCGTCGCCGTCCTCGGCGTCGATTACGCGCTCGCGCCGCGCTGAGACGCAGCGCGCGCTGGCACAGGCCGCGTCTTCGGTGCTAGCATCGGCTCGCGCCCGCCGATCCCGCGCGCGGCGCTGAGGAGGGGGTTTCGATGCGCATCCTTTTCGCCGCGGCCTTGCTGGCCGCTTCGTCCGTCTTCGCGGTCGTTCCGTCGGTCGCCGCCGACAGCCCGGTCAGCGTGCCGCAGCTCGCCCCGGGCGAGGTCCTGCTCGAGGTCTCCGGTCTCGCCATCGTCCGGACCCCCGCGACGTCGGCGGTCGTCCGGGGAACCCTGTTCGGCCGCGGCGGCAGCGAAGAGGAAGCGCGCCGGAACTTGGCGGCCGAGGTGCAGAGAATCAGTACCGCCGCACGCGCCGCCGGTGCCGGACCGGCCGATATCGTCGTGCGCCCCGTCATCGTGTCCGAGGGCATCACTCCCCAGGACGTCTATCAGACGCCGCCGGCGGACGGCGCGGCCGATGCCGAGCCGCGCGAGTTTCACGCGGTGCAGAGCAGTGTCGTGATTCGCCTGCGCAATGCCGGCGCCGCCCGGGAGCTCCACAGCCGCATCGCCGGCAGCGACCCGATCCACTCCTACGGCAGTCCGGTCTACGAGCTCGCGGACGACAGCGCGCCGCGGCGCGAGGCCCGCAGGCAGGCGATCGCCTCGTCGCGGGCGGACGCGGAGACCTATGCGGACGCGGTCGGCATGCGCATCGTCCGGATGGTGCGGATCACCGAGCGCGCCGGCCTGGATTTCGCAGGCCTCGCCGTCAGCGAGAGCGCCGCGGGCTCCGAGCTCGGATCGACATGGGGGCGCGCCAACGACGAGGCCATGGTCGACACCGTCGCGGTCGTCGGCGTCGATTACGTGCTGGCGCCGCGCTAGCGCCGGGCCGCCGCGACGTTCAGAGGCGGCCGATCAGATAGTCCGCGCTCGAGACGTTGAAGGCGCCCGGCTCCTCGACGTTGAGATCCGTCACCACCCCGTCCTCGACGATCGCGGACCAGCGCGAGCCGCGCTTGCCGAGGCCGAACTTCGAGCCGTCCATGGTGAGGCCCAGCTCCTCGGCCCATTCCCCGTTGCCGTCGGCGAGCATGGTCACTTTCCCTTGCGCGCCGGCCTGCTCGGCCCAGGCGTTGAGCACGAAGGCATCGTTGACCGCCGTGCAGGCGACTTCGTCGACGCCCTTCGCCTTGAGCTCGTCGATGCGCTCGACGAAGCCCGGCAGATGGCGCGCCGAGCAGGTTGGAGTGAAGGCGCCGGGCACCGAGAAGAGCGCGACCTTGCGGCCGCGGAAAAACTCCTCGCTGTCGACCGGCTGCGGCCCGTCCGGGCTCGCCTTGGCGAGGGTCGCCTTGGGCAGACGGTCGCCCACTTTGATGCTCATCGATCGAGTCCTTTCCTGCAGAGTTCGGGTCGGCGGCCGCTCTAGCAGCGCTGCGGGGGTGCTTCTATAGCGGGCCGATGGACCAGCCCCCTTTCCTCAGCGGTCAGTTCCTGCTCGCCATGCCGGGCATCGGCGATCCCCGCTTCGAGAAGGCGGTGATCGCGATGTGCGTGCATGACGACGACGGCGCGCTCGGCATCGGGCTAGGACGGATCGTGCCGCGAATCGGCTTTCACGCATTGCTGAAGCAACTCGACATCGAACCCGGCGTCGCGCCCGACGCTGCGATCCATCTCGGCGGCCCGGTCGAGCCGCAGCGCGGGTTCGTCCTCCATTCGCCCGACTGGGGCGGCACGGAGTCGATCGATGTCGGCGGCCGCTGGAAGCTGTCCGCGACGCTCGATATCCTGCGCGCGATCGCGGAGGGGAGGGGCCCGAGCCGCTGGACCGCCGCGCTCGGCTACGCCGGCTGGGGTGCGGGGCAGCTCGAAGCCGAGATGGGCCGCCACGGCTGGTTCGTCACGCCCGGGACCGAGGACCTGCTCTACGATTGCGACGTCGAGACGCGCTGGGCCGCCGCCTTCCGCAGCGCCGGGGTCGATCCGCGCCTGCTGACCGCGCACAGCGGCACCGCCTGACTGACGCGTCCTTAACCCTCGGTCTTCACCTCCCGCACACGAACGCATGAGACCTTTGTCGGCGGCCGTCCGCGGCCCTCGCGGCGGCCGTCTCGTGGACGAAGGGGGTCGTGAAGATGTTTGGACCAGGAAGGAAGTTAGCAATCGGTCTCGGCGCGACGGTCGCGCTGATGGTGACGGCGGCCGTTCCCGCGCAGGCGACGATGAGCTGCTGGAACGAGAGCCAGGTCGCCGCCGCGCGCGTGCGCGACCTTCAGTCGCGGCTGATGGTCGATGCGCTGCGCTGCCGGGCCTACGGCATCGACATATTGAGCGCCTACAACGAGTTCGTCCGCGCCAACCGGGCGACGCTCCAGGCGGCGAACAGCGTCATCCTCGCCCAGTTCTCCCGCGGCTTCGGGAGCGGCGCGCAGGTCGAATATGACCGGTTCACCACCTCGCTCGCCAATGCCTATGGCGGCGACGCGACCAGCGGCGAGAGCTGCGCCGAAGCCGCCGCGATCGCCGCCGAGGCGGTCGCCGCGAACGGCGACGTCCAGCGCCTGGTCGAGATCGAGGAGCGCTTCGGCCCGCCGCCGGCCTTGCCGGGAGGCCAGTGCCCGATCAGCTTCGAGACCGCTTCGCTCGGCGTCTAGCAACCCCTCCTTGTGCTCGGGCATGGGGAGAAGCCTCACATATAAAGATATCTTTATATTTGCATTCTTGCGCGGCCGCGGCTAGGGGACTGGCACGCGGCCGCCTTGCACGAAGGGCGGTCTTTTTCATTTTCGCGAGGAGACCTCTCTTGGCCACGCAGGCTGAAACCCAGTTCAACGATTATGTGATCGCCGACATCTCCCTCGCCGGCTTCGGCCGCAAGGAGATCGAGATCGCCGAGACCGAGATGCCGGGGCTGATGGCCCTGCGCGAGGAGTTCGACGCTTCGCAGCCGCTCAAGGGCGCGCGGATCACCGGCTCGCTCCACATGACGATCCAGACGGCGGTGCTGATCGAGACCCTGACGGCGCTCGGCGCCCAGGTGCGCTGGGCTTCGTGCAACATCTTTTCCACCCAGGACCATGCCGCCGCGGCGATCGCCGCGACCGGCGTTCCGGTCTTCGCCGTCAAGGGCGAGACGCTCGAGGAATATTGGGACTATGCCGCCCGCATCTTCGACTGGGGCCGGGACGAGACCTGCAACCTCATCCTCGACGACGGCGGCGACGCCACCATGTTCGCGCTGTGGGGCGCGCGCGTCGAAGCCGGCGAGGCGCTGCTCGAGCCCACCAACGAGGAGGAGGAGATCTTCGTCGCGACCTTGAAGCGCTTCCTCGCCGAGCGCCCGGGCTATCTCACCAAGACCATCCAGACCATCAAGGGCGTCTCGGAGGAGACGACGACGGGCGTCCACCGCCTCTACGAGCTCGCCAAGCAGGGCAAGCTTCCTTTCCCGGCGATCAACGTCAACGACAGCGTCACCAAGTCGAAGTTCGACAATCTCTACGGCTGCAAGGAATCGCTGGTCGACGCCATCCGCCGCGGCACCGACGTCATGCTCGCCGGCAAGGTCGCCTGCGTCGCCGGCTTCGGCGACGTCGGCAAGGGCTCGGCCGCGTCGCTGCGCAACGGCGGCGCCCGCGTCATCGTCACCGAGGTCGACCCGATCTGCGCGCTGCAGGCGGCGATGGAGGGCTATGAGGTCGTGACGATGGAGGACGCCGCCCCGCGCGCCGACATCTTCGTCACCGCCACCGGCAATGCCGACATCATCACGCTCGATCACATGCGGGCGATGAAGAACATGGCGATCGTCTGCAACATCGGCCATTTCGACAGCGAGATCCAGATCGGCGCGCTTCAGAACATGAAGTGGACCGAGATCAAGCCGCAGGTTGATGAGGTCGAGTTCCCGGACGGCAAGAAGATCATCGTCCTGTCGAAGGGGCGCCTGGTCAATCTCGGCAACGCCACCGGCCACCCGAGCTTCGTCATGTCGGCCAGCTTCACGAACCAGACGCTGGCGCAGATCGAGCTGTGGACGAAGAGCGACCAGTACAAGAACGACGTCTACGTGCTCCCCAAGCATCTCGACGAGAAGGTCGCCGCGCTCCACCTCGACAAGCTCGGCGTCCGGCTCTCGAAGCTGAGCGAGAAGCAGGCCTCCTATATCGGCGTGCCGGTCGAAGGGCCGTTCAAGCCCGACCATTACCGCTACTGATCCGGCGGCAAGCGTCGAAGGGGGCCAGGGCGGCGGCGGAGCGAATGCTTGCCGCCACCCTGGCCCTTTACTTTTTGCCTCAGTGAATCCAAAAGCTTGGCGAGTGGGCTCGCGCGAGGGATGGCGGGGAGCGGCACCGTCTCGTGGGGAGGAATCAATGCAGTTCAAGGGTTTTTTGCTGGCCGCCGCCGTCGCCGCCGCCGTCGCCACGCCGATCGCCGTCGCCGCTGCCGAGGCCGATCAGCCGCCGCGCCAGAAGAAGGAGCGCCGGATCTGCCGCCGCGAGCCGACCACCGGCACCCGTCTCGCTGCACCGCGCGTCTGCATGACCCAGCGCGAATGGGACGGCCAGGCCGAGGCCGCGCGCGAGGACATGTCGAAGATGCAGCAGCGCCAGGTGTTCAAGGAAGTGACTTTCGGCGCGCCGCGCTGAAGGCCTGCCCACTTTCCTGCAATCGGTGAACGGACGAAGCGGAGGCCCTTGAGTCGCCGCGTCGAGCGTCTATTGGCGGTCGCGCCATGCAACGTTCCCTGATCATCATCGACGATTTCATCGACAATGCGCGCGAGCTGCGCCGGGCCGCGCTCCAGCTCACCTATCCCGACAATGAGGGCGCCTTTCCCGGGCGCAACTCGCTCCAGCGGATCAATATCGGCGGCATCGCCGAGGAGGTCTCGCATATCCTCGACGAGCCGCTGCGGCCGCTCGATCCGCCCCAATCGCACGCCAAGTTCCGGATCACGCTGGCAGCCGATGAAGGCAGGGCCAAGGTCCACATCGATCCGGCGCACTGGTCCGGCATCCTCTATCTCAGCCGGCCCGAGGATTGCCGGGGGGGCACCGAATTCTTCCGCCATATCCGGACGGGGACGGACCGGGCGCCGACCACGCCGGAGGATCTGCGCGCGCACGGCTACTCCTCGTACGAGGAGATGCACGCCGACATTATCGAGAAGGACAGCCTCGACGACGGCGCCTGGGAAAACATCATGACGGTGCCGATGCGCTTCAACCGCCTCATTCTCCTCCGGCCCTGGCTGTGGCACACGGCCGGCCCCGGCTTCGGCGACCGCCTCGAGAACGGCCGCCTCGTCTATCTCCTCTTCTTCGAATCCGGGCGCTGACACGGGTCGCAGGCTCGAGAAGCGGACAGGCCTCCCGGCAAGCGCACAAAAAAAGGGCCGCTCCGAAGAGCGGCCCCGTTGAAGTTGGTGCGAGAGCTTAGAAGCGGACGCGGGCGCTCGCGGTGAAGCGGCGGCCGAGATTGTCGCTCAGGCTCTGCGGGATGTAGCTGTCGAAGTAGCGCTGATACTGGCGGTTGAAGATGTTGTTCACGCCCAGCGTCATCCGGAAGTTCTCGGTCGGATCGAACCAGATGCTGCTGTTGACCAGCACGTAATCGTCGAGCTCGTCGATCTCGCGTGCGTCGGGACCGGAGCTCGGCCCGATCGCGCGGTTGGTGCGCGAGAAGAGCTGCTCGCCGATATAGTTGATCGTGGTGTTGGTGCCCCACGTATCCTCGACATAGCGCAGCCGCAGCTGACCGGACCATTCCGGGTCGCCGATGATGCCGTCGGACCGCGCCGGCGCGACGCCGGTGATGTTGACGACGCGGCTGCGCACATAGAGCATGTCGCCGCCGACCGTGAACGTGCCGTTCATGCCCCAGCGGTCGATCGGCAGCGAGTAGTTCACCGTGCCCTGGATGCCGCGGAACTTGATGCTCTCGCCGTTGACGAAGCCGGTCGTCACCGCCGGATTGGCCGGATCGGCGGGAACCTGCCCGTTGGCGTCGCGGCGGATGCGCGAGCAGAAGGTGTTGCCGTTGGCCGGATCGTCGAGGTTGAAGTCCGGATTGTCGAAGCAGCCCGCGACGATCTGGGCCGAGGTCAGGTTGGCGATCGGATCGTTGAGCGTGATGCTGACATAGTCGGCCGTCGCGCTGAAGCCGGGCAGGAAGCGCGGCCGCACGATGACGCCCGCCGTCCAGCTGTTCGCCTGCTCGTTGTCGAGCGTCGGATTGCCGCCCGAGAGGCTCGGCACGCTGGCGCTGGCCGCCTGGAGCGGGGTCGCGCCGGGGAACTTCGCCAGGAAGGCGTTACAGTTGCGCGTCCGGATGGCGGGAGCCGGTCCGCCGCCGATGTTCGCCGGCGAGCAGAGGTCGTTCACGAAGTTGAAGCCCGGCGAGATCGGCAGGAAGAGCTCGGTGATCGCCGGCGAGCGGAACGACCGCGTGAAGTTGCCGCGGAACTCGATGTCCTCGATGGGAGCGATGCTGCCGCCGAAGGCGTAGGCGAAGAAGCCGCCATTGACCGTGTTGTGCACGTAGCGGCCGCGTCCGAACACCTGCGCGCTCTGGATGAACGACAGGCCGGTCTCCGGCGAGACGAGCGGCAGCAGGATTTCGCCGAACACCTCGTCGAGATTGTACCGCCCCTGGAGCGGCGCGACGGCCGCCGAACGGCCGCGGCCTTCGGTCTGGAAGCTGTTCGGCTGGAAGCGCGCGAACTCGTCGCGATGCTCGTAGCCGATGTTGAAGCCGACGGCGCCGCCCCAGATGTCGAACAGGGTACCGCCCAGGTTGGCGCTGTAGACCGTCTGCTCCTGGCGGCTGCGCGTGATCGTGTCCTCGATCACGTAGTCGCGGGCCGCCTGCGACGAGCGATTCTCGCCGAGCAGGTTCAAGGGGACGCAGTTCGGATCCGCGATCGGCGTGCCGCCGGGAGCGGCGAAGCCGGTCAGGGTCGCGCCGACGAGGCGGGTCGGCGCCGTGGTGCAGACGATCTGGCCCTGCGCGTTGGTCGTGACGTTCACCGCGTTGATGAAGTTCTGGGCGTTGACGTCCTGGCCGAAGTCGGTCGAGTTGGTCTGGCCCCAATTGCCGTAGACTTCCCAGTTCATGTCGCGGCCGAACAGGCTGAAGTCGCCCCGCAGGCCGCCGACGAAGCGGTAGATCGTCGTCTCGTTGAAGCCGGTGAGGTCGGCGAGGTCGCCCGAGCCGCGTGAGACCTGGAAGGTCTGGACGTTGCGGGCCTGCAGCTGGGCCCGCGCCTGGGGGGTCACGAACGGATTGTTGCGGTCGAAGGTCAGAGCGGCGCTGGTGCCGCCGAACAGGCTCGAGTTGAACGTGGGCTGCTGGAGCAGCTCGTCGGCGCGCGAGCGGAAGTGGGTTCCTTCGAGGAACAACTCGACATTGTCGGTCACGTCGAACGTGAAGAAGACGTTGGCGATGGTACGGCGCAGATCGGTCGTGATCTGGCCGAACTCCTGGAGGTTGAGGCCCTCGCCGCCCTGGCAGTCGATGCCGGGGAAGCAGATGCCCTGGTTGAACGGCACCAGATTGCCCTCGGAGTCGAACTGGAGGGTGTTCGCGGCGCTGCCGCCGGCCGAGATAAGGCCGCCGCGGGTCAGGAAGCCGATCTGGCGCCGGCTGATCAGCACCGCGCCCGGCGTCAGGTCGGTCGTGGTGTTGTTGAAGCCGATGAACGGATTGACGCGGCCGTCATTGGCGGCCGTGGTGCCCGCGGGACGGCCGAGGCCCGGAATCTGCGCGGCGCTCGGGTTGGTGACCGGGAAGACGCTGTAGCGCAGGAAGTCGCGCTGCTGGAGGCGGACGCCCTCGACGTCGTCGTGCGAGATCGCGACGGTGACGTTGGCGCGCTCGCCGAAGTTCCAGCCGGCGAGGCCGGAGACGTTGAAGCGGAAATTGTCGCCTTCCTCGGTGATGCCGGTAAAGCCGGTGATCTCGATGCCGTCATATTGCGAGCGCAGAATGATGTTGACCGTGCCGGCAATGGCGTCCGAGCCGTAGACCGGGGCGCCGCCGGTGCTGACCGTGTCGATGCGGTCGAGCAGGATGGTCGGGATGACGTTCAGGTCGACCTGCGTGCCCTGCGAGCCCTGGTTGAACAGCGACGCGACGTTCGAGCTGACGAAGCGGCGGCCGTTGACCAGGGTCAGCGTGCGGTTCGAGCCGAGGCCGTAATTGTTGACGAAGTTGACGCCCTGCCCGAACGACCCCTGCGCACCCGCCGGGGTGACGCTGCCGCGGAAGCCGGGCAGCTCGTTGAGCGCGTCGGCGACGTTCTGGAAGTTGCGCTCGCGAACCTGGCGGGAATCGAGCGTCGTCGTCGGCTCGAACGATTCGAGGTTGGGCAGGCGGATGCGGCTGCCGGTGACCGTGATCGTGCCGCCCTGGGCTTCGGAACCGTCGGCGTCGCGGGCAACCGGCTCGTCGTCCGTGCCCGGCTCTTCGTCGAGCGCATCTTCCTGCGCCTGCGCGGGAACCACCGTTTCGGGCGGACCCGAGACCTGGCCGAAGGCGGGCGTGATGCCGACGAGACCGATGGCGAGCGCCGAGGCGTTCACGAGGAGTACGGAAGAGCTGCGCATAGAATGATCCCTTTTTGAAGATTAACGCCAGCTAAACAGCACCGTGCGCCGATGACAACAAATCAGTGGCCCGCGGCCACCGAAAATGCCCTTGTGTTGCGGAAACCCCACAGTTGGCGCGCGCGCAATGCCGCGGCTGAAATTCAGTCCCGAATCAGGCCCTTAACAGCAGCGTCCGAAATTGACCAGCAAGCCTGGGCCGGACCGGCTCGCGAGATGCGCGCGATGCCGCGGTTCCTCGGTGTTGGTATCGGCGCCCGCTTCCGCTTCGAAGTGCCCCCGTCTAGAGAAGGCGCGATGTTCCGTTTCCCCCGCCTGGATCTCCGCCGATGATCGAGTTGTCGCGCACCGAGCTCGCGCTCGCGGCGCTGGTCTGCGGTGCCTGGCTCTGCCTGGCGCTCGCCGCGGTCCTGCACGGCCTCCGGCGCGGGCGGGAAGCGAGAGCGGTTCAGGGCGCCGCCGGCCGCTCGCAGTCGCTGCTCGGCCGCGCGCCGGCCGTGCCGCTGCTCGTCTTTCCCGACGGCGCGCTCGAAGCGGCGCCGGGCCTGGCTGCGATGCTCGGGCTCGAGACGCTGCCGGATCGCTGGACCGAGCTCATCGCGAGCGAAACCTTCGCGCAAGGCGACGGCGATGCCATCGACGCGCATCTGCGCGACGTGAAGGAAGCCGGCGCGAGCTTCCTCTACGCCTTGCGCATGCCGGGCTCCGCGCGCGCGCTCAGGATAGAGGGGGCGCCCGCGCCGCCGGAATGGCCCCGCCGCACCGCTTTGCTGTGGTTCTTCGACGCAACCGGGGCGGAGGACGAGCTCGCATCGCTGCGCGGCGAGGTCCGGCGCCACGAGGCGGCGCTGGAATCTCTGTCCTCGCTGATCGAGGCTGCTCCCTTTCCGATCTGGCATCGCGGTCCCGATCTGCGCCTCGCCTTGGTCAACGGAGCCTATGTCGCCGCGGTCGAGGCCGCGACCGCGAGCGAGGTCGTTGAAAAGGGCATCGAGCTGATCGAGGAAGGCGCCGGGCGCGGCTCGGTCCGCGAGCGGGGTGCGCCGCTGGCCAGGACGCTTCCCGCCACCGTCGCCGGCGAACGGCGGATGATGCAGGTGGTAGAAGTCGCGGTGGGGGCGGGCCTCGCCGGCTTTGCGATCGACGTCGACGAGCGCGAGCAGGCGCGTGCGGAGCTGTCGCGCTTCGTGCGCGCGCAGCGCGACATGCTCGACCGATTGTCCGCGGGCGTGGCGCAGTTCGGCCGCGATCGCAGCCTGATCTTCTTCAACCAGCCTTTCGCGCGCCTCTTCTCGCTCAGCGCCGACTTCCTCGGCGACCGCCCCGAATTCGACCGGGTGATCGAGGCGATGCGGGAAACCGGAAACCTTCCCGAAGTCCGCGACTTTCCGGATTGGAAAGAGGAACGGCGGGGCTGGTTCACCGCGGGCCTGTCGCCGGCCGAGGAAGAGTGGCTGCTGCCCGGGGGCAAGCATCTGCGAGTCGTGGCGCAGCCGCTGCCGGACGGCGGCCTGCTCGCCATCTTCGAGGACCGGACCGAGCAGATCCAGCTCGCTTCGGCGCGCGATACTCTCCTGCGCGTCCGCACCGCGACGTTCGACAATCTGTTCGAGGCGATCGGCGTGTTCGCCTCGGACGGCCGCCTTCACCTCTGGAACAATCGCTTCCGCGAGCTTTGGGAGTTCGAGGAGGAGCAGCTCGCCGCCCATCCCCGCGTCGACGCTTTGGCGAGGCACATCGCCGGCAAGCTCAAGGACCCCAGGCACGGCGCCACGGTGCGCGAGATGGTGCGCAGCGCGACCGTCGAGCGCAAGCAGCGGAGCGGCCGCCTGTCGCTCACCGACGGGCGCGAGTTCGAGTTCGCGGCGGTGCCGCTGCCGGACGGCAATGCCCTCTTTACGATGCTCGACGTGACCGACAGCCGCCGGGTCGAGGCGGCACTCAGGGACCGGAACGAAGCGCTGGAGGAGGCGGACCGGGTCAAGACCGCCTTCGTCTCCAACATGAGCTACGAGCTGAGGACGCCGCTGACTTCGATCGGCGGCTTCGCCGAGATGCTCGCCGGCGGCTATGCGGGCGAGCTTGCGGACCCGGCGCGGGACTATGTCGGCGCGATCCTGGAGAGCGTGGCGAGGCTCGGCGCCCTAATCGACAATGTCCTCGATCTTACCCAGAGCGACAGCGGCAGCCTCCTCCTCGCCGAGGAGGAGGTCGACCTCGGTGCATTGTGCGCGGAGGCGGCGCAGGAGCTGCAGGCCCGCGCGGAGCGGAAGAAGATCGATTTCGCGGTCGAGGTCGAGGACTCGGTCGGTTCCGTCACCGGCGATCGCAAGCGGCTCGGCCAGGCGATCGGCAACATATTGTCCAACGCATTCGCTTACACCGAGGAAGGCGGGCGCGTTTTGCTCCGCGCCGACGGCGAAGCCGGGGAGGCGCGGATCGTCATCTCCGACAACGGACGGGGCATTGCGCCCGCCGAGCAGGCACGGGTCTTCGACCGCTTCCACCGCACCGCCGAAAGCGGGGACGGCGAGCCCGCGGTTGGCCTCGGCCTCCCGCTCGCCCGCCAGTTCGTCGAGGCCCATGGCGGCGCGATCGAGCTTCACTCGGAGCCGGGGCAGGGGACGGCGGTGATCATCCGCCTGCCGCGGGCCGGACGATGATCCGGCTCGAGACGGCCGGGGACACCGAGGCGCTCGGCGCCCGCCTCGCCGCGCATCTGGCGCCCGGCGACGTTGTCGCGCTCCACGGCGATCTCGGTGCCGGCAAGACCACGCTCGCGCGCGGCATCCTGCGCGGCCTCGGCTTCGAAGGCGAAGTCGCCAGCCCCACTTTCCCGATCGTGATCGCGTACGATCCGCCGGATACGCGGATGAAGCTGTGCCACGTCGACCTGTACCGGATCGAGGAGCCGAGCGAGATCGAAGAGCTTGCGCTCGACGAAGCGCGCTCCGACGGGGCGCTCGTCATCGAATGGCCCGAGCGGCTCGGGTCCCGCCTCTGGGCAGACGCCTTGCGGCTCCGCATCCAACGCCGAGGGGAGGGCGCGCGCGCCTTGACAGCGGAAGTGCCGCCCGCTTGGGGGAAGCGATGGCCCCCCCGATGATTCCGCCGGCCGCGGCGTCGGAATTCCTCGCCGCGCATGGGTGGGGCGGTGCCGATATCGTGCCGCTCGCCGGCGACGCCAGCTTTCGCCGCTATTTCCGCGTCGTCCGCGGCGACGAGACCGCCGTCCTGATGGACGCGCCGCCCGAGCAGGAGGATATCGGGCCGTTCCTCACCGTCGCCGGGCACCTCCTCGACCGCGGCTTCTCGCCGCCGCGCCCGCTCGCAGTCGACCGCGCCCGCGGCCTCCTCCTCCTCGAGGATTTCGGCGACGATCGCGCGGGTCCCTTTGTCCTGCGCCATCCCGAAAAAGAGCGCGAGGTCTACGAAGCGGCGGTCGACATCCTCGCGCGCCTCGCCGCGCTGCGGGCGCCGGAGGACCTTGCGCGCTACGACGAGGCGGCCATGTCGCGCGAGGTGATGCTGTTCCCCGAATGGTACGCGCCTGCGCTCGGGATCGCAGCCGACGAAGCCTCGTACATGGAGTCCTGGCGGGCGGTCTGGGCAGGCGTGCTCGACATCGTCGAGCGGTGCCCGGTCATGGTATTGCGCGATTATCACGCCGACAATCTGATGGTGATTCCGGGCCGCGCCGAGCTCGGCCTGCTCGACTTTCAGGACGCGCTCGCCGGCCATCCCGCATATGATCTCGAATCTCTGCTCCAGGGAAGCGGGCGTTACGACGTCTCCCGGGATCTCGAGGAGGCGATGCTGCAGCGCTACTGCGAGCAGGCCAATGTCGCCGACCCCGATCGCTTCCGCGCCCATTACGAGATCCTGGGCGCCCAGCGGAACACGAAGATTCTCGGCGTCTTCACCCGACTGTGGAAGCGCGACGGCAAGACGCACTATCTCCCGCTCCAGCCCCGCGTCTGGAAATATCTCGAGCGGAATTTGGCGCATCCGGCCTTGGCGCCGGTCCGGGCCTGGTTCGAGGCCAACGTGCCGGCGGACAAGCGGGCCGCGGCCTGGAGCGAGAGCGCCGCGGCATGAACCGGGGCCGCGCGCCGCTGCCGCTTGTTTCCGATCCGCAGGGGGCCGTCCCGCATGCTGCGATGGTGATGGCGGCGGGGCTCGGCAGGCGAATGCTGCCGTTGACCGAGACCCGCCCCAAGCCGCTGGTGGAGGTGGCGGGCAAGCCGCTGCTCGATCATTGCCTCGATCGCCTGCGAGCCGCGGGCGTAAAGAAGGCGGTCGTCAACGTCCATTATCTCGCAGATCTCCTCGAAGAGCATCTGAGGAACCGCTTCCAAGGGATTGAGATCTTTGTTTCGGACGAGCGCGAACAACTCCTGGAAACGGGCGGCGGCCTGGTCCGGGCGCTGCCGCTGATCGATGCCGATCCCTTCCTCGCGGTCAATTCGGACAACCTCTGGACCGACGGCCCGGTCGATACGCTCCGGCTCCTCGCATCGGGCTGGGACGAGGCCCGGATGGACGCGCTTTTGCTGCTCGTGCCTTTGTCGCGTGCGCACTGCCACAAGGGCCAGGGCGACTTCCACAGGAGCGCGGACGGCCGGCTCGCCCGGCGCACCTCGGCGGCGGCTGCTCCCTTCGTCTATGCCGGCATCCAGATGGTCTCGAAGCGCCTGTTCGAAGGCCCGCTTCCCGAAGGGCCCTTTTCGACCAACCTCCTCTGGGACCGGGCGATCGAAATGGGTCGCTGCTACGGCGCCGTCCATCAGGGGCTCTGGTTCGACATCGGCGCGCCCCCCAACATCGCGGCGGCGGAGGAAATACTCGCACAGGCCTGAACAGGCTGCTCGACTTCGCTCGAACCGAGCGCCTAACGTCGCCGCGTGACCTCCGCCGATCGACCTTCCGTTTACACGATACCGCCCCACCGCTCCTTCGCCGACGCGCTGGCCGCGGGACTCGCCGGACGGTTCGGGCTCGGCAAGGCCGATTTGGCGCGGGGCGTCGTGCTCGTCCCGAACAGCCGTGCCGAGCAGGCGATCAAGGAAGCCTTCGTGCGCCGCTCGGGCGGTGGGCTGCTGCTGCCGCGGCTGGTTGCGATCGGCGATCCCGAGCTCGACGAGCGGGTCGGCGGCGCGCTCGATCCGCTCGGTGAAGGAGAGGATGTGCCGCCGGCGATCGAACCCGTCGAGCGCCTGCTGCTCCTTGCCCGCCTCGTCCAGCAGCACCGCGAAGTCGATGCGGCGGAGGCGCTCCGGCTTGCCGAGGATCTTGCCCGCACGCTCGACCAGCTGCTGTTCGAGGAGATCGACCCGACGCGGCTGCGCGCGTTTGCGCAGGAAGCGCCGGATCTCTCGCAGCATTGGCAAAGCTCTCTCTCGCAGCTCGAGCTGATCCTGCGCGACTGGCCGGCCTTGCTGAAGCGGAAGGGCCAGATCGACCTCGCGGAACGGCGCAATCGCCTTCTCTCGGCGATCGCCAGGAAGTGGCGGGAGCACCCGCCGCGCGGCTTCGTGGTCGCCGCCGGGATTACTACCAGCGCGCCGGCCATTGCCCGGCTGCTGCGTACGGTCTCCCGGCTCCCCGACGGGTTCGTGGTCTTCCCGGGCCTCGATCTCGAAATGCCGGACGCCGAATGGGAGGCGCTCGGCCCCCACGCTCCGGATCCGGACACCGGCCGCCGTCGCTCTTCGATCGAAACCCACCCGCAATTCCACCTGAAGCTCCTTCTCGACCGGATGGACGTCGCCCGCGGCGAGGTGGCGCGCTGGCGCTGGGGCGGGGGCCGCGACGCTCCGGCGGTCCGCAGCCGCGCCATCGGCAACGCCATGACGCCCGCCGCCTTCACCGCGAAATGGCAGGCGCTGCCCGCGGTCGAGCGGCGCCTTACCGGCGTGCGCGCGATGGAGCTGGCGAATCCGGCCGAGGAAGCGCAGGCGATCGCCATCGCGCTGCGCGAAGCGCTCGAGACGCCCGGGCGAACCGCCGCTCTGGTGACGCCGGACCGCAACCTCGCCCGCCGCGTCTCCGCCCATCTCGGTCGCTGGGGAGTCGAAGCCGACGATTCCGCCGGACGCCCACTGTCACTGACGCCCCCCGGCACCCTGATCCTCGTCGCTGCCGCCGCCGCGGCCGAGCGTTTCGCACCGGTGCCGCTGCTTACGCTCCTCATGCACCCTCTGGTCATGCGCGGCGAGCGGCGCCTGGAATGGGTGGACGGCGTGCGCCGGCTCGACCTCGCTTTGCGCGGACCCCGGCCCGCGGCCGGGCTCGATGGCATCGCGCAGCGTCTCGCCGACTTGAGCGGGCGCAAGGCCGAGCGCGAGCGGCGACGCGCGGCGGGTCAGTGGTGGAGCGAGGCGGCGTCCCTGCTGCGCGGGCTGGAGCGCGGCTTTTCGGCCGACCGGCCGGAGTTGCCGGCCTTGCTCGCCGTGCTGCGCGAAACCGTTTCCGCCTTGTCGGGCGACGCGGTCTGGGCCGGCCCGGCCGGGCGGGAAGCGGCGAAGCTGTTCGCCGCCCTCGAGGAGAAGGCCGGAGCCGGGCCGGAACGGCTGGGCCCGGGGAATCTTGCGGCAATGCTCGAGCAATTGATGTTCGGGACGGCGGTGCGCCCGCCTTATGGCCAGCATCCGCGCCTTGCCATCTGGGGACTGCTCGAGGCCCGCCTCCAGCAGGCCGATCTGGTCGTGCTGGGCGGGCTCAACGAGACCGTATGGCCGCAATTGCCGGCGCCGGACCCATGGCTCGCGCCCCGTCTGCGCCGCGATCTCGGGCTGCCCGGCCTCGAGCGCCGGATCGGGCTCGCCGCTCACGACTTCGCCGGCGCGCTCGGCGGGCGGCAGGTGCTCGTCACTCGCGCCCGCCGCGATTCCCGCTCGCCGGCCATCCCGTCGCGGTTCTGGCTGCGGCTGGAAGCGATGACCGGCGGACTGACCCGCGCGCCCTTGCACAAGGCCTGGGCGAGAACCATCGACCTGCCGTCGGAACATGAGCCAGTTTTGCAGCCGCGACCCTCGCCGCCCGCCGCTGCGCGGCCGAGGCGCATCGCGGTCACCGACGTCGACCGCCTCAAGGCCGACCCCTTCGCTTTTTATGCGCGCTCGATCCTGAAGCTGGCCGCGCTCGATCCGGCCGACGCGGAGCCGAGCGCCGCCTGGCGCGGAAGCGCGGTCCACAAGGTGCTCGAAGCCTGGGCCAAGGAGGACGGCTGCGATCCCGCGCGGCTGCGTCCGCGCGCCGAAGCCCTCTTGCGCGACGCCGCCGCCCACCCGCTCATGCGCGCGCTCTGGCAGCCGCGCCTGCTCGAGGCGATCGACTGGATCGCGTCCGAGGTGGAGAGGAACGAGGCGGCGGGGCGCGCGCCGGTCGCCGCCGAGGTCAAGGGCGAGTGCGAGCTGGCCGGCGTGACCCTCTATGGCGAGGCCGACCGGATCGACCGGCTGGCCGACGGGGGTCTCGCCATTGTCGACTACAAGACCGGCACGCCGCCCGGATCGAAGGCGGTCGCCGCCGGCTTTTCGATGCAGCTCGGCCTGCTCGGCATCATCGCCGAACGCGGCGGTTTCGAAGGAGTCGAGGGCGTGCCCGCCTGCTTCGAATATTGGTCGCTCGCCCGCGCGACGTCGGGGACGCTCGGCTTCGTCAAGAGCCCGGTCGGCGGCCGCACCGAGATCGATCCGGGGGACTTCACGACGATCGCCGCGCGCAACTTCATCGCCGCGGCCCAGGCCTGGCTGACCGGCGCCGAGCCCTTCACCGCCAAGCTCCATCCGGAGCACGCGCCCTATGGCGAGTACGACCAGCTGATGCGGCTCGACGAATGGTACGGACGCGAGGCGGCGCCCAACCGGGCCTAGATGCCCGGTGTGTTGGCCTCGGCTTGCGGAGCGCGGCGGGTCGGCGCCGCGCGCCGCGCCGGTACGATGCGGCGCGGCGCCCGGTCGAAGAGCTGGACGCATTCGTCGGTGATGACGCGCGAGCAGGCGGGATAGGAGGCCGGACCCTCGATCGGGCCGCCGACCGCCGGCCGCGGCGCCGGGCGCAGGGCTGTGCGCGGCAAGGCGGCGCGGACGCGGCGCTCGTAGAGCTGGATGCAATTGTCGTCGCCGCGGCCGGGGCGGCAGGGACGATAGGCGCGCGCCGGAGCTCCCGCCGCGCCCGGAACCTCGACATGGGGACCGCCCATGCCGCCGAACACGCTCGAATCGTAGCCGAGCTTGGGCGCGCCGGGCTTGGCGGCGACGGCCAGCGTCAGGCAGGCGGCGAGCAGGATGAGCGGCTTCTTCATGGACTGGGTCCTTCCGGGGAGCGCGGCCGGGGCGCCGCCGTACGAGCAAGGGGGACAGGCGGCCGACTCGTCCGCGCGGACAAGGTTAACGGTTCGCGCGCCAAGTTTCTCCGTAAATCTGCGCATCGCGCCCGAGCGGGATCAGGCGAGCGCCCGCCAGATGCCGTATGCGCTGGTGATCGTCAGCACGATTCCCACCATCATCAGCAGGCGCTGCGGAGGGAGCCTGCCGACGACGAACCCGCCGAGCGGCGCCGCAGCGAGGCCGCCGATGAGCAGGCCGACCGCCTCCTTTCCGAAATGGCTGATGCCGAGCGTGACGAGGAAGGTCGCCGAGATCGTGATCGTGAGAAAGAATTCGGCGCTGTTGACGGTGCCGATCACCTTGCGCGGGTCGGCGCCCTGGATGAGCAGGTTGGACGTCACGATCGGCCCCCAACCGCCACCGCCGGCCGCGTCGAGAAAGCCGCCGGCGAGGCCCAGGGGAGCGACGATGCGGGGCGTCCGCGGCTGGGCGGGATGGCCGGTGCCGCGCCAGACGAGGTAAAGGCCGATCGCGGCGAGATAGGCGAGGATGAAGGGCCGCGCCGCCTCGCCGGCAAGGGTCAGCACATAGGCGCCGAGCACGCCGCCGGCGATGCCGGGGAGGACAAGCCGCCCGAACAGCCGCCAGTCGATGTTGCGGAAAAAGGCGTGGCTGATGCCGGAGGCACCGGTGGTGAAGCATTCGACGGCATGGACGCTCGCCGATGCCGATGCGGGATTCACTCCGACGCCGAGGAGGAGCGTGGTCGAGATGACGCCGAAGGCCATGCCGAGCGCGCCGTCGACGAGCTGCGCGGCGAAGCCGATCGCGATGAACGGCACGAGATCGAGCCAGGAGAAGGAGCTGAAGTCGATCATCGCGCGGGCGCCGCTCTGCCGGGAGCGGGACAGCCGATCAAGCGGAGAATGTCCGTCGGCGCCGAAGCGGCTCCCGCGGGCGCCCGCCCGAACCCCTCAGCAGGGCAGCGGCACGATCCCTCCCTATCGCGCCCGACCCACGAACAGCTGCTGCCGGATCGCATCGCCGACCTTGCCGGTCATCCCGGGAACCTCCTCGAGCTGGCGCAGGTCGGTGAAGCCGCCGCGCTCGTCGCGGTAGCGGACGATCTCGTGGCCATGGCCTTCGAGACCGCCGATTGCGTCGAGCTCGTCCTGGCCCGCACGGTTGAGGTCCACACGGCTCACAGGATCGGCTTCATCTTCGCCACGGTCCGCCTCCGTCTCCTAGTCGTCCCGTCGCTCGCCCTTTTTCGAGCTGCGCGCATAGAGGAGAGCGGCGACGAGCGCCGCCGAGCCGATGCCGATGGCGGCGCCCGCGACGATGTTTCTGGTGCGGTTCGGATGGGAAGCCTTGGCGGCCGCTGCCGCCTGCGCCGCCTCGCTCGCCGCGGGCGCTTGCTCGCCTGCGCCGGCCGGCGCGTCGCTTTGGTTCGAGGGGTCGTCCGCCATGATGTCCTCTCATTCTGGGTCTTGGCCGCTCCTTAGCGGTCGCGGCGGACGTTCAGCAATCGGTAGATGCCGTTGAGGCTCGCATTGGCGTTCTGCCAGCGCGCGATGTCGAGCGGATCGGCGACGGCCTGCCAGAAGCGATCGAACGGCCAGCGCTCGTTCTTGGCGAAATTGGCGAGGAAGGCGAGCGTGAAGCGCAAGGCGAGGCTGCGCCGGACCGGCCGCGCCCGCGACTGTTCCAGCACTTCCTCGAGCGCGTGAAGGGCCTTGTCGCGCAGCTGCTCCATTCCGAATCGCGGCATTCGCCGAGCTATGGCAAAAGGCGAACTAAACGGGAACACCGTTTCGGCCCGATAACGCTGAAGGCGCGCCTGGCAAATGGATGGGGCCGCCTCTGGCAGGCGCCCGACGGGTGCCGACGCTAGATGCGGCCCATCAGCACCAGGATCAGGAGGACGATGACGATGATGCCGAGCAGACCCGATGGCCCGTAGCCCCAGCTGCGGCTGTGGCCCCAGCTCGGCAGCGAGCCGATCAGGAGAATGATCAGGATGATGAGAAGGATCGTGCCGATGCCCATGTTCTTCCTCCATGCTCCGGAAGGGAGCGTGATGGGGGCGTAACGAAGTTCCGGCGCGACGGTTGCGCGGGTTTTCGGGAAGCCGCGGGCCGCGCCGCGGTTCGCTTGACCGGGACCCGGGCGCCGCCTATGCCGCCGCCCGCGCCCATTCCGTGCGCCGTGGCGATCGTAGCTCAGCTGGTTAGAGCACCGGTTTGTGGTACCGGGGGTCGCGGGTTCAAGCCCCGTCGATCGCCCCATTTTTCATTCGGCAACCAACGCCTTCGTTCGGGATTGATCAGACATGCACGCCCCCTGGGACTTTGCCGATTTCGACGACCATGAGCTGGTCCACTTCGTCACCGACCGGCAGAGCGGCCTCAAGGCGATCCTCGCCGTCCACTCGACCCATCTCGGCCCCGGCGCGGGCGGCGTGCGCTTCTGGCATTATGCGGGCTACGCAGATGCCGTTGCCGATGCGCTGCGCCTCTCGCGCGGGATGAGCTTCAAGAATGCAATGGCCGGCCTCCCGCTCGGCGGCGGCAAGGCGGTGATCGTCGCCGACGAGGCGCGCAGCAAGACGCCGGCCATGCTCGCCGCGTTCGGTCGCGCCGTCGAGAGCCTGGGCGGGCGTTACGTCACGGCCGAGGACGTCGGCATGAGCGTCGCCGACATGGTCGAGATCTCGCGCTCGACCAGCCGCGTCGCCGGCCTGCCGGTCGCGCAAGGGGCGGTCGGCGGCGATCCCGGGCCGCATACCAGCTACGGAGTCTATCTGGGCGTGCGCGCCGCGGTGCGCCGCAAGCTCGGCAAGGACAGCCTCGCGGGCTTGCACCTCGCCATCCAGGGCGCGGGCAGCGTCGCCGGTGGACTCGCCCGCCGTGCCGCCGCGGAAGGGGCCAGGATCAGCGTCGCCGACATCGACCAGGCGAGGGCCCAGGCGCTCGCGGACGAAGTGGACGGCATGGTCGTCGACCCCGGCGAGATCATGACGTTGGAAGCCGACATTCTCAGCCCCAATGCGCTCGGCGCAATCCTGACTGCCGAGTCGATCGCGGCGCTCCAGGTGCCGGTCGTCGCCGGCGGGGCCAACAACCAGCTCGCCACGCCTGCCGATGGGGACCGCATCCACCAGCGCGGCATCCTCTATGCGCCCGATTACGTGATCAATGCCGGCGGGATCATCAACGTCGCCACCGAATATCTGAAGGACGGCGACGAGCGCATGGTCAGCGGCCGCATCGAGGGCATACCCGGCCGCCTCGAGCAGATCTGGGACGAAAGCGCCGCCACGGGCCGCAACCCGGCCGCCGTCGCCGACGACATCGCAAGACGCCTGATCGGTAGGGCCTGAGCCACGCCGTCATCCCGGCGAAGGCCGGGATCTCAGGGGGTGAAGAGCGCGGCGCTTTTTGCAGGGCGTCCTCCATCGACGCCGGCGTCTTCTCGTCCTGAGATCCCGGCCTTCGCCGGGATGACGGTCTTGGGATTACACCGCGATGTCTCGCACCTTCTCGCGCCCGAGCTTGTGTTCCCGGTACAGCGTGTAGAGGCCGCTGGCGATGATCACCGCCGCGCCGAGCCAGGTCGTCGTCGGCGGCCGGCTGCCGAAGATCGCCCAGCCGAGCAGCACCGCCCAGAGCAGCTGAGTATAGTCGAACGGGACCACCACCGAGACCGGCGCGTAGCGCAGGGAAGCGGTGAGGAAGAGCTGACCGAAGCCGCCGAACGTGCCGAGGGCGAGCAGGATGGCCCAGGTCCGGCCGTCGTGGAGCTGGGCATAGAAGGGCATCAGCGTCGCCAAGGTCAGCATCGAAAGCAGGCTGAACCAGAGCACCGTTGTCTGCGGATGTTCGGTGCGGCCGATCTGGCGGATGGTGATCGTGACGAGGCCGACGCCGAACGCCGCCGCCACCGCCAGCATCAGGCCGGTCGCCGGCAGCTCGCGTCCCTCGGGCCGCATCACCAGGAGGACGCCGACCAGGCCGAGGACCACCGCGCTCCAGCGGTGGACGCCGACCTTCTCCTTGATCACCAGCGCCGAGAGCATCACGGCGAACAAGGGTGCGGCGAAACCGATCGTCGTCGATTCGGCGAGCGGCAGGTAGGCCAGCGCGCTGAAGGCGAGCAGCATCGTCGAGAGGCCGACGACCGCACGCCAGATATGGGCCATCGGCCGCTGCGTCCGCCAGGCGCCCGGATTGCCCGTCCACCAGATCCAGGCGAGGAGCGGCGGCAGGCCGAAGGCAAAGCGGTAGAATGCGAGCTCGGGCGTCGCCACGCCGGCCTCATAGCCGAGCTTGATCATCGCCGCCATGAACGCGAAGCTGGTCGTCGCGGCGATGCGGAGCAGGATGCCGAGCGCGCGGCTCTGGTCGGGACGGGTGGAGCGTGTCGCCATGCGAAGCCGGTTCCCTAGGTGCCGGGCCCCGGCAAGGGCAAGCTTGGCTTTGACGCTGCCCACCGCTCCGCTAAACAGACGCCCGATCCCATGCACGCCTTCGCCAATCCCGCACGCTTCCTCAAGATCGCGCGCCCGCTGACCGGCTGGCTCGGCTGGACCGGCGCGCTCCTCGCCGTGGGCGCGCTCGCCGCCGGCCTGTTCGCGTCCCCAAGCGACTATCTCCAGGGCGAAAGCGTGCGCATCATGTACGTCCACGTGCCCGCCGCCTGGCTCGGCATGGCGGGCTGGAGCGGGATCGCCGCAGCGAGCGCAATGCAGCTCATATGGCGCCACCCGCTCGCGGCCGTCGCCGCGCGCGCGCTCGCCGTCCCCGGCGCGGTCTTCGCGGCGCTCTGCCTCGCCACCGGCTCACTGTGGGGCCGCCCGACCTGGGGCACCTATTGGGAATGGGACGGGCGGATGACCTCGATGCTCGTCCTCCTCTTCCTCTATCTGGGCCATATCGCGCTCGGCAGCGCCGATCGGGAGCGGGGAGGCGAGGGCAGGGTGACCGCTTTGTTCGGCCTGGTCGGCGCGATCAACCTGCCGGTCATCCACTACAGCGTGGTCTGGTGGAACACCCTGCACCAGGGGCAGAGCATCAGCTTCGTCCGGGCCAGCTCCTCCATCGCGCCCGAGATGCTGTGGCCGCTGCTCGCCGCGGCGCTGGGCTTTTCCCTGCTGTTCGCGAGCGCCGTGCTGATGCGGATGCGGGCCGAGCTGGCGCGGCTCAAGGTCGAGGCGCGGCTGCGGCGGATGGCGAGCGAATGAACCACTGGCCCTTCATCCTGGGCGCCTATGCGCTGACCGTGCTGGCGACGCTCGGCCTCCTCGGCGGGAGCTGGGCCGCGATGCGCCGCGCCGAGCGCCAGGCCGACGCCGCCGGCCGAACCCCGTGAAAGCGAAGAATCAGCGCCTTACCCTGCTGCTGCTCGCCGCCGGCGCCGTCTTCGGCGCGGTCCTCCTCGCCATGTCCGCCCTGCGCGACCAGGCCTCCTATTTCTACTCCGCCGCGGACGTCCGCGAGAAGGGCCTGCCGCTCGGCCGGTCCGTCCGGGTCGGGGGAATGGTAAAGGAACTCAGTCGCTTGCCCGATGGGCTTACGATCGAGTTCAAGCTTGACGACAATTCGGGCGCGGAGCCGATCCGGGTGCGCTACCGAGGCATCGCCCCGGAGCTGTTCCGGGTCGACAGCGGCGCCATCGCCGAGGGCCGCTTCGAGCCGGACCGCCGCTTCGTCGCCACCGAGATCCTGGCGAAGCACGACGAAAATTACATGCCTGCCGAGCTCGGCAACCAGACCGGCCCCGAGCTGCACAAGACGGACACGCTGAAATGATCGCCGAATGGGGGCTTGCGGCGCTCTGGCTGGCCGCGTCTTTGTCGCTTCTCCAGCTGGCGATGGGCGCGATGGCGCTGAGGCCGGGCGGCGAGGCGCTCGCCCGTTCGGTGCGCCCGATCGCCATCGCGCAGGCCGTGCTCGCCGCGCTTTCCTTCCTGGCTTTGATCCAGCTCTTCCTCAGGACCGACCTCTCCGTAGCTCTGGTCGCGGCGAACAGCCATTCGATGAAGCCGTTCCTCTACAAATTCGCCGGCGCCTGGGGAAATCACGAAGGCTCGATGCTGCTCTGGGTGACGGTGCTCGCTTTGGCAGGCGCCGCCGTAGCCTTGTTCGAGCGGCGCCTCCCCGACCGCACCTTGATCGCGACGCTCGCCGCCCAGGCCGTGATCGGCATCGGCTTCTACGCCTTCCTGCTCTTCGCCTCGAATCCGTTCGAGCGGGTCAATCCGGCGCCGCCCGAAGGGAACGGCCTCAATCCCTTGCTCCAGGATCCCGGCCTCGCCTTCCATCCGCCGACCCTCTATTTCGGCTATGTCGGCATCTCGATCGCCTTCTCCTTCGCGGTCGGCGCGCTCGTCACGCGCGACGTCGGCCCGGTCTTCGCCCGCGCGATGCGGCCCTGGATCCTCGCCGCCTGGATCTTCCTCACCCTCGGCATCACGGCGGGCTCTTACTGGGCCTATTACGAGCTCGGCTGGGGTGGCTGGTGGTTCTGGGATCCGGTCGAGAATGCCTCGCTCATGCCCTGGCTCGCGGCCACGGCCCTGCTCCATTCGGTCACCGTCCTCGCCACGCGCGGCGCGCTGCGCGCCTGGACGATCATGCTCGCCGTCGTCGCCTTCTCGATGTCGATGATCGGGACCTTCATCGTCCGCTCGGGCATCCTCACCAGCGTCCACGCCTTCGCCGTCGATCCGCAGCGCGGCGCTTTCATCCTCGTCCTGCTCGCTCTCTACATCGGCGGCGCGCTCACTTTGTTCGGGCTGCGCGTCGGTACGGTGAAGGAAGGCTCCTATTTCGAGCTGGTCAGCCGCGAGGGCTCGCTCGTCGCCAACAATCTGTTTCTGTCCGTGATCCTCGGCCTCGTCCTGATCGGCACGCTCTACCCGCTGGCCACCGAGGCGATGGGGGAGAAGATCGCGGTCGGTCCGCCTTATTTCAACGCGGTGACCGGACCGGTCGCCCTCCTGCTCGTCATTGCGATGGGGGCGGGACCGCTCGTCAAATGGCGGCGCGACAAGGCCGGAGAGCTGCTCAGGCGCCTCGCTCTGCCGCTGCTGCTGAGCGCCGGCGCCTTGCTCGCCATCGTCCTGCTCGCGCCCGGCATCCGCATCCTGCCGCTGCTCGGCCTCGTCCTCGCCGCCGGCGTCGGCGCCGCCAGCCTGGCGCCGCTCTGGAAGCGCAATCTGCGGCGCACTCCGCTCTTCGTCTGGGGCATGGTCGTCGCCCATTTCGGCATCGCGGTCAGCCTCGCCGGCATGGCCTGCGAGAGCGCGTTCAGCCAGGAGCGCCTGATCGCGCTGCGCCCCGGCCAGTCGACCAGCGTCGGCCCCTACAGCATCCGCTTCGACCAGGTCGTCCCGGTCGCCGGTCCGAACTGGACGGCGATCGAGGCGCAATTGAGCGTCCGCCGCGGCAATGGCGCGGCGTTCGGCATGAACCCGCAGGCCCGCATGTTCAGCTCGCCGCCCAACCCGACCAGCGAGGCCGACATCGCGACGATGTGGAACGGCCAGCTCTACACCGTGCTCGGCGAGGACGACCCGCAGGGCCGCTGGCAGCTCAGATTGTGGTGGAAGCCCTTCGTCACGCTGATCTGGCTCGGCGGCGCCTTGGTCGCGCTCGGCGGCCTCCTCGCTCTCGCAGGCAGAGTCTGGCGGGAGCGGAGATCGCGGCTGGCGGCAAATGAGGAGGCCTACGCATGAGGCGGCTCGTCCTCTGGGTCCCGCTCGCCGCCTTCGCGGTCTTCGTCCTCCTCGCTTCTCTCTATCTGCGCTCGCCCTCGGACAGGCAGGTGCGATCCCAGCTGATCGGCCGGCCGCTGCCCCCATTCGCGTTGCCGGCCGCGCTGCCGGGCCGCGAATCGGTGCGCCAGGCGAGCTTTACCGCCGGCGCCCCGCGCATCCTCAACGTCTTCGCGAGCTGGTGCGTGCCGTGCATCGCCGAGGCGCCGCATCTGACCGCGCTCGCCCGCCGGGGCCTCCCGATCGACGCGATCGCGATCCGGGACCGGCCGCAGGACGTCGCGCAATTCCTCTCGCGCTGGGGCGATCCGTTCAAGGGCGTCGGCCTCGACGCCGACAGCCGCGTCCAGCTTTCCCTCGGCTCTTCCGGAGTGCCCGAGACCTTCGTCGTCGATGGCAGCGGCATCATCCGCTACCAGCATATCGGCCCGATCGACGACTCGAACATCGGCGAGATCCTCGCCGCCTACGAGGCCGCGCGATGAGAGTGCTTCTGACCGCTGCCATAGCGCTGACCGCGGCCGCGCCGGCGTCGGCCCAGTCCCTCCTCCCGCCGGCCGCTTACGCCGACACCCAGCTCGCCGATCCGCGCAAGGAGGCCGAGGCCAAGGCGCTGATGGAGACTTTGCGCTGCATCGTCTGCCAGGGCCAGTCGATCGCCGATTCGAACGCCGACATGGCCGGCGACATGCGCGCGCTCGTCCGCCGCCGGATCGAGGCGGGCGAGCGGCCGCAGGACATCCGCCGCTGGCTGATCGAGCGCTACGGCGCCCAGATCAGCTACGCGCCGCCGCTCGAGCCGGTGACCTGGCCGCTCTGGGCGGCACCGGTCCTGCTCGTCGTCGCCGGCCTGTTCCTCGCGCGCGGGCGTTTCCGCCGCCGGAAGGCGAAAAGCTGATGGGCTGGGTCCAGTTCCTGTTCGTCGCCTTGTGCGTCTTCGCCGCGCTCTGGCGCTTCGCCAGGCTCGACGGGCCGAGCCTCCAGTTCCTCGGCGCGGCCCTGCTCCTCGCCCTCGCCGGCTATGCCTGGCAGGGTCGTCCGGCGCTGGCAGGAAGTCCGAAGCCGCCGCCGGCCAAGCAGCGCCTGCCCGACAGCGACTTCGCCGAGACGCGCAAGGACATGCTCGGCACGTTCGACCGTGCGGGGAGCTGGCTGACCATGGCCGAAAGCTACCAGCGCGCCGGCGATACGAGGAGCGGCGTCGACATCATCCGGAGCGGCCTGATGAACGCGCCGCGCGACCCCGATCTGTGGGTCGGCCTCGGCAACGCCCTCGTCCTCCACTCCGACGGGCTGATGACGCCCGCGGCCGAGATCGCCTTCCGCCGGGCCGAGCAGATCGCGCCGGGCCATCCCGGCCCGCGCTTCTTCTACGGCCTCGGCCTCGCCCAGAGCGGCCGCTTCGACGAGGCCGAAGCGATCTGGCGCCAGGTTCTCGCCACCGCGCCCGAAGGCGCATCCTGGCGGCCGATGATCGAGGAGCGGCTGCAGATGCTGGCCCAGGCCCGCGCATCGGGCGCGATCCCGGGTCCTCCGCCGGCTCAGGGCGCGCCGCCCGATCCGTCGCAGCCGGTGCCCCAGCCGCAGCAACAGCGTTGATCAGCGCCGGGTCGGCGTTTGCTGCTGTCCGTCGGTCTTGGGCGGCTCGTCGCGGATCGGCGTGTTGGCGGGGCAGCGCACCGGCCGCGCTCGCCCGTCGACGCAGACGCCGCGGACCGGCGTGCGGGTGAAGGGCGGAACGCAGACCACCGCCCGTCCGTCGACTCGCCGGCAATCGCGCGGTGGGGGCGGTGGCGGGGGCGGGGGGCCGTGTCCCGGGCAGTGCGCCACTCGTCTTTGCACATCGAGGCAATATCCGCCCTCTACCTGGTCGAGCGGTAGCGGGCACTGCGTCGCCGTGCCGCTCGCATCGCGCAGCCGGCAGGGTAACGTCTCCCGTCGTGGCGGCGGCGGCGCGCCGGGGCAACTGGCCCGCCGCCTTTGCACGTCGAAGCAGAATCTCTCGTCGGCTCGGACGAGCGGCACCGGGCACCGGCTCATTCCGGGCTCGTCCACCAATTCGCAGGGGACCGTCGAGCCCTCTGGGGGTGGTGGCGGCGGCGTTGGTCCAGCCTTGTTCGCGACAGCGTCGCTTTCCGACGGCGGCTCCGCTTCGTCCGCGGGCGGAGGTGGTGCCTCGTTCTCGATGGCTGTGGGAGCAGGCGGCAGCGATTGCGGCGGGATCACCGCCTCGAGCTGGGCCACGCGCGCGGCGAGAGCGTCGCGCTCGCGGACCATGTCGCGCACCTCGAACGCCGCCCAGGCGGTCACACCCGCGGCCGCGACGCAGCCGGCGACCTGCATTGCGAGCAGGCCCTTCGCGGCCGAGACGAAGCGCGCGTTGCGGCTCATCGCCGCGACGCCCGCAGGATGCGCGCCGTGCGCCAGGCGACGA
This sequence comes from Allosphingosinicella sp., assembly GCA_036386475.1. GTDB lineage: Bacteria > Pseudomonadota > Alphaproteobacteria > Sphingomonadales > Sphingomonadaceae > Allosphingosinicella. The sequence continues at coordinate 228,830 of DASVVQ010000020.1, read as the reverse complement.
GCGCGAGCAGGATCGCCGCCGCCGCCACGCCGATCAGCGAGATGGCGGCGAACTGCTGGGCGGCCAGGGCGCCGGTTGCGGCCGCGCCGGCGGCAAGCGCGACGAGCAGCGCCAGCGCGATCGCCGCGCCGCCGAGCAAGGCGACCGGCCCGAGGCCCTGCAAGGCCGGTTCCCGCGCGAGCGGGGAGTCCGCTGCCGCTTCGCCGCGCAGGGTCGCGCCGATTCGCGTGTCGAGATCGGGCCAGGGAGAGCCGCCGCGGTCGCCGCCCCAGCGGGTGAAGTCGAGGAAATGGAGCGCCGTGAAGGGCAAGGGCAGCTTGGCGCCGTCGAGGGTGAGCTGGACGAGCTTGCCGGCGTCGAGCGCCTCGTTCGCCTCGGCCCGCACCCACAGCGAATCGCGCGCCGTCGCCGACCAGGCGACGACGACGCAGCGCGCGTCCGCGATCTCGCGCTCGATCACCTGCGCATAGGCGTCGCTCGGCAGCAGATGCTCGTCCCACCAGAGCGAATAGCCGCTCTCCTCGATCGCGCCGGTGAGCGGCTCGATCCGGTCGACATTGCGGTGCGAATAGGAAACGAAGACGTCGGCCATCGCGCCAGGATAGCAGAGACGCCGCGCGAAGTCAGTTCGCAACCGGTCCGATATGGATCAGGCGGGCTCCAGCTCCCTCTGGACGACCTTGTCCGCCAGCGTGCCGTTCAATTCGGCGAGGTGGTCGAACTCCGCCTCGTAACTGGCGAGGCCCTGGCTCAGCGAGCGCAGCTCCGCGTCGAAGCCCTGCATCTCCGCTTCCGGAATGAGGGCCTCGATCTTCTCCCAGCGCGACCAGCCCTCGCGCGGGCCCATGCCGAGCATCTGGCCGCGGCGGCTGGCGATCGCCGAGGTGACGCGCGAGGTCGCGGCGGTCGGAGCGACGACCGTTACCTTCATGACCGGCTCGAGCAGATGCGGCTGCGCGGCGGCGAGCGCCTCGGCCATGCCGATGCGACCGGCCGTGCGAAAGGCGATCTCGGAGCTGTCGACGCTGTGGTAGCTGCCGTCGATCAAAGTCGCCGCGACGTCGACGACCGGGAAGCCCAGCGGCCCTCGCAGCATCGCGTCCTTGACGCCCGCTTCGACGGCGGGAAACCATTGCCGCGGCACGACGCCGCCCGAAATGCGCTCCTCGAAACGGAAGCCCTCGCCGCGCGGCAGCGGCCTTACCTCGAGGACGACGTCGCCGAACTGGCCGTGGCCGCCCGACTGCTTCTTGTGGCGGCCGCGCTGGCTGATTGTGCGGCGGATCGACTCTTTGTAGCCGATCGTCGGCATCTTGGAGTCGACGGCGACGCCGTAGCGGCGTTTCAGCCGCTCGAGCGTCACCTTGAGATGCTCGTCGTTCACGCCTCGCAGCCGCGTCTCGTGGAGGGCTTCGTCCTGCTCCCATTCGAGCATCGGATCCTCCTCGACCAGCTTGTGGAGCGCGGTCGAGAGGCGGACGTCGTCCTTCCTGTCTTTCGTGGCGATGGCGAGGACGTAATTGGCGGCGGGAAGATCTACCTCCAGCCTCGGCGGCGCGGACTTGCCCGCGCTCAGCCAGTCGCCGGGGCCGACGCCCTCGGCCTTGGCGATCGCGACGACGTCGCCGCGCTCGGCCTGCGCCGCCTTGACCGTCCTGTCGCCCTGAACGGTGAAGAGCGTGCCGATCCGGACGACCTCGCCGGCGGCGTTTTTGAGCTCGGTGCCTTCCTTCAGCGTGCCGCCGAAGACGCGGGCGAAAGCGAGCCGGCCCATCGAGCCGGCGTTGGAGATCTTGAACACGTAGGCGCAGCCATCCTCGGCTCCCAGGCGCCTGGCCGCGGCGTCCGGCCCGGGCGCGTCGTGGCGCAGCGCTTTCAAGAGGCGGCGCACGCCGAAGCCGTTCGAGGCCGAACCGAACAGGACCGGCACGACCAGATTCTCGCCGGTCTCGCGCGAAAGATCCTCATAGACCGCCTTGGGATCGGGGGTCTCGTCCATCAGCAGCTGCTCGAGCAAGGCGTCGTCATGATCGGCGAGCTGCTCGAGAAGATGGAAGCGCGCCGCCTTCTCCCGTTCGGCGAGGTCGGCCGGGATCTCGGTCTGCTCCGAAGGCTTGCCGGCGCGGTAATGGAAGGCCCGTTCGAGCGCGACGTCGACGAACCCGCTGATCTTCTCGCCGTCGCGGATGGGAATCTGCCGCGCGAGCAGAGGCTCGCCGCTCATCGGCTGCAGCGCCTCCAGCACTCCCTGGATGCTGCCGCGGGCCTGGTCGATCTTGTTGACGAAGATCATGTGCGGGACGCCCAGCTTCTCGAGCTGGCGCAGGGTCGGCTCGGCGAGGACGGCGCGGTCGGCGTCGGGATCGACGACGACGAGGGCGAGGTCGGCCGCGGCGAGGCCGAGGGCGCCGTCGGCAGCGAAGCCGACCGAGCCCGGGCAGTCGATCAGCGCGTAGCGATCGCCCATGAAGGCGAAATGCAGCAGGTTGAGCTCGGTCGAGCCGCCGCGGGCGCGGGCCTCCGGGCTCGAATCCCCGGTCGAGCTGCCGCTCGCGACATTGCCCTGGCGGTCGATCGCTCCGGCCGCAAAGAGAAGGGCCTCGGCTAGGCTGGTCTTACCCGCCCCGCCGGGGCCCACGAGCGCGATCGTCCTGGTGCCGGCAGCTCTTGTGGGCATGAGCGTCTCCTCCGTCCGCTGAAGCGGCCCGCGAGGATGACGCGGCGCCGCGCATCATGGGAAAGAAATCACGATTCACCCGTTCGCCGGCGAAGGCAAGAGGCGCGGTGCTTTGCGCTTCTAAAATAGGATTTCCTCTGCTTGGCTGGCCCCATGTCCGCGACTCGCGACCAGGAAGCGCTGCACTTCAGCGTCCGCCCGAGACCGTCATCCCGGCGAAGGCCGGGGTCTCGGCCGGTGAAGGGCGCTGTTTCCAATGGAGCGCTGCGCGAGCGGACGCGCGCTTCACTTGCCGGCACAGGCACAATGGCGGAGGCGCCGAACCCATTTTGGTGTGACCTTGGTGTGACCTTTGCGTCGGCGCCGGTGCGCTTGCCGCAGCGCAGCACGTGGCTTAAGTCCGGACGATGACCTCGACCAACGACATCCGCCGCTCATTCCTCGATTTCTTTGGAGGCAACGGACACGAGATCGTGCCCTCGGCGCCGCTCATCCCGCACAACGACCCGACCCTGATGTTCGTCAACGCCGGCATGGTGCCGTTCAAGAACGTCTTCACCGGGCTCGAAACCCGGCCCTATGCGACCGCCGCCTCCTCGCAGAAATGCGTCCGCGCCGGCGGCAAGCACAACGATCTCGACAATGTCGGCTACACCGCGCGTCACCACACCTTCTTCGAGATGCTCGGCAATTTCTCGTTCGGCGACTATTTCAAGGAGCAGGCCATCGAGCAGGCCTGGACCCTGCTCACCCGCGACTTCGGCCTGTCCGCGGAGCGCCTGACCGCGACCGTCTACCATAATGACGACGAGGCCTACGACCTCTGGCGCCGCATCGCCGGCCTCCCCGAAAGCCGGATCATCCGCATCGCGACCAAGGACAATTTCTGGGCGATGGGCGATTCCGGCCCCTGCGGCCCATGCTCGGAGATCTTCTACGATCATGGCGACCATATCCCGGGCGGCCCGCCCGGATCGCCGGACGAGGACGGCGACCGCTTCACCGAGATCTGGAATCTCGTCTTCATGCAGTACGAGCAGGAGGACAATGAGATCGTCCGCGATTTGCCCAGGCCGTCGATCGACACCGGCATGGGCCTCGAGCGGATCGCCGCGGTGATGCAAAGCGTCCACGACAATTACGACACCGACACCTTCCGCGGCCTGATCGCGGTTTCCGAAGAGCTGACCCGGACCAAAGCGGAAGGCGCATCCAAGGCGAGCCACCGCGTCATCGCCGATCATTTGCGCGCCTCGGGCTTCCTCGTCGCCGACGGCGTGCTGCCGGCGAACGAGGGCAGGGGCTACGTCCTGAGGCGGATCATGCGCCGGGCGATGCGCCACGCCCATCTCCTCGGCGCCGCGGAGCCTTTGATGCACCGGCTGGTGCCGTCCCTCGTCGCCGAGATGGGCGCCGCCTACCCCGAGCTGGTCCGCGCCCAGCCCCTGTTCGAGGAGACGCTGAAGCTCGAGGAAACCCGCTTCCGGCAGACCCTGGACAAGGGTTTGCGCCTCCTCGACGAGGCCACCGCCTCGATGGCGGAGGGCGACGTCCTCCCGGGCGCGGTCGCCTTCAAGCTCTACGACACGTTCGGTTTCCCCTACGACCTTACCGAGGACGCGCTGCGCGCGCAGGGCTTCGGCGTCGACCGCGCCGGCTTCGACGCCGCCATGGCCGACCAGAAGGCCGCCGCGCGTGCCGCTTGGAAGGGTTCGGGCGCCAAGGCCTCCGAGGACGTCTGGTTTGACATTGTCGAGGAGCATGGCTCGACCGAGTTCACCGGCTATTCCGGTCATGAGGGCGAGGGCCAGATCGTCGCGATCGTCAGGGACGGCGCCCGCGTCGACCGCGCCGGCACCGGCGACAATGTGGTCATCCTGACCAACCAGACGCCTTTTTACGGCGAGAGCGGCGGCCAGGTCGGAGATTCTGGAAAGGTCAGTTCGGACAAGGGGTTGCAGGGTGTTATTGAGGATACGTCCAAACCGCTCGGCCGCCTTCACGCCCATCACGTCGCGATCGAGGCCGGCGAGGTGGCGGTCGGGGACGCCGTCCGCCTCGTCGTCGACGAGGAACGGCGCCGGCGCACCCGCGCCAACCACAGCGCGACCCACCTCCTCCACGCCGCGCTGCGCCGGCGTCTCGGCGGGCACGTCACCCAGAAGGGCAGCCTCGTCGCGCCGGACCGGCTGCGCTTCGATTATTCGCACCCCAAGCCGCTCACCGCTGCGGATGCCGACGCGATCGAGGCGGAGGTGAACGCCCATATCCGCCGCAACGAACCGGTCGCGACCAAGCTGATGCGCCCGGACGAGGCGATCGAGGCCGGCGCCATGGCTTTGTTCGGCGAGAAATATGGCGACGAGGTCCGCGTACTTTCGATGGGCACTGGGCCGGACGCGCCGTTTTCGGTCGAGCTTTGCGGCGGCACCCATGTCGACGCGCTGGGCGACATCCAGCTCTTCAGGATCGTCGGCGAGAGCGCGGTCGCGGCCGGCGTGCGCCGGATTGAGGCCCTGACGGGCGAAGCCGCGCGCCGCTGGCTGACGGGCCGCGAGGAGCGGCTCAAGGAAGCTGCTGCCGCGCTCAAGTCCGCGCCGGAGGACGTCCCCGCGCGGGTAGCCTCGCTCGTCGAGGAGCGTCGCCGTCTCGAGCGCGAGCTCGCCGAGGCGAAGAAAGCGCTCGCCCTGAGCGGCGGGGGCCGGAGCGAAGGCCCGGGGCCCGAGCAGGTTGGCGGCCGAGCCTTTCTCGGTCAGATAGTCGAAGGCATCGACCCGAAGGCGCTGCGCGGCCTCGTCGACGACGCCAAGAAGCGCGTCGGTTCCGGGGTCGCCGTGATGGTCGCCGTCAATGACGGCCGCGCCGGCGTCGCCGTCGGCGTTACCGAGGACCTGACCTCCGAGCTCAGCGCCGTCGATCTCGTCGAGCGCGCCGTCGCAGCGCTCGGCGGCCAGGGCGGGGGCGGCCGTCCCGATTTAGCCCAGGGGGGTGGACCGGACGGCTCGAAAGCGGCCGAGGCGATCGCCGCCGTGCGCGCCCTGCTCACCGAGCCCGTCGGCGCCTGAGCCCGGTCCCGGGTAGCGCGGGTCCGCCTACAAGGCGGTGAAGAAGCGGACAGTTACGTAACTGTCCCCTATGCAACGGCTTCGCCGCCGCTGCCTCATCCCGCCCGCCCGACGCGTCGCAGGGCCAGGCCTTTGACGCGCAGGGTTGGCGCAGGCATGGAAAAATCGTGACTGCGCGATCGCGGTACGTCGCGGGGAAGACGAAGCACGATGCGAAGATTGCTCCTCTGTCTGGCCGCCCTCGCCGCGGTCGCACCGCCGCCGCCGCCGGCCGGCGCCGCGGCGCAGCCCACCCACGCGCCCGCACTGCGTCCCGAAGACTATCGAGCCGATGCCCTGTCGATCGCGCCGCTGATCGAGCGTGTCTATGCCTATCCGGAACGCTTCGGCGGCATCTCTCCCTTGTCCGAGCGGCTGCGCGGTGAGGCGGAGCGGGTGGGCGATCGCAGAGCGCTGCTGCTTTTTGCGGAGCGGGCGCTGCTCGCGCTTGCCGATCATCATGCGATCACCGGCGCATCCTTTCGCGACAGCCGCGCGGTGGTCCCGAGCTTCGCCGATCTGTGGATCGAGCGCGCCGGCGCTTCCTACCGGATCACCGCCGTCCGGGAAGGCTCCCCGGCCGAGTCGGCGGGGGTGCGCAGCGGCGACGCGCTCGTCGCCGTCGAGGGTTTGCCCATCGCCGACGCGGTCGTCGCCTTCTGGGCCGATCTCGGCCTGGCGGTGACGGAGGAGCGCACCGCCTTCGCCGCCCGCGTCCTGGCGGCGGGGCGCCGCGACCGCCCGCGGCGGCTCGCCATCCGGTCGGCGGCCGGCGCGGAGAGGGCGCTCGATCTGCCCAACCTCTACTCCGCCGCCCCGCCGCAGCGCCCGCCGCTTGCCGTGCGCGAGGAGGCCGGCGCGCTCGTCCTGCGCATCAACGACGCCCTCGGCGAGAGCGCCACCATCGCCGCCTTCGACGCCGCCATGGCAGCGGCCGGCCCGCGCCGGCGCATCATCCTCGATCTTCGCGACACGCCGAGCGGCGGCAACACGGTGGTCGCCCGCGCCATCCTCGGCTGGTTCGTCGGCCGCCCCGCTTTCTATCAGGTCCATCGTCTCCCGGTAGAGGAACGGGAGACCGGCATCCCGCGCCAATGGGCCGAGCAGGTCCTGCCCCGGCCCGGCAAGCGCCACCGCGGCCCGGTGACGGTACTCGTCGGCCGCTGGACGGGCAGCATGGGCGAAGGCCTCGCCATCGGCTTCGACGCGATCGGCGCCGAGGTCTGCGGCGGCCCCATGGCCGGCCTGCTCGGTGCGATCTACGATTACCGCCTGGAGCGCAGTGGCCTGGTCCTCAAGCTCCCCACCGAGCGCCTCTACGCCGTCGACGGCACGCCGCGCGAGGCCTTCGTCCCGCCGCGGCGCTGATCGCCCGGAGGGAGGGGACAGTTACGTAACTGTCCCCTTTCACCAAATTACTCGGCCGCCCTGAGCGCAGCGATAGGCAGATCGACAGTTTCGAGCGTCACCACCCTTAGCGCATGCGGCTCCATCCCGCCGCGCCGCCGCGTGAGCCCCAAACCGAACGAAGCCCTAACCCTCCCCGATCAGCCGCTCCGGCTCGACCCGCAAACAGGCCCCCTCGGCCGCGACCACCCGGACCCGCGCGCCTTCCTCGGCGTCCGGTCCGCGCGCGGACCAGACGCTGTCGCCGACCTTGACGCGGCCTTCGCCGCCGCGGATCGCGGCGACGACGGTGACGCTCGTCCCGATCAGGCGGGCGGTGCGATCGTTGAGCATCGGATCGTCGCTGCCGACGGGATTGCGGACGTACCAGTGCCGGCCGGCATAGACGGCGGCGATGGCGAGGAGCGCGAACAAGGCGAGCTGGAACGCAAAGGGCAGGTCGAAGGCGAGCACCGCGACGCCCGTCAAGGCCGCGGCAGCGGCGACCCAGATCGAAAATATGCCGGGGGCGACGAGCTCGACGAGCGCGAGCACGGCCGCGGCGAGCAGCCACCACCAATGGGGCTCGAGGCCGCCCGGGTTCATCGCGGCGCGTCCGGCGCGTTGCCGCCGCGGCCCAGCGCGTCCTTCGCCAGCTCGCCAATGCCTCCCAACGTGCCGATGAGGGCGGTCGCCTCGACCGGAAAGAGGATGGTCTTGGCATTGGGCGAGGTGGCGAACTGGGAGACGGCGTCGACATATTTCTGGGCGATGAAATAGTTGATCGCCTGGGTGTTGCCGCCGGCGATGGCGTCGGAGACGACCTGCGTCGCCTTGGCTTCGGCCTCGGCGGCGCGCTCGCGCGCCTCGGCGTCACGGAAGGCGGCCTCGCGGCGGCCCTCGGCCTCGAGGATCTGGCCCTGCTTCTCGCCTTCGGCCCGGAGGATCGCCGAGGCGCGGCTGCCTTCGGCTTCGAGGATGACCGCGCGCTTCTCGCGCTCGGCCTTCATCTGGCGCCCCATGGCGTTGACGATGTCGGCGGGCGGGCGGATGTCCTTGATCTCGACGCGGGTGATCTTGACGCCCCAGGATTCGGTGGCCTGATCGACGACGGAGAGCAGACGGGCGTTGATCTCGTCGCGCTTGGAGAGGGTCTCGTCGAGGTCCATCGAGCCCATCACGGTCCTCAAGTTGGTCGTGGTGAGCTGCATGATCGCGAGATACAGGTCGCTGACTTCATAGGCGGCCTTGGCGGCGTCGAGCACCTGGAAGAAGACGACGCCGTCGGTCGAAACCATGGCATTGTCCTTGGTGATGATCTCCTGGCCGGGAATGTCGAGCACCTGCTCCATCATGTTCACCTTGCGCCCGACCCGGTAGAAAAAGGCCGGAAAGAAGTTCAGCCCCGGCTGCGCGACCGTGGTGAAGCGGCCGAAATATTCGATCGTGTAGTGGAAGCCCTGCCGCACGATCTTGATGCTCGCGAACAGGAACAGGAGCACCACCGCGACGACGATGCTGATGACGGTCTCGACCATGTGCGTCTCCCCTCCCGGAACCGGCACGCATAATGTAGAGGGAAACGGCCTTCTCCAAGCGGAATCGAAAGCCCAGATGAAGCCGACCGACCTGCGCCTCTGCCGGAGCCTGCTCTTCCTCCCCGCTTCGAACGAACGCGCGATCGAGAAGGCCCGCACGCTCGAGGCGGACCTCGTCGTGCTCGACCTCGAGGATGCGGTGCGCGAGGAGGACAAGGGGAAAGCGCGCGCGCTCGCTCTGGAGGCGACGCTGGAGGGATTCGGCGATCGCCTGTGCGCGATCAGGATCAACCCTGTCGGCACGCTTCATTACGGCGAGGACGCGGACTGCGTGCGGCGCAGCGCCGCCGATCTCGTCCTCCTCGCCAAGGCGGAAAGCGCGCGGCAGGTCGAGGACGCCGTCTCGCTGACCGGCAGGCCGATCCTCGCCATGATCGAAACTCCGGGCGCGGTGATCGGCGCGGCGGCGATCGCGGCGGCATCGCGCGGGCTGGTCGCCGGGACCAACGATCTATGCGCGGAGCTCGGCATCGCGCCGGGAGGCGGGCGGGCGGGCCTCGCCTACGCCCTCCAGCACGTCGTCCTCGCCGCCCGCGCCGCGGGAGTCGCCGCATTCGACGGAGTCTATAACGGACTCGAGGACGGCGACGGCCTGGAGGCCGAATGCCGGCAGGGCAGGGCATATGGCTTCGACGGCAAGTCGCTCATCCACCCGGGCCAGATCGAAACCGCCAACCGCCTCTTCGGACCGGGCGAGGACGAGGTCGCAGCCGCGCAGCGGCTGATCGCATCTGCGAGCGGCGGCGCGGAGCGCTTCGAAGGAAAGATGATCGAGGCGATGCACGTCGGCCAGGCCAAGGCCGTTCTCGCCAAGGCGCGGCGCGGCTGACCCCTTGCCAGCGGGCGCGCCGGACCCGTAAGCAGCTTCATGTTCAGACGCGTTGCGGCCGCCTTTGCGGCTTTTCTCCTCGCCGCTCCCGCCGCTGCCCAGGATGCCGGACCGATCGTGCCGCGCGACCTGATGCGACATATCGATATCCTGGCGAGCGACGGGTTCGAGGGCCGAGCGCCGGCGACCGAGGGCGAGCGCCGGACGACCGATTACATCATCGCCGAGCTCCAGCGCCGCGGCGTCGAGTCGGGCGCGGGCGGCGGCGGCTGGCTCCAGCCTGTCGCCCTGGTCGAGCGCCGCCCGCTCAGCCATAGCGCGCGATGGCGCTCGAATGGACGCCGTCTTCGCGCCGACCAGTCCCTCATCGTCCTCGGCGCCCCGTCTTCGCGGCAGCGCGTCGCCGATGCGCCGGTCATCTTCGTCGGCCACGGCCTGGTCGATACCGAGCGTCGGATCGACCAGCTTGCCGGCGTCGATGTCCGCGGCGCGGTGGTCCTCGTCTTGATCGAAGCGCCGGTGCCCGGCTTTCCGAGCTACGAGGACCGCGCTCGCGCCCTCGCCGGACGCGGCGCCGCCGCAATTATCGGCGTGGTCTCGGACGAGGTTCCGTTCGCGCAGGTGGCCGCGTCGGCTCGCCGCGGCGTCACCAGCCTCGCCACCAGCGAGGCGCCGGCGCCGATCTTCGGCGCCATGCCCGCGGGCGAGGTCGCCCGGCTGATCGCTCTTTCCGGCGGCAGCTTCGCATCGATCCTCGACGAGCAGCCGGGCCCGTCATTCCGCGCCGTGCCGCTGAACCTCAGCGTCACGCTCGACGTCGCATCCGAGGTCCGCCGGTTCACGTCCAACAACGTCATCGGCCGGATTCGCGGCACCGGCACCGGCGGCGCCGTGCCCAATGAGAGCGTCCTCCTCCTCGGCCATTGGGACCATCTCGGCATCTGTCGGCCCGAGGGGGAAGCGGACCGGATCTGCAACGGAGCCGTCGACAATGCCAGCGGCATCGCCATGCTGATCGAGATTGCCGGCCGTCTCGCAGCGGCGCCGCGGCCGCAGCGAGACATCCTCATCCTCGCGACGACCGCGGAGGAAGTGGGCCTTCTCGGCGCCGAGCATTTCGCGGCGAGCCCGCCAGTGCCGCTCGACACCATCGTCGCGGCGGTCAATTTCGACACGGTGGCCATTCACGGCACGGGCCAACCAGTCGCCGTCATCGGCCGCGGCCTCAAGCCGCTCGACGAGGCAATCGCGGCCGCCGCGGCCGCGTCGGGGCGGACGATGGACGCGACCTTCCTCGCCGACGCCTTCGTCGAGCGCCAGGATGGCTGGGCGCTCGCCCGCGCGGGCGTTCCTGCCGTGATGGTCGGCGGCTCGTTCGCCGACATGGACGCCCTGCAGCGCTTTCTCGGCGGCGATTATCACGGGCCGACCGACAACCCACGCGCCGATATTCCACTGGAGGGCGCCGCCGAGGACGCCAATTTCTCGGTTGCGCTGGTCCGGCGGCTCGCCGACCCGGCGCTCTACGCCAATCCGCAGCGCTAGCGCGGGCCGGGGGTCCACCCTATGAAGCGCCACGCGACTCCGGAGCAGGACATGGACATTCGCCTCGGCCTCACCTTCGACGACGTGCTGCTGCAGCCCGCCGCTTCGAGCGTGCTGCCTAGCCAGGCCGACACCAGCACCCGAATCACGCGCGAGATCGCGCTCGACATCCCCATCCTTTCCTCGGCGATGGACACCGTCACCGAGGCGGACATGGCGATCGTCATGGCGCAGATGGGCGGACTGGGCGTCCTCCACCGCAATCTCTCGGCCGAGGAGCAGGCGGCCGCGGTACGGGCCGTGAAGCGCTACGAAAGCGGCATGGTCGTCGATCCGATCACAGTCGGTCCCGAAGCGCCGCTGTCCGAAGCGCTGGATCTGATGGCCCGGCACAAGATCTCCGGCATCCCGGTGATCGAGAAGGACCGGCGCCTGGTCGGCATCATCACCAACCGGGACGTGCGCTTCGCCGGCAATCCGCTCCAGCCCGTCTCGGAGCTGATGACGAGGGACAATCTCGTCACCGTCGGCCCCGGCGTCAGCCAGGAAGAAGCCCGCAGGAAGCTGCACCAGAGCCGGATCGAGAAGCTCCTGGTCGTCGACGGCGAAGGGCGCTGCATCGGACTCATCACCGTCAAGGACATCGAAAAGGCCGTTACCTATCCGAATGCGACCAAGGATTCTTCCGGGCGGCTTCGGGTGGCGGCGGCGACGACGGTGGGCGACGCTGGTTTCGAACGCTCGGAAGCCCTGATCGACGCAGAATGCGACCTCATCGTCATCGACACCGCGCACGGACATAATCGCGACGTCGCCGCCGCCGTCGAGCGCATCAAGAAGGTCTCGAACCGGGTCCAGATCGTCGCCGGCAACGTCGCGACCGCGGCAGCAACGCGGGCCCTGGTCGATGCCGGCGCGGACGCCGTCAAGGTCGGCATCGGACCGGGATCGATCTGCACGACGCGGATCGTCGCCGGGGTCGGCGTGCCGCAACTGACGGCGATCATGGATTCGGCGGAGGAAGCGGCGAAGTCCGGCGTTCCCGTCATCGCCGACGGCGGCATCCGGACCAGCGGCGACGTCGCCAAGGCGCTCGCGGCGGGCGCCTCCAGCGTCATGATCGGCTCGCTCCTCGCCGGCACCGAGGAGGCACCCGGCGAGACGTTTCTCTACCAGGGCCGCGCCTACAAATCCTATCGCGGCATGGGCTCGGTCGGCGCGATGGCCCGGGGCTCGGCCGACCGCTATTTCCAGCAGGACATCAAGGATCAGCTCAAGCTCGTGCCGGAGGGTATCGAGGGCCAGGTGCCCTATAAGGGGCATGCGAGAGACGTCGTTCACCAGCTGGTCGGGGGCGTGAAGGCGGCGATGGGCTATACCGGCTCCGCCACGATCCACGATCTTCAGACGCGCACGCAATTCGTCCGGATCACCAATGCGGGCCTTCGCGAAAGCCACGTCCACGATGTCTCGATCACCCGCGAGGCGCCCAATTATCCGACGCGCTGACCGATGACGCCCGCCGCGCGGGTACAGGCAGCGATCGAGCTGCTCGACGAGATCGCGGCCGCCGCCCGCGAAGGCGGCGCGGCCGCCGACAGCTTGATCGCGCGCTGGTTCAAGACGCGGCGCTACGCCGGCTCCGGCGACCGGCGCGCGGTGCGCGAACTGGTCTACCGCGCGATCCGCAGGAGCGGCGAGCGGCCCGCGTCGGGGCGCGCGGCGATGCTCGGGCTGGCGCAGCAGGATGCGGAGGTGCTGGCGCTGTTCGACGGCTCGGTCCACGGCCCGGCGCCGGTGGCGGCGGGAGAAAAGGCGGCGCCCTGGGGGCCGGCGCCGCGCTGGCTGCGCAGCCGCTTCGATCCGCTGCTGGACCAGAAGGAAGTGGAAGCGCTGCTCACCCGCGCGACGTTCGACCTGCGCGTCAACCGGCTCAAGGGCAGTCGCGAGGCGGCGCTGGCGGCGCTGCCTGAGGCGAGCCCCTGCGCCTCATCGCCGCTGGGGCTAAGGCTTCCCGAGGGCTTTCGCGCCGAGGAGACGGAGGCGTGGCGCTCGGGGCTGGTCGAGGTGCAGGACGAGGGGAGCCAGCTTCTGGCGCTCGCCTGCGGGGCGGCGGCAGGGATGAATGTCGTCGACCTGTGCGCCGGCGCGGGCGGCAAGACGCTCGCTCTGGCTGCCGAGATGGGAAACGAGGGGCGGCTCATTGCCTGCGACACCGATCGGCGGCGCCTCTCGCAGATGGCGCCGCGACTGGAGCGGGCCGGGGTGCGGATCGCCGAGCCGTTGCTGATCGATCCGAATCGGGAGCTGGACGCGCTCGCCGAGATCGGGGGGCGGGCCGACTTGGTGCTGGTCGACGCACCCTGCTCGGGAACCGGCACCTGGCGGCGCAACCCGGAGACGCGCTGGCGGCTGGACGAGGATCGCCTGTCGCGGCTCGTGAAGCTTCAGGCCCATATCCTCGACGTCGCGGCGGAACTGCTGCGGCCAGGCGGAATCCTCGTCTATGCGGTCTGCTCGGTGCTGGCGGAGGAGGGGCGCAGCCAGGCGGAGGCGCTGACGGAACGTTCATCGCTGGTTCCGGAACCGGTTGCGATGGAAGCGGGACGATCCGCCGGAACCGGGCGTCTCCTCACGCCCGGCCATGACGGAACCGACGGCTTTTTCATCGCGCGCTGGCGGGCGCCGTGCTAAACCGCGGTAAAGACGATTATACGGAGACGATGATGCGCTTCACTCCCATTGCCCTTTGCGCCGCGATCGCGCTCGCGACCTTCGCCAGCGCCGGCCAGGGGCAGCGGCCCGACGATCAGATCGACCCGCGATCGGCCGCGCTTGTCCAGCAGGCGCTGACCCACAGCGCCGCCGGGCGCCACAACGAAGCGATCGATCTTCTCGAAAGCGCGCTCGCCGTCGACCCGCGCAACCGCGGCGCATTGATCGCGCTCGCCCGCATCGCCCAGGCGCAGCGCCTGCCCGGCAAGGCGATCCGCTATTATGCGGCCGCGCTCGTGCTCGAGCCCAACGATGTCGTGGCTCTCGCCGGCCAGGGCGAAGCCTATGTTCAGCGCGGCGCGGTGGACCGCGCTCGCCGCAATTTGGAGCGCGTGCGCACCTTGTGCGGCGCCAATTGCGCCGAGGCAGCGACGCTCGCCGCTTCGATCCAGCGCGGTCCCCCGCCCGAAGCTCTCACCGCCCAGCGGCCGGCCACTCCGCCGCCGCCGCCGGCTGCCAACCAGAACTGACATCCCGGTTAGCGCGTGCCCATTTCTCGCGCGATCGCGACGAACTCCGCGACGGCCAATGTCTCCGCGCGCCGCTCGGCGTCGATTCCGAGCGCCGACAGGGCATCGAGCGCACCGGTCAGCGACTGCAGGCTGCGCCGCAGCATCTTGCGACGCTGGCCGAAGGCGGCGGCGGTCAGGCTCTCGAGGACCCGTGCCGAAACCCCCTGCGGGGCCCCCTTCGGGACGATGTGGACGACGGCGGACATGACCTTGGGCGGGGGCACGAACGCCGAGCGGTGGACCTTCATCGCGAGCTGCGCCTCCGCGCGCCACTGCGACAGGACGGCGAGGCGGCCGTAGGCGCCGGTATCGGGCCTGGCGGCGATCCGCTCTGCGACTTCCTGCTGGAACATCAGGGTGAGGCTCTTCCACCATGGCGGCCAGGATTCCCCGCCGAGCCAGCGCACGAGGAGGGCCGTGCCGACATTGTAGGGGAGGTTGGCGACGACATGCGCGCCGCGGCCGACGGCTTGGGCCTCGTCGATCTCGAGTGCATCGCCTTCCATGATGCGGAGACGGCCGTCGAAATGCGCCGTCAGCTCGGCAAGCGGCGCCAGGCAGCGGCGGTCCCGTTCGACAGCGACGACTTCGGCGCCGGCGCGGAGCAGGGCGCGGGTCAGCCCGCCCGGCCCGGGTCCGACCTCATAGACGCGCTCGCCCGCGAGCGAGCCCGGCACCCGCGCGATCCGGTCGAGCAGCTGCTCGTCGAGTAGGAAGTTCTGACCGAGGGATTTGGCTGCGCTGAGGCCATGGCGGGCGATCACCTCCCGCAGCGGCGGCAACGGGTCGGTCACGCCGCCATGCGCCGTGCACAGGCGGCGGCAAGCGCGATCGCCGCGATCATCGCTTGCGGGGCGGCCAGATCCTTGCCGGCAATGTCGAAGGCCGTGCCGTGGTCGGGCGAGGTGCGGACGATCGGGAGGCCGAGGGTGATGTTGACGCCTTCGTCGAAATGAAGCGCCTTGAGCGGGATCAGCGCCTGGTCGTGATACATGCAGAGCGCCGCGTCGTAGCTTCGGCGCGCCGAGGCATGAAACATCGAGTCCGCGGCGAGCGGCCCGATCACGTCGGCATCGCCATCGCTGCGCAGCTGCTCGATCGCGGGCGCGATGATCTCGAGATCCTCGCGCCCGAGTGCGCCGCTCTCCCCGGCATGCGGGTTGAGCCCGGCGACGGCTAGGCGCGGCCGTTCGATGCCGAACTGCCGCCGGAGACCGCGTATGACGGTGCGGCCGCGTGCGACGATCAGTTCGGCGCTGAGAGCAGCCGGGACCGCGGAAATCGGGATGTGGGTGGTGACGGGCACCGTCCGAAGGGTCGGTCCAGCGAGCATCATCGCGACCTTGTCGACGGCGATTCCGCAGCGTTCGGCGACGAACTCGGTCTGGCCCGGATGCACGAAGCCGATTTCGTAGAGCTGCGCCTTCGAGACGGGGCCCGTCACCACCGCTGCGGCGGCCCCGGAACGAGTCAGGCCCACGGCCAGCTCCAGGGCGTCGAGGGCACTGCGCGCCCCGGCCGCGCTCGGCCGGCCGGGCTCGACCCTGCAGCGCTCGCCGACCCCCAGCACGGGCAGGCTGCTGGCGAACATGCTTGCGGCGTCGCCGGGCGCCGTGATCGCGGCCGCCGGCCCGTCCCAGACCGCCTGGATCGCCGCGATCTCGCCGACCACGAAGAAAGGGTGCAGAGCCTGGCTCGCTCGCCTTTCCCAGCTCTTTGCAATGACCTCGGCGCCGATCCCTGCCGGATCTCCGAGCGAGACGGCCAGCGGCAGCGACAAAACCGGTCCGCCGTCAGCGATACTCGATGACCGCGTCGCGCCTCAGATCGCGCAGGAAGCGCTGCGCCCGGCGGTTCATCCGCTCTTCCTCGAGCTGCTGCTGGATCGACTCGAAGGTCGGCGCATTGGCCTGCTCCGGATCGTCGCGGCCGCACAGGACGAGGACGCTGACCTCGCTGTCGACCGCGCCGAACGGCCGCGTCGCCTGGCCGACCGCCAGGTTGAGCAGCATCTCCTGGAGCTGCGGCGGCAGGTCGCGCACGCGGATCTGGTCGTTGGCAACGATGCCGGCGCCCAGCTGCTGAGCAGCCGCCTGGGCCCCGCCGCAGCCACCCATCGTCTGGGTGGTCTGGACGAAGCGCTCGAGATTGGCGCGCGCCTGCGGCTCGGTCGTTCCCCGCGGGAAGGTGATCGACATCTGGATGAGGCTGAGCACCGCGTCGCGCGCATCGGGCATCAGAATCTGCCGGCTGTCCGCCAAGGCGATGATCGAATAGCCGCCGGGAACCGCGATCGGCGGGCTGACCGAGCCGATCGGCATTTCCGCGACCGCCTGGGCGAGGACGTCGGGCAGCTGCTCGGCGCGGACCCAGCCGAGATCGCCGCCCACCGGGGCGGTCGACGCTTGGGAGAACTGGCGGGCATAGGCCGGGAAAGAGGCGCCGGCGCGGATCTGCTGGAAGATGCGCGCCGCATTCTGCTCGGCCTCGCTCGCATTCTCGGGCGTCGCCGAGATGAAGATCTCGCTTACCCGGAACTCGCGCGTGCCTCGCGACGCGTTGAGCCGGTCGAGGATCGCCTGAACCTCGGATTCGCTGACGTTCGACGATTGCGAGATGCGCTGCTGGAGGCGCGCCCAAGCGATCTCGGCGTGGATCTGGCGCTTGAGCGAACGCTCGGACGAGCCGATCGAGCGCAGGTAAGCGGCGAAGGTCGCCCGCGTCCGGCCCGAACGCTCGGCGACGCGACCGTAGGCGGTGTCGATCTCGCGCTGCTCGACCTCGATATCGCGCTGCTGCGCCGCCTGGATCTGTAGAGCTTCATCGATCAGGTTCCTGAGGATCTGGGCGCGGATGCGCTGCATCTCCTCGGCGGGGATGCGGACGTTGTTCGACGCGACCACCAGAGCGAGGCGGTGGTCGATGTCAGTTTCCGTGATGACTTCGCCGTTGACGATCGCCGTCGCCTTGCGGACGTTCGACGTGTCGCGGCCGAGGAACTCGACCTGATCGGGGATGGTGAGCCCGCCCTGCGTGGAGGGCTGTGGGGAGGCCTGCGCGGCGGCCATCGCCGACAGCAGCGGGACGGCCAGCAGGGCTGCCGCCCTGGGAAGAGTACCGAGCTTCATCAATCCTCCAATAAAAGCAGGCGCCTATCTTGCCCCGCGCTTGCTGAACCCCAGCTTAGCGCCCCAGATTGCGAAGCGCCACCCGGAACAGGAACGTGTCGCCGCGCTGGACGTCGAACGTGGTCTCGTAGTCACGCCGCCAGGTGAGCCCGAGCTCGATGCAATCGTCGTCGTAGAGGATGCCGAAGCGGTGGCGGACGGGCGAGAATCCGTCGGTGGTCGAGAGCGGATCCTCTTCCGAGCTGGTGAGGTCGATGACGGTCGAGCCGAACAGAGACCAGTGGCGCGCGACCTGGACCCGGCCGCCCAGACGGATCTCCTCGCGATCTCGAAGGTCCTCGATCGCCGGGTCGACGTTGCGGTCGAGCCTCAGATAGCCGATGCTCGCATAGGTGCGCCGGCCTCCCACCACGGCGTCGATCTCATTGCGGCGGACGGCGAGATTGTCCTTGTCGAGCCGGAAGCGGTGGGTGAAGGCGATATTGCGACCGAACCTCAAATTCGTGCGCCCGACGATGTCGGAAAAGCGCCCGGACAAGCCGGTGCCAGGAGGCAGGATGCTAGCGCGATTGTTGAGCCGGTAGCTTTGCCCGATGTTCGAGCGAAGGGTGATGCCGGGAAGGTCGACCGCCCAGTCTGCACCGTAGGTCACCCGCAGCCCGTCCTCCCAGCGGTCGTGTCCGGGGAAGCGATTGAGGGCGAACAGGTTCGAATCCTCGAGGTCGACCGAGCGCGCATCCTCATTGGGTATGTCCATATTCTCGGTCGGCGGGGAAGCGACGAACTGGAGGCGCGGCGTCAGCCGCTGGGTCCCGCCCATCAACGGACCGACCAGGGGCCAGCGCAGGTCCGCGGCGAGCGCGCCGATCAAGCGGGGCGTCCACCCCTCCTCGCCGCGATAGATAGCGGTCGGCGTCAGCACCGTATCGTTGGCGTGGTAGATGTCCGCGCGGCCATAGGCGGTCAGCACCAGCTCCTGCCCGAGCGGCGTGATCGAGCGCCGGTCCCAGCGGGCGCTGGCGAAGGCGCGCTGGCTGTCCTGTCCGGAAGTCCGGAGGATGGAAAGGCTGTTCGCCTGGACCTCGATGCGGCCGTCCCAGATCGGATCGGTAAAGCGCCAGCGCGCGTCGATCGCAGGCAGCGCGACCGGCTGGCGGCCCTGCGAGTCGGCGAGGCGCAGGCTCTGGAAGGCCCAGCCGGCGAGCGAGATGTAGCTGTCGTCGGTGATGCGCTCCACATCCACCAGCGAGCGCAGCCGGTCCTCGCGCGAAATGTCGTAGCGTCGGAGGAAGGTGCGGTCGGTCGCGTAGCGCAGCGAGCCGGTGACGCTCCAGCGCGGGCTGAGCTGGAAGCGGCCATTGGCATCGAGATAGCCGCGCACCCCGCTCTCGAAGCCGAGCGGCGGCGGGTTGTTGGGATCGGGGCGCAGGCGCGAGCCGTGCGTCACATAGGCATGTACCTGATAGGCGCCGAGAGTGTTGAGCGCCCGGTACTGGCCTTCCAGCATCGGGAGGACGCCGCTGTAGAGATGCGGCGTGAGCGTCAGGTCGCGGTTCGGCGCGAGCCGCATATAATAAGGCGAGACCAGCTCCAGGCCGTTGGAGCGGGTAAAGCGCAGGTCCGGCACGAGGAAGCCGCTGCCGCCGCCGCTGCCGCTGCCGTCGGGATGCGACAGGCCGGGAAGGGGGACGATCGCCGACCCGAACAGGTTGAGGGTCGCGTCGCGATAATAGATTCGGCGCCGCGCCGGATCGTGCCGCACCTCGACGGCGGTGATGTGCCACGTCGGGTCCTGGGGGCAGCCGTCGCGGCCGATCACGGCGCAGGGCGAATACGCAGCACGACTGAGGGTGGTGACGCCGTTCTCGCGCCGTGCCTCGGCGGCGGCAAGGCGGCCGCCGTCTTCGAGCACCAGGAGAAAGTTGGAAACGATCCCGTCGCGCAAGGTGTCGGTCAGCTCGACCTGATCGCCATAGGCGACATCGCCTTCCGGACTCACCACGCGGACGCTGCCACGGGCCTGGACGGCCCCGGTAATGCGGTTCCAAACGACCTCGTCGGCGCTCAGACGATAGCCGTCGCGGCGCATCCGGACGGCGCCGGTCGCGGTGACCGTGTCGCTCTCTTCGTCATAGACCAGACGGTCGGCGCTGAATTCGATCCGATCTTCCTCGGCGTCGGCCGGGGGCCCGGTCGCTAAGATCGAGGGAGGGGGTGACGGGGCAGGTGCCGGGGCGTCCTGGACTGCAGCCCCCGCCAGCCCCGGCGCGCACAGCAGCAAGGGAAACGCGGTGCGGGAAATCAAATCTAAGCTCTTCATCCCCGCCGCTTTTGCCGCAATATCCACAGGCCTTATCCGCCTATCGCACCGGATCGGCGGGGCCGCAATGGCGACGATGTTCGCCTTTGCCAGAGCCGCCGCGACCGCCTAAGGCTCTCGGCCCGCATGCCGAGCAGGAATGGAGTCCTACGCCCAATGAAAGTCACGTTCGCCGCCGAGCGGCCCGACGGGTCCTACGCTCTGGCGTTCCCGGTCCGGGGCGAGGACAATCTCGCCGACCGGCTTTCCGGCCTCGACGAGGCTGCGCGCAAGCTCGCTTTGCGGTCGGCAGAGGCACAGCGCTTCGAGCGTGAGCCCGCCGCCGTCGCCGAGACCTTCGTCGCCGAGGGCGAGGGGGCGCGGCGCCTGCTCTTCGTCGGCCTCGGCGCCCGCAAGGACGATCCGGCGATCTGGGAGAAAGCCGGCGGCGCTCTTGCCGCGCGTCTCCTCCTATCCGGCGAGACCAGGCTGGTCATCGACGTCTCCGGCCTTGGCCTCGACGGCCCCAGCGCTGCCCGGCTCGGCTTCGGCGCCGCGGCGCGCAGCTGGCGTCACGACGTCTACCGGACCAAGCTACCGCGCAAGCAGAAGCCGACGCTCGAAGAAATCGTGATCGTCGGCGCCGACGGTGCCGACGCGGCGTGGAACGACGCCCAGGCACTGCTCGAGGGCCTTCGGCTCACGCGCACTCTCGTCGCCGAGCCGGCCAACATCATCTATCCGGAAAGCTTCGTCGAGCGAGTGACGCAGGCCCTGGACGGGCTCGGCGTCGAGATCGACGTCCTGGACGACGCGCGCATGCGCGAGCTCGGCATGGGCGCCCTGCTCGGCGTAGGCCAGGGCTCGGTCCGCCCGCCGCGGCTTCTCGCCCTGCGCTGGAACGGCGCCGACGACGGCGAGGCGAAACCCGTCGTCTTCATCGGCAAGGGCATCACCTTCGATACCGGCGGCATCTCGATCAAGCCCGCCGCCGGCATGGAAGCGATGAAGTGGGACATGGGCGGCGCGGCCGCCGTCGCCGGTGCGATCCGAACCCTCGCCGCGCGCAAAGCCAAGGCCAATGTCGTCGGTCTCTGCGTCCTCGCGGAGAACATGCCGGACGGCGGCGCCCAGCGCCCGGGTGACATCGTCACCTCCATGTCCGGCCAGACCATCGAGGTAATCAACACCGACGCGGAAGGGCGCCTCGTATTGTGCGACGCAATGACCTGGGCGCAGCGCCAGTACCGGCCCCAGGTGATGGTCGATCTCGCGACCCTGACCGGTGCGATGATCATCTCGCTCGGCCACGAATATGCCGGCCTGTTCTCGAACGATGACGGCCTCGCCGAGCGGCTGACGGCCGCGGGCAGCGAGAGCGGCGACCGGCTCTGGCGCTTCCCGTTGGGGGAGGCCTACGACAAGATGATGGACTCGCCGATCGCCGACATGAAGAACAGCGGCGCGCGCGAGGGAGGATCGATCACCGCCGCCTGCTTCCTCGGCCGTTTCGTCGAGGAGGGCGTCAAATGGGCCCATCTCGACATCGCCGGCATGGTCTGGGCGGAGAAAGCGGGCCATCTCTACGACAAGGGCGCGACCGGCTTCGGCGTCGCTTTGATCGATCGGTTCGTCGCCAAATATCACGAGGACTGAGCGAAGCGCCCCGCCGCGATGCACGTCGACTTCTACCACCTTTCGGCGTCTCCGCTCGAGCGCGTCCTCCCGGCGATCGCCGAGAAGGTGACGGCGACGGGCGCCCGTCTCCTCGTCGTCGCGGAGGAGCCGCTCCTGAGCACGCTGGACCGAGAGCTCTGGACCAACGCCGCGGCCAGCTTCCTGGCCCACGGCCGCGCCGACGCGCTCGGCGCCGACAGCCAGCCGATCCTGCTCTCCGATCGACCGGCGGCGGCCAACGGCGCCGCCAACGTCGCGCTGGCGGACGGGCGCTGGCGCGACGAAGCTCTAGGCTTCGAGCGCGCATTCTACTTCTTCGATTCCTCGCACCTCGAGGAAGCCCGCGCCGCCTGGCGGGCGCTCACGGACCGGGAAGGCGTGGAGCCCCGTTACTGGAAACAGGTCGAAGGGCGCTGGGTGCAGGGCCCATGATGCCCGCCGCGCCTGTTGCGCAATCGCGGCCTGCTCCCTAGAGACCGCGACAAATCCCACCTCATCATTGGAAATGGAGCCCTGACGGCCATGGCGACCGAACGAACCTTCTCGATCATCAAGCCCGACGCTACGCGGCGCAATCTCACCGGCGCGGTCACCAACATGCTCGAGAAAGCGGGTCTGCGCGTCGTCGCCTCGAAGCGGATTCGAATGACTCGGGAGCAGGCCGAAGGCTTTTACGGCGTTCACCGCGAGCGCCCCTTCTTCGGCGAACTGATCGACTTCATCACGTCGGGCCCGGTCGTCGTCCAAGTCCTCGAGGGCGAGGACGCGGTCGCGCGCAATCGCAAGGTGATGGGCGCCACCAATCCCAAGGAAGCCGAAGAGGGAACGATCCGGCGCGAGCTCGCCGAATCGATCGGTGCGAACAGCGTCCACGGCTCGGACAGCCCTGAAAATGCGAAGATCGAGATCGATTTCTTCTTCCGCGAAGACGAAATCGTCGGCTGATCCGGTTAGGCCCTGCGCGGCCCCTTAAATGCGCCTTCAGCGGTAGAAGATGTGGCCGCCGATCTGTGCCACCCGGCGATGATTGCGAGCGAAGGCGGGGCGGACCCGCGTGGCGTGGAAGTAGAGCGCGTTGCCGACGACCGGCGCCGCGCTTCCGCTGCGTACCTCGCGGGCGAGAGCCAGAGCGCGCCGCCAGCGGCCGTCGCGCGGAGGCGAAAAGCTGCGGATGCTCGCGAACTGGCCGCGCTGGTAGATGACGCTGCAGATGCTGTTGGGGAAACGCGGCGAGCGCACCCGGTTCATCACGACCTGGGCGACGGCAATCTGACCCGCACGCGGCTCGCTGCCCGCTTCGTACAGAATGACCTTGGCCAGGCAGGAAAGCTCGGCGTCCGGCGCAGCTGCGGACGCGGCGCTGCTCGGCCGTGTCCTCGGCGCTGCGGCCGGCGCGGGAGCGGAGGAAGGTGTGGGAGCCGCCGCGGCCGCATCGGGCGCAGGCTGGGAAACTTGGGCCGGCTGCGCAGCCTGTGCGGGAGGCGAGGCGGGAAGAACGATCTCGGTGGCCGGCGTCGCGCCGGTTACCGCGTCGGCCGTGAACATTTCGGCATTTGCCGCGGCGAATCCCGTCGCCGACAGCAGGCAAGCTCCAACGGCGAGCGTGCGGATTACAAACATGAAAGCTCCGGTACAGGCGCGGACGCGAGGGGAGGCTCGGGACAAGGCCCGGGCAACGGCTCATCGTCTACGTCTTGTCAGGGGATCGAATAGGCCCCACCCGCTGACCGACGACCTGTCTTGCTTGTGCGCCGCAGCATGTCCAGATCGTTACGGCGGGTCGAAGGCATAACGGGACGGCCGGAGGAACCGTCTCGCGATTCCAGATCGGTTCAACGCCCGTAAAGCCTTCCCCCTCCATGGTTTTCCTTGTGCCGGGCCATTTTCGTGGTCGCGAGCCGGCTCGTCCGGCCCCGGCAAAGATGAAGGCCTCATTAGGGCCGAATCGAATCGCTCTGTTCGCGCGGGGATGCTATTCGTTCGGCAGCCGGGAGCGGGAGCGGCGGGGAAATATGAGATTGTGGCCGATACTGGCGGGTGCGCTCGCCCTGCAATGCATCGCCGTCGCTGCCGGCGGCTACGATGCCGTCGCCGCCATCTCGCTCGGTTGGAACGGCGACGAAGCTGCCGCCCAACCGAAATCCGCGCAGCCCAAGGCTTCCCAGCCCTCCCGCAGCCAGGCCGCGCCCGTCCCGGCTCGCCGGGCGGCGCCGGCGCGGACGTACAGCGTCGTCGGCGTCGGCGACATCATGATGGGGAGCGACTGGCCGACTCCGATCATGGATCCGCGAGTTACTCCTGAAGCCGGCGCCGAATCGGTGGTCGGGCCGGAAATCTCGCGCCTCTTCGGGACCGGCGACGTCGTCTTCGGCAATTTCGAGGGCACGATCCACACCTCCAGTGCCGGCGCCAAGGCCTGCTCGAACCCGCGCGTCTGCTTCACCTTCCGCAGCCCGCCTTTTCACGCCGCTTACCTGCGCCAGGCGGGCTTTACCCTCGTCTCCAACGCCAACAATCACAGCCGGGATTTCGGCGAGGCGAACCGGGCGGAAACCTATCGATATCTGAGCGCCGCCGGCCTCGCCGTCGCGGGTGCGGACACGCCATCGACTCGCCTGGGCGTGCAAACTCTCGCCGACGGCCGGCGCTTCGCCTTGGTCGCCTTCGGCCACAATCCCGGGCTGCTGCAGGTCAACGATTATGCCCGAATCACCGAGGTCGTGCGCGAGGCCGGCACGCGCGCCGACGTCGTCGTCGTCTCCTGCCATATCGGCGGCGAAGGCGCCTCGCACGACAGGATCACTCGTGCCAACGAGGTCTTCCTGAACGAGAATCGCGGCGATCCCTACCGCTTCGCCCGCACCGCGATCGATGCCGGCGCCGACATCGTCTTCTGTCACGGCCCGCACGTGCCGCGGGCGATCGACGTCTATCGCGGCCGCTTCATCGCCTACAGCCTCGGCAATTTCTGGACCTACGGCCGCTTCAATCTAAGCGGGAATTCGGGGCTGGCCCCGATCGCCCACCTCGAAGTGGCGCCGACCGGAGAACTCGTCTCGGCGCGCATCGTCTCGGCCCGCCAGGACCGTCCCGGCGGGCCCTATCACGACCCTTCGGGTGCCGCGGCGCGCCGCATCGCGGAGCTCACCGCGCGCGACGTTCCCGAAGCGGGGATCAGCATTGCCGCCGACGGCACGGTGAGCTGGCGCAGATAGGCGCCTGCGATCCTGGGCGTTTCGCTCAACCTGAGGAGCCGTTGAGCCCGTCGATGGGCGTCTCGCAGGACAGCGCCGAAACCCCGTGCTTCGAGCCGGTCCTTCGCTGGGCTCAGTCCGTCGTCAGGATGAGCGATCGTCCGCCTGGGCCGCGCCTGGGGGCCCCCGCGCAGAGAGGATCGCGCGGCAATATTCCTCGAGCGCCGCGGGATAGAGCCTGTGCTCCTCCTCCAGCACGCGCCGCTCCAGCGCCTCGGGCGTCTCCTTCGGGCGTACGCGCAGCCGGGCCTGGGCAAGGATCGGGCCGTCGTCGAGCGCTGCGGTGACGACATGGACGGTGCAGCCGGCAAAGGGGTCGCCCGCCTCGATCGCGCGGCGATGGGTGTCGAGACCCTTGTGGGCTGGAAGGAGGGAAGGATGAATGTTGAGGATGCGTCCTTCCCAGGCAGCGACGAACTCCTCCGATAGGAGGCGCATATAGCCGGCCAAAGCGACGATCTCGACATTCCGTGCGCGCAGCTGCGCATCGAGCAACCGGTCGAACGCCGCGCGCTCCAGCCCCTTGTGGCACTGCGCCCAGACGGGGATGCCGAGCCGCCGCGCCAGCACCAGGCCGCGCGCCTCGGGCACGTTGGAGGCGACCAGGGCCAGTTCGTAGGGCCGCTCGGGATCGCGCCTCTTATGCTCCGACAAAGCGAGCATGTTGCTGCCCCGTCCCGAGATCAGGACCGCGACGCGAATCCGCTCAGCCATGATGCGTGACTGACCAATCGCCGCGCGCGCTCCACGTGCCTTGCGGTCCGCGGACCGTACAGCCGCGCTCGCCGTCCGCGACTTCGCCAATTTGAAAAAGAGCTTCCCCAGCTTCCTCAAGAGCTTGTGAGACGGACTTCACATCACCCTGCGAGACGATGACGGCCATGCCGACGCCGCAGTTGAAGGTTCGCGCCATCTCGGCGGGCTCGATATTCCCCTGCGCCTGGAGGAACGCCATCAGCCGCGGCTGCGGCCAGGCGTCGGCTTCGATGTGCGCGTGCAGCCCCTCGGGCAGCACCCGCGGAATGTTTTCGAGGAGGCCGCCGCCGGTGATGTGCGCGAGTGCCTTTACCTTGCCTCCGCGCACCAAAGGCAGCAGCGACGTCACATAGATGCGCGTGGGCTCGAGCAACGCCTCGATCAGCAACGTCTCCGGATCGAAGAGAGCCGGGCGGTCCATCTTCCAGCCCTTGTCGGCGGCGAGGCGGCGGACCAGCGAGAAGCCGTTCGAATGGATGCCGGAGGAGGCCAGGCCGAGAACGACGTCGCCCGCCGCGACCTTCTCTCCGCTCAGCGCCTCGCCGCGCTCGACTGCGCCGACGCAGAAACCGGCAAGGTCGTACTCGCCTTCTGCGTACATTCCCGGCATCTCCGCCGTCTCGCCGCCGATCAGCGCACAGCCGGCCTCCCTGCAGCCCACCGCGATGCCCGCGATCACGCGTTCGGCAATGCCGGAGTCGAGCGTCGCGCAGGCGAAATAATCAAGGAAGAACAGCGGCTCCGCGCCCTGGACGATGAGGTCGTTGACGCACATCGCGACGAGGTCGATGCCGACGCCGTCGTGCCGCCCGCTCGCGATTGCAAGCTTGAGCTTGGTTCCAACCCCGTCATTGGCCGCCACCAGCAGCGGATCGCGATAGCCCGCCGCCCTGAGATCGAAGAAGCCGCCAAATCCCCCCAGCGACGCATCCGCGCCCGGTCGCGCCGTTGCCTTGGCGAGGGGCGCGATCGCCTTCACCAGCGCATTGCCCGCCGCGATCGAGACGCCGGCCCTGGCGTAGGTGTAGGTTTCGTCGTCGCTCAACGGGTCCCTTTCGCTGATGTTCGCTCATCCTGAGGAGGAAACCGAGCCCCGGCGAAGGTCGCCTCGACTTCGCTGAGCGGCTCCTCAGGATGAGCGGCCATAGATGCTGCCGGTCATTGGAGCCCCCGCTAGCCACATCGCGCTTGGATTTCCACGGGCAACTCGCCAGAAAGGCGCCCGTGACACCCCGCTTCCGCCTGACGATTCTGATCGCCGTCGCCGCCGGCCTCGGCCTGAGCGGAGCGGGCCTCTATGCACAATTGGAAGGCGCCGAGCGCGGCATACCGCCGATCGACAGCGCCAGCGCCTTCGAAGTCACCGGCGTCGAGGTCGACGTCGTCGGCGAGAATGCCAACGCCGCACGTCTCGAAGGCTGGCGCCGGGCGATGGCGCAGGGCTGGAAGATGCTGTGGGCGCGGACCAACGGCCGCCCCATCGGCGAAGCGCCGACGCTCTCGGAATCGGTGCTGAGCGGCCTCGTCTCGGGCGTCATCATCGAGCACGAGCAGATCGGCCCGACGCGCTACATCGCCCGTCTCGGAGTCCTGTTCGACCGCGCGCGCGCCGGTCAGCTGCTCGGCGTCGAAGGACTTGTCCGACGATCGGCGGCGATGCTCGTCATTCCGGTCATGGTGACCGGCGGCACCGGCTATTCGATGGAGTTCAGGAACGAATGGCAGCACGCCTGGGCCCGATTCCGCACCGCCAACAGCCCGATCGACTATGTCCGGACCTCCGGCGCCGGTGCCGATCCGCTGCTCCTCAACGCCGCCCAGACCGGGCGCAGAAGCCGCGGCTGGTGGCGAGTCCTGCTCGATCAATATGGCGCCGCCGACATCCTCGTCCCCGAAGTCCAGCTGCGCCGCCTCTATCCGGGGGGGCCTGCGACCGCGACCTTTTCCGCGCGCCACGGCCCGGACCGCGAGCTGCTCGGCCGATTCGAGCTGCGCGCGGAGGACAGCGCCTCGGTGCCGCGCATGCTCGACGAGGGTGTGCGCCGACTCGATGCCCTGTTCGTCGCCGCGCTCGAGGCGGGGCGGCTTTCGCCGGATCCGACCCTCTATATCGCGCCCGAGCCCGAAGAGCTTCCGCTCGAGGAGGAAAAGGAGCGCGAGGATGACCGGAAGCAGAGCGCGGACGGCCCCACCGGAGCCGAGCCCGGCGCACCCGCCGGCGGCGGCGTCCAGTCGGTCCGCATCCAGTTCGACTCGCCCGATCGCGAGGCCGTCCAGCGCGCCGAAGTGGCGGTGAGCCGGGTCGGCGGCGTCACCTCGGCGATCACGGTCAGCCAGTCGCTCGGCGGCACCTCGACGATGCGCGTCACCTTCAGCGGCGATCCCGACGCGCTCGCCGCAGCCCTGCGCGCGCAGGGGTGGAATGTGAGCGGTTCGGGCGCTTCGCTCAGAATATCGCGCTGAGGCGGGGCGCGGTGAACCAGATCGCTCTGCCGTTCCACTGGCCGGTGGCGGATAGCGACGAGGATTTCCTGATCTCGGAGGCGAACCGCGCGGCCTTCGACCACTTCCAGCGCTGGTCGCTGTGGCCGGTCATGGCGACCTTGCTCACCGGCCCGCGTAAGTCCGGCCGCAGCCTCCTTGGCCGCATCTTCGTGAGGAAGACCGGCGGGCGGCTCTTCGACGATGCCGAGGACCATGAGGAGGAGGACCTTTTCCACGCCTGGAACGAGGCCCAGGAGACCCGGCGGCCGCTGCTGATCGTCGCCGACGCGCCGCCGCCGCGCTGGGAGGTCCAGCTCCCCGATCTGCGCTCGCGCCTCGCCGCCACGCCGCAGATCGCGATCGCGCCGCCGGACGATGCGCTGCTC
The DNA here is from genome assembly GCA_036386475.1 of Allosphingosinicella sp. Classification (GTDB taxonomy): domain Bacteria; phylum Pseudomonadota; class Alphaproteobacteria; order Sphingomonadales; family Sphingomonadaceae; genus Allosphingosinicella. The sequence goes on along the minus strand of DASVVQ010000020.1, from coordinate 200,420 downwards.
GGCGCGCTAATCCTCAAGCTGCTCGGCGATCGCGGCGTCGCGGCGCCGCCTGAAATCGGCGATTTTCTCGTGCCGCGGATCGAACGCTCCTATGTCGGGGTTCTGAAGGTCGTCGACACGCTCGATCGGGCGATCCTCTCGCACCACAAACGCCTGACGGTGCCGGTGGCGAAGAGGGCGCTGATCGAGGCGCGTCTGATCAGGAGGGCGAAGTTCCGCTAATGGCCACCAAGCCCAACATTCCCGCCAACGACCGCGGCGAGATGCCCGCCGAGCGGGGCCCGGGCGCGAGCTATTTCAACCGCGAGCTGAGCTGGCTGGCCTTCAACCGCCGGGTGCTCGACGAGGCGATGAACTCCGCGCATCCGCTGCTCGAGCGGCTGCGCTTCCTCTCCATTTCGGGGAGCAATCTCGACGAGTTCTTCATGGTCCGAGTCGCGGGCCTCAAGAACCAGCAATTGCTCGGCGTCGAGGAGCGCTCCGCGGACGGCCTGACGCCCGGCCAGCAACTTCCCACCATCGCCGAGGAAGCCAATCGGCTGACGCTGAGCCAGCAGGAGGTATGGCGCTACCTCAGGCAGTCGTTGGCGGCGGCGGACATCGTCGTCCTGGGCAAGGAAGACCTCGAAGATGCCTCGGCCAAATGGCTCGATCGCCATTTCTCGGAGCAGATCTTCCCGGTCTTGACGCCCCAGGCGATCGATCCGGCGCATCCCTTCCCGTTCATCCCGAACAAGGGCTTCTCGCTGATCTTCGACCTGAAGCGCCTTTCGGACGGGGCGCCGATCCGCGAATTGCTGATGGTCCCGCCGACCTTGCCGCGCTTCATCCGCATACCCGGGCCCGCAGCGCGCTACATCGCGGTCGAGGCGCTGATCCGCCGCCACGTGGGATCGCTTTTCCCCGGCTACGAGCTGATGGGGGGAGGGGCCTTCCGGGTCATCCGCGACAGCGACATCGAAATCGAGGAGGAAGCCGAGGATCTGGTCCGCACCTTCCGCAGCGCGATCAAGCGGCGCCGGCGCGGGCGCGTGATCCGGCTCGAGCTCGAAACCGCGATGCCGGACCAGCTCGAGGCGGTGGTTCGCGACGGCGTCGACGCCAGCGCGGCCCTGATCTACGAATCGACCGGCTTCATCGGCATCGCCGACCTTGCCGTCCTCGTCGACGAGGATCGGCCCGATCTCAAGTTCCCGCCCTTCGCCGCCCGCTTCCCGGAGCGCATCCTCGAGCATGACGGAGACTGCTTCGCCGCGATCCGCGCCAAGGACATCATCGTCCACCATCCCTATGAGAGCTTCGAGGTGGTGGTCGAGTTCCTCAAGCAGGCCGCGGCCGATCCGGACGTGGTCGCGATCAAGCAGACCCTCTACCGCGCCGGCAAGCAGTCCGCCGTCATCCGCGCCCTGATCGACGCCGCCGAGGCGGGCAAGTCGGTCACCGCCATCGTCGAGCTCAAGGCGCGCTTCGAGGAGGAGCAGAACTTGCTCTGGGCGGACGCGCTCGAGCGCGCCGGTGTGCAGGTCGTCTACGGCTTCATCGACTTCAAGACCCATGCCAAGGTCTCGATGGTCGTCCGCCGCGAGGAGAAGGGCTTCCGCACCTATTGCCACCTCGGCACCGGCAATTACCATCCGGTGACGGCGCGCATCTATACCGACCTCAGCTTCTTCACCGCCGACCCTCTGCTCGGCCGCGACGTCGCCAAATTGTTCAACTTCATCACCGGCTATGTCGAGCCGCGGGCGATGGAACGGATCGTCATGTCGCCGCTCCACTTGCGCAACGACCTCGTCCGCCTCATCGATGCCGAAATCGCCTTCGCCCGCGGCGGGCGTCCGGCGGCGATCTGGGCGAAGATGAACTCGCTGGTCGATCCCGCCATCATTGACAAGCTCTACGAAGCGAGCGAAGCCGGCGTGGAGATCGACCTCATCGTGCGCGGCGTTTGCTGCCTCAGGCCCGGCGTCGACGGCCTGTCGGAGCGGATCCGCGTCAAGTCGATCGTCGGCCGCTTTCTCGAGCACAGCCGCATCTGGTGCTTCGGCAACGGCGACGATCTGCCCAATCGGGGCGCTTTGGTGTTCGTCAGCTCGGCCGACTGGATGCCGCGCAACTTCGACCGCCGCGTCGAATATATGCTGCCGATCGCCAACCGGACGGTGCACCAGCAGATCGTCGAGCAGGTGCTCCTCGCGAACCTGATCGACAATGAGCAAAGCTGGCGATTGCTCGCCGACGGGCGCTATGAGCGGCTCGCGCCGCGCGAGGGCGAGAAGCCGTTCAACCTGCATCGCTATTTCATGACGAATCCTTCGCTCTCCGGGCGTGGCGCCGCCTTGAGCGACGCTTCTCCCAAGACTTTGCGCCTTCCGCGCGACCACTGAAACGGACGTGACCCCAACCAGGCCGATCGCGATCGTCGACATCGGGTCGAACTCCGTGCGTCTCGTCGTCTATTCCGGCGCAACCCGGATCCCCTCGATCGTCTTCAACGAGAAGATCATGGCCGGGCTCGGCCGCGGCCTCGACGGCGGCGGCGAGCTCTCCGCGGAAGCGATGGAGCGCGCGATCTCCGGAATTGCGCGCTTCAAGATGCTGCTCGCCCAGATGGGCGTCGCCCGGCATCGCATCGTCGCCACCGCCGCCGTCCGCGACGCTTCGAACGGCGCCGCCTTCCTCGACCGCGTCCGCGCCCTCGGCCTCGAGCCCGAAGTCCTCCCCGGCAAGGAGGAAGGCGTGATGGCGGGCTACGGCGTCATCTCCTCCATCCCCTGGGCTGACGGCATCGTGGGCGATCTCGGGGGCGGCAGCCTGGAGCTGGTCGACGTCGCCGAGGGGCAAGTCCGCCACAGCGCTTCGCTGCCGCTCGGGGTCCTGCGACTCGGCGGCTTTGCGGGGAAGGGGGCGCTGCGGCGCGAGATCGAGGCCGCATTGGTGCAGACCGGCTTCGCCGGGCGCGGCGAGGGGAGGGACTTCTACATGGTCGGCGGCTCGTGGCGGACGCTCGCCCGGATCGACATGGCCTTTCGCGGCCACCCGCTGCCGATCGTCCACGAGCACGAAATGGCGCCGGGCCGCCCGCGCGAGCTCCAGGCCGAGGTCGCCCGGCTCGACAAGGCCGCGGCGAGCCGCATCCCGTCCTTGTCGATGTCGCGCCTGCCGACCCTCCCGGCGGCGACCCGCCTCCTCCGCATCCTCTCCGAGCGCCTCCGACCGAGCCGGCTCGTCACCTCGAGCTTCGGCATCCGCGAGGGCATCCTGTTCTCCGATCTGTCGGACGAGGAACGCGCGCTCGATCCCCTGATCGAAGCGGCGCGGGACGCCGGCATCGGCCTCGGCCGCTTCGTGCCGCACGGCGACTTGCTGGACCGCTGGATCGCCCCCGTGTTCGACGATCCGCTCTGGGCGCGGCGCATTCGGCTCGCCGCCTGCCTTCTTGCCGACGTCGCCTGGCAGGCGCATCCCGATTTCCGCGCCGAGCGCGGCCTCGACATGGCGCTTCACGGCAATTGGGTCGGCATCGACGACGGCGGCCGCGTCATGCTCGCCCAGGCGCTCTATGGCAGCTTCGGCGGCGGCCGCGACCTGCCCGATCCGTCGCTCTCGCAGCTCTGCAGCGAGGAAGAACTGCGCCGTGCCTCGCTCTGGGGAATGGCGATGCGCCTCGGCCAGCGCCTCAGCGGCGGCGTCGCTGTCGGTCTCGAGCGCAGCCGCCTCGCGGCCGACGGGGACGGCCGCCTCGTCCTTTCGCTCGATCGCAGCAACTCGGATCTGTTCGGAGAAGCCGTCGACCGCCGCCTCAAGACGCTGGCGGGCGCCCTCGGCCTCCGCCCCGAGGTCGCCTTCGTCTAGAAGCAGCGGACCCGGGTGATCCGCCCGCCTGCGTCGGTATCGAGGTTGATCCGGTCGCGCCGTAAATCCTGCGTATAGGCCGTGCCGGGGCCGATCCAGCGCAGCGTCGTCGCCCCGCTCCGGCGCATCGCCTCCGCGCCGACGGCTTCCGAACGCTGGCGGCCGACCAGGTCCTGGACCGGGGCCGCATTGCAGGTGCCGGCGCCATGGTCGGGGACCGGCGCCTCCTCGGGGGGCATCGTCGTACAAGCCATCAGCATCAAGGCTCCCGCCGCAACCGCGATCCTCATTCTACCGTCTCCGCGCGTGTCATCACCATCCGGCCGCCGCGGACGGCAAAGGCGAGGCGGCCCTCGACGAGATCGAGCGCGTCGCGGCCGAACTCCTCGAAGCGCCAGCCTGCGAGAATCTGGAGATTCTCGCGGCGGCCCGCGGCAAGCAGCTCCAACTCCTCTGAACGAGCGATGAGCCGCGGCGCCACGTTCGATTCGCGCGCCCGGATCTTGAGCAGCAGCTTGAGGAGATCCGCGATCAGCGCCCCTTCCTTGCCGAGGCCGGGCGACTTGTCCTCGCGCGGCGGCAGGTCCGAGGCTGGCAGGGGATCCGCATTGGCGAGCGCTTCCATCAGCCGCGCGCCGATATCGTTGGTCCGCCAGCTCGGCGAGAGGCCGCGGACCTGGGCGAGCTTCTCCTGACTCGCCGGCGGATGCATGGCGACATCGGCCAGCGTCTCGTCCTTCATGATCCGGCCGCGGGGCAGATTCTTGGACCGCGCCTCGATTTCCCGCCAGGCCGCCAGGGCCTTGAGCCGCCCCAGGACCTCGGCCTTGCGGCTCTGAACGCGGACCTTCTTCCAGGCCTGGGCGGGATCGTTGACGTAATTGGCAGGGTCCGCGATCCGCTCCATCTCCTGATCCAGCCAGGCGCCGCGCCCGGTCCGGCGCAGCCGCTCGAGCATCTTGGGGAAGAGCACTGCGAGATGGGTGACGTCGCCGATCGCATAGTCGATCTGGCGCTTGTCGAGCGGGCGGCGCGCCCAATCGGTGAAGCGGGCGCCCTTGTCGAGCGTCTTGCCGAGCAGGCTCTCGCATAGATTGGAATAGCCGATCTGCTCCCCGAGCCCGAGTGCCATCGCGGCGATCTGGGTGTCGAACATCGGGTGCGGCGTGCCGCCGGTCAGGTTGAAGATGATCTCGATGTCCTGGCCGCCGGCGTGGAAGACCTTGATGACATGCTCATTGTTGACCAGCAGGCTGAGGAGCGGCGTCAGGTCGATCCCTTCCGCCTTGGGATCGATCGCGGCGGCCTCCTCGCTATTGGCGATCTGGAACAGACACAGATCCGGCCAATAGGTATTCTCGCGCATGAACTCGGTATCGACCGCGACGAACGGGGAGCGGGCGAGCCGCTCGCACAGGGACGCGAGCGATTCGCTGTCGGAAATCAAATCGTGGATATGCATTGTGGGCGGCCTATAGCGGCGCCCTCCCGCCTTGACAAAGCCTCCCCCCGCCGCGAAGCGCACGGCCTCCCAATCAACCCCAGGTCGGCTGTCAAAAGGCGCGGTGAAGATGCACGCATACAGGACTCATAGCTGCGGCCAGCTCCGCGCGGCCGAGGTCGGCGAGCGGGTCAAGCTGTCGGGCTGGGTTCACAGGAAGCGCGACCACGGCAACCTTTTGTTCGTCGACCTGCGCGACCATTACGGCATCACCCAGATCGTCTCCGACGTCGCGGACGAAGCGTTCCAGGCTCTCGAGGCCGTCCGCGCCGAGAGCGTCATCACGATCGAGGGAAAGGTCGTCGCGCGCTCGGCCGATGCGATCAATCCGAACCTCGCGACCGGGGAGATCGAGGTTCACGCCGACGCCGTCGCGGTGCAATCGGTCGCTCAGGAGCTTCCCCTCCCGGTCGCAGGCGAAGCCGACTATCCCGAGGACGTTCGCCTGCGCTACCGCTTCCTGGATCTGCGGCGCGAGCGCATCCACAAGAACATCGTCCTTCGTTCCAACATCATCGCCTCGATCCGCCGGCGCATGGTCGACCAGGGTTTCACCGAGTTTCAGACCCCCATCCTCACCGCCTCGAGCCCGGAGGGCGCGCGCGACTATCTCGTGCCGTCGCGCGTCCATCCGGGCAGGTTCTACGCGCTCCCGCAGGCGCCGCAGATGTTCAAGCAGCTGATCATGGTCGCCGGCTTCGACCGCTATTTCCAGATCGCGCCCTGCTTCCGCGACGAGGACGCCCGCGCCGACCGCTCACCCGGCGAATTCTACCAGCTCGACTTCGAGATGAGCTTCGTCACGCAGGAGGACGTCTTCCAGGCGATCGAGCCGGTCCTCGCCGGCGTCTTCGAGGAGTTCGCCGACGGCAAGGCGGTCACGCCCGCCGGTCAATTCCCGCGCATCCCCTACAAGGAAGCGATGCTGAAATACGGCTCGGACAAGCCGGACCTTCGCAATCCAATCGAGATCACGGATGTGTCCGCCCACTTCGCCGGCTCCGGCTTCGGCCTGTTCGCACGCATCGTCGAAGGCGGCGGCGTCGTCCGCGCGATACCGGCGCCCGGCACCGCGGGCCACAGCCGCAAATTCTTCGACGAGATGAACGACTGGGCCCGCTCGGAAGGCCATGCCGGCCTGGGCTACATCACCCAGAAGGGCGGCGAGCTCGGCGGACCGATCGCCAAGAATCACGGCGAAGCCGCCACGCGCAGCCTCGTCGCGGCGCTCGGCCTGGGCCCGGACGACGGCATCTTCTTTGCCGCCGGCAAGGAGGCCCAGGCCGCGAAGCTCGCCGGGCTCGCGCGCACCCGCATCGCCGAGCAGCTCGGCCTCGTCGCCGAGGACGAGTTCCGCTTCTGCTGGGTCGTCGACTTCCCGATGTACGAATATGACGAGGAGGCGAAGAAGGTCGACTTCAGCCATAATCCCTTCTCGATGCCGCAGGGCGAGCTCAAAGCGCTCGAGACCATGGACCCGCTCGACATCCTCGCCTTCCAGTACGACATCATCTGCAACGGAGTGGAGCTCTCCTCCGGTGCCATCCGGAACCACCGGCCCGACATCATGTACAAGGCCTTCGCGATCGCGGGCTACACGAGCGAGGACGTCGACCGCGATTTCTCCGGCATGATCAACGCCTTCAAATATGGCGCTCCGCCGCACGGGGGCTCCGCGCCCGGCATCGACCGCATCGTCATGCTGCTCGCCGGCGAGCCCAATCTGCGCGAGGTCGTCCTCTTCCCGATGAACCAGCGCGCGGAGGATCTGATGATGGGCGCGCCGGGCACTGTGAGCGCGAAGCAGCTTCGCGATCTCCACATACGGCTGGCGGACGCGCCGGCGGCAGGACCCTCGAAAGACCCCGCAAAGGTGGTCGCGCCGGATTAGAGCAAGAGGACACATGCTCCGGCCGTTCGGTCCGAACGGAACCGGCCCCCCGCCTGCGCGCTCTGATCGAATGAAGCTTGCCCTCTCACGCTTCGAAACCGGCGCCAAACACAAAGGCGATTACGCCAAGGACCTCGCCGCGCTCCAGGAGCGGCTGTCGCGCGTCCTCGTCAGCCACATCGTCCACAAGCGCCGCAGCGTCCTCGTCTGCGAAGGCTGGGACGCGGCGGGGAAGGGTGGCGCGATCCAGCGCCTCACCTCGGGCTGGGACCCTCGCCACTTTCGGGTCTGGCCGATCGCGGCGCCGACCGCCGAGGAGAAAGCCCGCCACTTCCTCTGGCGCTTCTGGAAGCGCCTGCCCGGCGCCGGGGAGATCGCCGTGTTCGACCGCAGCTGGTACGGCCGCGTCCTCGTCGAGCGGGTCGAAGGATTTGCGAGCAAGCGGGAATGGCGCCGCGCCTATGACGAGATCAACGATTTCGAGGCCCAGCAAGCCGCCGACGGCACGGCGATCATCAAGCTCTTCTTCCACGTCACCCAATGGGCGCAGGACGAGCGTCTCCGCGCCCGCGTCGAGCATCCGTGGAAGCGCTGGAAGCTCTCGCCCGAGGACTTCAGGAATCGTAGGAAGCGCGAAGCCTATGTGGCTGCGATCGAGGAAATGTTTTCCGAGACGAGCACGAAGGCCGCGCCGTGGCACGTCGTCGACGGCAACAACAAGAAGGCCGCGCGCATCGCCGCATTGACGATCGTCGCCGACGCGCTGGAGCATGCCGTACCCCTCGACCCGCCCCCGATCGACCCGGAGGTGGAAAGGCTCGCGCGAGAGGCCTTCGGTTAGACCTCCTGGCGCGGGGCAGGAGGCGAGGGCTGCCCTGGCGGGCTGCGGTCGGCGGTTCACAAGCCCTTGATCGCGCGGACGAAAATCGCACTGGCCCCGCTCGTGCCGTTCGTGCAATATGCGCTCCGGATGGACCGGCCGTACAGCCTTTACGATGTCCTTAGCGTCTCGCCGGGAGTGTCGCCCGGCGCGCTGGAAGCGGCCTATCGCGCGCTCATGAAGAAGCATCATCCGGACCGCACCGGCGCCGCCGCCGCCGGCAGCCAGGCCGCCGAGATCAACGCCGCCTTCTCGATCCTCAGGGATGCCGATCGCCGCGCCGAATATGACCGCCGCGAGGGCGCCCGCCAGCGCGCTTTGCTCGACGCGCAGCTCCACCGCCTCCATCGCCGCCGCCGCCTCGCCGGCTGGGGCGCCTGGTCGGCCGCCGCCTTGCTCCTGTGCGCCGCGACAGCCTATGCCGCCCAGCATTATGCGGGCCCCGCCGCCCCCGGCCGGCGCATCGCCGCCGCGAGCGATACGGACGTGCCCGCGCGCCTCGATCCCGTCCAGGTCGTCGAGGACGTCCTCGCCGAAGCGGCCGAAATGAGCCTCGGCAGCCGACCGCACAAGGAGCCGGCTCGCCTTCGCACGGCGCCGCCGCCCGCCGCCGCCGCGGCTGCGTCCGCGAGCCGCCCCATGGCTCTGCGCCGCCGCCAGTCGCAGCCCGCCGCGGAACCCGCGCCGCGCCGCGCCGAAGCCGCCGACGGCGACTTCCTCGAGCGCGAGGAATATATCTACTAGCGCCGGCAGGGCACGCGGCAGGGCAGGCGTCGCTCGCGCGCGCCTTTCGAGGCCGAGGCCGGCGCCTCGCGCTCGCCCAGAGCCCGCTCCACCCGCGCCGCAAAGTCGCGCTCGTTGCGGCTGTAGCCCTTGGCTTCGAGGCAGTCATAGGCGTTGTAGAGCGCCGCGATCGGATCCATCCAGTAGCGCCTGTTGGCTTCGCGCGTGCACAGATCGACGTCGGCCTTCATCTCGCCGCCGCTCTTGGTCGGGTGGTAGACCGAGGCCGTGCACGCCTGGACGGCGATTGCGGCAATCGCGGCGAAGGCGAGGACAGGCTTCATCGGAATGTCCCAATGCGCTGGAGGGCTTGTTGTCGCACCGGCGCACGCTCCGCGCAACATCCGGCCGCGCGCCGGCAATGCGAGCGAAAGCTCTCGACGTAGCAGCGCGGCGTCGCCATTGTGCCGCCGCCAAGGAAGGGAAAAGGCCTTGAGGAACTGGAACGCGCGCAAGACGGTGGTTGCGGACGAGGATCTCGCGCCCGAGCATCGCCTCCACCGCAGCCTCGGCTGGCCGCATCTCGTCGCCTTGGGCGTCGGCGCGATCGTCGGCACCGGCATCCTCACCCTGATCGGCGTCGGCGCGGCCAAGGCCGGGCCGTCGGTGATCTTATCCTTCGCCATTGCCGGCATCATCTGCGCCGCCGCTGCCCTTGCTTATGCCGAGATGGCGACGATGATCCCCGCGTCCGGAAGCGCCTACACCTACACCTATGTCGTGATCGGCGAGCTGCTCGCCTGGATCGTCGGCTGGAGCCTGATCCTCGAATATTCGCTCGTCGTCAGCGCGGTCGCCGTCGGCTGGTCCGGCTATGCCGCGCCTTTGCTCGAGGCATGGATCGGCTTCCCGCACGCACTGACCGAGGGGCCGGCGCTCGGCGGCATCGTCAACCTGCCGGCGATCTTCATCATCGCGGTGGTCGCTGGCCTGCTCATCTACGGGACCAAGGAGAGCGCGACGCTCAACGCCGTGCTCGTCCTGGTCAAGATCGTCGCCCTCATCGTCTTCGTCGCCGTCGCCCTTCCTTATTTCGATGCGGCCAATTTCGACCCGTTCATGCCGAACGGCTTTCCGAAGAGCGGTCCTTCCGGGTCGGAGGTCGGCGTCATGGCCGCGGCCGCGATCATCTTCTTCGCTTTCTACGGCTTCGACGCGATCGCGACGGCGGCCGAGGAGGCCAAGGATCCCGGCCGCGACCTCGCAATCGGCATCGTCGGCTCGATGCTCCTCTGCGTCCTCATCTACATGGCGGTCGCGGCGGCGGCGATCGGCGCGCTCGCCTACAGCCGGTTCGCAAACAGCCCCGAGCCTCTCGCCCTCATCCTTCGCGAGATCGATCGGCCCTGGGCCGCCGTGTTCCTCGGCGTCTCGGCGGTGATCGCGCTCCCGACGGTGATCCTCGCCTTCTTCTACGGGCAGAGCCGCATCTTCTTCGTGATGGCGCGCGACCGGCTGATCCCGCCCGGCCTCGCCCGCGTCTCGGGCCGCGGCTCGCCGGTCCGGATCACGATCTTCACCGCGATCGTCGTCGCGGTGCTCGCCGGCCTCATTCCGCTCGACCAGCTCGCCGCGCTCGCCAATGCCGGGACTCTGACTGCCTTCATCGCGGTGGCCGTCTGCATGCTGATCATGCGCCGCCGCGCGCCCGACGCGCCGCGCAGGTTCCGGACGCCGCTCGCCTGGCCGGTCGGGCTCGTCGCGATCCTCGGCTGCCTCTACCTGCTCTACAGCCTGCCGACGACGACCCAGATCTGGTTCGCCTGCGCCCATGTCGTTGGCCTGGTCATCTACTTCGCCTACGGCGCGCGCCGCAGCGCGGCCGGCGAAGCTATGCGGGACTGAACCTTCCCGACCCCTCGTCGCAGACGTGGAGGATGCCTTCGTCGATCGCGAAATAGGCGCCATGGAGGGCGAGGCGACCGTCGCCCTCGCGCTCGGCGACGAACGGGAAGGTGCGGAGGTGGCGGAGCGAGACGAGGACGCTTTCCAGCTCCATGGCGTGGAAGGCGCCGCGATCGTACTCGCCGCCGCAGCGCGCCCGCACCTTGTCGCGGGCCTCGCGCAGCAGGTCGATCCAGTCGGCGATGAAATGGCCTTGGCCGTGAGGGGCGTCGTCGAACTGGCCGGTGAGCGCGGCCGCGCAGCCGCCGCAAAAGCCATGACCGAGCACGATCACTTCCTCGACCTGGAGCTGGGTGACGGCGAATTCGAGCGCGGCCGAGACGCCGTGACGTCCGCCTGCAGTCTCGTAGGGTGGCACCAGATTGGCGACGTTCCTGACGACGAAGATCTCGCCGGGCCGGACGTCGAAAATCTGCGCCGGATCGACGCGGCTGTCCGAGCAGGCGATCACCATCGTTTTCGGGCTCTGCCCTTCGGCCAGCTCGGCCCAGCGCTCCCGCTCGCGGCTCCAGCCCGTCTCGCGGAAGCGGCGATACCCCTCGATCAGGTCGTTGAACTTGGCCATGGCGCGCCGATTAAGCGGGGCGGGGAGGGGTGGCAAGGCGCCCGTCCAGTCGCTATCTGCGTCCCATGAGCGAAGCCGATCCGATCCAGACGCCGCCGGCTGTCCCCAGGCTGCGCAAGCCGGACTGGATCCGGGTCAAGGCCCCGACCAGCGTCGGCTTCGCCGAGACCCGGAAATTGATGCGCCGGCTGAACCTCGCCACCGTCTGCGAGGAAGCGGCCTGTCCCAATATCGGCGAGTGCTGGACCAAGAAGCACGCGACGGTGATGATCCTGGGGGACACCTGCACCCGGGCCTGCGCCTTCTGCAACGTCAAGACCGGCATGCCGCGCGCCGTCGACCCGCTCGAGCCGGAGCATGTCGCCGTCGCAGCCGCCGAATTGGGCCTCGAGCATATCGTCGTCACGTCGGTCGACCGCGACGATCTTCCCGACGGCGGCGCCAGGCAGTTCGTCCGCGTCATCGAAGCCCTCCGCCGAAACACGCCTTCGACCACGATCGAGATCCTGACGCCCGACTTCCGCAACAAGCCCGAGGCCGCGATCGAGGCGATCGTCGCCGCGCGTCCCGACGTATACAACCACAATCTCGAGACGGTGCCGCGCCTCTACCCGACCATCCGCCCGGGCGCGCGCTACTATGCCTCGCTGCGCCTGCTCGAGAGCGTCAAGCGTCAGGATCCGGGCATTTTCACCAAGTCGGGCGTGATGGTCGGCCTCGGCGAGCAGCGCCTCGAAGTCCACCAGGTGATGGACGACATGCGCTCGGCCGACGTCGATTTCCTGACCATGGGCCAATATCTCCAGCCGACGCCGCGCCACGCCCGGGTCGAGGAATTCGTCCCGCCCGCCGCATTTGCCGCTTATGCCGCGATCGCGCGGGCCAAGGGCTTCCTTCTGGTCGCCGCGTCGCCGCTGACGCGCTCCAGCTATCATGCCGGCGACGACTTCGCGAAAATGCGCGCCGCGCGCGATGCGAAGCTGGCGTTGCGTCGACCCGGCGATGGTCCCAGGGGGTGATGAAACGCCCGGTGCCTGTTCTGGCTGAGGTCCCGGCCTGCGCCGGGACGACGGACTAGATATGCCCCGGCATACCGAGAAGAGGAACCTTCCCTACAGCCCGGAACAGATGTTCGCGCTCGTCGCCGATGTCGGCCGCTACCAGGAATTCCTTCCCTGGGTCTCGGCGACGCGGGTCCGGTCGGACAGCGGCGACGAGATGATCGCCGACCTCGTCGTCGGCTTCAAGGCCATCAAGGAGACCTTCACCTCGCGGGTCCGCAAAACCGCGCCGCGCGAGATCTCGATCGACTATATCGAAGGCCCGCTCAAATATCTTCACAACAGCTGGACCTTCGCGCCGGACGGGAGCGGCGGCACCGATATCCAGTTCTGCGTCGATTTCGCGTTCAAGTCGCGGATCTTCGAGACCCTCGCCGGCCAGATGTTCGACCGCGCGCTGCGGCGGATGATCGGCGCCTTCGAGGATCGCGCCCACGCTTTGTACGGCGCGCCCGCGGACGCTTAACGCATAGCGGGAGGGAATGCACCGCAACCGCTAGCCCTGAGCCTGTCGAAGTGCGGATTGCAGCCCTCGGCAAACCGGGCTTCGACAAGCTCAGCCCTAGCGGGTTTGTGTGCTCTTGCTACCGCTCGCCCTGGGGGATTTCTCAGGGAAGCAGCAGCTCCAGCGCGCACAAGGCGGCCTGAAGCCGCACGCCGCCCCGGCCGAGGTCGCCGAGCTCCTTCTGGTCCGCAGCCGCGTCCTTCGGGCTCTCGCCGCGCAACGCCCGCGCAAACACCACCGTGCCCACCGGCTTCCTCTCGGAGCCGCCGCCGGGGCCGGCAATACCGGTAATCGCGACGCCGACATCGGCCTTGGTGCGGGCGAGCACGCCCTGCGCCATGCCCCAGGCGACCGCGATGGAGACCGCGCCGAACGTGTCGAGCACGTCCTCGCTGACGCCGAGCATCTCCATCTTCGCCCGGTTCGAATAGGTGACGAAGCCGGCTTCGAACACGTCCGAGGATCCGGGCACCTCGGTCAAAGCGGCGCAGACCAGGCCGGCGGTGCAGCTCTCGGCCACGGCGATCGTCCGGCCCGCGGCGCGATTCGCCTCGATCACCCTGCGCGCGGCTTCGACCAGCTCCGGAGGCAGGCAGAAATCGCGCGCTTCGCTCATTCGCGGCAGATCGGCGGGCCGTCCTCGCCGGCCTGTGCCAACGCCACGCCGAGCGCGGCGCTCACGGCCTGCGCGACATTGGCGGTCGGCAGCGGCGCCAGGGCCTCCAGCATCTCGCTGGCGCCGCGGCACTGGGCGGCGTCGAGGCCTTCCGTCAGGCGGTCCGCGAAGAGGGGGATCATCAGGCCCTGGTCGAGGCCCGGCGCCGGCGCCTGGCCGGTGAGCTCGAGAATCATGGCGACTGCATTCGACCGCACGGCCGCGGTGTCGGCGCCGAGACGCTCGGCCAGCGCCCGCGACCCGTTCCCGAGGAAGGCGTCCGCCGGCAGGTGCGCCGCGCAGGCCCGCGTCGCGGAGTCGATCAGGGCCGGCACCAGCGACACCGCCATCTGCGCCGCCTGGGCGCGCGGCAGGCAGGCGGTCTGCGCGGCCGCGCCCTGGGCGGCGAGCAGGAGGAGTGCGGCGGCGAGCTTGTCGATCGTCATGGCGTTTCCATTGGCAGGTCCGGGGGCGCGAGCGATCAGGCCGGGCAGATCGGCGGCGCGCCGTCGCTCGGCGGCCGGTCGAGAAAGGCCAGCGCGCCGATCGCGGCGATGAGGTCGCCGATATTAGCGGGCGGAAGCGGCGCTGCGGAGCGGATGATCTTGTCGGCGTTGCGGCACTTCACCTCGTCGAGGCCGCTGACGGCCTGGCCGATCATGCCCTCGGAAAGCACGCTGAGCATGGTCGTGCCGCTCAGCCCCGCTGGCACCTCGTTGCCGACGATCCGCCGGATCCCGCGCGCGGCGGATTCGCGTCGCGGCCCCGCTTCGGCGCGAAGCCGCTCGGCCATGGCGCGCGCCTCGCGGGAGGCGAGGAAGCTGCCCGCGCCGAGATGCCGGGCGCAATGCGGGCCGGCAGCGTCGATGAAGGCCGGAAGCAGGGTGATGGTGAGATCGGCGACCTCCTGCTGCGGCACGCACGCCACCGGCGGGCTCGGGTTCTGCGCCGCAAGGAGCGCGGCGGCGGCGATCAATTTCATGAAAAGTCTCCAAGCGTCTCGACCGTCGCCACCGCCTGGGCGGCGATTCCCTCCCCGCGGCCGGTGAATCCGAGCCGCTCGGTGGTCGTCGCCTTGATGCTAACTGCCTGAATCGGAAGGTGCAACAGCTGCGCAATGCGCGAGCGCATCGCGTCCCGATGCGGGCCGATGCGCGGCGCCTCGCAAAGGATGGTGACGTCGCAATGAACGATGCGCCCGCCGGCGCTCTCGACGAGGCTGCGCGCAAAATCGAGGAACAGCGAGGAAGCGGCGCCGCGCCACCGCGGATCGGACGGCGGGAAGTGGTCGCCGATGTCGCCCGCGCAGATCGCGCCGAGGATGGCGTCGGTCAAGGCGTGGAGGACGACGTCGGCGTCGCTGTGGCCCTTGAGGCCGCGATCGTGCGGCACTTCGATCCCGCCGAGCCAGAGCCTCTCCCCCGGCGCGAAGGCATGGACGTCGAAGCCGAGGCCGGTCCGCGTCGTGCGGCGAGCGGCGAGGCGCTGCTCGGCGCGCTCGAAATCCTCCTCGAAGGTCAGCTTCTCGAGGGCTGGATCGCCGGCCACGGTGGCGACCTCGATGCCGGCAGCGCGGGCGATCTGCGCGTCGTCGGTCGCCGGCGGGCCGCGCCAGGCGCGATGGGCGGCAAGGATCGCATCGAAGCGGAAGGCCTGGGGAGTCTGGACGCGAACCAGCCCGTCGCGCGCCACCGCCTCGCCCAGCGCCAGGCCGGCCTTGGCGAGCGTATCGGCTACAGCGAGTGCCGGCACGGCGGCCTGCGCCGTCTCCAGCGCGGCCAGCAGTCGGCATACGACCGGCACGGGCACGAACGGCCGCGCCGCATCGTGAATGAAGATGCGCGCGGCGCCGCCGGTCGCGGCGACGGCTTCGAGGCCGGCGCGGACCGAGTCCTGCCGCTCGGCGCCGCCGGCGATCGGGGAGGGGAGGGCGAGGCCCTCCGTTGCGGCCTCATAGAGCGCTTCCTGGTCCGCAGCGATCACCGCGCGCACATCCCCGGCGCCGGCGCGGCGCAGATGCTCGATCGCATGCGCGAGCACGGACTTGCCCGCGATCCTGCGATATTGCTTGGGCAGCCCGCCGCCGGCGCGGCTGCCGCTGCCCGCCGCCACCACCAGCGCAATCGTGCGTCCGCCTGTCTCCATCGCCGCCGCCTAGCCGAGGCCCGCCTTGCGGGCCAGCGCCTTTGGCCTTATCTCGCCTGCCTCCATGGCAGATTTGAAGTCCATTTCCATCGGCCGCGTCCGCATCGAAGCGCCGGTGATCCTGGCGCCGATGACCGGCGTCACCGACCGTCCGTTCCGGCGCATCGTCAAGCGCTACGGCGCCGGCCTGACGGTGACCGAGATGATCGCCTCCCAGGCGATGATCCGCGAGACCCGTCAGTCGCTGCAGAAAGCGGCCTGGGACCCGATCGAGGACCCGGTCTCGATGCAGCTCGCCGGCTGCACGCCTGCCGAGATGGCCGAAGCGGCGAAGCTGAACGAAGACCGCGGGGCCGCGATCATCGACATCAACATGGGCTGCCCGGTCAAGAAGATCGTCAACGGCGACGCCGGCTCGGCGCTGATGCGGGACCTGAAGCTCGCCGCCGCCATCGTCGATGCGACGGTGAAGGCGGTGAAGGTGCCGGTGACGCTCAAGATGCGCATGGGCTGGGATCACAGCTCGCTCAACGCGCCCGAGCTCGCCCGCATCGCCGAGGATCTCGGCGTCCGCATGATCACCGTCCACGGCCGCACCCGCAACCAGATGTACAAGGGCGAGGCCGACTGGGCGTTCGTGCGGCGGGTCAAGGAGGCGGTCGAGGTGCCGGTGATCGTCAACGGCGACATCCGCTCGGTCGACGATGCCGCCGAGGCGCTCGAAAGCTCCGGAGCGGACGGCGTCATGATCGGGCGCGGCGGCTATGGCCGGCCCTGGCTGCTCGGCCAGGTCATGCATTGGCTGCGGACCGGCGGCCGCCTCCCGGACCCTTCGATCGACGAGCAGTTCGCCGTCGTCGCGGAGCAATATGAGGCGATGCTCGCCCATTACGGGTGCGAGAACGGCGTCAATATCGCGCGCAAGCATATCGGCTGGTACACCAAGGGCCTCCACGGCTCGGCCGAGTTCCGCAACGCCTTCAACAAGGAAGCGGATGCGGTCCGGGCCAAGGCGATGCTGCGCGATTTCTACGCGCCGTGGCTGTCGAAAGAGGCCGCCTGAAGCGGCGGATGCCGCCCTGGTCGCGGCGAGCCGAGTCCATCTACTGTGTTCTTTCTGCCACAACCCTGTGCTAGACGACACAGGTGAACGCCGAAAGCACGATCAAGGTCGACACGCGCCCGCGCTGGCGCCGGCGGCTGTCTGTCGTCCTGCGGCGCAGCCCGCTCATTCCGCTGCTCGAGGCGGTCACGGTCGCGGCGCTCGTCGCAAGCGTCGCGGGCACCTATTTCGTCACGCGCGGCGGCCGCCCGGACTCGCCGATCACGCCCGAGACCGTGGCGGCACTGCTCGTCGCGATCCTGGTCCCGGCCATGGCGCTGATGGTGTTGGTCGCGCGGCGTTTCGCGATCCGGCGCGCGGCCAGATCCGGACTCGGCGGGCGCGGGCGCCTGCACGTGCGACTGGTCGCCATTTTCTCGATCCTCGCCAGCGTCCCGACGCTGTTGGTCGTGATTTTCGCGTCGCTGCTGTTCCAGGGCGGCATGCAATTCTGGTACTCCGACCGGGCCGAGACGGTCCTCGCCAGTGCGCGCAACGCCTCCCAGATCTACGAGCGCGAGCATCGCGACCGGATCAAGCTCGACATCGAGGTGATGGGCGCGGACATGGTCGACCGGATCAACCGGTACGGCATCGACAGCCAGGTCTTCTACAACGACTTCCTCTACCAGACCGCCGCGCGGCAGGTCACCGAGTCCGCCATCCTGACGCTCGATCCGCAGGGACGCCTGCACCGCCAGGTCGAGTGGAATCCGGACGAGCGCCCGCTCGCCGCGCAGCTGTCGCCGCAAATGCTCGTCGCGCTTCGCGCCGGCGAAGTCCGCGTTTTCCAGCCGACGCGCGATCGCGTCGAGGCGGTGGTACGCCTCGATCCCCAGGCGGCGATCTATTTCTACGGCGCCCGCGCCGTCTCGCCGGATGCGATCACCGCGCTCGCGAACGCACGCGACGCCGCCAGCGCCTATCAGCGCACGCTGAGCCGGGCGCGCAGTCTCCAGCTCCGGTTCAACGCGATCCTGCTCGGCGTCTCCCTGCTCATCATCGCCTTGTCGATCTGGATCGCCCTCAATCTCGCCGACCGGCTGGTTCGCCCGGTCGGCAATCTTCTCGACGCCGCGCGCAAGGTGACGGCGGGAGACCTTTCCGCGCGCGTGCCCGCCTCGCGGGTCAACGACGAGGTCGGGACGCTGGGCAACGCCTTCAACCGGATGACCCGGCGGCTCGAGGAGCAGACGGGTGCGCTCGTCTCTGCGAACAGCCAGCTCGACAGTCGGCGCGCATTTACCGAGGCAGTGCTCTCGGGCGTGACCGCGGGGGTCGTCTCGGTCGATGAGCACCATGTCGTGCGGCTGATCAACAGCTCGGCGGAGGCGCTGCTCAAGACGGGGAGCGAGAGCCCCGTCGGCAAGAAGCTCGCCGAACTCGCGCCCGAGCTCGATCGCCAGCTCGACGCCGAGGAGCGCGAGGAGATCATCCAGCTCGTCCTGCGCGGCGACACCCGCACGCTAGCGGTCAAGACGGTCAAGGTCGAGGGCGGCCACGTCCTCACCTTCGACGACATCACCGACCAGCTGATCGACCAGCGCCGCGCCGCCTGGTCGGACGTGGCGCGGCGCATCGCCCACGAGATCAAGAATCCGCTCACGCCGATCCAGCTCGCCGCCGAGCGCCTGCAGCGGCGTTACGGCGCCGAGATCACTTCCGACACTGCGACCTTCGAGCGGCTGACCGGAACGATCGTCCGACAGGTCGGGGACCTGCGTCGGATGGTCGACGAATTCTCGTCCTTCGCTCGCATGCCCAAGCCCGTCTTCCGCGAGGAGGCCGTAGTCGAGATCGCGCGCCAGGCGATTTTCCTCCATGAAGTCGCCCATCCGGACGTCGAATTCACACTCGAAGTGCCGGAGCCCTCGCCCATGCTGGTCTGCGACCGGCGCCTGCTCGGCCAGGCGCTCACCAACGTCGTCAAGAACGCGGTCGAGGCGATCCAGCAGAAGAAGGAGCAGGGGGAGGGCGATACCGAGGAGGGCCGCGCCGCGGGCCGCATCTCGGTCAGGATCGGCGAGGAGGGGAGCGAGCTCAGCTTCGAGGTCGCCGACGACGGCATCGGCCTCCCGGCGGACAGGCGCAACCTCACCGAGCCCTATATGACGACTCGCGCCAAGGGCAGCGGGCTCGGCCTCGCCATCGTCAAGAAGATCGTCGAAGAGCATTTCGGACGGGTCGAGTTCGCGGATGCGCCCGATGGCGGCACTCTCGTCACTATCATATTCGACGCCGCTTCGCTGCGCCGGATCGGGGCCGGGGGCGCTGCCGCCCGGCTTTCCGAAGACAATGCAGCAACTGGTTGAAAACAATGGCTTTAGACATCCTCATAGTCGACGATGAACAGGACATCAGAGAGCTCGTCGCCGGCGTTCTGGAGGATGAGGGCTATGCGACGCGGACCGCGGCAGGGAGCAGCGAGGCGCTGGCCGCTTTGGGAGACCGACGCCCGTCGCTGATCCTGCTCGACGTCTGGCTGCAGGGATCGAAGCTGGACGGGCTGCAGCTGCTCGAGGAGATCAAGCGGCGCGACGCCTCGCTGCCGGTGCTGATGATCTCGGGCCACGGCAATCTCGACACCGCGGTCGCCGCGATCCGCCAAGGCGCGGTCGACTTCATCGAAAAGCCTTTCGAGGCCGGCCATCTCCTCCATCTCGTCGCCCGCGCGACCGAGACCGATCGGCTGCGCCGCGAGAATGAGAGCCTGCGCCAGCAGATCGGCCAGGAAATGGAGCTGACCGGCTCCAGCGGAGCGATCAACAATGTCCGCGCGACCCTGAAGCGCGTCGCGCCGACCGGAAGCCGGGTGCTGATCACCGGCCCCGCCGGCGTCGGCAAGGAGGTCGCCGCGCGCCTCCTCCACCAATGGTCGCCGCGTGCGAGGGGGCCGTTCATCGTCGTCAGCGCGGCGAGGATGACGCCCGAGCGTGTCGAGGAGGAGCTGTTCGGCGTCGAGGAAGGAAGCGAGCTCGCCCGGCCCGGCTTGCTCGAGCAGGCCCATGGCGGGACTTTGTTCCTCGACGAGATTGCCGACATGCCGATCCCGGCCCAGGCCAAGATCCTGCGCGTTCTCACCGACCAGAGCTTCAACCGCGTCGGCGGGCAGCGGGTCGTCAAGGTGGACATGCGCGTCGTCTCGTCGACCGCCCGCACCCTCTCCGAGGAAATTGCCGGGGGCCGCTTCCGCGAGGACCTGTTCTACCGCCTCAACGTCGTCCCGGTGCACCTCCCGGCGCTGGCGGAGCGGCGCGAGGACATACCCGGCCTCATCGCGCGCTTCGCCGCCCGCTACGCCGCCGAGCAGCGCCTCAAGACGCCGGAATTCTCGGCCGACGCGATCGCCGCGCTCCAAGCCTATGACTGGCCCGGCAACGTCCGCCAATTGCGGAACGTGATCGAGCGCACCATCATCCTGGCGCCGGGGGCACGGGTCGGCTGCATCGAGATCGACATGCTCCCGCCCGAAATTTTGAACGAGCAGGCCAGCCTCAGCCCGGGCGAGGCGGTCAAGGCGATCATGGGAACGCCGCTGCGCGAGGCCCGCGAGACCTTCGAGCGCGAATATCTGCGCGTCCAGATCCGGCGTTTCTCCGGCAACATCTCGCGCACCGCGAGCTTCATCGGGATGGAGCGCTCGGCCCTCCACCGCAAACTGAAGGCGCTCGGCCTCGGCGATGCGCGCAACGAGGAGAGCGACTGAGCTTCGATTGATTTCGGCCCGGAATGATCTTGAACGCCGCCGCAAGGGCGCTACCTCAGCCTTCGACCCTCGCGGAACGGGCCCTCGGACAAGGAGAAGCGGGATGGCCGAAAAGGTCAACAATCTCCAGGACCTCTTCCTGAACAGCCTGCGGCGCTCGAAGACGCCGGTCACGATGTTCCTCGTCAAGGGCGTGAAGCTCCAGGGGATCATCACCTGGTTCGACAATTTCTCGGTGCTGCTGCGCCGCGAAGGGCAGGCCCAGCTCATCTACAAGCACGCAATCTCGACGATCATGCCGGCCCAGCCGATCGATTTGAAGGAGATCGAGGCGGCCTTCGCCGAGCAAATGGAGAAGAGGAAGCCGGTTCTGCTCCAGGAAGTGTTCCTGAGCGCCGTGCGCCGCTCGGGCGATCCGGTGACGATGTTCCTCGTCAACGGCGTCATGCTGCAAGGCGAGATCGCCGCCTTCGACCTCTTCTGCATGCTCCTCCAGCGCGACCAGCTCTCGCAGCTCGTCTACAAGCACGCCATTTCGACCGTGCAGCCCGAAGGCCCGATCAACTTCGTCGAGGCGCAGGACGAGGAGCAGGGCGCCTGAGCACCGGATTTGACCGCGACGAAGCGGAGTTCGCGCGCGGCGCACGTGCGGTCGTCGCCCTGCCTGACCTCGGCAGCGGCGGCCGGCGCGACGTCGAGGCACGTCTCGACGAGGCGGTGGGCCTGGCCGAGGCGATCGGCATCGAGGTGGCGGATCGGCTCCATTTCGGGATCCGCAGCCCGCGGCCCGCGACCCTGTTCGGCAAGGGCCAGACCGAGGCGATCGCCGCCGCGGTCGAGGAGGCCCAGGCCGAGCTTCTCATCGTCGACGCCGCGATCACGCCCGTCCAGCAGAAGAATCTGGAGACCGCGGCCAAGGCCAAGGTGATCGACCGCACCGGCCTAATCCTCGAAATCTTCGGCGAGCGCGCGGCAACCTCGGAAGGTCGGCTCCAGGTCGAGCTCGCCCATCTCGACTATCAGGCGGGCCGGCTGGTGCGTTCCTGGACCCACCTCGAGCGCCAGCGCGGCGGCTTCGGCTTCCTCGGCGGCCCGGGCGAGACCCAGATCGAGGCCGACCGCCGCCTGATCCGCGATCGCATGGCGAAGCTGAGGAAGGAGCTCGACCAGGTCACGCGCACCCGCGCTCTCCACCGCGCCCGCCGGCAGCGCGCGCCCTGGCCGGTGATCGCTTTGGTCGGCTACACCAATGCCGGCAAATCGACTTTGTTCAACCGCCTCACCCGCGCCGACGTCCTCGCCGAGAACCTGCTGTTCGCGACGCTCGATCCGACGATGCGCGAGATCGAGCTTCCCGGCTTCGACAAGGCAATCCTTTCGGACACGGTCGGCTTCATTTCCGAGCTGCCGACCCAGCTGGTCGCCGCCTTCCGCGCGACTCTCGAGGAAGTCGTCAGCGCCGATCTCATCGTCCACGTCCGCGACGTCTCGCACCCCGACAGCGAGGCGCAGCGCGAGGATGTCGAGACGGTGCTGAAGGAGATCGGCGCGGGCGCAGCCGAAGGAGAGGGGGCCGGCGCCCCGTCGATCGAGGCGTGGAACAAGATCGATGCGCTCGCAGGCGACGCTTTGGAGCGCGTCCGCGCCGAGGGCGAGCGCCGCGACAATATCATCTTGATGTCGGCGCTGACCGGGGAGGGGGTGGACGACCTCCTCGAATGCGCCTCCGCCTTTCTGCGAAAGGGCTCGGACGTACGCACGGTGCGGATCGCGACGAACGCCGGCGAGACCATCGCCTGGCTCCACGCCAACGGCGAGGTCATCGACCAGCGCTACGAGTGCGATGGCGAAGCCGAGCTCGACGTCCGCCTTTCCGCCGCCGACTGGGCAAGGTTCAACGCTCGACAGGCGGGGCGGGGGTAGGCCCGGTCCGCAGCCCGATGAAGTCATCCCGGCGCAGGCCGGGATCTCAGGGAGTGAAGAGCGCAGGTGCCTGTGGAAGCCACGGCAAGCGCCCTGCACCGGCCGCGGCGACTTCCCGTCCTGAGATCCCGGCCTCCGCCGGGATGACGTGTGCTACTCACACCTCTTTCTTCGCCCGCTGCCAGAGCGCTTCGAGCGCATCAATCTCCATTATACTCAGTGGCTTATCCGTAATCTCTTCCACCTTGCGGAAGCGCCGCTCGAAGCGCGCCGTGGCTTCGCGCAATGCCGCTTCCGGGTCGACGCCGCGGTGGCGGGCGTAATTGACGACCGAAAACAGCAGGTCGCCGATTTCGTGCCCGACCTCTTCAGGCGTGCCGGCAGCCGCGATTTCCGCCAGCTCCTCGTCGATCTTTCCGCGCGGGCCGTCGGCATCCGGCCAGTCGAAGCCGATCCGGGCCGCGCGGCGCTGGATTTTTTCGGCGCGTTTCAGCGCCGGCAAGGCCAAAGCGACATGGGCGAGGGCGCTCTTGTCGGCACCTTCATCGCGTTCGGCCGCCTTGAGCGCCTCCCAGCCAGGGGTTTCGGCGGCCTCGGCGAAGATATGGGGATGGCGTCGGATCATCTTGGCTGTGATCCCGGCGAGCACGTCGGCGATCGAAAAAAGGCCGAGCTCCTCGGCGATGCGGGCGTGATAGACGACCTGGAGCTGGAGATCGCCGAGCTCGTCCAGGAGATCGGCCATGTCGCCGCGCGCGATCGCGTCCGCCACTTCATAGGCTTCCTCGATCGTATAGGGAGCGATCGTCTCGAACGTCTGCTCGCGGTCCCAGGCGCAGCCATTCTCGGGATCGCGCAGCCGCCGCATCACCTCGACAAGCGCGTCGAGCGCGGAAGAGGGGTCCCCTTCACCGCCCATCTTTAAGTCCGATAATATACATTATGTAAAATTGACGCGGCTGCGAGGGGCGGTCACGGCTTGAGGATCAGCGTCCGCCCCTCGACGCTCCAGCTCGATAGGGTCGACAGGAAGTTCATGCCGATCACGTTCATGTCGCCGAACGCTTCGGACACGTGCACCGGCAGGTCGCGGCGCTCGATCGTGCCGACGCTGAGTCGGTCGGCACGGCCGCGCTGGACCGAGACGATGCCGTTGGCGGTCTGCACCATTGCCGGAAAGCCGCGGCTGATCCGCACCCGCGCCTGGTCGGCGACGCGCCGCGATATGCTCGTCGTCGTCGCGCCGCTGTCGATCAGGAAGCGCACCGGTTCGCCGTTCAGTTCGGCATTGACCCAGAAATGGCCGTCTTGCGACTGACGGATGCGGAGCTCCTCGCCTCTCTGCTCCTGGACGACGCCGCCGCGCGTCTCCATCACCATCCGGTTCCAGAGCGCCTTGAAATCGTCGCGCAAGGTGAAGACGATGAAGGCGGCCGCAAAGATCATCACCCAGGCGGCGAGCATCTTGAGGCCCTGGCCGATCGGGATCCTGCGCACGAACAGCGCGCTGGCGACCAGCACCAGCACGCCGAGCAGATAGATGAACTGAACCGCCTGATCGCCTTCGTTCACGGCTATACGAGCTCCACCTCGAGCCCGTCATAGCCGGGCTCGACTGCGGGCGGCAACTCGGCGAGCAGCGTCCGATAGTCCATGCTCGCGTCCATGTGCGTGAGGATGGCGCGGCGCGCTTTGACCTCGGCGATCCACTTCAGCGTCGAGGCGAGATGCGGATGGGTCGGGTGCGGACGGCGCCGCAACGCGTCGACGATCCAGACGTCAATATCTTCGAACAGTTTCGCCATGTCGTCTGTCAAAATACTGAAATCAGTGGAATATCCGATCGATCTGCCCCCTGCCTCGAAGCGCAGGCCGGCACTGGTGATCGAGCCGTGCGGCTGGTCGACGGCGCGGACTTTGATGCCGCCGATCTCGATCTCATCGGGCAGCAAATGGCCCGTCGCGATCGGCGGATAGCCGTCCTGTCCTTCGAACACATAGCCGAAGCGGCGGCGCAGCAGGACCATGGTCGGCTCGCGCGCAAAGCCTTCGATCGGGCGCTGGTAGACGTGGTAGAGCTGCCTCAGATCGTCGATGCCGTGGCAATGGTCGGCATGGTCGTGGGTCCAGATCACCGCCTCGATCGAATGGACGTCGCCGGCGAGGAGCTGCTCGCGCAGGTCCGGCCCGGTGTCGACGAGGATGTTGGTGTCTTCGTGGCTGACCAGGATCGAGACCCGCATGCGCCGGTTGCGGGGCTCGGCGGGGTTGCACATGCCCCAGTCGTTGCCGATCCGCGGCACGCCCGAGGAGGTGCCGCAGCCGAGGATGCGGACCTTCACGCCGCCGCCCTGGCGAACAGCCGGCGGAAATTGGCGGCCGTCGCCTCGGCCAAAGCTTCGACGCTCTCGCCGCGCAGCGCGGCGAGAAAGCGCGCCGTATCGGCGACGAAGGCCGGCTCGCAGGGCCTGCCGCGATGCGGCACCGGCGCGAGGAACGGCGAATCCGTCTCGATCAGCAGCCGCTCGAGCGGGATCGCCTTCGCCGTTTCCTGGAGATTGCGGGCGTTCTTGAAGGTCACGATTCCCGAGATCGAGATGTAGAGCCCGAGCCCGAGCGCCTTCTCGGCGAAGTCGCGGCTCGCCGTGAAGCAGTGGATCACGCCGCTGAACGGCCCCTCCCCCATTTCCTCGCTGAGGATGGCGTGCGTGTCTTCCTCGGCCTCGCGGCTGTGGACGATGATCGGCAGGCCGGTTTCGCGCGCCGCGGCGATATGGGCGCGGAAGCTCGCCCGCTGGCGGGCGCGGTCCGAGCGGTCGTAGTAGAAATCGAGGCCGCTCTCGCCGATCCCCACCACCCGCTTGTGGCGCGCGCGATCGACCAAAGTGGCCGTCTCGACGTCTTCGTGCGTGTCGGCGTCGTGCGGGTGGACGCCGACCGAGGCGAAGACATCCGGCTCGCGCTCGGCGAGGCCGATCACCGCGTCCCATTCCGCCGCGCGGGTCGAGATGTTGAGCATGGCCGAGACCCCGGCCGCCCGGGCGCGGGCGAGCACCTGCGGCTGGTCCTCGACCAGGCCCTTATAGTTGAGGTGGCAGTGGCTATCGACGAACATCAGCTTGCCGCCTGCGCCTCGATCCTGGGGAAGATCGGAGCCGGCGCGTCCAAGGTGAAACCCGAGGCGGCGAGGCGCGCATATCGCTCCTTGTCGTCCAGCACGGTGAAGTCGCGCTCGCCTTGGGGCACGCCCATCTGGTCGAGCAGCTTGACCGAGCCCAGCGGAATCACCGGCGAGATCGCGATGGCGAGATCGACGATCGCCTCGCACAGGGTCGCCAGCACCGCCGTCATCCGCTCCGGATCGGACTTGCGCAGCATCCAGGGCGCCTGCGCGTCGATATATTGATTGCAGGCGAAGACGGCGCGGATCCAAGCTTCGATTCCCTGGCTCAGGGCGAGCTCGCCGAAGCGGGACGGCAGCTCGACGGCAGTCGCATGGCGCACGAGGGCGAGCAGATCCGCGTCCGCCGGGTCGCCCCTCCCCCCACTCGGCAATAGGCCGCCGCAATTCTTCGCGATGAACGACAAGGTGCGCTGCGCCAGATTGCCGAAGCTGTTGGCGAGGTCGGCATTCACACGCACGACGATCGCTTCCGGGCTGTAGCTGCCGTCCTGGCCGAAGGTGACGTCGCGGAGAAGGAAGTAGCGCACGGCGTCGACGCCGAAGGCGTCGATCAGGCCGTCCGGGTCGACGACGTTGCCGGCCGATTTCGACATCTTCTCGCCGCGCAGCAATACATGGCCGTGGCCGAACACCTGCTTTGGCAAGGGCAGGCTGGCCGACATCAGGAAGGCCGGCCAGTAGACGGCGTGGAAGCGCACCACGTCCTTGCCGATGACGTGAAGGTCCGCCGGCCAAAACCGCCTGTAAGTGTCTAAATCCGTGTCGGGATAGCCAATTCCGGTGAGATAGTTGGTGAGCGCGTCGAGCCAGACATACATGACATGGTCGCCGTCGCCCGGTACCTTGACGCCCCAGTCGAAGCTGGTGCGCGAGACCGACAGGTCCGAAAGCCCGCCTTCGACGAAGCGCAGCACCTCGTTGCGCCGGCTCTCGGGTCGGATGAAGCCCGGATTCGCCTCATAATGAGCGAGCAGCCGGTCCTGATAGGCGGAGAGGCGGAAAAACCAGCTCTCCTCGACCGTCCATTCGACCGGCGTCCCCTGCGGCGAAAGCTTCTCCTCGCCCTCGCCGGCGACGAGCTCCTCCTCGTCATAATAGGCTTCGTCGCGAACCGAGTACCAGCCTTCGTAGCGGCCCAGATAGAGGTCGCCGCGCGCCGCCATCGCCTCCCAGATCGCCCGGCTGGCGCGATGGTGCTCCTCTTCGGTGGTGCGGATGAAGCGATCGAATGAAATCTGAAGCCGCTCATCGAGGCGTCTGAAAACGGATGACATTTCATCAGCCAGCGCCGCCGGCTCTACCCCGTTCTCCCGTGCCGCCTGGGCCATTTTGAGGCCATGCTCGTCGGTGCCGGTCAGGAAGAAGACGTCGCGGCCCGAGAGGCGCTGGAAGCGCGCGATCGCATCGGTCGCGATCGCTTCGTAGGCGTGGCCGACATGGGGGCGGCCATTGGGATAGTTGATCGCCGTGGTGATGTAGAAAGGCTCGGGCATCGCGCCGGTGCGTCTAGAGCATCGCGGCGGTGGCGTCACCCGTTCAGGCGGCCTTGCGGCGCTCCGGCGCGAGCGCGGCGATCAGTCCGGCTATCTCGTAGACGACGCTCGTCGGATCGAGCGAAAGCCCTTTCGCCGACGAGGCGAGACTCGCCGCCCGCTCCCACAGCGCCAGCGCCTCCGCCAGGGCCGGCCCGCTGCGCTCGCGCGCGGCGGCGGCGATGAAGGACGGCGCCCGGGCGAGGAAGGCCTCGTAGCGCGCCTGCGCGGACTTGAGGCAGAGCGACGCGGCGAGCGCGGAGCGGCGTGCATTGGTGGCGTCGCCGTGCTGCGCCAGGGCCCGCATCGCTGCGTCGAGCTGGCCGATGTCGAGGCCGCGAAAGGCCGCGGCCCGGCCCGGCGATCCATCCCCCGCCGCCGCGAGCGCGCGGATCTCGTCCTCGCCGGCATCGGGCAGCGCCGCCCGCAAGGCCGACGTCATGGCGTCGGCACCGAGCCGGGAGAGCCTGAGCTGGCGGCAGCGCGAGCGGATGGTCGGCAGCAATCGATGCGAGGCGTGGCTGACGAGGAGGAAGACGCTGCTCGGCGGCGGCTCCTCGAGATTCTTGAGGAGGGCATTGGCGGCGCTCCGCTCGAGATCGTCGGCGGCGTCGATGATCACGATCCGCCAGGGCGACATCGACGCCGTCGTCGCGAACAGACGCTGCAGCCCGCGCACCTGCTCGACGTTGATCGACCGCGCGAGCTCGCCATTGTCCTTCACCAGCCGTTCGAGCCGCATCAGGTCCGGATGGCTGCCGGCCTCGACCAGCCGCGCAGCGGGATGTTCGTCGGGCACGTCGAGGCCGGTCGCGGTCACCGGCGGCCCGGCGCCTTCGGCGAGCAGGCGCAGCGCCGCCTTGCCGGCGAACAGCGCCTTGCCCACCCCTTCCGGGCCGGTGATCAGCCAGGCATGGTGGAGACGCCCCGACGCCATCCCGTCGCGAAACGCGGCGACCGCGTCGTCATGGCCGTAAAGCGGGCTCACCACGGGTCCTCGAGGGCGGCAAGCAGGCGGGCTGTGACCTCCTCGGGGGCGCCGCCGGCCTCGACGATGCGAAAGCGCCCCGGCTCCGCCTCCGCGAGCGCGCGAAACGAAGCCGCGACCCTGGCGTGATAGTCCTCGTCCCGCGCCCCGATCCGGTCGGCGCCGGCGACGTCGCGGCGGCGCGCGCGGTCCGCAGCCTCATTCGGCCGCAGGGTCAGCAGCAAGGTCCGGTCCGGCAGAAAGCCGTGGCTCCCGAAGGCGTGCAGCGCACGGATCCGGTCGAAGCCGAGGCCGCCGGCCCCGCCCTGATAGGCGATCGAGCTGTCGAGGAAGCGGTCGGACAGCACCCATTTGCCGGCCGCGAGCGCAGGCCGGATCGTCCTGGCGACGTGGTCGGCGCGGGCCGCCGCGAAGAGCAGGGCTTCGGCTTCCGGCGTCCAGCGCTGCTCGTCGCCCTCCAGAAGCAGCCCGCGGATCGCCTCGGCCCCGGGGCTGCCGCCAGGTTCCCTCGTCTCGACGACCTCGAGGCCGCGTCCGCGCAGAGCCTCGGCGAGTCGCCTAAGCTGGGTGGACTTGCCCGCCCCCTCCCCGCCTTCGAGGCTGATGAAGCGGCCGCTCACGCCCCGCCGAAAAGATGGCTAAGGCCCGCTAGGATGCGCCCGAAGAAGCCCGCTTCGCCGACCGCTTCCTGGGCGACGAGCGGCATGCGCTGCTCGACGCCGCCGGCGGTGACGACGAGGTCCGCAATATGCTGGCCCTGGCGGATCGGGGCCTTGATCGGGCCCTGATACACGATCCGGGCACGCATATCCTGGCCGAGGCCCGCCGCGAAGGTGACGGCGATGTCGCGCGGCGCGATCAGGCCGACGCTGCCGTCGCCGCCGAGCTGGACCTCGGCCTCGCCGACCCGCTCGTTGCGCGCGAAGAGCGGCCGCGTCTGCCAGGCGTTGAAGCCCCATTCCATGAAGCGCACCGATTCCTCGATGCGCTGCTCGGTGCTGGTAAGGCCAGCCAGGACCATGACCAGCCGCCGCCCGCCCCGCACCGCCGAGCCGGTGAAGCCGTAGCCCGCTTCCTCGGTATGGCCGGTCTTGAGCCCGTCGGCGCCGGCGACCCGGCCGAGCATGGGATTGCGGTTGCCCTGGGTGATCGGCCGGTTGCCGCCGAGCGTGCGGCCCCAGGTGAATTCGGTCTGGCCGTAGAACTGGCGGTATAGCTGGGGGTGGTTGTCGATCGTCGCTCGCGCCAGGGTCGCGAGGTCGCGCGCCGAGGTATAGGTGACGCCGCCGTCGGGCCAGCCGACCGGATTGCCCCAGTGCGAGTTCCTGAGGCCGAGCTGCTGGGAATGGCGGTTCATCAGGGCGACGAAGGCGCCTTCTGTCCCCGCAATGCATTCGGCGAGCGCGACCGACGCGTCGTTGCCCGAGAGCGTGACGATGCCGTGGAGGAGGTTCTCGACGCTGAGCTGCTCCCCCGGCGAGAGGAACATGGTCGAGCCCGCCGCCGGACCGTGCCAGCGCTGCCAGGTCTCGGGCCGGACGGTGCAAGTCCTGTCGAGCCGCAGCTCGCCCCGCTTCACCAGCTCGAAGGCGACGTGAACGGTCATGATCTTCGCCATCGAGGCCGGCGGCATGCGTTCGTCCGCGGCCTTGGCATAGAGGACCGCCCCCGAGGACAGATCGACCATGTAGGCGACCCGTGCAGGCGTATCGAAGGGCGGCGCGGAGGCCCATGCGGGCGTCGCGAGGAAAGCCGAAAGGCTGAAGAAAATCAGCGCCTTACGCATCATCTTTGGGAACGCTCCGATGCTGGTGGTCGAGAAGGGGTGCGCAATCACCCTTAACCGCTCCCACCTCGCTTCGCCAGACACGACGCGCGGCTTATCCACAACAGCCGCGCCCTGCCGGCCGCCTCAGCTGCCGATGCCGTCGGCCAGCAGAAGGACGGAAAGCGCGTAGAAGTTGGAGCAATTGTAATCGAGGATGGTGCGGTAATTGTTGGTGGTGAGATAGGCGGTCTGGCCCGGCCCGTCTGGTTCGATCAGCGAAGCCATTTCCCGATCGCCCAGACCGGCGCGCAGCGGGACCACGCCCATCCGGCGCCACTCGCCGACGCTGAGCCAGCGGCTGTGCCGTTCGAACACGCGCGGGCAGCGCGGTGCGCGCGTACGCGGCGCCACCGCGGCGCGGTCGAAACCTGCCGGCACGGTCGCCGGCACGCCCCAGCGCTGGTTCGGCTTCCAGCCGGCATTGCTGAGATAATTGGCGATCGAAGCCAAGGCGTCGGCCTGGCTTGTCCAGATGTCCGCGCGATTGTCGCCGTCGCCGTCGACCGCGAGCCGCAGATAGACGGACGGCAGAAACTGCGGATGGCCGGTCGCCCCTGCCCAACTCCCGACCAGGGTCGAGCGTGGGATCCCGCGGTCCATCATCTTGAGCGTCGCGACGAACTCCTCCGAAAATAGCTGCCGCCGCCGCCCCTCATAAGCGAGGCTGGCGAGCGAGTTGAGCAGGTCGAAGTCGCCGGTGACGGCGCCGAAGCTGGTCTCCTTGCCCCAGATCGCGACCAGGACGGCAGGATCGACGCCGTAGCGCCGCCCGATCTCGCGCAGACGCGGCAGATTGCTCTGGTAGCGCTCGCGGCCGCGGGAAATGAGCGCCGAGGTGACGTGGCGCGCACGATAGGGAGCGAAGGGCGGATTGCTCGGCGGCCCGCTCGGCGTGCCGCCGGGCTGGGCGCGATCGAGCTCGATCGTGCGCCGGCTGAAGGTCAGGGTCGGGAAGACGCGCTCGATCGTCGTCCTGGTCACGCCCGATCGCTCGGCCTGGGCGCGAAGCTGGGGCAGAAAGGCGCGAAAGCCGTCCTCGCTGAGCGGGCCCGATTGCGCCGCGGCGAGGGCGGCGCCGGTCAGCGGCAAGATCGGGGCGTGGCTCGGCGCCAATTCCTTTGCCGGGGACATCGCCGCAAGACCGGTCGCCAGAAGGACGAAAATACGCATTACAGCACCTCGTTCGCCTCTCCTACATGGCACAGCCTGTCTGCGAGATGAAAGACAGTAGTTTGCCGCGACTTGCGCGAAAAGCGCGCCGCACGGTAGAGCGGTTCCCCACGGGACAGGTGGCCGAGTGGTTTAAGGCAGCGGTCTTGAAAACCGCCGTGGGTTCACGCCCACCGTGGGTTCGAATCCCACCCTGTCCGCCAACGGTAGAAGCACGGTGGCTCACTATGTCTCGATGCGCGCGGGTGTCGGCCGACCCGCTTAAGGAATGTTGCGTGCGGCGCCGAGCTCTGCGGCGGCGACAGGGTCCTAGTGAAGGATGCGGCCGGCGAGCCGCTTGGGACTGCTCGCCGGCCTGCGCCATGACCCTGAGTGGGTGCCACGGCGTGTCTTGCTTAGTCGTCAAAGCATGAAATCGCTGGCGGTGATGAGATCTGCATCGATCGTGTCGATGAAAAAAGTCATGTCCGCGTTGCGGTCGCCGTCGACATCGGCTTCGACGGTCCAGAAGGGAAACCCGTCGGTCTTGACTGCGCGCAGCTGACCGGCAACGCCGCTGAACGCTGCGTCTTCGATGAACGTAAACGCCTGGTTCCCGTCCGTATTCACATCGGCGTCAATCCTCTGGAGGTCGATCAGGTCGCCGGCCGAGAAGTCCTGGATTCCATCGCGATTCCCGCTCGAACGGGAGTCCTCGGTCGACTGGTAGCGGAAAACGTCGTTGCCGCCGCCGCCGCTCAATCTGTCCCCGTTGAGACCGCCGAGGATCAAATCGTTCCCGACGCCGCCCAGGAGATCGTCACCGCCGGCGCCGCCGAACAGGCGGAACTGGCCGTCCATCTCACCGCGACCGTCAAAGAACATGCTCTCGTTTTCCCCGAGGCGGCTGCCGTTTATCGTGATGAGGCGGCTGTCCCCAAGCATCGCATCGTTCCATGTGAGGCTGTAATCGAACTCGCCGTCGCCGCCGCCCGCATAGGTCGTATCGGTAGCGGACTGCAGACCGATGCTCTCGATCCCAAACAAGGTGCCCACATCGAAACCGGAGGAATTGAAGTCCAGGGTGTAATCACCCCGAAGGTAGACGACGTCATATCCAGATCCGGCGTTCAGCGAGTCACCGCTGCCGAAGCGGCCGTCGGTGCCGAAGAAGAAAATATCCCCCAGGGCACCTCCGGTCAGCGTGTCTACTCCCTTGCCTCCCAAGATGAGGAAGCTACCGTCGACCTCGTCTCCGCTTTCGACAATCAGGTTCTCGCCGGGAGCTAGGCTGTGGCCGTTGATCTTCAGGGTCTCGCCGGGCGCGACGGCTGGCGAGACGAGCCAGTACGAATTGGGTGTCGCGTCGGCCCCGCCGTAGAAGTTGTTGGTATGCGTAACGAGCGAGATTGATCCGAGCATGCCGAGATTGGTGATGCTGCCGATCGACACAGGGGCGCTGTAGTCCCCCTGGAGCGCTACGATGTCGGAGTTGCCGCCACCGTTCACCGTGTCCGCTGCCGTGAACGCTGCGCCGAAATAGAACACGTCGCGGCTGCCGAGCCCGCTCACCGAGTCGTTGCCGCCCTGGCTCAGATCGAAAAAGTCCGGAGCAGGTGTGCCGGTGATCGTATTGTCTCCGCTGCTGCCCATCAGGCGATCGCCCGGCCCATCCTCGCCTGTGATTGTGACCGTGACCGTAGCGGTATCGCCACCGGTGATCGTGTAGGTGAAGCTGTCGGTGGCTGTGGTGTTGGTGTCGGCGGCGCCGCTATTTACCGCCTTTTCCGCAGAAACGAGATAATTGAACGCGCCGTTGGGGTTGTAGGTGTAGGTGCCGTCCGCGTCGAGCGTCACGATGGCGCCTGAGGACAGCGTCAGCGGCTGGCCGACCTTCGTCGTGTCGTCATTTACAGCGGTGACGCTGAACGCGTCATCCTCCGCATCGGTGTCATTGGACTTCACGTTGCCGGGCACGGACGCGCTTTCCGTCGTGGAGTTCGCGTCATCGTTGGCGACAGCCGCTGAATTTGGATTGATAGTGAAGATGAAATTGTCGAAGCTCACCAAATCGAAGCCGTCCGGAGATGGCTGATACCATCGAACTTCGTCAATCGCCGCAGCGCTCACGGTCAAAGCTAGGAAAGGTTCAAATTCGCTGTAAACCTCGCGATGATCAACTAGAACACCGTTATAGTAGGCCTCCAACCTAAAGCCAGCTTCTCCGACATCCATCCCCGTGAGAGTTACGCTAGTAACCACCCCGCTGAATAACGCGGCCATAGGAGAATGTTTTGTTGGCATGCCAGTGCCATTAGAGTCTATGATCATGTTGGGGTCAGACTCGGCATATTGTCCGACATCAACTATCTTGGCGTTGGAGAAGACAACGCCTAAAGCAGAGTACTGGTCCGTGACCAAAGTGGAATTGGCCAGATCATCAAAATTTATAGTATGAGTAGTAGCCACGGCAGCCCTCCTGCATCGACGCTGGCTTTATTGCCGTCGCCCATTTGGTATTTCCTAATCAAGCGGATGGGCATTGCCCCCTCCCCCGTGGGACAAGGCCCCGGGGAAAGCTCTACACAAAAACGTTCGCCGTCAAGGGGTTGCCACCTGACGTAGATCGCGGACTCGGGCCTCCTTACGGTAGAGCGCATGTTCGCGGACTAGTCCGCGCGCGAAGCGGGAGCGAATGAAGCAAGCGGGGCGGAACGGCCGATCCCTCATAGGGGTTCGACAGTCACCTCGTCCGCCAAGCGGCAGGCAACCAGTCTTACACCCCCCTTGCGATGTTCGCTGCCACCGCTACTCTGCCGGACGAACCGGGGCTATCCATATGCGATTCTTGCTAAAATTATTCTGCGCCGCGTGGCTGTCGCTGGCCGCTGCGACGCCGGCGGCGGCTGCCTGGCTGCGCGGCGAGAGCGATCATTTCATCGTCTACACCGAAGCCGGCGAGCGCGACCTGCGCCGCCAGCTCATCGTCCTGGAGGATTATCATGCGCTGCTGCGCATGCTCGTTCGAGCGGAGGAAACCGAGCCGCCGGTCAAGCTGCCCATCTATATCGTTCGCAGCCATGCCCAGCTCAACCGGGTGCGGCCGGTTTCGCGGCAGGTGGGCGGCTTCTACGCGGCGTCGCCGATGGGCATCGCGGCCTTCGTCAACGCCAGCGTCGGCGGCGACTGGGTGGGCAGGAACGAAGTCCTGTTTCACGAATATGCCCATCATTTCATGATGCAGCACCAAGGTGCCGGCTATCCGCCCTGGTATGTCGAGGGCTTCGCCGAATTCATGGCGACGGCGCAGTTCACCGAGCGCGCGGTCGATTTCGGCCGGCCCTCGCCGATGCGCGCGGCCTGGCTCGCAAACCGCGCCGAATGGCTGCCGCTCGAGCAGATCCTGTTCCGGCAAGGCGAGGGCAATGCCGCGTACAACGCCCGCTATTATGCGCAGAGCTGGCTGCTCACCCATTATCTCCTGAACGAGCCGGCGCGCAGCGAGCAATTGTCCAATTATCTGCGCGGGCTCGCCCGCGGCGAGGAGCCGCCATCAGCCTTTGCGTCGAGCTTCGGCGTGACACCGGCGCAGCTCCAGCGACAGCTCGTCGCCTACGCATTCGGCCGTATGCAATATCGGCGGATCGACAGGGCGAGCGTCGCTTTGCCGCCGGCAATTGCGATCCAGCCGCTGCCGCGCTCCGCCGACGATCTGCTCCTGCTCCAGGCGGCGATGCGGATCGGCGCGACGGCTCCGGAGGCGCTGGTCGCCGACGTCCGGCGCCTCGCCGCGCGCCACACCGACCCGTTCGCCCGGCGCGTCCTCGCCGAGGCCGAGGCGTTGCACGGCGACGGGGCGGCCGCCCAAGCGTTGCTGACCGCGCTGCTGGCAGAGAGCCCGAACGATGCCGGGCTGCTCTTCCTGCGCGGCATGGTCCACATCCGGGCCGCCAAGGATGTCGACGCCGAAGAGCGTTTGGTGCAGTTCCGGCGCGCACGCACGTTCCTGAGCCGGGCGCACCGCGTGGACGGGCGGCACTTCCAGACGCTCTACCGCTACGCCCAGACCTTTTCGGAGGAGCGCGACTTCCTCTCCGAGAACAACCTCAACATCATGCTGCTCGCGCACCAGCTCGCGCCGCAGGTCTCCGAAATCCGAATGACCGCCGCCACGATGCTGCTGATGCGCGGAGACTTCGAGCTCGCCGAAGCGCTGCTGCGGCCCCTGGCGAGCACGGCCCATGCGGGTCCGATCGCGATCGCCGCGCGGGAATTGCTGCAGCGCGCCCGCAATCGAGACAATGAGGGCATGGGCGTTCGCTTCGAGGACACGATCGAGCCCGAAGGCGAGGAGGAACCTGGCAGCGAGCCGTAGCGGACAGGGCTGCGGACGAACCCTCACCCGCCGTGGGTTCAACCCGAGCCTGTCCGCCGCTCGAATCCGAACTCGACAAGCGCCTGACGCGCCTCTATTTTTTGTGTCCGGCAGGGGGAATTTTCATGCACAAGCCATCGCAAGCGCTCGCCATCGGGCTGTTCGTGCTCGCCGCGCCGGCAGCGGCGCAGACCTGGGAGCGGATCGATTCCATGGAAGGGGTCGACACCTTTATCGATCTCGCGTCCCTGCAGCGCGACGGCGACGAGGTTCGCTTCACCGAGGAGATCAGGTTTGCGCGCCCCCGCGAGCTCGGCCCCGGCCTTTCGCTCGACTCGGCAACCAGCGTCGTGCGGGCCGATTGCCGCGACATGAGCTACCGCGTCCTCGAAACCACCGGCCGTCTCGCCGGCCGCACGGTCGTACCGACCTACGTGCCGCAGACCGGGCGCCGCGAGGCGAAGCGCGGGACGCTCGTCCATGCGGAACTGGAGCGCGCCTGCGCCGGCAGCCGGCGCTGAGGCGCGCGCGGACGTCTGCCGCGCCGCGCCTCGTCTGGACAAAGATCGCCTCGCCGGGCAGGAGCGGCCGCATATTGCATGCGAGGAATGGAATGACCGAAGCGAGGCCCCTCCCCTTCGACTGGGCCGATCCGTTCGCGCTCGACGCGCAGCTTTCCGATGAGGAACGGTTGGTTCGCGACACCGCCGAATCCTATGCGCAGGAACGCCTCCAGCCGCGCGTCACCGAGGCGTTTCTCGACGAGGAATTCGACCGCTCGATTCTGTCCGAAATGGGCGAGCTCGGCCTGCTCGGCGCGACGATCCCGGCGGAATATGGCGGGGCGGGCCTCAATTATGTGAGCTACGGCCTCGTCGCCCGTGCCGTCGAGCGGGTCGATAGCGGCTACCGGTCGGCGATGTCGGTCCAGTCCTCGCTCGTCATGCATCCGATCCACGCCTACGGGACGGAAGAGCAACGGCGGCGCTGGCTGCCCGGCCTCGCCCGCGGCGACCTGGTCGGCTGCTTCGGTCTCACCGAGCCCGATGCGGGCTCCGATCCGGGATCGATGCGCAGCCGGGCGATTCCATCGGGAGCCGGGTACCGGCTCTCGGGCGCGAAGATGTGGATCACCAATTCGCCGATCGCCGACGTCTTCGTCGTCTGGGCGAAGTCGGACGCCCATGGCGGCGCGATCAAGGGCTTCGTGCTCGAGAAGGGAATGAAGGGCCTGTCCGCGCCCACGATCAAGCAGAAGCTGTCGCTGCGCGCCTCGATCACCGGCGAGGTAGTAATGGACGAGGTCGAGGTGCCGGAGGAGAATCTCCTCCCGGGCGTCGCCGGCCTCAAGGGACCGTTCGGGTGTCTCAACCGCGCCCGCTACGGCATCGCCTGGGGCGCGATGGGCGCCGCCGAAGCCTGCTTCGAGGCGGCGCGGCGCTACACGCTGGAAAGGAAGCAGTTCGGGCGGCCGCTCGCCGCCACCCAGCTCGTCCAGATGAAGCTCGCCAACATGGCCACCGAGATCAGCCTCGGCCTCCAGGCGGCGCTGCGGGTCGGCCGGCGCCTCGACGAAGGCGAGCTCGTCCCCGAGACGATCAGCCTCATCAAGCGCAACAATGTCGGCAAGGCGCTCGATATCGCCCGTACCGCGCGCGACATGCACGGCGGCAACGGCATCTCGGCCGAGTTCCAGGTCATGCGCCACGCCATGAACCTTGAGACGGTCAACACCTACGAAGGCACGCACGACGTCCACGGCCTGATCCTGGGTCGGGCGATCACGGGAATTTCCGCTTTCTAATGAACCAGCCCCTCGCCGGCATCCGCGTCCTCGAGCTGGCCCGCATCCTTGCCGGACCCTGGGCCGGCCAGCTCCTCGCCGATCTCGGCGCCAGCGTGGTCAAGGTCGAACGGCCGGGAAGCGGCGACGATACGCGCCATTGGGGCCCGCCCTTCGCCGCCGACGGCGCCGCGGCCTATTTTCACGGCTGCAACCGCGGCAAGAAATCCGTCGCGATCGATCTCGACACGCAAGAGGGACAGGCGCGGGTGCGGGCGCTCGCCGCCGAAGCCGATGTCCTCATCGAGAATTTCAAGGTCGGCGGGCTTGCCAAATACGGGCTCGATTACGCCTCGCTCGCCGCCCTTCATCCGCGCCTCGTCTATTGCTCGATCACCGGCTTCGGCCAGGACGGTCCCTATGCCGCGCGCGCCGGGTACGACTTCATGATCCAGGGCATGGGCGGGATCATGGACCTGACCGGCGATCCGGACGGCGAGCCGCAGAAGATCGGCGTCGCCTTTGCGGACATCTTCACCGGCGTCTACGCCTCGAACGCGATTCTGGCCGCGCTGTACGGGCGCGCCGCGACCGGCAAGGGCTGCCATATCGACATGGCCTTGCTCGATACGCAGGTGGCGGTGCTGGCCAACCAGGCGATGAACTATCTGGTCTCCGGGAATGCGCCGCGCCGCCTCGGCAACGCCCACCCCAATATCGCCCCCTACCAGACCTTCGCCCTCGCCGACGGCCATGTCATCGTCGCGGTCGGCAATAACGGCCAGTTTCGTCGCCTGTGCGAGCTTCTCGGCCTCGGCGCGATGCCGGACGATCCGCGCTTCGCGGGCAATTCCGATCGCGTGGCGAACCGGCCCGCCCTCGCGGCGGCGCTGGCGCCCGCGCTCTCTCAGCGGCGCAAGGACGAGCTCCTCGCCGCGTTCGCGGCCGCCGGCATTCCGGCGGGGCCGATCAACGATGTCGCCCAGGTCTTCGCCGATCCGCAGGTCGCAGCGCGCGGCCTTCGGATCGAGCGCGGCGGCGTGCCGGGCGTCGCCTCGCCGATCGTGATCGACGGCGTCCGCCAGGTGGCGGAGACGCGCAGCCCCACGCTCGGCGAGCATGACGGCGAGAGCCTCTGGTAAGCGGCCCGCAGCGGGCCTAGATTGCGCCTCGTGCAGGCCGCCTTGCTCCTCGCCGCCGCCGGCCTTCCGGCGCCGCCGGCTTTGACGCCGGACCAGGCGATCGAGCAGCAGCAGTCGGCGGTCAGGGAAATCGTGCGCTATCCGTGCGGGCGGTCGCCCTCGCCCGAGGAGATCCTCGTCTGCGGCCGCACCGCCGAGCAAGGCGTGCCGACGCGCCGAGGCGGGCGCTCGATCCCGTTCGGGCGGTGGAGCGCTCCCGAGGAGGGACCCTGGTTCTCCTGGAACCGCGGGCCCCTCTCGGTCAGTTGCTGCTCCGTCCGCGGCGGCCAGGGCACGGCCGCGGGCCCTAGCATCAGCCTTCGCTTCTGACGCGGATCAATGCCCGCCGCCATGCGCGCCGTGCGCCCCGTGGCCGGCGCTGCCGCCGCGATGGTGCTCGCAGGTGACCGTCGGATTGAACGGCTCGTAAGTGCCGCGCGGATTGTCGCGGTAGAGCCAGATATGCTGATCGAAATGCGGCTCGAAGCCGTGCGCCTCGTCGATCGGCGTCGCCGGATCGTCCTGCATCCGGTCCCAGGCGCGGCCGTGGATGCTCGGCCGCTCGCGGTTCCCGGCTGCCCGCCAAGCCGTCTGGAAGACCAGATTCTCGATCGCGACGAGCTCGAGCGAGCCGTCGGCGCGCGGCTCGTAGATGAGGATCGCCGGGCGGCTGAAATCGGTGTGGGTGCCGTTGCCGTCGACGCGCGGATTGGGCGGCGCGGTGATGCCGAGCAGGTCCGGACGAAAATAATGGATGCCCATGCCGCCGAGCTCGGCCGGCTGGCCCATGTCGGCCGCGACATGGCAGGTGTTCGTCGGGTCGGCGACGTAGCCTTCCGCGAGCGCCACGTTGACGTCGCGGAAGCGGGCAGTGGCGGCGCGCATCTCGTCGAGCGTGATCTCGCCGGGGCGCGGAGCGAAATTCGCGGAAGCGGGCTCGGCGGCGAGCAGGGCGATCGGCAACAGGCCGAAAATCAGGGCGTTCTTCATCGGGGTCTTCCTTCGCGGTTGGAAATTCCCGCATCATCTGGAAGGCCCGGGTTTCCCGCTTATGTCGCGGCGGCGGCCGATTCGTTTCTTTTGTAACGGCGGCGGAAGATCACACTAGGGTCACGCTTGTAGAGCGTCTCTTCGGCCCGGAAAAAGCCGGTGCGCTCCGCGAGGCGGATCGAGCGCGCATTGTCCGGCGCGATGATGGCGACGATCTCGGCGGCGCGCAGCACCTCGTCGGCCCAGGCGAGCGCGGCGGTGACGCCCTCGAGCGCGAAGCCCTGCCCCTGCGCCTCGGCCGCGAACAGCCAGCCCATTTCGGGCACGCCCTCGATCGAGGGCTCGAGCTCGCGCTTGAAGTCGGCGAAGCCGAGCTGGCCGATATATTTGCCGTCCTCGCGCCGCTCCACCGACCAATAGCCGTAGCCGAGCATGACCCACAGGCCGGGCCCCTGGAGCAGGCGCCGCCAGGCGTCCTCGCGGGGAATGCCCGCGCCGGTCAGATGATGCATGACGCCGTCGTCGCCCAGCATGGCGGCATGGGCGTCGAGATCTGCCTGCGTGGAGCTGCGAAGGAGGAGCCGCGCGGTCTCGATCCGCGGCGCGGCGTCCATCCGGCGGGTCTTACTTGCGGTTGCCGAGGCTGAGGCCGCCGAAGCGCTTGTTGAAGCGCGCGACCTGGCCGCCGGCGTCGATCATGCTGCGATTGCCGCCGGTCCAGGCCGGATGCACCTTCGGATCGATCTCGAGCTGCAGCGTGTCGCCCTCCTTGCCCCAGGTCGAGCGGGTTTCGAAGGTGCTGCCGTCGGTCATCTGGACCTTGATCATATGGTAATCGGGGTGCGCGCCGGTCTTCATCGTCTTCGTCTTTCAAGGATTTGGCTGGTTCCGACCAGCCTGGGGTCAGTTCGAGAGCGCTCTAGCGGCAAGCGCCCAAATTGACAAGCCGTGCTGCGGCGCAATAGAAAGGCCGCGGCGAAGGTGCCGACTCTCTCGGGGGGCGGCTTAAAAGGCAAGCCGGTGCGAAACCGGCGCTGTGCCCGCAACTGTAAGCGGAAGGCCGTTCAGGCGGCAGCCGCGAGCCAGAAAACTGCCTTCGCCCGTCGTCCGCATCCGGCCGGGTCCAGCCTGCGGTGCGTGGCGAGCGGCGCTGTCCCCGGCGCTTCCGCCTCCGTGACGACATTCGTGTCGTTTGAGGAGGTTGGAATGAACTCTTTACTCTTGATCTCAAGTCTTGCTGCGCCCGAGACGATCGTCGTCACGGGCGCGCGCGAGCCGGTGGCTCGGTCGGAGACGGCGGCGTCCTCGACCCTGCTCGACGAGGAGACGCTCGCCGCCCTCTCCTTCCCTGCGGCGATCGACGCCCTGCGCCTCGTCCCCGGCGTCTCGGTCGCGCAAAGCGGCCCGCGCGGCACCCAGACCCAGGTCCGCATCCGCGGCGCCGAGGCCAATCACAGCCTGCTCTTCCTCGACGGCATCCGCTTCAACGATCCCGCCGCCGGCAATGAGGCGCGCTTCGAGCTGCTCGCGGCCGACCTCCTCTCGCGCATCGAGGTGGTACGGGGACCGCAATCGGCGCTCTGGGGCTCGGAAGCCCTCGGCGGCGTCATCGCGGTCCAGACCGCCGATCCGTTCGCGCGCGAGGGCCTGGCCGCGCTCGCCGAACATGGCGGCCTCGACAGCAGCCGGGGAGCCGCACAGGCGGCGCTGCGCCGCGGCGAGCTGGGAGTGTCCGCCAGCGCCGTCTTTCTGCGCAGCGACGGCATCGATTCGTTCGGTGGCGGCGGCGAGCGCGACGGCTTCGACCATCGCAGCTTCGGACTGCGCGCATCCTGGCGCCCCGCCGCGGGGCGCGAGCTCGGCCTCTCCGCCTTCCACGTCGCCGGAACCAGCGGATATGACGGCTTCGATCCGGTCACGTTCCGCCGCGCCGACACGCTCGACGCAACGCGGAACCGGATTGCCGCGGTTCGCGGCTGGGGCCGGCTCGAAAGCGGCGGCTGGACGCTCTCGGCCGACGCCTCCTTTCTCGACAGCGCCAACCGCAACCGCCTCGGCGAAGCGCCGCTCAACCGCACCGCGGGGCGCCGCGCCACCTTCGGCGCCCAGGTCTCACGCCGCCTCGGCGGCCATCGCCTCACCGCCGCCGCGGAGCATCAGTCCGAGGACTTCGCCGCCCGCGACCAGGCCTATTTCGGCGGCACCGACCAGGACCGCTCGCGCAGCCTCACCGCCTTGGTCGGCCAATGGCGCGCCGACTGGAGCCCTGCCGTTGCGACCGACCTCGCCGTCCGCCACGACCGCTTCAGCGCCTTCGCCGACGCGACCACGCTGCGCGCCGCCATCCTCGTCCGTCCGGCGGCCGGCTGGACGCTCCACGCTTCCTATGGCGAAGGCATCGCCCAGCCGACCTTCTACGACCTCTACGGCTTCTTTCCGGGCTCCTTTTCCGGCAATTCCCTTCTCGCGCCGGAGCGCTCCCGCAGCTGGGAAGCGGGCCTGCGCTGGCAGAGCGGCGACCTCGCTCTCTCCGCCGCCGCCTTCACCGGACGCCTCGAGGACGAGATCGTCGAGGTCTTCGCCGCGGGCTTAGCCAGCGCCCGCAACGCGGACGCGGCCAGCCGCCGGCGCGGGCTCGAGCTCGCCGTGGACTGGCGGGTCTCGCCGTTGCTGCGGCTTTCCGCCAGTTACGGCTTCCTCGATGCGGACCAGTCGGCAAGTGCGGGCGGGGCTCCGGTCCGCGAGATCCGCCGTGCCCGCCACAGCGTCCATGCCGCCGCGTTCGGCGAGACGGGCCGGCTCAGCTGGAGCGTGAGCCTCGCTTATGTCGGCGCGCGCAGAGACACGGATTTCGACCGTTTCGAGACCGTGCGCCTCGGCGGCTACGGGCTCGGCTCGGCGCGCATCGGCTGGCGGCTGACCCGGTCGCTCGAGGCCTTCGCCCGCGCCGAAAACGCGCTCGGCGCCGAATATCAGGACGTTGCGGGCTATGCGACGCCGGGAAGGACGCTCCATGCGGGCATTCGTCTTCGCCTCGGCGATTAGCCTCGCCGCCGCGTCGCCGGCCGAGGCTCCCGCGCCGCCGCAGCAACCGGCGCCGCCGGCGCTGCGCGTCGCCTCGCTCAACCTGTGCACGGACGAGCTGCTCCTCGTACTCGCGGACCCGGCGCAGATCGTCTCGATCACGCACCTCGCCCAGCAGGAAGCGGAGACGCCGCTTTGGCGCGAGGCGAGGCGGCATGCCCGCAACGACGGCAGCCTCGTCTCGGCCGCGCGCCACCGCCCCGATCTCGTCCTCGCCATGGGCGGAGGCGCGCGCGATCGGCTGCGCATCGCCGAGCGCCTCGGCATCGCCACCCTCGATCTGCCCTTCGCGCAGTCGCTCGAGGACGTCGAGCGCAGCATCCGGGCCGTCGCCGCTGCGCTCGGACGGCCGGCGCGCGGCGAGGCTCTCGTGACTCGCCTGCGGCGTCTCCGCCAGAGCGCCCCGCCACGCGCGGCCGAAGCGGTCTGGCTCGGCGGCGGCGGCCGCACCGTCTCCGCCACCGGCCTGGAGGCCCAGTGGATGCGCCTCGCCGGCCTCGAGCAGCGCCAAATCCGGGGCGACCGCGTCACGCTCGAGCAGCTCGCCGCCCGCCCGCCGGCGATCCTGCTGCGCAGCGACTATCGCTCCGGCCAATATTCCGCGTCGCAGCGCTGGCTCGGCCACCCGCTCGCCGGCGCTGCGGGCCGCGCCCGCATCGTCCCGACCGAGGGCCGGCGCTGGACCTGCATGGGCCCGCCGATGATCGACGAGGTCCTGCGCCTCCGGGAAACGCTCGCCTCGTGACGGGTCGCGCCGCCCTGATCCTGGCATTGCTCCTCGCTGCCGCGTCCTGCCTGTCGCTCGCTTTGCCGTGGCACGATTTCGCCGCCTTGTTCGAAGCGGACCGCGACCTCGCGATTGCCATCCTCATCGAGCTGCGCCTGCCGCGCACTCTCCTCGCCCTGATCTACGGCGCGATGCTCGCTGCCTCCGGCGCCGCGATCCAGGCCTTGTTCGCCAATCCCCTCGCCTCGCCCGATCTCACTGGCACGACCAGCGGGGCGGCCCTGGGGGCCGTGGTGACCGCCTATCTGATCGGATTTACCGGGCCGCTCGCACTCTCCTTCGGCGCGGTGGCGGGCGCGCTCGGCGCACTCCTCCTGCTCCTCGCCCTGGCCGGGCCGCGCGCGGAGACGGCGACCCTGCTCCTGGCCGGCCTCGCGATCAGCGCGCTCGCCGGTGCGCTGACCACTTTGGCGCTGGCGCTCGCCCCCTCTCCCTTCGCCTTCTACGACGCCTATGACTGGCTGATGGGCTCGCTAGTCGACCGAAGCCTCGCCCAGGCCGCCTTTGCCGGCATACCGGCGGCGCTCGCCATCCTCCTC
This sequence comes from Allosphingosinicella sp., assembly GCA_036386475.1. Lineage (GTDB taxonomy): Bacteria > Pseudomonadota > Alphaproteobacteria > Sphingomonadales > Sphingomonadaceae > Allosphingosinicella. Next base: position 156,523 of record DASVVQ010000020.1, on the reverse strand, counting down.
CTGCTTCGCCTGCGGCGCCCGCTGGACGCGCTCGCCCTGGGCGAGGAGGTCGCGCAGTCCATGGGCCACGACATCGTCCGCCTGCGCCGGCTCGTCGTCTGCCTCACCGCGCTCGGCGTCGGCGCCTGCGTCGCCATTTGCGGCGCGATCGGCTTCGTCGGTCTGGTCGCGCCGATCTTTGCGCGCGGTCTCACCGGCGGCCATCCCGGACGGGCGATCTGGCCGGCGGCGATGATCGGCGCCCTGCTCCTCGCCGCGGCCGATCTGGCGGTCCGCGCCGCCCCGCTCGGGCGCACGCTCCCGATCGGAGTGCTGACCGCCTTGCTCGGCGCACCGTTCTTCCTCTCGCTGGTGGCCGGGATGCGCTGGCGGATCGCCCGGTGATCCGCGCGACCGGCCTCGCGCTTCCGGGACGGCTGGCGCCGGTCTCGCTCGATCTCGCGCCCGGCGAGCTGGTCTGCCTGATCGGCCCCAACGGCAGCGGCAAGACCAGCCTGCTCCACGCCTTTGCCGGGATCGGCGGGGCGGCCGGACGCGTCGAGATCGACGGCATCGACCTGCGCTCCGTTGCCGTCGGCCCGCGCGCGCGCCTGCTTTCCTTCCTCCCGGCGAGCCGCGACGTGCAATGGCCGCTCAGCGCCCGCGACGTCGTCGCATTGAGCGGCGCGTTGGATGCGCAGATCGAAGCGGCGATCGCGCGCCTCGCGCTCGGACCGCTCGCCGCGCGCCGCATGGACCGCCTCTCGACCGGCGAGCGCAGCCGCGCCCTCATCGCCCGCGCCCTCGCGCCGGAGCCGAAGCTGCTCCTCCTCGACGAGCCCACCGCCAACCTCGATCCGCTCTGGCAGATCCGCCTCATGGACCTGCTCCGCGGCCGCACCGCCATCGTCGCGATGCACGATATCGACGCCGCCGCGGCCTATGCGGACCGGCTGATCATGATGGACGGCGGGCGCGTCGCGGCGGACGGCGCGCCGGCCGAAGTGATGGCGTCGGGCGCGATCGGCGCCGTGTTCGGGATCGAGAAGGCGGGAGGCAGCTGGCGCCCTGCCCGCGACCGTCATCCCGGCGAAGGCCGGGATCTCAGCGGGTGAAAAGCGCAGCCGCGAATGGAGGGCGCCCTGCACGGCTGGCGGCGCCTACTCTCCCTGAGATCCCGGCCTTCGCCGGGATGACGGTATGGCACAGGCCGCCACACCTCTCCCTAACCCGCGGGCGGATCCGCGATCATGGCGGTGAAGTTCGCCTCGGCAGCGAGCTTGCCGTCGACGAGGGCACGGCCGGCGAACTTGCAAACGGTCGAGCGCTTCTGGACGAAGCAGACCTCGAGCCGCAGCAGCACTCCGGGTTCGACCGGGGCGCGGAACTTGGCGCCGTCGATGGCCATGAAATAGACGAGCTTTCCGGAACCGGCGAGACCGAGCGACTCGACGGCGAGCACCCCCGCCGCCTGGGCGAGCGCCTCGACGATCAGCACGCCGGGCATGATCGGACGGCCCGGAAAATGGCCCTGGAAGAAGGGCTCGTTGATCGTCACCGCCTTGATCGCGGCGATGCGTTCGTCGGGAACGAGCTCCTCGACCCGATCGACGAGGAGCATCGGGTAGCGATGCGGCAGCGCCGCCATCACCCGCTTGATGTCGAACGGGGCGGCGGCGCTGCGCGTCTCGCTCATCAGCGGCCGGGCTGGGGCTGCTGGGGCTGCTGCGTCTGCGGCAGCGGCGCCACGTTGACCGAGGGGAGCTGCGCATTGAGCAGCTGGAGCACCTGGTCGGTCACGTTGAGCGCGCCGGAATGGGCCAGAGTCGCGCTGACGTCGACGGCGAGATTGGCGCCGCGCTGGGTCATCACCTGGGTGATGATCGGGTTGAGCCGGGCGTTGATCTGCTGGATCACGTTGGCCTGGGTCGAGCGCAGATTCTGCTCCATCCGGCCAAGCTCCTGCTGCGCCGCGCTGCGCTGCTGCTCGAGTCGTTGCGCACGGGCCTGGAGCTGGGTCTCGGCAGTCGTGCGCGCTGCGCCGGTCGTGTTGCGCGCCGCGGCAGCCGCCTGCTGGATGGACTGGAGCTCGGTTTCGAGCGGCTGGCCGAGCGCCTGGGCGCGCTGCTGGAGCTGGTTGCCGAGGCCCTGGAGCTGTGCCTGGGCGGCGCGGCAGGCCGTGCACTCGCGGTAGATGCGGTCGGTGTCGACGATGACGACCATGGCATTGGGCGTGCGCTGCGCGGGCGCGGCCGTCGGCACGGCGATCGAAAGCGCCAAGGCGGCGGCGAAAAGGAAATTCTTCATCAGAATGCGGTCCCTACGTTGAAGCTGAACAGCTTGGTGTCGTCGCCTTCCTGGCTGAGGAGGGCGTGAGCGATGTCGACCCGGAACGGACCGAACGGCGAATTCCAATTGACTCCGAAGCCGATCGACAGGCGCGGGCTCGGCGAGTCGCCGAGGAAGCGCTCCGTGAACGGGGCGATCTCGCTGGCCACCAGCGTCTGCCCGGTCGGGCAGGACTGGCCGCTCTGGATCGGGGTGATCACGCCGGCCGCGGTCGCGCACTGGCGCAGCCCGTCGGCGGTGAGGATGGGCCGGATGAGGTCGGGATGGCCCGGCGGCAGATCGAGCAGGTTCGGCCGGCGTACCCCCCAGAGCGCGCCGACGTCTACGAACACGGAGGGCCTGAGGCCGAGCTCGCGGGCGCTGTCGCCGAGCGGGATCTGGACCTCGGCGCGGCCGACATAATAAGCGCGGCCGCCGAGCGCGTCGTCGACGATCTGGCGGCGGTCGGTGACGAGCACGGGATTGCCCTGGGGGTCCAGCTCATAGGGAGTGCGCTGGACGCGCGGGCCGACGCCGCGAATGTCGAAGCCGCGGATCTGGGGCTCGCCGAGGAAGAAGCGGTCGATCAGCCGGACCGGATCGACGCCCGGCGCGCCGTCGTCGAAGCTGTGGATGTAGCCGCCCTCGATCGTCGCCGAGAAGATGAAATTGTTGCCGAGGTCCCAGTAGCGGGCGCCGCTTAGGCGGGTGCGCAGATAATGGACGTCGCCGCCGAGGCCGGCGAAGTCCTGGCTGATGAGGAAGCGCGAGCCCGCCGTCGGCCGCAGCCGGTTGTTGAGCGTGTCGTAGACCAGGGAATAGCCGGCGGTCGAGGTAAGGCGGTTGCCGATCGCGTCGCACAGATAGCGGCCGGCGATCAACGGGTCGCACTCGGTGGTGCCGTCCGGGAGGGTGCGGAAGAAGAGTTCCTCGGCGAGGCTCACCTGATCGTAGCTCAAGGAATAGCGCAGCGCCATCGAGATGCGCTCGGTGAGCGGGATGCCGGCGCGGATCTGGCCGCCGGTCTGGACCTGCGAATAGGTGGTCTGGCGCTCGTTGCCGAAGAAGTTGAAGCTGTTGAAATCGCGCCGGTAGATATCGAAACCCACGGCGATGTTGCGGTCGAACAGATAGGGCTCGGTGAAGCCGATCTCCGCGGACTTCGAATAGCTCGAATAATTGACCGCGGCGCGCAGTTCCTGGCCGAGGCCGCGGAAATTGCGCTGTCGGATCGACAGGTTGACGAGGAACCGCTCGAGGCTGGAAAAGCCCGCCGACAATTGCAGCTCGCCGGTCGAACGCTCCTCGACGTCGACGCCCAGGACGACGCGGTCGGGGCCGGAGCCCTGCTCCTGGTTGATCTCCAGATTTTCCTGGAAGAATCCGAGCGACTGGATGCGATCGCGCGAGCGGCGGACGCGGATCGAGTTGAACGGGTCGCCCTCGGCGAGACGGAACTCGCGGCGGATGACCTCGTCGCGGGTCGCGGTGTTGCCGTTGATGTTGATCCGCTCGACATAGACGCGCGGCGCCTCGGCGACCTGGAAGGTCACCGACATCGTCTGGTTCTCGGCGTTGCGCTCGTAGCGCGGCCGAACGTCCGCGAAGGCGTAGCCGAACAGGCCGGCCGTCTCGTTGAGGCGAGTGATCGTGTCCTCGACGAGCCGCGCATTGTAGACGTCGCCGGCCTGCATCGGCAGCGTGCGCTGGAGATCCACCGCCCGGAAGTCGCGGATGTTGCTCTCGACGGTGACCTCGCCGAAGCGGTAGCGCGGGCCTTCGTCGACCACGTAGGTGATGATGAAGTCGCGCCGGTCGGGCGTGAGCTCTGCGACGGCCGAGACGACGCGGAAATCCGCATAGCCTTCGGTCAGGTAGAACTGCCTCAGCTTCTGCTGGTCGGCGGCGAGACGGTCCGGATCGTAGGTGTCGGCGGACGAGAAGATGCGGTAGAATGCGGCTTCCTGCGTATACATCTCCCCGCGCAGGCGGCCGTCGCCATATTGCTCGTTGCCGATGATGTTGATGCGCCGCACCTTCGAGCGCGGCCCTTCGTTGATCTCGAACACGACATCGACGCGGTTCTGGTCGAGCTGGATGATCTGCGGCTCGACGGTGGCGCCGAAGCGGCCCTGGCGGCGATAGAGCTCGACGATCCGGGCGACGTCGGCGCGGGCGCGCGAGCGCGTGAAGATCTGGCGCGGCGCGAGACGGATCTCCGGGGTGATCTTGTCGTCCTTGATGCGGCGGTTGCCCTCGAGGACGATGCGGTTGATGACCGGATTCTCGCGGACCTGGAGCTCGATGTCGCCGGTGCCGCCGCCCGCGATCTGGACGTCCGCGAATAGCTCGGTGGCGAGCATCTGGCGCAGCGCGTCGTCGAGCGTCTCGCCGGTATAGGCCTGGCCCGGGCGCAGGCCGCTGTAGGAGACGACCGTCTCGGGCTCGAGACGCTGGTTGCCGGTGACGCGGATGGTGCGGATGGTCTGGGCCGGCTGAGCCGTCGTCAGCACCGGCGCGTCCTGCGCGGCAGGCTGGGTCGCAGCCGGCTGCTGCGCGGCGCCCTGAGCCGAAGCGGGCGTTGCGATGCCGCCGAGGACGGTGCCGACGAGAAGCGCGGCATACAGCCGACGCCGGTTCGATATTGCCATGTTCGCTGTCACGCGTCCCCGCTGAAAATTGGGCCGTCCCTGTAAAATCGGCCGTGGTCCTGTAGGTCAGCCCTGCCCCAACACGGTCAGCCGATCAACCCGCCAAGCCTCTGGAAGAGGCCAAAAGACGCCAGGTCGTTGAACGTCACGAAGATCATCAACGCGAGCAGTGCGGCCAGGCCGGTCCTGAACGCCCACTCCTGGGTCTCCGGCTTGAGAGGTTTCCGCCTCACTCCCTCGATCGTGTAGAACAGCAGGTGTCCGCCATCCAGGAGAGGGATTGGCAAGAGGTTGATGAACCCCAAGTTAATTGAGACCATCGCCATGAAGACGAAGAACGGGATCAGGCCGAGCGTGGCCTGCTGACCCGAAAATTGCGCGATCTTGAGGGGTCCGCCCAATTCCTTGACCGAGCGGCGTCCGCTGATCACCTGACCGAGGGTTTCCACCATCATCACGACGGTGTCGGCCGTATGCGAAACGGCGGCGCCCGGGAGCCGGTACCAGGGCAGGTCCTCGACCACCGGATTGCCCGGGCGGATGCCGAGCAGCCCTCGGCGGAATTCGTTGCCGAAGCGGTCGCGCTCGAGCTCGGAGCGCGGCGTCGCCGTCACGGTCAGCGCCTGGCCGCCGCGCACGAGCTCGATCTCCAGCGGCTGCTCCGGGCGGATGATGACGATGTTGGTTATGTCCTCGAACCGGCCCACCTCCCGTCCCGCGATCCGCTCGATCCGGTCCCCCGTCCGGATGCCGGCTGCGGCGGCCGCCGACTGCGGCATCACCGTGCCGACGACGGGCGGCGTGCGCGGCTGGCCCATCAGCGCGAAGAGAACGGCGAAGATGAGGATCGCGAAGAGAAAGTTGATCGCGGGACCTGCGAACACGATCAAGAAGCGCTGCCAGACGGGCTTGGCCTGGAAGGTCTCGTTGCGCTCCTCGGCCGGCAGCGCCAGCCAGGCCGGGTCGGCGACGCTCGCCGGGTTCATGTCGCCCTTGAACTTGACGTAGCCGCCGAGCGGAAGCCAGCCGACCTTCCAGCGCGTCCCCCTCTTGTCCGTCCAGCCGCCGATCTCGCGGCCGAAGCCGATCGAGAAGGTCTCCGCCTTCACCCGAAACCAGCGACCAACCAGATAATGGCCCATCTCATGGATGAAGATGAGCGGCCCGATCACCAGCAGGAAGGCGAGGATCGTGAACGGCATCGAGGCGGACTGCATCAGCGGGCGAACCTTTTCAGCATCCGGGCGGCGATGGCGCGCGCCTCCCGGTCGACCTCCAGCACCTCTTCGATCGATCGCGGCACGGGCGGAGCATAACCAGCCAGCGTCTCGCTGGCTACAGACGCTATATCGAGGAAGCCGATGCCATCTTCAAGGAAGGATGCCACCGCTATCTCGTTGGCGGCATTGAGGATTGCCGGCTTCGCTCCGCCTTCGGCAAGGGCAAGGCGCGCGATTCCCAGAGCCGGGAAACGATCGGGATCGGGCGCCTCGAAATCGAGCTTGCCGATCGCCACGAGATCGAGCCGCTGGCAAGGCGTCGCCATCCGCTCCGGATAGGCCAGCGTATGAGCGATCGGAATGCGCATGTCGGGTGCGCCGAGCTGGGCCAGCACCGATCCGTCGACATATTCGACGAGGCTATGGATCACCGATTGCGGATGGATGACGACGTCGAAGCCGTCGACATCGAGCGGGAACAGATGGAAGGCCTCGATGAGCTCGAGGCCCTTGTTCATCAGAGTCGCGCAATCGACCGAGATTTTCGCGCCCATCGACCAGTTCGGATGCGCGACGGCTTCGGCGGCGGTGGCGCGGCCCATTTCCTCGAGGGTCTTCTCACGAAACGGGCCGCCGCTCGCGGTCAGAATGATCCGGCTGACCGTTTCGGGGCGGGCGCGGTCGAAGCACTGGAAGATCGCATTGTGCTCGCTGTCGACGGGAAGCAGGACGGCGCCGCTCGCCGCGGCCGCCTCGGTCATCAGATGCCCCGCAGAGACGAGCGGCTCCTTGTTGGCGAGGGCGATGGTGCCGCCGCCTTCCAGCGCCCGCATGACCGGCTTCAAGCCGGCGCAGCCGACGATCGCTGCCATCGTCCAGTCGGCGCCGCCGCCTGCGGTCTCGATCACCGCTTCCGCTCCGCCGCGCGCCGCGACGCCGCTCCCCTCCAGCGCATCCTCCAGCGCGCCGAGAAGCGCCTCGTCCGCGATCACCGCTTGGCGGGCCCCGACCCGCCGCGCCGCTTCGGCAAGGCCGGAGACGTCGCTGTGCGCGGTCAGCGCGAGCACCTCGAACCGTTCCGGCTGGCGAAGGATGAGATCGAGCGTCGATCGCCCGACGGACCCGGTCGCGCCGAGAATGGTGACGGTCTTGCGTCGGGTCACAATGCGCCGAGGATGACGAGCAGCAGCATCAGGGTGACGAGGACCACCGGCAGCAACCCGTCGAGCCGATCGAGGACGCCGCCATGGCCCGGCAGGATCGTGCCACTGTCCTTGACGCCGAGCCGGCGCTTGACCCTGCTCTCGTAGAGGTCGCCGAGCTGCGCGACGAGCCCCATCAGCGCGCCGGCGAACGTGAAGATCGGATCGAGCTCGAACAGCCAGGCGGCGACCGCGCCGACCACCGCGGCGCCTGCCATGCCCCCGATCAACCCCGCCCAGGTCTTGTTCGGGCTGATGCGCGGCGCAAGCTTCGGGCCGCCGATCGCGCGGCCGGCGAAATACGCGAAGATGTCGGTCGCCCAGGTGACCAGCATCAGCCAGAAGACGAGGTCGAAGCGGGCCCATTCCAGCACCATCAGCGCGAAGGCGGGAATGCCGATGTAGAGCATGCCCCAGCCCATGCTCAGCCGCCGCGTGGCGAGCCCGAACAGGACGGCAAGCGCCGCGACAAGGCCGAAGCCGCGCCACATCGGCGTGAAGCTGTCTCCTGCAATCGCCTCGATGCCGCCGACCTCATCGACTTCGCCGACCGGATAGAGCCACTGCGCGGCGGCGAGCAGGACGAGCGCGAGAGCGATCGCGCCGATCCAGCGCCAGCCTTTGCCGAGACGGTGCATCCCGGCCCACTCGGCGATCATCACGCCTGCGGCGGCGGCGGCGAGAAGACGGAACGGCCAGCCGCCGAAATAGATGGCGGCGATCGCGACCGCGACCATGACGATGGCGGCCGTGAAGCGTGCCGGCAGATCCGAATTGCTCGGCGGCGCGGGGGCGGTCTCGCTCATAATCCTCCGTAGCGGCGCTCGCGCGCGGCATATTGGGCGAGCGCGGCGCGCAGCCCGTCTCCGTCGAAGTCGGGCCACAGCGTGTCGACGAACAGCAATTCGGCATAGGCCGACTGCCAGAGCAGGAAGTTGGACAGCCGCTGCTCGCCCGACGTCCGGATGAGCAGGTCGAGCGGCGGCAGATCGGACGTGTCGAGCGACGCCTCGATCATGGCCTCGTCGATCGCATCCGGCTTTATTTCCCCCGCCGCGGTCCGCGCTGCGAGGGCCCGGACCGCCTGAACCAGCTCGTTGCGCGAGCCGTAATTGAGCGCGACGGCGAGCGTCATGCGGCGATTGCCGGCGGTCCTCGCGACGGCCGCGTCGACCATTCGCGCCGTGTCCGGCGAGAAGGCACCGTGATCGCCGATGATCTTGATCCGGACGCCTTCCTGGTGGAGCGAATCGAGCTCGCGGCCGATGTACAGCCGCAGGAGCCCCATGAGGTCGCTCACCTCGGCCTCGGGCCGCCGCCAATTCTCCGAGGAAAAGGCGTAAAGGGTGAGGCATTCGACGCCTGCCTCTCCGGCCGCGCGCAGAACCTTGCGGGCAGCTTCGGCGCCCTGGCGGTGGCCGGCGGCGCGCGGCAGCCCCCTTGCCTTCGCCCAGCGGCCGTTCCCGTCCATGATGATCGCGACGTGGCGCGGCACCGCGGACGTGCCTCCGCCCGCCGCTCGCGCTTCGAGGCTCGCCGGCCCTGCGCTCACTTCTGGAGGATTTCCTTCTCCTTGGCGGCCATGGCGGCGTCGATCTCCCGGATCGTCTCATCGGTCAGCTTCTGGACTTCGGTCTCGAGCCTTTTGCGCTCGTCCTCGCTGATCTCGTGCTTCTTCTCGTCCAGCTTCAGCGAATCCATACCGTCGCGGCGGACGTTGCGGACGGCGATGCGCGCCTTTTCGGCATATTGGTGGGTAAGCTTGGCGAGCTCCTTCCTGCGCTCCTCGGTGAGGTCGGGGATGGGAAGCCGCAGGGTCTGGCCCTCGCTGATCGGATTGAGGCCGATGCCCGAAGAGCGGATCGCCCGTTCCACCGCGCCGACATTGCCCCGGTCCCAGACCTGGACGGAGAGCATCCTCGGCTCGGGCGCCGAGATGGTCGCGACCTGGTTGAGCGGCATGTTGGCCCCGTAGACCTCGACATGGATCGGCTCGAGCAGGGCCGTCGAGGCGCGCCCGGTGCGGAGCCCGGCGAGATCGTGCTTCAGCGCCTCGACGGCGCCGTGCATCCGGCGCTGGAGATCCGCCTTGTCATAGGCCGGCATCATTCCCTCCCTCGTTCATGACGATCGTCGCCGTCCCGTCGCCCGAGAGCACGCGGGCGAGATTGCCCTGCTCGCGGATGTTGAAGACGACGATCGGGATATTGTTGTCGCGGCAGAGCGCCACTGCGCTTGCGTCCATCACCTTGAGATCGTCCGCCAGGACTCGCTGGAAGGAGAGGCTCTCGTAGCGGCGGGCGCCTTCCTTCTTCTTCGGATCGGCGTCGTAGATGCCGTCTACGGACGTACCCTTGAACAAAGCGTCGCAGTTCATCTCCGCCGCCCGCAATGCGGCGGCGGTGTCGGTGGTGAAATAGGGATTGCCGGTGCCGGCGGCGAAGATCACCACCCGCCCCTTCTCGATGTGCCGGACCGCGCGGCGGCGGATATAGGGCTCGGACACCGTTGCCATCGGGATCGCCGACAGGACGCGCGTGTCGACGCCGATCTTCTCCAGCGCGTTCTGCATGGCGAGCGCATTCATGACGGTCGCGAGCATGCCCATATAATCGCCCGTCGAGCGGTCGAAGCCGCGGGCGGCGCCGGCGAGGCCGCGGAAGATGTTGCCGCCGCCGACGACCAGGCAGACTTCGTAGCCCGCCGCCTTGGCCTGGGCGATCTCTTCCGCCATCCGGGTCGTGGTCGCCGGGTCGATCCCGAACGATTCGTCGCCCATCAACGCCTCGCCGGAAAGCTTGAGGAGGATCCGGTTGAAGCGCGGGCGCGGCATAAGGCTCGTCGGTCCGTTCGCGAGAGGAAGGGGAAGGTGGCGCACCTTAATAAGGGCGCGCCACCGTGCCAAGCGGCTTAGGCGTCGGCCGGCTCGGGCTTCGCGCCGATCCCCGATGCCGCTGCGACCTCGGCCGCGAAGTCGCTTTCCTTCTTCTCGATGCCTTCGCCGAGCTGGAAGCGGACATAGGCATTGAGCGCGACGGGAGAGCCGATGGCCTTGGCCTCGGCGGCGACGACGTCCTCGATCTTCGTCTTGTTGTCGATGACGAAGAGCTGGCTCATCAGCGCATTCTCCTTGCGGAACTTGGCGATCGCCCCCTCGACCATTTTCTCGACGATATTGGCCGGCTTGCCGCTCTCACCCGCTTTCTCGGTCGCGATCGCGCGCTCGCGCTCGATCGTCGAGGGGTCGAGCTCGTCGCCGGTCAGCGCCTGCGGATTGGCCGCCGCGATGTGCATGGCGAGCTGCTTGCCGAGCGCGCTGAGGCGCTCCGCATCGCCGGCGCTTTCGAGCGCGACGAGGACGCCGATCTTGCCGAGGCCGGGCGCGGCGGAATTGTGCACGTAGGAGACGACGACGCCCTCGGGCACCTGCAGCACCGCCGAGCGGCGGAGCGACTGGTTCTCGCCGATCGTCGCGATATTGGCGTTGAGCTTCTCCTGGACGGTGCCGCCCGACGGCCAGTTCGCGGCGAGCAGCCCCTCGACCGTCCCGACGCCGGCGACGGCGAGGCCGGCGACGGTGCGCACGAACTCCTGGAACTGCTCGTTCTTGGCGACGAAGTCGGTCTCGGAATTGACCTCGACGACTGCGCCGCGATTGCCGGCGACGGAAACGCCGACCAGCCCCTCGGCGGCGGTGCGGCCGGCCTTCTTGGCGGCGGCGGCGAGACCCTTGGTGCGCAGCCAGTCGATCGCCGCTTCCATGTCGCCGCCGGTCTCGCCGAGCGCCTTCTTGCAGTCCATCATGCCGGCGCCGGTGCGCTCGCGCAGTTCCTTGACGGTCGCGGCCGTGATCTCAGCCATTTCAATGTCCTCACGTTGATGTGCTCCCGCGCACGCGGGAGGCCAGAATCCGAAGTGGTGACCAGGCTCCGGCTTTCGCAGGAGCCCAGTGCGGCGAATCAAGCCTCGGCCAGCGCCGCTTCGGCGGGCGGCTCGTCCATCGCACCGACATCCTCGCCGCGCGAGGCGGCGCCGCCCGTCTTGCCGGCGAGCACCGCCTCGGCGATCGCGTCGCAATAGAGGCGGATGGCGCGGCTGGCATCGTCATTGCCGGGAACCGGAAAGGCGACGCCCTGCGGGCTGGCGTTCGAATCGAGAATCGCGATCACCGGAATGCCGAGGACATTGGCTTCCTTGATCGCCAGCTCCTCTTTGTTGGCGTCGACGATGAAGATGACGTCGGGAAGACCGCCCATGTCGCGGATGCCGCCGAGCGAGGCTTCGAACTTGTCGCGCTCGCGGGTGAGCTGGAGGACTTCCTTCTTGGTGAGGCCGGCCGTGTCGCCGGAAAGCTGCTCCTCGAGGCTCTTGAAGCGCTTGATCGAGCCCGAGATCGTCTTCCAATTGGTGAGCATGCCGCCCAGCCAGCGATGGTTGACGAAATGCTGGCCCGAGCGGCGGGCGGATTCCGCGATCGGATCCTGCGCCTGGCGCTTGGTGCCGACGAACAGGACCTTGCCGCCCGAAGCGACCGCCTGGCGGACGAAATCGAGCGCGCGCGCGAACAACGGCACGGTCTGCGACAGATCGATGATGTGGACGCCGTTGCGGTCGCCAAAGATGTACGGCTTCATCTTCGGGTTCCAGCGATGGGTCTGGTGGCCGAAATGCGCTCCGGCCTCGAGCAGTGCCTGCATGCTGACGCCAGCAGGCGCCGCGGCGTTGGACGCCATGGTGGTTTCTCCTTCCGGTTATGCCTCTGCGGGGCCGAGAACTCGGGACCAGGTCCTGAGCACCGGTATGGTGGCTCCGCATGTGGAATGGGCGCGCATCTAGACCGCGCCGGCTGCGAAATCAAGCGCCTCCCGCAAGAACGCAGCACGAACATGCAGCAGTTTCAACGGGCTGTGGATCGATTTCGAATTTGGAACGTTCTTGATCCACGTAAGCGGCAGGGGTCTACCCATGGTTCAGCTCATCGCGGTCCTGTTTTTCGCCGGCCTTCTGGTCGGGCTCGCGGCCCTCCTTCACATGACGCTCCGCGAGAATTGGGGCGACATGGTCGCGGCCTTTATGGGCCGTCCGATGCCGAGCCGGGCTCGCCGGTCCGTGCCGGCCACGGTCTCGGTCCCGCGCTCGCCAATGCGGCGCGCCGCCGCCTGACCCGCGCATAGCTGAGCACGCTCACCGGAATCATCGCCAGATAGAGGATCGCGACGACGCTCAGCGTCTCGAACGGTGCCGTCACCAGCGCGCCGCCGAGCAACGCGATGACGACGATCGCCTCGAAGCGGACGTTGCGGCGCAGGCGCAGCGACGTCCAGGAGAAGGTCGCCAGGCTCGATATGGCGAGAAAGGCGATCAGCGCCGCCCAGGGCGCGACCAGCCGGTAGTCGCGCAGCCAGTCAAGCTCGCGATCGCTCGCGATCCACAGAATGAGCGGCAGCAACATCAGTCCGGCACCGGCCGGCGCGGGGACGCCGGTGAGGAAGCCGGCCGACTTGTGCGGCTGGTCCTCGGCATCGATGCGGGCGTTGAAGCGAGCCAGGCGCAGCGCCATGCAGACGGCGTAGGACAATGCGAACAGCCACCCGATCCGCGGCCAGTGCTGGAGCGACCAGAGATGGAGGATGATCGCCGGCGAGACGCCGAAGGCGATCACGTCCGACAGCGAGTCGAGCTCTGCGCCGAACTTGCTCTGCCCCTTCAATGCCCGCGCGATGCGGCCGTCGAGCCCGTCGAGCACCCCCGCGGCGACCACCGCATAGACGGCATAGGCCCATTCGCCGGCAATGGCGAAGCGCACGCCGGTAAGGCCCGTGCACAAGGCCAGAGCGGTCACCGCATTGGGGACGATCGCGCGCAAGGGTATGCCGCGCCGGGCCGGCAGATCGCGGCCCGGGGGGCTCACTGGGCAACGCCCTCGATCAGCTCGCTTTGGCCGATGCGGGCGATCGGCGTCTCGCCGGCGACCGTCCGCTGCCCGAGCAGGACGAGCGAGGAAGTGTCGGCGGGAAGATAGACGTCGACGCGGCTGCCGAAGCGGATCAGGCCGACGCGCTGGCCCGTCTCGACCCGGTCGCCGGTCTTGACCCAGGGCACGATCCGGCGTGCGACGAGGCCGGCGATCTGGGTGAAGCCGACGCGCGAGCCGTCATCCGCCTGGACGATGAAGTGCTGGCGCTCATTGTCCTCGCTCGCTTTGTCGAGGTCGGCGTTGAGGAACTTGCCCGCGATGTAGACGATGCGGGTGACGACGCCCGCGATCGGCGTCCGGTTGATGTGGACGTCGAAGACGCTCATGAAAATCGAAACGCGCACCACCGGGTCCTCGCCCAGGCCGTCCTCGCCGCCCTGGAGCTCGCGCGGCGGCGGCAAGCTGGTGATCATCGTCACCATGCCGTCGGCCGGTGCGACGATCAGTCCCTCGCCCTTCGGCGTCGTCCGGATCGGGTCGCGAAAGAAGGCGGCGACCCACAAGGTCACGCCCGCCATCACCCAGCCGATCCAGTCCCAGTCGATGAGGAACCAGAAGATCGCCGCGATCGTCGCTGCGATGACGACGAACTTGCGGCCTTCGGGATGGACGCTCGGCATGCGGTAGCGGACGTTCGTCGTGACGATGTCCGGCTTTTCGAGTGAAGGCATGCCGGGTCTTTAGGCGGTGCGACCCGGCGAAACAACAGATACGGCCCGGCCCGGGCGCCGGTTGATCCGATGCTCCGCTCCGCCTACACGCCCGGCCAATCCCATTAGAGACACGAGGAAGCGGACCGCGGATGGCCAAGATCAAAGTCGCAAACCCGGTCGTCGAGCTCGACGGCGACGAGATGACCCGAATCATCTGGCAGTGGATCCGCGAGCGTCTGATCCTCCCCTATCTCGACGTCGAGCTGCTCTATTACGATCTCGGCATGGAAAATCGCGACGCGACCGACGACCGCGTCACCGTCGAATCCGCCGAAGCGATCAAGCAGCACGGTGTCGGCGTCAAATGCGCGACGATCACGCCCGACGAGGCCCGGGTCGAGGAGTTCGGGCTCAAGAAGATGTGGAAGTCGCCGAACGGCACGATCCGCAACATCCTGGGCGGCGTCGTCTTCCGCGAGCCGATCGTGATCGAGAACGTGCCGCGGCTGATCCCGGGCTGGACCGACCCGATCGTCGTCGCCCGCCACGCCTTCGCCGACCAGTATAAGGCGACCGACTTCCTGGTGCCCGGGCCCGGCAAGCTCACCATCAAATGGCAAGGCGAGAGCGGCGAGACGATCGAGCACGAAGTGTTCGACTATCCCGGCTCCGGCGTCGCCATGGGCATGTACAATCTCGACGAATCGATCAGGGACTTCGCCCGCGCCTGCTTCAATTACGGCCTCGACCGGCAGTGGCCGGTCTATCTTTCGACCAAGAATACCATCCTCAAGGCCTATGACGGCCGCTTCAAGGATATTTTCGAGGAGATATTCGAGAGCGATTTCAAGGCGAAATTCGCTGATCTGGGCATCGAATATCAGCACCGCCTGATCGACGACATGGTCGCGTCCGCGCTCAAGTGGAGCGGCAAGTTCGTCTGGGCCTGCAAGAATTACGACGGCGACGTCCAGTCCGATCAGGTCGCCCAGGGCTTCGGCTCACTGGGCCTGATGACCTCGATTCTGATGACGCCCGACGGCAAGACCGTCGAGGCGGAGGCGGCGCACGGCACCGTCACCCGCCACTACCGCATGCACCAGCAGGGCAAGGCGACCTCGACCAATCCGATCGCCTCGATCTTCGCCTGGACCGGCGGTCTCAAATATCGCGGCAAGTTCGATGGCACGCCCGAGGTCACCCGCTTCGCCGAGACGCTCGAGCGGGTCTGTATCGAGACGGTCGAGCAGGGCCGGATGACCAAGGACCTCGCCATCCTGATCGGGCCCGACCAGGCCTGGATGACCACCGAGCAGTTCTTCGAGGCGATCCGCGCCAATCTCGAAAAGGCGATGGCCGAAGGCTAGCTCCTCCCCCTCGGCTCCGCCGACGGGGAGGAAACACGCTCCGCCTTGTAGCCGAAACCGATGAAGGCGGCGGGCAGCCGGCGCAGCCATTTGAAGCGGTCGAGCAGGCGCAGCGGCACAGCGGGCGTCAACGGCCCCTCCTGCCGCTCGAGGAGGCGGCTCACGACCCGGCGCTGCGCCGCGTCCTGGAAGCCCTGGATCAGCCGCACCGCCGGGAGGCGCCGTTTCTGCACCTTCTCGAGGAGCGGATCGGGATCGGCGCCCGACGCCATCGGCCCTGCCAGTACATTGGCGGCCGCGACCGCATCCTGGACCGCGACGTTGATGCCGACGCCCCCGATCGGAGACATGGCATGGGCCGCGTCGCCGATGACGAGCAGCCCCGGCGCGTGCCAGCGATCGAGCCGGTCGAGCGCGACGGTGAGCAGCTTGACCTCGTCCCAGCTCCGAATCGCGGCCACGTCGAGACCGATGTTGCGGGCGGTGGCGGCGACGTCGGCGCGGAAGCGCTCGAGGCCCCGGGCGCGGACCTCGTCGGCCGTACCCTTGGCGAAGACATAGGCGCACTGCCAATAGTCGCCGCGGTCGATCAGCGCCATGATCCGCCCCGCGACGATCACGCCCGTCGACTCGTTAACCGCCGTCCGCGCTTTTGGGATGCGGAACCAGAAGACGTCCATCGGCGCGCCGAACGAGCGCAGCGGTAGCGCGGCCTCCTCGCGCAGCACCGAACGGCGCCCGTCGCAAGCGATCACCAGCCTCGCGCGCAGCTCGCGCTCCCCTCCTCCCGAGCGGTAGCGAACGCCGCCCACCCTGCCCTCGTCGCGCAGAAGCGCGAAGGCTTCAGCCTCCATGAGCAGGCGGAAGTGCGGGTAGCGCCGCGCCTCGTCGGCGACGAAATCGAGGAAATGCCATTGCGGCATCATCGCGATGAAGTTCCAGCGCGGGTCGAAGGCCGAGAAGTCGGCGATTTCGAGCTCGCAGTCCCCGACCCAGGCGCCGATGCTGCGGACCCTGTCGTGCGGCCGCTCGAGCAGCCGTTCGAGCAGCCCGAGCTCGTGGAAGATCCTGAGCGTCGAGGGATGCACCGTGTCGCCGCGGAAATCGCGCAGGAAGTCGCCATGCTTCTCCAGCACGGTCACGGACACGCCCGCCCGCGCGAAGAGCAGCCCGGCCACCATCCCCGCCGGTCCGCCGCCGACGATCGCGAGATCGCTCGCTTTTGCGTCCCCCATGCGGGTGACAATCGCAGGGCGAGCCGCATAAAGGCAATATGGCCCCAGAAGAATTCAGCACCTCCGGCCTCAGCGACGCGCTCGTCATTCTCGGCGCGGCGGGGATCGTCATTCCCGCCTTCGCCCGTTTCCGCATCAGCCCGGTCATCGGCTTCATCCTGATCGGTCTGCTGGTCGGCCCGTCGGGCCTGGGCGCGATGACGGACGAGCAGCCCTGGCTCCATTATCTCACCATCTCGAACATCCACTCGATCGAGCCCTTCGCGGAATTCGGCGTCACGCTTCTCCTCTTCTCGATCGGCCTCGAGCTCAGCTTCCGGCGCCTCTGGGGCATGCGCCGCCTGGTCTTCGGAGTCGGAGCGGCGGAGCTCGCCGTCTCGGCGGGCCTTCTTGCGTTCGTCGTCTATCTCGGCGGCGAAAGCGGCGGCGGAGCGGTCGCGCTGGGCCTCGCTCTGGCACTGTCCTCGACCGCGATCGTCCTTCCGCTCGTCGGGACGACGAGCGACGTCGGCCGCTCGGCGCTCGGCATGCTGCTGTTCGAGGACGTGGCGATCGTCCCGATCCTCTTCCTGCTCGGCGCGATGGCGCCGCATGCCGCCGGCGGACTCGGCGGCCTCGCCGATACGCTGGCGCTCGGCGGCGTCACCATCGTCCTGATGCTGGTCGGGGGGCGGATTCTGCTCCCGCGCCTGTTCGCACAGGCGGCGCGCACCAAAAGCCCGGAGCTGTTCCTCTCTGCCAGCCTCCTCGTCGTCATCGTCGCCAGCCTCGCGACGACTGCGGTCGGCCTGTCGCCGGTGATGGGCGCGCTGCTCGCCGGCGTCCTCATCGCCGAGACCGAATATCACAACGAGGTCGAGGTGATCACGGCCCCCTTCCGCGGCCTCGCTTTGGGCGTCTTTTTGATCACCGTCGGGATGAGCATCGACCTTGCGCGAATCGCGGCCGACTGGTTGAACGTCGTCGGCGCCGTCCTCGCCGTCGTGGTCCTGAAGGCCATCGTCACCGCCGCGCTCCTTCGTCTCGAAGGCGCGCGCGGCACCGTCGCGGTCGAAACCGGCGTGCTGATGGCCTCGCCGTCCGAAACCACCTTGATCGTGCTCGGCGCCGCTTCCGCCGCGCAGCTGATCAGCGGCGAGACCGCCGCCTTCTGGCAGATCGTGACCGCGATCGGTCTCACCATCACGCCGCTGCTCGGCCAGCTCGGGCGCCTCGCCGGGCGGCGAGTGGCGATGAGCGACGACGACATTCCCGCCATCTCTCCCGGCGAGGAGGCGCCGGCTGCGGTGGTGATCGGTTTCGGCCGCGTCGGGCGCCTCGTCGCCGAGATGCTGCGCGCGCACGGGCGCAGCTACGTCGCCGTCGACTCCAACATCGATACGGTGGCGGCGGCCCGGGCCGAGGGCTTCCCGATCCTGTTCGCGGACGTCTCGCGGCCGGAGCTGGTCGATCGCCTCAACCTCGGCCACGCTTCCGCGCTGATCCTCACCATGGACAATCCCGTGCTGACCGTGCGGCTGGTCAAGAAGGTGCGGGCCTGGTGCCCGGCCCTCACCATCGTCGCCCGCGCCCGCGACGCCGCCCATGCCGCCGAGCTGTATCGCGCCGGCGCCACGGACGCGGTCCCCGAGACGCTGGAAAGCTCGCTCCAGCTCTCCGAAGCGGTGCTGGTCGATCTCGGCATCGCCATGGGGCCGGTCATCGCCTCGATCCACGAAAAGCGCGCCGAGCTTCGCGCGGAGATCATGAAGATGGGCGAAGCGGACAAGGAACCCCCGCTGCGCCGCCGCCGGCTTCGCGACGCGCTGAGGCCGCGATAGCGCTGGCATATTGCGGCAGCGACTGTTACGTTCTGTCTCTGTTCCCGTCGGAGGTTCCCTTGGCTCAGCGCGGCGGCAGCGCCGATCTTCCGCTCCACGGCGGCCGGGTGCCGGCCTGGCTCGGCCAGCGCATGGCGCGGCTCGGCGCGGTGATGAGCCAGGCGATCGTGCACCATTATGGCCGGGACGAGCTGCTGCGGCGCCTCTCCCACCCTTTCTGGTTCCAGTCCTTCGGGGCGGTGATGGGCATGGACTGGCATTCGTCGGGGATCACGACGAGCGTGATCGGCGCGTTGAAGCGCGGGCTCGAGCCGCTGGCGGGCGAGCTCGGCCTCCAGGTCTGCGGCGGCCGCGGCCGACACTCGCGCGCCACGCCGCAGGAACTGGTCGCGGCGGGCGAACGTGCGGGGTTCGACGGGCTCGCTCTGGCACAGGCCAGCCGGCTGGTCGCCAAGGTCGATTCGGCGGCCGTCCAGGACGGCTTCGATCTCTATATTCACGGCTTCATCGTCAGCGACGACGGCAAATGGAGCGTCGTCCAGCAGGGCATGAACGGCGCCAGCCGCACCGCCAGGCGCTATCACTGGCTGTCGGAGGGGCTGGAGAGCTTCGTCGATGCGCCCCACGCCGCGATCGAGGGACGTCGGCGCAGCGAGATCGTCAACCTCACCGACCGCCGCGCCGCCGCCTCCCGCGATGCGCAGCTCGAGCTGCTGGCGACGCTCGGTCCGGAGCGCCTCGCTCGCGAAGCCGCCGCGCTGGAGAGAGGCCCTGCAATCCCGGATGCCGCGCCGATGCTCCCCCACCTGGTCATGCCCGGTCACCACGACGTCCGCTCCGGCGACGTCATCCTGCGCCGCCTCCACGGCACGCTCGCCGCCGCCGCCGATGCCGGACCCAAGGATTTCGCCGCGTTGCTGCAGGTCCCCGGCGTGGGTGCGCGGACCGTCCGCTCGCTCGCCATGGTCGCGGAGGTGATCCACGGCACGCCGTGCCGCTTCGCCGACCCCGCCCGCTATTCGCTCGCCCATGGCGGAAAGGACGGGCACCCGTTCCCCGTCCCGCTCAAGGTCTACGACAAGACGATCGGCGTGCTGAAGTCCGCGATCGAGGCCGCCAGGCTCGGCAATGAAGAGAAGCTCGCCGCCATCCGCCGTCTCGACGAGCAGGCGCGCCGGCTGGAGCGGACTGCGTCGGGTCTGTCGCTGGAGGCGCATCTCGCCGACGAACGCGCGCGCTCCCACGCTCACGGCGGCATGAGCGTCTTCGGACCCGAGGTGGCACCCCGGCGCGAGGCGCAGAGCGGTCTTGAATGAACGGGAGCGGGCAAAAGCCGTCGCCGGACCGAATTTGCGTGCGGCGCGCCCTCGGCGGCGATCTGGATGCCGTCGCGGCTTCGTGGCACAGGAGCGCCGCGAACATGGAGAGCGCTCCCGCCGCCATGCCGTCGCTAGGCGACCTGCGTGAGAGGATCGATCGCGAGCTCGCCGCCGGCTGGGCGCTCTACGTCGCGGAGCGCTGCGGCCGCATCGTCGGCATGCTGGCGATCAAGGCCCGCGAGGCCGTGCTGGACCAGATCTTCGTGCTGCCGAGCGAGCAAGGGTGCGGCGTCGGAACAAGTCTCATCGACGCCGCCAAGCGCGCCATGCCCGCGGGATTCACCCTGCGCATGGCTGCGGCGAACCGCCGGGCCGCGCGCTTCTACACAAAATCGGGCCTGTCCGCGCTCGGCGAGGGTAGGCACCCGGTCTCCGGCGTTCCGGTCCGTTGCTTCGGCTGGAAAAGCCGCTAGCGAAGTGCCTCAATCGTCGCGGCGTCCGCCGCGGCGGCGGCTGAAGAGAGCGGCACCGGCGGCGACGAGGCCGACGGCGGCGGCGCCCAGGCCGGCATTCTTCCAGTTGAAGGCGCTGCGGTCCGCCAGCGCCTCGCCGCCTTTCTCTTCCTCGAGCAGCACGGCGGCGTCGCCATTGGCGGAAAGGCGGACCGTGTCTCCCTCGATGCCGGCGACGAGCCCGCCCGAAAGATAATGGTGATGGCCGCCATGCGAGCCGCTGTCGGCCTTGACCAGCTTGATGCGGCCGCCCTCCACCGCGTCGACGGTTCCAACCCGGACCCCGTCGGCGCCGACGATCTCCATATGGGCTTTGATTCCGCTAAGATCGGCCATGCCACTGCTCCTTCGAATGGGTTCGGCGGTTCAACGGCCGGCGCGCCGGATGGATGCGTGAACGAAGGTGAGGCCGGGCATGCAGCCGGGTCGTACGATCTTTCCAACGGGTCCGATCACGACCGCGAAACCGCAGGATCGCCGAGTTCGTCGGCTGGAATCGAGGTTGGGCAGCGAGCGGGTTCTGAGCCCCGCATTCTTCCGGCGAACCGGCGCATTTCCTCATATGCTATCGCTGCCCACGGGGCTCATAGCGGAGCGGAAGGCTTCTACAATGCCCACTCCTTTGTGCTTCTACTCCTTCGAACTGGCATCGGCGGCATCGCACCACTAGCATCGGCGCCATGCGGCCCTTAGCCTACGCTTTTGCGGTCTCGCTGGTCCTGCTGGCGGCAGCGCCCGCGCACGCGCTCTGCTCGGGCTCCACCGTGGATCGCGAATACCGGGTGGCCGACGTCGTCGTTCGCGCCACCGTGATTGCGGAAACGCGCGTCCACGAAGATGAGCCCTCGCCGGCATGGCGCGCCCGCTGGGGGGAATATTCGCCCGTGCTCGTGCACCGCCTGCGCGTCGTCCGGCGGTTCAAGGGACGCCCCGGGCCCGAGATCCGCATGTTCCAGGAGGTGACGAGCGGCAGCTTTCACATGGATGTCGGAGGCGATTATCTGCTTTTCCTCACTTATTATCGCCCGTCGCGAGACCGCCCCCCGGCCGCGCGCGGCGCGATGTACATTCGCTACGCATGCGGACAGTCGAAGCCCTGGCGCCGCGTCGCCCCCGTGACCTCGCGCGCCTCCGCTTCCTGTCCCGGCCCTGATTGCGGTGGCAAAGGTCCCAGGTCCGGCGCCCCCGCGGGCCGGGCCGGGTCCGTCACCAGATGATGCAGGGGAAGGTGTCCTGCGGCCAGGCCCTGCACATCCCGCTGCGCACGACCAGCTTCGATGCGGCAGGGACCGTCCTGGCCGATGCGAGCCGCGGCGACGCGTCGAGCAACTGGACGCGGATCCAGCCTTACTCCCAGGTCGCGGCAGCGCGCGCCTGGGTCTGCCGCTAGCACCCTCGCGGTACGCCGCCGCGGCGGGGCTCTGTCATCCTCTCGCTGCAGCGATGCGGGCAGTGGCTTCCCGGGCCTGCGCGCCGACGAGCCAGCGGCGCGCCGCAGACGGCGCGATTGCGGCGGCGACGAGGCCGGCAAGTTGGAGAGCGTAGTAAGCGAGCAGGATCGCCCCCGCCGCGATCGCGCCCGCCGGTCCGAGGCCGACCTCGCGGTGGCGCTTGCGGACGTTGGCGAAAGCCGCGGCGAGCTGCCGCGCCGTCGCCGCGGAACCGTTTCGGAGCACGGCCCTTTGACGGCGGCGCAGCGTCGCCGTCTCGTCGTGGCCGCGGCGCAGCGCGCGGATCGCGAACCCGCTTAGGCCTTCGGGCGCCGGATGCGAGACCGCTGCGGCATGGTTCATGTAGATGATCTGGCCGGCGCCGCGCAGCTCCTCGGCCAAGGCGATGCACTGGCCGCGATACTGGCCCAATCGGGGAAAGGGATGGCGGCGGAAGAGGTCGGCGCGGAACGCGACGTTGTTGGCGAAGAAGGTCGGCGAGCGGGCGAGCGGCCCTCCCTCGCCGCGTACGGGGAAGATCCAGCCCAGCGCCATCGCCGCAGAATAGAGGCCCTCCACCGCGATGAAGCTCGTCCCTGCGACGATCGAGACCGAAGGGTCGGCAAAGGGTGCGAGCAGCCCCGCGAGCCAGCCGGGCTCGGGCAGAACGTCGCTGTCGAGGAACAGGAAGATGTCGCCCCGCGCTGATTCCGCGCCGCGATTCTTCTGCTCATAATAGTCGCAGCCCGGCGCCGCGACGAACCGGACGGCGGCCCGGCGCAGACCCGCCTCGGCGACCGCCTCACGAACGGAACGCTCGTCGGCTGCGCCATCGCCGACGAAGACGAGCTCGAACCGGCCGAGGCCCACCTCAGCCTCGCCGAGCTGCCGCTGCAGCTCGTCGAGCATCGTCCTGGCGCGCCGGGTGCCGATCCTGCCGGCATTCTCCCATTCGACGATGATCGATACCAAGCGGGCAGGCGGCGCCATCTGCATCTCCCGCCGCCCTTAGCGCACTGAATTCCAGGAGGTTCCTCAACATAAGTCAGTCCGGCGCGGCGGCCGGGAGCGGCGTCAGATTGGCGCGCAAGCCCGGTGGGCGTTGAATGCGCGTGTCCCAGCCTGCGCACGAAAGCTCAGGCAGCAAGGTCGCCTTCCTGGTGCCGGCGCGCGGACGCTTGCCACCGAGCCGCGTCGACGCCTTTGAACAACAGCCACATCGTGAAGAGGATTTCCCCTAGCGCCGCCACTCCGACGATCAGCAGGAATCGTTCGGTGAGGGCCGGCTCCAGCAGCAATGCAAGATTGCCTGCCAGCCAGGTCGCGCCGGACAATATCAGCAAGGCCCCAAGAATGCTGGGAATGAATCCGGAGCGAAAGACGAGCCAGCCGAGCAACAAACAGTAGCAACCGAACATCGTCAGGCCGACGCCAGTTGCACGACCTCCCGCGACGAGAAGCGCATGTGCAGCGGGTGCGGTTGCCGTACTATCCACGACCGTCAGCATTGCAGGCGCGGTGAGCTGCAGCGCCGCCGTCGTCGCGCCGATTATGCAGCCGCTCAGGCCAAACAGAACGGCCAGACGCGAGATTCCCGGCTGTACCGGCTTGAGCAGCTCATTGAGCAGCCCCACGACGGCAATGTAGCAGAGGCTGGCGACGAGGTTGGCAACGACGGCAAGCCGGAATTCCGCAGCCCTGCCCGCAAGATTGTCGCTCGTCCTCAATGGATCCGTTGGCTCGATCAGGCCTTGCACAGCACCCAGGGCAAAGATGCTGAGAACGACGACAGCGAGGTAGAGGGCGCCAGCGGTCCGGGCGGTTGCGACAGGCGGAAGGCTGCGTTCCATCACATTCCCCTTGATCGAGAAAACGCTGTGTCACCGTATTACTACTCCAACTCTCTCGATCCCGCAAGCAGAGGGGCCTTTGGCAAGTCTGTTTTCCACCCTGCGCGGCTATTACGGCTCCGTCGGCAACTCACCGATATTCGGCTCCACCCACCCGCGCCGTGCCCCCTTCGAGAATAGGAGCTCGCGGCTGTAAAAGCGCAGCGGCCAGTCGCGCCTCCCCTCCTCCGCCTGCAGCAGCCCGTTCACCTTCTCCACCAGCGGCTGCGCGGCGTCGGTCCGCGCCAGGAAGCGGCGCACGGCTCGTATGGAAATCTGGGTGATGGTTTCGTGATAGCCCTCGCTGTCGCTGTTCACGCCGCCGACGCTTTCATTGTAGCTGCGGATGATCGCGGGGAGGTCACGCTCGGGCGCGATGTCGGGGCGCTCGATGAGGATCCAGGCGGTCGCGGCGAGATGGGCCTCGTGGGTCCATTCCGCGCGCGGCAGTGTGCGGGCGAGCAGGCCGGTGCCGATATGACGGACGGCCGCGTCGTCGCGGAAAAGGCGCGGTTCGTGTCTGTCGGTCACGGGTCTTGGTCCTCCATGGAGCGTCATCCCGGACTTGATCCGGCATGACGAACAAAGAAAAAGGGCGCGCCGGCCTCATGCCGACGCGCCCCTTCGGGTCTTGCTGGGCTGAGCGTCAGGCGGCCGGTTGGGCGGTCTCCACTTGGGCTTGTTGCTGCGATTGCGCGCGCGCGCGGGGGGCGGCGTCGCGGACGCCGGCATCCACATGCGCCTCGAACTTGGCGAAATTGTCGTTGAAGAGCTTGACCAGCTTCGCCGCGGTCTCGTCATAGGCTCCCTTGTCGGCCCAGGTGTCGCGCGGATCGAGGATCGCGGAATCGACTCCGGGGACGCCGACCGGCACCTCGAAGCCGAAATTCTCGTCCGTGCGGAACCGTGCGCCGTTGAGGCTGCCGTCGAGCGCCGCGTTGAGGAGCGCGCGGGTCGCCCTGATCGGCATGCGCGAGCCGGTGCCGTATTTGCCGCCGGTCCAGCCGGTATTGACCAGCCAGCAGGAGACGGCGCCGCGGGCGATGCGCTCCTTGAGGAGATTGCCGTAGACGCTCGGGTGGCGCGGCATGAAAGGCGCGCCGAAGCAGGTCGAGAAGGTCGCTTCGGGCTCGGTCACGCCGATTTCCGTGCCGGCGACCTTGGCGGTGTAGCCGGAGAGGAAATGGTACATCGCCTGGTCGGGCGTCAGCCGCGCGATCGGCGGAAGCACTCCGAACGCGTCGGCGGTCAGCATGACGATGTTGCGCGGCACCGGGCCCATATTGTCGGTCGACGAATTGGGGATGAAATCGATCGGATAGGCGCCGCGCGTATTCTCGGCGAGGCTCGCATCGTCGAAGTCGAGGGCGCGCGTGTCGGGGTCGATGGCGACATTCTCGAGCACGGTGCCGAAGCGCTTGGTGGTGGCGAAGATCTCGGGCTCGGCCTCGGCCGAAAGCCGGATCATCTTGGCATAGCAGCCGCCCTCGAAGTTGAAGACGGCGTCGTCGGACCAGCCATGCTCGTCGTCGCCGATCAGGGTGCGGCTGGCGTCGGCCGAGAGCGTGGTCTTGCCGGTCCCGGACAGGCCGAAGAAGACGGCGGTGTCGCCCTTCGGGCCGATATTGGCCGAGCAGTGCATCGGCATCACGCTCCTCGCGGGAAGAAGGTAGTTCAGGATGCCGAACACCGACTTCTTCATCTCGCCCGCATAAGCGGTGCCCCCGATCAGGATCATGCGCTCGCTCAGATTGACCGCGATCACGGTCTCGGAGCGGCAGCCGTGGCGGGCGGGGTCGGCGCGGAAGCGCGGCAAATCGACGATCGTGAATTCGGGTGCGAACCCCGGCAGATCGGCGGCCTCGGGACGCACCAGCAGGGTGCGGATGAAGAGGTTGTGCCAGGCGAGCTCGTTGATCACGCGCACGCGCACGCGGTGCTCGGGCTGCGAGCCGCCGTACAGATCGGCGACGAACAAAGTCTCCTTCGTGCCCAAGGCGGCCAGGAAGTCGGCCTTCAAGGCGGCGAAATGGTCGGGGGACATGGCCTTGTTGTTGTCCCACCAGATGGTGGTTTCGGTCTCGACGTCGCGGACGATGAACTTGTCCTGAGCCGAGCGGCCGGTGTGGCGGCCGGTGCGCACCACCAGGGGGCCGTCCTTGGCGAGCATGCCCTCGCCGCGCATCACGGCCTGCTCGACGAGCTGGGGCGTCTCGAGGTTCCAGCGGATCTCGGCGGGCGTGACGATGCCCTGCTCCAAGAGACCGTGCGCCGGTATGCGATTGGCCACCACGTCGCTTACTCCTTACAATTGTAAGACAATTCCAGCGGCATCCGGGCCGCTTTCGGGATCGGCGACCGCATAGCCGGGGCGCCTGCTTTCGTCAAAGGGTGGCGCCCTGCGGGCCCAGTGGATAAGAGGAGCGCCGGGCAGCAGGGGGGCGAAAAGGCAAGGGCATGTCGGTAACGATCGCGCTCGTCGACGACGACCGGAACATCCTCACGTCCCTGTCGCTCGCGCTCCAGTCCGAAGGCTTTGCGACGCGGGTCTATTCCGACCCCGAGGCGGCCTTGAAGGCGCTGGTCGAGAATCCGCCCGAGCTCGCGGTCCTCGACATCAAGATGCCGCGCATGGACGGCATGGAGCTGCTCCGCCGGCTGCGCGAGAAGAGCGCGGTGCCGGTGATCTTCCTGACTTCCAAGGACGATGAGATCGACGAGGCCCTCGGCCTCGCCATGGGCGCCGACGATTATATCTCCAAGCCCTTCTCCCAACGCCTCCTCCTCGCCCGCATCAGAGCGGTACTGCGCCGCGCCGAGATGCGCGCCACGCCGCCGGGCGAGGAGGCGGAGGACGAGGCGGCGCAGCCGATGATCGAGCGCGGCCGCCTCGCCATGGACCCGGCACGGCACCGCGTGACCTGGGCGGGCGAGGACGTGACGCTGACCGTCACCGAGTTCATCATCCTTGAAGCGCTTGCGCAGAGACCGGGCGTCGTCAAATCGCGCAACCAGTTGATGGACGTCGCCTATCAGGACGACATCTACGTCGACGACCGCACCATCGACAGCCACATCAAACGGATGCGCCGCAAGTTCCGCGCCGTCGACGACGATTTCTCGGCGATCGAGACGCTCTACGGCATCGGGTACCGCTTTGCAGAAGAATGAGGAGAAGGCGCTCCATCTGCGCTGGACGGGACGGATCGCGCTGCGCCACCGCATCCTCGCCGTCAACATCTTCGCGCTCGCCATCCTCGCCGGCTCGCTCCTCTATCTCGACAGCTTTCGCAGCCGGCTGACGCAGGCGCGGATCGAGCAGATGGCGAGCGAAGCGTCGATGATTGCGCACATGCTGGCTGCCGTGCCGCCGGAGCGGCGCCGCGCGCTGCTGGTACGGCTTGGCCAGGCGTCGCGGATGCGGGCGCGGCTGTACCGCCGCGACGGGACGAAAACCGCCGACAGCTGGGACGGCGCGCCGCCGACCTACGAGCTGCGCGATCCGGCGGCCGAGCCCTGGAACCGCGACGTAGCGCGCGCGCTCGACAATCTGTTCGATCGGATCGTCGGCGCGCGCCGCCCGGACGCGTTCGAGGAGCCGGCGCGCGACACCCTCGCCGCCTGGCCGGAAGCGCAGGCCGCGCTGGCCGGGAGCGCCCCGGCGACCCGGCTGCGGCACGCGCCGGAGGGAACGCCGTTCGTTTCGGCAGCGGCGCCGGTCGCCGGCGCGGACGGCGAGGCTTTGCTCCTGACCCTCAATGCACGCGACGTCCGGCGGGTGGTGCGAGACGAACGGATGACCCTGGGCCTGGTGCTGCTGACCGCGATCGCATTGTCGGTCCTGCTTTC
Source organism: Allosphingosinicella sp. (assembly GCA_036386475.1). GTDB lineage: Bacteria > Pseudomonadota > Alphaproteobacteria > Sphingomonadales > Sphingomonadaceae > Allosphingosinicella. The sequence continues at coordinate 129,092 of DASVVQ010000020.1, read as the reverse complement.
GCTCTTCCTCGCGCGGACGATCGCGCGCCCGCTCCGCAGCCTCGCGCATGCTGCGCACCGGGTCCGCCTCGGGCGCGACCGCGAGGTCAACGTGCCGCTGCTGCCCGCGCGGCGCGACGAAATCGGGCGCCTCGCCCGCGCCCTCCACGACATGACCCAGGCGCTGCGCGACCGGATCGACGCCACCGAAGGCTTTGCCGCCGACGTCACGCACGAGCTCAAGAACCCGCTCGCGTCCTTGCGCTCCGCCGTCGACAGCCTCGACCGCATCGAGGATCCGGCGCTACGCGGGCAGCTCCTCGAAGTGGTGCGTCAGGATGTCCACCGGCTCGACCGCCTGATCGTCGAAATCGCCGAGACGTCGCGCCTCGATGCCGAGCTGTCCCGGGCCCGTTTCGAGGAGATCGATCTCGGCAAGTTGGTCGAGACCCTGCTCGGCGTCTGGGAAGAGCGCGGGGCGGAACGCGGGGTGCGCCTCGCCTTCGCGCGGCCGCGCAGCGGCACCGCGATGGTGATGGGCGACGAGGCGAGGCTGGCGCGTCTGGTCGACAATATCGTGGACAATGCGATCTCCTTCTCGCCCGAGGGTGGGCTCGTCGAGGTCGTGGCCGCGAACGCGGGAGCGCAGGTTCTGGTCAGCGTCGAGGACGAGGGCCCCGGCGTGCCCCGCGATGCGCGCGAAGCAATCTTCAACCGCTTCCATTCGGTGCGGCCGGCCGAGGATTTCGGCCGCCATTCGGGCTTGGGGCTCGCCATCGCCCGCTCCATCGCAGGGGGCCATGGCGGCCAGATCGAGGTAGGCGAGCGGCATGACGGCCGCCCCGGCGCGCGCTTCGTCATCCGTTTCCCGGCGGGCGGCTCGCCGTGACCCTGACGGTCCATGCCGGCTGCATCGCGATCGGCGGACGCGGCGTCCTGATGTCCGGCGCTTCGGGGCGGGGCAAGTCGGATCTCGCGCTGAGGCTGATCGACCGCGGCGCGAGGCTGGTCAGCGACGACTATACGATGCTGCGCGTGGTGGCCGAACGCCTGATCGCATCGGCCCCGCCCGCCATCGCCGGCAGGATCGAGATCCGCGGCGTCGGCCTGGCCGGGATCGAGCCGCTGCCTGAGGCGGCCGTCTGCCTCCTGATCGACCTCGACGCCCGACCCGAGCGTCTCCCGGAGCCGCGAGTGGCCACCTTCCTCCGGCTCAGCGTGCCCGCACTCGCGCTCGACGCGCTTGAGGCGTCGGCGGCGATCAAGGTAGAGATGGCGCTCGGCCTATTCGGAATGCCACCGGCATGAAGCGCAGCCTTTCTCCCCAACGCCTCCTCCTCGTCACCGGCCTCTCCGGCGCCGGCAAGTCGACGGCGCTGAGAACACTCGAGGACGTCGGCTGGGAAGTGGTCGACAATCTGCCGCTGGCTTTGCTCGACAGCCTGCTCTCGACGCCGCCGTCGCGCGGCGCGAACGGCGGCGGGCGCTCCCTCGCCGTCGGCGTCGACAGCCGGACCCGAGGGTTCGACGCCAATCGGATCGTCCGCCACATCAAGCGGCTGGCCAGGGACCACGATCATCCGGTCGAGACGCTCTATCTCGATTGCGCGGGGACCGAGCTCCTGCGGCGCTATTCCGAGACCAGGCGACGGCATCCGATGGCCCCGGACCGGCCCGCGACCGACGGCATCGCCGCCGAACGCGAGCTGATGGAGCCGCTTCGGCGCTGGGCCGATCATGTCGTCGATACGACGGATACCGACACCAACCAGCTCCAGCAGCAGATCCGCACACGCTTCGCCGGCGGCAGCGCACAGGCGCCGACTTTGACCGTGATGTCGTTCGGCTTCGCCCGCGGCCTGCCGCGAAATGCCGACCTCGTCTTCGACATGCGCTTCCTCAAGAATCCGCATTGGCAGCCGGGGCTGCGCGAGCTCACCGGCACCGACGAGCGGGTGGGCGCCCACATCGCCACCGACGAGGCCTATGAGCCGGCGCTCGAGCGGATCGAGGATCTCCTCCTCACCCTGCTTCCGCGCTACCAGGCGGAAGGAAAAGCCTATGTAACGGCGGCGTTCGGTTGTACCGGAGGGCGACACCGCTCGGTCCATGTCGCCCAGCGAGTCGCGGCCAGGTTGCGCGAAGCGGGCTTTTCGCCCACCCTCGAACATCGCGACCTCGCCTCGCCTCCGCGCGACCTGATCGAGGGCGCCGCGGGGGCAGGCAGAGATTCAAGGTGAATGGATGATCGGTTTGGTGTTGGTGACGCATGGCCGGCTCGCGGCCGAGTTCGTCGTCGCGATGGAGCATGTCGTCGGGCGGCAGGAGCAGATCGAATCGATCTGCATCGGCCCGGACGACGACATGGAGGCGCGGCGCAACGACATCGCCGAGGCGATCCGCCGCGCCGATGACGGCAGCGGCGTCATCATCCTCACGGATCTGTTTGGAGGAACTCCCTCCAACCTAGCGATTTCGTTGATGAAATCGGAGAAGACCGAGGTCATTGCGGGCGTCAACCTGCCGATGCTGATCCGGCTCGACGGTGCGCGCAGGAAAATGGACGTCAAGGCCGCGGTCGCAGCGGCGCGCGAGGCAGGGCGCAAATATATCTCGGTCGCCTCCGAGATACTGGGCGAAGCCGCCGCCTGATGCCGAGCCGGACGGTCGAAATGTGCAACAAGCGCGGACTCCATGCCCGTGCCAGTGCCAAGTTCGTTACGCTCGCCGCCGGCCTGGAGGCCGAAATCGAGGTCGAGAAGGACGGCAACCGCGTCTGCGGGACCTCGATCATGGGTCTGATGATGCTCGGTGCCGCCTTTGGCGACCGGATCACCATCCATACCGACGGCGACGGCGCCGACGCCGCGCTCGACGATCTCGTCCGCCTCGTCGAAGCGCGTTTCGGCGAGGAGTGAGGCTGATCCCAAACTGTCATCCCGGTGAAGGCCGGGATCTCAGAAGGAAAAGCCGCCGCGGTCGGTGGAGCGCGCCCTGCACATCGGCCGAGAATAATCTCCCTGAGATCCCGGCCTCCGCCGGGATGACGTGCTAGACGCGGACCATGCCCCGCGAGATCACCGCCTTCTCCAATCCCCTGGTCAAGCAGGTACGCGCGCTACGCGACAAGAAGCACCGCCGCGAGGCGGGGCTTTTCGTCGCCGAGGGTCTTCGCATCCTTGTCGAGGCGCGAGAGACCGGCCGCCTGCCGCGGATCCTATTCTACGGCGCCGGGACGTCCCACCCTCTCCTCTCGCGCTTGGTCGAGGACGTCGAGGCCGCGGGCGGAGACGTGATCGAGACCAACGCGGACATTCTCCACAAGCTCACCGGCAAGGATAATCCCCAGACCGTGCTCGGCGTCTTCGAGCAGTTCGATCTCGCCCTCGAGCGAATCGACCGGAACGCGGCGCCGCTCTGGATCGTCGCCCAGGCTTTGCGCGACCCGGGCAATCTCGGCACCATCCTGAGGACCGGCGACGCGGTCGCGGCAGGCGGTCTCATTCTCGTCGACGACTGCGCCGATCCCTTTTCGGTCGAAGCGGTGCGGGCGTCGATGGGGGCGCTCTTCACCCAAAGGATCGCGGCGGCGCGGTGGGATCGGTTCATCGCCTGGCTCCGCTCCGGCGCTGGAGAACTGATCGGAACCAGCCTCGGCGCGACAGCGGACTATCGGGCGGCGCGATATCGGCCGCCGACCTTCCTTCTGATCGGGAACGAGGCGCAGGGGCTTCCCGCTGCCTACGAGGCCGAATGCGACATGCTGGTCAAGATCCCGATGCTCGGCAAGGCCGACAGTTTGAACGCCGCGATCGCGACGGGAGTGCTGGCATACGAGGTCGTCAACCAGTGGCGCGCCTAGGGGCCCGCGCGAGGAACATCCGACTCGACGCGTCGTTCTTGCCGCGTTGTATCGGAGTAAGCTTATGCGTCCGCGTGTGGCCATGCCGCGCTGGCCGGCCTGGGTCCTGTTCGGCGCCGCGGCGGCCTGCGCCTATCCCGCGGTCACCACCCCCGCCCCCGCGCCCCAGGAGCATTATGAGGCGCGCGGCCAGGAGCCCGGCTGGCACCTCGTCATCGATGCGGGCCGGATCGATTATCGAGGCGATTACGGCGAGACCCGGATCACCGTCCGCCGGCCGGAGCCGCGGCCCGCCGTCAACGGCCGGCGCTACGAGAGCGGGCGGCTGACCGTCGACATAAGCCATGCGCGCTGCAACGACGCGATGTCCGGCCATGGCTACGAGCACCAGGTGGCGGTGATCGCCGACGGCCAGACCGTCCGCGGTTGCGGGGGCGCGCGGCGGGCCGACTGGGACGCCTGATTATTCGGCGGCGATCGGCTCGTCTTCACCGCTGGGGGTGACGCCAAGTTTGCCGAGCGGCCGCGGCGTGACGTCGATCACCGGGAGGGTTTCGATCTCCCTGGCGCCGCCGGACACTTCGAGCGCCTCGAATCTCTTCGCCTGTGTCATGACCTGGCTCTCGAGGCTGCCGACCATCGAATTGTAGGCCCCCGTCGCGAGCTCGAGATTGCGGCCGAGCTTGGCGACATGGGCGCCCATGGTGGCGAGGCGCGCATGGAGATCCTTGCCGAGCCGGGCGATCTCGGCGGCTTCCTCGGCGAGCTTCTCCTGCCGCCAGACGCTGGCGACGGTGCGGGCGATGGCGACGAGATTGGTCGGCGTGGCAAGGAGCACCCGGCGCTCGAACGCCCATTCCCACAGGCCGTCGTCCTGCTCGAGCGCGGCGGTGAGGAAATGCTCGCCGGGAATGTACATGACGACATAGTCGGCGGCGTCGCCGAACTGCTGCCAGTAATTCTTGCCGCCGAGCTGCTGGGCGTGGGCGCGGATCGACTGGGCATGCGCCTTGAGGTGCGCGATGCGTACGGTCTCGTCGACCTCCTCGGAGGCGTCGAGGAAGGCGTTGAGCGAGCATTTGGCGTCGATGATCAGCTTGCGGCCGCCCGGCAGGCGGACGATCACGTCGGGGCGCAGGCGCCCGTCGCCGGTGTCGACCGAGACCTCCGACTGGAAATCGGCATAAGGCGAGAGGCCGGCCTGCTCGAGGACGTTCCTGAGGCTCTGCTCGCCCCAGCGGCCGCGCGATTTGGGACTGTGGCGGAGCGCGCTGACCAGCTTGGCCGTCTCGTCGCGGACCTGAGTCTGGCCGGAACGGACGAGCTCGACCGCCTCGCGCAGGCCCGCATAGGAATCGACCCGTTCCTTTTCGACCTTGCTCAGCCCCTCCTCGTAACGCTTCAGCGTCGCCTCGACCGGCTGGAGCAGCGATTTCAATTTCTCCTCATGCTTCTCCCCGGCCTGGTTGAAGCGGGCGTCGGCGCGCTCGAGGAACTGCTTCTGGGCCTCGCCGAGCAACTTGCCGCCGATCTCGCTGAACTGGGCGGAGAGCGCCTCACGCGCCTGCTGGAGCTCGGCGATGCGCTCGGCGAAGGCACGCTCGCGCTCCTCGGCCGAAGCCGAGAGGCGCGCGCATTCGCTGCGCGCGGCGCCGCATTCCTGGCGGACCGCGTCGAGCTGCTCCTGGAGCAGCGGCACCCTCTTCGCCCTCTCCTCGGCGGCGGCGAGATCGGTGATCGCACGGCGAAAGTCCTCGAGCCGATCGTCGCGTTCCTTGCGGAAGGCCGCGGCCTGGCGGCTGCCCAGGTACCAGCCGACGGCCAGCCCAAGGACTAATAGCAGCGATGCAATAATGAAGACATTTGCGTTCATGATGTGAGACCTTTGTGTGTGCCGGCGAGCTCCTGCAGTAAGCTCGCCGGCGCCACTTCTCAGAAGGAGCCCAATATGCCGCGCAGGTTCCGCAGGTCCTGAACCGCCTCGGTCAAGTGGGCATAATACTTAGTGGACATCAGAACAGGCGAATCATCCACGTCTCGGATGAGGTATCGCCAGCCAACAGCTTCCTCATGCTCGAAAACGAGCCGCTGAGTTGCGTCATTCAATTGTCGTCTCCCTGTTATGACCCACAAGGCGGTGGATGTCATGGGAACGACGCTTGCGGATAGTTCACTGCCCGATTGCTGATTCGGTTCTAGGGCAGGAGACAGATCAAGAAGTCGGCGATCCCCCGGTCTACACCTTTTGCGGGGATTGATTTGGAGTGCATCTAGTGCGCTTTTATCTCAATAAGCATGCTCCACAGATCGTTTCAAGGGCGACGACAATACGCCTAACTTGAACGCCGCGAAACTAGAACAAAACAAGAATATACGGAAAAAAGGCGAATACGCCCTTATTACCACGGCGCGTCCGCTTCAGGCGGCGCGCTTCGAGAGTTCCTTGCGCTGTTTGGCGAGCTTCTTGAGCACCATCTCGCGCTTGAGGCGGGAGAGGTGATCGATGAACAATATGCCGTTCAAATGATCCATCTCGTGCTGGAGGACGACGGCGAGCGTGCCTTCGATCTCCTCCTCATGGGCCTGGCCGTTCTCGTCGAGCCAGCGGGCGCGGATCCGGTCGGGCCGGTCGACGTCGGCATATTGGTCCGGGATCGAGAGGCACCCCTCCGTATAGGGCACCTCGCGGTCGCTATTCTCGACGATCTCGGGATTAACGAAGACCAGCGGGCGCCGGACCGGCTCGCCTTCCTCCTCCTCAGGCTCCTGGAGGTCGATGACGAGGAGGCGCTTGGGCACACCGACCTGAATTGCGGCGAGGCCGATGCCCGGCGCCGCGTACATCGTTTCGAACATGTCGCGGATGAGGACGCGCGTCTCGTCCGTCACCGTCTCGACGGGGGTCGAGATCTGGCGCAGGCGCGGGTCCGGGACCTCGACGATGGGGAGGATGGCCATGGCGCGAATGTAAGGCGAAGCGCCTGTTTCTTCAAGCGGAACGGCGCCCGCCGGGCCCCCGGCGGGCGCATCGTTCTACGCGCCGCGATCAGACGAACGGCGCATCGGGGAGAACCGGCAGCGGCACCGGTGCGCTCCCCGGCGTGTCGAAAAAGCCTGAGCCCGCAAGCGCATTTGCAGCGACGGTGACTTCGCCGCCGAGCGGATTGTCTGCCGTGATGAACGCGTCGGCCGCGACCGCATCGTTCGCCGCGCCCACATAGCCCGGCATCAGGATGTCGGCGTTGAAGCGGGTGCGGACGAAGATGTCCGCGGCGAGCGTCGTGTCCGAATCGTTGTTGCTGAGCTCGAGATAGATTTGCGCGGTATCGACGCTGGCCGAACCGGCGACGATCCGGATCGCATTGAGCGCGAACGCGCCCGGCGTGTCGATCACATTGTCGGTGACCGTCGCATTGAGGCGCCCCGACCCACCAGCCAGGATGTTGATTCCGCTGCCGTTCCAGCCCTGCACGTCGTTCTCGTCGACCAGCACGGTCATCGCGCCCGCACCGGCGGATCCGATCTGGATGCCGTTGCCGGACGCGGAACCCGAATTGACGACGCCGACCGTTCCGATCGTGTTCCCCGCAATCGTTCCGTGCACCTCCGACGCGGAGGTCGTCGAGGTCGCCGTCGCCACGACCAGAGCGCTGCCGACGGCGTTCTGGATGTCGTTGTCCTCGATCGCGAAGCGCAGGTCCGCCCCGCCGCCGGTGTTGATCGTAATGCCGCCGCCGACGACTCCCGCGAAGGTCGAGGTCAGCACATTGTCGTTGAAGGTGATGTGGCCGGTCGAGGTCGCGAGCGAATCGGTGGCGTACTGGAAATGATCTCCGCGGTTGTTCACGAAGGTCGATCCGGTAATGCTCGCGCGGACAACAGCGGTGCCGTTCGCCTGAATGATCAGGCCGTCATCCGCGGTTCCCGCGAGCGGACTGGCGAGGTCGCCGAAGGTCGAGCCGGTCACGGTCAGATCGAGCGCACCAGAGGAATTGACGACGCTGAAATTGTCATCTGCGCTGCCGGTGAACGACGAATCGGTCACAGTGACGATCCCGGTCAGGCCGACCAAGTCGACGCCGCTCTCGCCCGCTGCGTTGCCGTTCGACGAAACCGTCGCACGGATCAGCTCGAGGCCGTCGACGCCTACGCCCCTTATGCCGTCGTCCGCGCCGCCGGTCACCGACACATCGGTGAGGCTGACGGGCCCGGTGTTGGTGAGGCTGATCCCCGCTCCGGTGCTGCCGGCGATCGCGCCGCCGGAACCCGCAGCGCCGGTGCCGGTGACGGTAAACGCGCCGGTGCCGGTATTGGCAAGAACGATTCCGCTGGCGGCGCCCGCGCTCGAGACGCTGTCGAGCGTCACCCCGGCGGCGCCGATGGTGGTGCCGCTGATCGTGACGGCCGTGCCGGTCGTCGAGGTGGCGCTGTTGCCGGCGTCGACGATCGTGACCGTGCCGCCGCCGGCCGCATTGAGGCCGGCGCCGCTCGTCGTATCGATGTCGAATCCGCCCGCGAGCGCGAGCGAACCGCTGTTGCCGACATAGTTGATCGCAGTGGCGCTGCCTGTCGAGACCACGCCGCCGCCGTTGAGGCTCACGGTCGCGGAAGAGCCCGTGACGTCGATGCCGCCGCCGCTGTGCACGCCGGTGATGGTCGTCGCGCCGGTGACTGCGAAGCTTCCCGCGACGCCGGCGAGGTCGATCGCCCCGCCCGAGGAGGACGTCGAAGCCGCCGAATTGAGCGAGACGCTGAGCGTGCCGCCATTGTCGATGTCGACGATCTGGCCGGCGCCGGCGATGGCGACGTCGCTGATCGTCAGACTGCCGACGCTGCCGCCGTCGTCGTCGATCCCGATCTGGCCCGCGGCGACGGTGATATCGACGCCCGAGACCGTGTTGCCCTCGGCGAGGTCGATGCCGTCGCCGGCGAGCGGCGCGATGGTCGGCTGGCCGATGCCGTTCAGAGTCTGCCCGTCGAGCAGGTTGATGCCGTCCGCCTCGACATAGGTGCCGGTGCCGGCGAGCAGGTTGACGGTATGGCCGACCTGCGGGCCGGTCGCCTGGTTCTGCGCCGCGTTGAACGAAGCGATCGAGGTGAAGGGATCGGCGGAAGTGCCCAGATTGGCGCTGGTGCCGACGGTGCTGTTGTCGATGTACCAGACGGTCTGCGGGCCGGTGCCGACGCCGTTGCCGTTGATGGTGATCGTGACGGTCTGGGAGACAGTGCCGCCATGGCCGTCGTTGATCGTGATCGTATAGACCTGGGTGACAACCTGGTCCTCGCTGAGATTCTCGAGCGCCGCGTCCGAAACGGTGAAGTTCCAGCCGACGCTGTCGCCCATCTGATCCACCGGACCGAGGGTGAACGTGCCGTAATAGCCGCCGCCCTGGGGCGCGACGCTGGCGCTGTGCGTGTCTGTGAGGTCAACGTCGTTGAACGTCACCGCGCCCATGTCGCTGTGGGTGAAGTTGTCTTCGTTCGGATCGTCGTCCTCAAGCTCCGTGACGGTACCGTCGAAGTCGCCGCCGGTGATCGTCGGCGCGTCGTTGACGCCGTTGACGGTGACGGTCAGCGTCGCGCTGTCGGACGCTCCGCCGTCGGTGGCGGTATAGCTGAATGCGTCCTGCACCGACTGGCCGGCGGCGAGGCCGTTCGTCGCGGCATTGGCCGTGTAGGTGTAGCTCCCGTCGGCATTGAGGACGAGCGTTCCGTGGGTGCCGATATAGGTGCCCGCGTTCGATACCGTCAGCGGGTCGTTCTCGGCATCGGTATCGTTGGCCAGCACGTTGCCAGAGACGCTGCCATTCTCGACGGTGGAGGCGGAATCGTCATTGGCGTTGGGGACGCCGCTGAGGCCGTTGATCGTGATGGTGATGGTCGCGCCGTCGGAGGCGGTGCCGTCGGATGCGTTGTAGCTGAAGACGTCGACAACCGACTGGCCGTTGTTGAGCAATGCGGCCGCGGCGTTCGGCGTATAGGTGTAGCTGCCGTTGGCGGCGAGAACGAGGGTCCCCCAGAAGCCGTTGTACGTGCCCGGGGTGCTCACCGTCAGCGGCTCGCCGTCGACGTCGGTGTCGTTGGCGAGCGCATTGCCGGAGACGGGACTGTTCTCGTCCGTGGAGTTGGTGTCGTCGTTCGCCACCGGGGCGTCGTTGAGGCCGGTCACCGTGACGGTGAGAGTCGCCGTATCGGAGGCGGTGCCGTCCGACGCGGCGTAGGTGAAGACGTCCTGCGCCGTCTCGCCGACGTCGAGTCCCTGCGCGCCCGCGCCGGGCGTGTAGGTGTAGCTGCCGTCGGCGGCGATGACGAGGGTGCCGTAAGTGCCGACATAAGTGCCCGGATTGGCCACCGTCAGCGTCTCGCCGTCGGCGTCGGTGTCGTTGGCGAGCACGTTGCCGGAGACTCCGACGACGGTATTATTCTCGTTCGTGGATGCCGAATCGTCGTTCGCCACCGGCGCATCGTTCGCGCCGTGGACCGTGATCGTGAGCGTGGCGGGGTCCGAGGCGGTGCCGTCGGAGGCGGCATAGGAAAAGCTGTCCTGGCCCGTCTCGCCGTCGTCGAGCCCCTGCGCCGCCGCATTGGGGGCATAGGTGTAGCTTCCGTCGGCGTTGAGCGTCAGCGTTCCGTAGGCGCCGACATAGACTCCGGGATTGGCAACGGTCAGCGTCTCGCCGTCGACATCGGTGTCGTTGGCGAGGACGTTCCCCGAACCCGCGGCATCCTCGGTAGCCGAACCGGTGTCGTCATTGGCCACCGGCGCATCGTTCACGCCGTTGACCGTAATGGTAAGCAAGGCTGAGTCGGAAGCGGTGCCGTCGGAGGCGGTGTAGCTGAACGTGTCGCTCACCGTTTCGCCGTCGTCGAGCGCGTTCGCGGCGGCATGCGGCACATAGGTGTAGCTGCCGTCCGCATTGAGCGTCAGCGTACCGTAGGTGCCGACGTAGGTACCGGGATTCGCGACGACCAGCGGCTCGCCGTCCACGTCGGTGTCGTTGGCGAGGACATTGCCGGAGACGCTCGCGTCTTCGGTGGTGGAGGCGCTGTCGTCGCTGGCGACCGGTGCGTCGTTGAGCCCGATGACGGTGACGGTGAGCGTGGCCGCATCCGAGGCGGTCCCGTCGGAAGCGGTGTAAGTGAAGACGTCCTGCGCCGTCTCGCCGACGTCGAGGCCCTGCGCCGCAGCGTTGGGGGTGTAGGTGTAGCTGCCGTCGGCCGCCAGCGTCAGCGTACCGTAGGTGCCGACATAGGTGCCGGGATTGGCCACCACCAGCGGCTCGACGTCGACGTCCGTGTCGTTGGCAAGCACATTGCCGGAGACGGCCGCGTCTTCGGTGGTGGAGGCGGCGTCGTCATTGGCCACTGGGGTGTCGTTGACGCCGTTGACGGTGATCGTGAGCGAGGCCGAATCCGAGGCGGTGCCGTCGGAGGCGGTGTAGGTGAAGACGTCCTGCGCCGACTCGCCGGTATCGAGCGCATTGGCGGCGGCGTTCGGGACATAGGTGTAGCTGCCGTCGGCGGCGAGGGTCAGCGTCCCGTAGGTGCCGACATAGGTGCCGGGATTGGCGACGACCAGCGGCTCGACGTCGACGTCAGTGTCGTTGGCGAGCACGTTTCCGGAAACGGCGGAATCCTCGGTCGTGGCTGCCGTGTCGTCGTTCGCCACCGGCGCGTCGTTGACGCCGGCGATGGTGATGGTGAGCGTCCCGGTGTCGCTCAGGCTGCCGTCGGAGACGGTGTAGGTGAAGCTGTCCTGCACGCTCTCGCCGTCGTCGAGACCCTGGTTCGACGCGTTGGGGGTGTAGGTGTAGGTGCCGTCGGCGTTGATCGTGAGGGTGCCGAAGGCGCCGATGAAGGTGCCCGGGGTGACGCTCATCGAGTCGCCCTCCCAGTCGAAATCGTTGTCGAGCACGCTGGCCGAGCCGCTCGAATAGGTGCCGACGTCCTCGTCGGTCGCGGCGGCGTCGTTGAACGCGATCGGCGCATTGTTCTGGGTGAGGTCGATGAGCGCGTCGGCGAAGACCAGGCGCTCGACGGAGATCAGCCGATCGTAGCCGTCGAGCATCGAGCCGGCGACGTGGTTCAGATAGAAATTCTCGCCGTCCCGCGAGTAGGAATAGTCCTTCACGGAGCCGATATAATAAGCGGTGTCGGTGCCGGTGCCGCCGTGGATGAAATCGTTTCCGCGGCCGCCGCGGAGATGGTCGTCGCCGGAATCGCCGTGAAGCATGTCGTCGCCGTCGCCGCCGTCGAGCGTGTCGTTGCCGGCCCTGCCCTGCAGGTAGTCGTCGCCGTTGCCGCCGCTCAGGAAGTCGGCACCGCTCGTCCCTTTGAGAATATCGTCCCAGCTCACGTCGTTTCTCCCCGCTTTTCGATGATCAGGCGCAAACGACTGCAGCATTTCCGATAGAAATATCGGCGAAAATGCCGCGATTGGCGCGCTTGATGTTTCCCCTCCGGCAAAATCCGCACGAGCCGACAACGCCTTGACTATCGGCGCCGCGACTCGCCCCCACATTCTGCTTTGATGGCACTGAGACTGACCCCCGCAGAAGCAAGTGTCCAGAGCCAAATAATGCCCTACTTACAACGTTGCTTGGGCGGCTCGATCGCGCGCCGTCAGGAAACGGGCCGCCTCGCGCGCAGTGCCTGGGCGAGCGTTCCTTCGTCCAGATAGTCGAGCTCGCCGCCGACCGGGAGACCATGGGCGAGCTGGGTGAGGCGGACCGGAAAGCGCTCGAGACGTTCGGCGAGATAATGGGCGGTCGTTTGACCTTCCAGGGTCGCGTTCATTGCGAGGACCACCTCGTCGATGCCGCCGGCCGACACCCGCGCGACAAGGCGGTCGATCGACAGATCCTCTGGGCGCACCCCTTCGAGCGCAGAGAGGCGGCCGCCGAGGACGTGAAAGGCTCCGGGAAAGAGCCGCGAACGATCCAGCGCCCAAAGGTCCGACACTTCCTCGACAACGCACAAGAGACGTGCGTCGCGGCGCGAGTCGGCGCAGATCGAGCACGGATCCGCCGTGTCGACATTGCCGCAATTGGAGCAGGTCGAGAGCGTGTCGTTCACCTTTTCGAGCGCCCGCAGCAGCGGAGCCAGGGCCGTCTCGCGTCGCTTCATGAGATGGAGGACGGCGCGCCGGGCCGAGCGCGGGCCGAGGCCCGGAAGACGGGCAAGGGCCTGGGTAAGCGCATCGATGGCGGGTGAGGACATGGGAGCGTAGGTAGGAGCTGGGGCGAGCGAGGTAAACTCCGGCCCGCGAAGGATGACGCGGCGCCCCTGCCCCGCTATCCCGCCCCCATGCGCCTCGCCTTCATGGGAACGCCGGACTTCGCGGTGCCGACGCTCGATGCCCTGCTCGCTGCCGGCCATGATGTGGCGGCGGTCTATACGCAGCCGCCGCGACCGGGCGGCCGGCGCGGCAAGGCGCTGACGCCGTCGCCGGTGCAGCTGCGCGCCGAAGCAGCGCGGATCGAGGTCAGGACCCCGCTCCACCTGCGCGATCCCGGAGAGCAGGAGGCGTTCCGCGCGCTCGGGCTCGATGCAGCAATAGTGGCGGCCTACGGGCTGATCCTGCCGCTGCCGGTGCTCGAAGCGCCGCGCTCAGGCTGCCTCAACGTCCATTTCTCGCTCCTGCCGCGCTGGCGGGGCGCAGCTCCCGTTCAGCGGGCCATCCTGGCCGGGGACGAGGTCACCGGCGTCACCATCATGGAGATGGACGAGGGCCTCGACACCGGTCCGATGCTCGCGGTGCGAAAAACCGCGATCGGCGACCGGACGGCAGGAAAGCTCAGCGCCGAGCTCGCGACGGTCGGCGCGGAGGCGATGGTGGAGGTGCTGGCACGGATCGACACGCTGACGCGGCGGCCGCAGCCAGCGGAGGGCGTGACCTACGCGCACAAGATCGAGAAACACGAGTCCCGGATCGACTGGACGCGAAGCGCGGTCGAGATCGAGCGGCAGGTGCGCGCCTTCAATCCGGCGCCCGGTGCCTGGTTCGACCTCGGCGGCGAGCGGATCAAGCTGCACGCGGCGAAGGCAGCGGGCCTTGCCGGGCCGCCGGGGACGGTTCTCGACGACCGGCTCACCATCGCCTGCGGGGAAGGTGCGCTCCGGCCTCAGGCGGTGCAGCGGGCCGGGCGCGGCGTCATGACGGCAGAGGAGCTGCTGCGCGGCCTTGCAGTTCCGCCGGGGACGAAGCTCGAGTGAGGCGTTTCCGGCTCACGATCGAATATGACGGACGGCCCTTTTTGGGATGGCAGCGGCAGCCGCACGGCCCTTCGGTACAGCAGGCGCTCGAGGAGGCGGTCAAGGCCGTGACCGGCGAGGATGCGGTGCTGCACGCCGCGGGGCGAACCGACGCCGGCGTCCATGCTCTCGCCATGGCGGCGCATGTCGACATCGCGAAGTCGATGACCCCATCACGGCTCGCCGACGCGCTCAACGCCAGGCTCCGGCCCCATCCGGTGGCGGTGCTGGTGGCGCAGCAAGTGGGCGAGCACTGGCATGCGCGCTTCAGCTGCGTGGGGCGGCGCTATCTCTACCGGATCCTCAATCGGCGGGCACCGCTGGCGCTGGAGGCCGGGCGTGCCTGGCGGGTACCGGTCGTGCTCCACGCCGACGTCATGAACAAGGCGGCGCAGGTCCTGGTCGGGCGGCACGACTTCACCACCTTCCGTTCCGCCCATTGCCAGTCGGACAGCCCATTGAAGACGCTCGACCGGCTGACGGTGCGGCGCTTCGGCGAGACCATCGAGATCGAGGCGGCGGCGCGCTCCTTCCTCCACCACCAGGTGCGATCGATGGTCGGGTGCCTGGAGCTGGTCGGCCGCGGCAAGTGGACGAGGCAGGATCTGAAGGATGCGCTCGAGGCGAAGGACCGGGCGGCATTGGGCTTCAATGCGCCTCCGGACGGTCTTTACTTCGCCGAGGCTTTGTACCCCGATGACGTCACGCCGAGCGCGAAGATTCGCTGAAGCGACTTGTCCAGCATCAGGAGCTGCCAGAGAAGCCGGCCATGCTCGGCGCGGCCCGCGACATGCGCTTCGGCAAGGCGGGTTATGGCGGAAGGGTCGAACCAGCCCAATTCGGCGAAAGCGGGGCTGTGGGCGATTGCGAGCGCCTCGCTGCGCAGCGGACCGCGGAACCATGCGCTGACCGGCGTGACGAAGCCCATCTTGGGCCGATAGAGGATTTCGCGCGGCAGCCGGTCCTCGAGCGCGCGCTTCATCAGCCACTTGCCGGTGCCGCGGCGCAGGCGCGCCGAGACCGGGAGCGACGCGGCAAACTCGACCAGGCGGTGGTCGAGCAAAGGCTCGCGCGCTTCGAGGCTCACGGCCATCGATGCGCGGTCGACCTTGGTAAGAATGTCCCCCGGGAGCCAGATCTTGAGGTCGGCATATTGGGCACGGCTGAGCCCGTCGCCCGCCGGCGCGCCCCGCATTGCCTCCCTGTAGCGCGTTTCGGCGCGGTGTCCCTTCAGAGCACGTGTGAACTGCGATGCGTAGAAGCTTGAACGCACTTTCCAGGAGGTGGCGGCAACGGCGTCAGCGTACGCCGCCTCGCCTGCCCGGCCCAGCGCCATCAGCGTGGTCTTGGCGCGCAGGGCCCGGGGCGCCCAGTCGAGCTTGGGATAGACCGACCCCAAGGCGCCGAGGCCGCGGCGGACGGGCCCTGGCAGGAGGGTCCGGGCACGTTCTTCGGCGGCAAAGAAAGCGTGGCGGCGATACCCTGCGAAGATCTCGTCGGCGCCGTCGCCGGACAGAGCGACCTTGACCTGCTCGGCCGCGAGCTCGGAGACGCGGTAGGTCCCGATCGCGGAGGCGTCGGCGAAGGGCTCGTCGAAGGCGTCCGCAAGCCGGTCGATCAGCGAGAAGTCGTCCGAGGCGACGACGCGGCTCCTATGACTGGTGGCGAAGCGCTGTGCGATAGCCGCGGCGTGGCGCGTTTCGTCATGGTCGGCACGGTCGAAGCCGATCGAGCAGGTGCGTACGGCTTCGCGCGAGACCTCGGCCATGAAGGCGACCACGGCCGAGCTGTCGACCCCGCCCGAGAGAAAGGCGCCCAGCGGTACGTCCGCAACCATGCGCGAGCGGACGGCGGCACGAAGGCGCTCGACCATCTCTTCTTCCAGCGCTTTCAGCGGCTTCGTAGACGGATTTGAGAAATCGACGTCCCACCATCGCACCGGATCCGCGACCTCCCGGCCACGGCGGACGAGGAGATGATGCCCGGCCGCAAGCTTGCGTACCCCCTCGACGATCGAGGCATCGTCGGGGACGTAGCCGTAGGCCAGATAATCCTCGATCGCCCGGGGATCGACCTCGCGGCGCAGGCGCGGATGGGCGAGCAGACCCTTGAGCTCCGAGGCGAAGATCAGCGCCCCGTCGGACAGCAGGCTGTAGAAGAGCGGCTTCACGCCCAGCCGGTCGCGGGCGAGGAATAAGGCGTCGCGATCCGCATCGTAGAGCGCGAGCGCGAACATGCCGTTGAAGCGCGAGAGGCAGTCCGGACCCCATTCTCGCCAGGCGGCTAGGATCATCTCCGTGTCCGAGCTGGTAAGGAAGACATGGCCCTTGGCCTCGAGCTCGGCCCGCACCTCGCGGAAATTATAGATCTCGCCATTGTAGCTCAACGCAAGCCGGCGGTCGGGCGTCAGCATGGGCTGGGCGCCGCCTTCCAAATCGATGATGGCGAGGCGGCGATGGCCGAGGCCCACGCCCGGCGCGGTCCAGACGCCGCTGCCATCCGGTCCGCGATGGGCGAGGACGTCCGTCATGGCGCGGATGCGGGCCGGATCGACCGGCTTGGGAACGTCGGTGTCGAAAAGGCCGGCTATGCCGCACATGGCTCAGCGGCCGCCTGAAACGCGGTCGGCGAGCGTGTCGATGGGTCCCAAAGCGGCGAGGAACGCGTCGATCGCGGGCCGCGCGGACGCGCCGCTGCCAGGCTCCTGGGCCGAGACCAGAACCCCAACCGCGCGCTGGCGGCCGCCGAGGAGGCGCGTCTTCATCGTCTCGAGCTTCACCTCCATAGCGCTTCCGGTGAGGATATCGCCGACCCGGTAGAAGCTGACAACCTCGCGCTGCACGCCATGCGACGCGATCCGCTCGGCCGTGCCGTTCGCGGGAGCAGGGGAAGCGGCCGTCCAGGACCATCCGCCGTCCGGGCCGGCGGCGCCCTGCCCGAAGCCGACCAGCTCGCGGCCCTCGTTCTGGCGGGCGAAAACGGCGATTGCGAGGTCGACCTCCCTCCCTGCGCCGTCCCGATAGCGGGCGATGCGGATGACGTCGGCGCGCGCGAAGCTCGGCTGCCAGGGGCGGCCCCCCGAGGCGCCTACCCGCTGCCAGCCGCGAATTTCAGGAAAAGCGATGTCGCGCGGCACGGCCTCGGTGCCGGCAGCGGTGATCGCCGCCAGCCAGACCAGCGGGAATGCGGCGATCGTCACGGCCGCGGCCGCGAGGCGGCGTGGGTTACCGGTCGGGCCCCCCTGCCGCTGCAGGCGGGCGGGGTCGAACCATGGCTCGCCGACATTCCGATCGAAGAAGCGCCAGCCGACCGCCATCAGGAGGGCGATGACCAGCGCGAAGAAGATCCAGCCATAGAAGATATGGTCGAAGCCCTCGGCGAAGGCGAGGCTGCTCTGCTCGGCGATGAAGATGGTGCCGAACGCGCGGATGCCGTTGGCCAGGATGGGGATGACGGCCGCCGCGGCCATGAAGGCGGCGCGGCGCGTCCACGAGCGGAAGCAGATGTTCGCGACCAGGGCGCCATAGGCGATCATGGCAATCAGGAACTTCACGCCTGCGCACGCTTCGGCGACTTCGAAATAGCCGGTCGGCGTGGTGATGAAGACGCCTTCGATATGGGCGGGCACGCCGCTCCAGCCGAGCAGGACCATCGAGATCTTCGCGGTCACCGTTTGCATGAGCGGGACGATCTCCTCGCCGGCGGGGACGAGGAAGACCATGTAGAAGAGCGGAAAGGCGAGGCCCCGCGCGACGGCCTTGCCGAGGCAGGCGGCGATCGTCCCCTGCAGCATCAGGACGAGGCCGGCATGGCGGGCGAGCGCCAGCCCGGCGGCCTCGCCGAGCAGCCAGAAGGCGCCGCCGAGAGCGACCGCGGCGAGCGCCGGCGTCCAGACGGCGGGCGTCAGCCGTGCAAGCTCGGGGCGCCGCTGCCAGACCATCCAGGCGATGACCGGCGGGATCAGCAAAACGTGGTTGAAAGTCGAGCTCGTCCACCAGATCGCCGCCATGTGCGCGGCATCGCGGTGGAAGAGGAGGAGGATGGCGGTCGCCGCGGCGACGAGGGCGAGGAGATGCTCGCGCCACTGCCGCGCATGTTCGTATGGCTTATCCACACCCGCTAGTGCTGAGCTTGTCGAAGCACGGTTCGCTGCACCCCGCCCTTCGACGGGCTCAGGGCTAGCGGTTTTCGATGCGAACGAGCGGAGGGTGGCGATCATGTTCATGCCGCCGCCCTCGCCGCGGCGGCAGGCAAGACGATCTCCTCGAGCCCCGCGAGGCGGGCGTCCCAGCGATAGGCGCTTTCCATGCGGCGACGCGCGGCGAGGCCCATCGCCTGCGCCTTGGACGGGTGGGCGAGGAGGTGGCGGATGGTTTCGGCCTGCTCGGCGGGCGCGGCGAGCATGAGGTCGCGGCCGGGCTCGGCCTCGATTCCCTCGAAGGCGGCGGGCGAGGCCACGACCGGCTTCGCCATCGCCATCGCCTCGAGCACCTTGTTCTGGATGCCGCGGGCGATGCCGAGCGGCGCCACGACGATATCCGCGGCGGCGAGCCATGAGCGGATGTCGGCGACCTTGCCGGTGACGGTGACGCCCTGGTCGCGAAGGCCGAGCACCGCCGCGGTCGGCTTGCGGCCGGCGACGGCGAAGCGGACCCCGGGAAGTTCGGGCAGGACTTCGCGCGCGAACGCCAGGACCGCCTCGACGTTCGGGCGATAATCCATCTGCCCGGTGAAGAGGAGAAGCGGCCCCTCCCCTCGCTCGGCGGCGGAGAGGCGCGCGAAACCGGCTTCGGGATCGAAGAAGTCGACGTCGATGCCGTTGGACAAAGCGTGGACGTTCGCGAGACCGCTGCGGCTGCGGAAGAGCGCGGCTTCGGCTTCGCTGACGAAGAGCGAGGCGTCCGCGCGGACCGCGGTGGCGCGCTCGAAGGCGAAAAACGTCCGCGCCTCGCGGCGCATCATCCAGCGCAAGGGCGCCGGACCGGTCGCCGCATAGGTTTCGAACTTCGCCGAATCCATGTCGACGAAGTCCATGACGAAGCGCGGGCCGGGCGGCACGAATTGCGCCATCTGGCCCGAAAAGACGAAGACGGCCTCAAGGTCGCGCTCCCTGGCGATACGCTCGGCGAAACTGCGCAAGGCGGGGCTGTCGAACGCGGCGAGTGACACGGCACGCCGCTCGAACAGCGCGCGCGCGGCGGCGAGGACCTTGCCGGTACGGCGCACCTCGACATGGGCTTCGCCCAGCGCACCGCCCATCGCTTCGCGCAAGGCCGGGAGGTGGCCGGCGTCCGTTTCATCGTCGGCGAAGCAGGCGAGGTGGACACGCGCCGTCCGTCCGAGCCGGTTCAGGATGTGCCAGGACCGGATTTTGTCGCCCCGATCCGGCGGAAACGGGATGCGGTGGGCGAGGAACAGCACTTCTCTCATCCGAGACCTCGCGCGATGGGCGGGCCGAGGCGGTTGGCGAGGCCGAGAGGGAGCTTCTTCCAGAGTGTCACCTGAAAGCGGTACCTGGCGCTCAAGGGATTGGTATCGCGTGCCTCGCCGTGGACCGCATAGACCAGAGGCTCGGGCTCGAAGCCCCAATTCTTCTTGAAGGCGAAGGCGCCGGTGCCGAACTTCGAGCGGCCGAAATCGAAGCGCCTGCAGCCGCGCGCCGCCGCGTGCCGCATCAGCTCGTAATACATGAGCTCGTTGGCGCGCAGTCCTCTGGCCTCGGCGGTGCCGCCGCCCCAATAGGGATAGACGGTCCCGCCGGAATAGAGGCTGAGGACGCTCGCCACCGGCCGGCCGTTCCGGGAGACGGTGAGGATGTCGGCGTCGTTGCCGAACTCCTCCAGCGCCGCTTCGAACAAGGCGCGGGGGAATACGGGGGTACCGAGGTTGCGGACGCTCTCGGCGTAGACGCGGTGATGCGCCCCGGCGTCGCGGCCGACTGCGACATCGAGGCCGAAGGTGAGCGCGCGGCGAACTTCGGCGCGCTGCTTCCTCGGTATCGACTTCAGGATCGCCTCATCCCCGTTGCCCGGGAGCGAACGGGCGAAGCCTGCATAGACGCCATCGCGCCGCTCCCAGCCTTGGGGGAGCAGCCCGCCCCGCAGCTCGACGCTCGGGCAGCCGAGCTCGGCCGCCAGTGCGACGGCGGCGGCGGCGAGGCGCTGGGAGCTCGCCGCGTCGGTGGCGAGAATGCCGCCGCCGACCGCGAAGCCCGACGAGACCAGAGCAGAGCCGAACAGGCGGGAGCGGATATGGGTGAGCGGGAGATAGCCGGTCACGGCGCCCAAGGATTCGGCGAGGAGACCGTAGCTCCTTTGGCCGCAACCGCGCTCGATCGCGCGAAGCCATGCAGGACTGTGAAAGGGCGTCGCCTCGGGGCGGGCGGCGAGAAACGTGCGAATGCGCGCCTCGTCAGCGGGCCCGGAACGGCGGACGAAAAGGCCGTTGATGGGCGAAAGTAGGTTCATTGCAGTCGCTCCCGCTCGGCCGCGGCGACATGATCGGTCCGACCCCAACGGTGCGAGGCGAGAAGTTTCAAGAGCTTAGGCTCCATTACAGAGAGATTCGTGTAATGGCGCAGTCGCGACCGCAGCGGCGCGTTGGCCACGCGCGGCTGGCCCGGATCGATCTCCCAGGGGTGGAAATAGAAGATCGCCGGGCGGTTCTCGCGGTGGTTCACCCGGCCGATCGCCCAATCGCTGAAACGGTATGGAAGCAGGCGAAAGAACCCTCCTCCCCCTGCCGCCATCCGCCGTCCTCCAAGCTCGACGGTGGTGACCGGGAGCTCGATGAGCTCGGCGCCTGCGACTGGCTGGAAGGCAAAACGCGGCGCCTCGCGCCAGCCATAATGATCGTGGGCGACCGGCGCGACCGACGAGGAATAGGAATAGCCGAGGTCCGCGAGGACGCGGTGCGCCCAGGGCGTGCGCTGATCGATCGAGAAGCTGGGTGCACGGTAGCCCCGCGGCGTTTCGCCGCAGGCCTGCTCGATCGCCTCGCGGGCGCGCTCGAGGTCGCTGCGGAACTGGACCGCGTCCATGGTGAAGACGCGGCGATGGTCCCAGCCATGGCTGGCGATCTCATGGCCTTCGGCAACGATGCGGCGGATCAGCGCGGGATGGCGCTCCGCCACCCAGCCGAGGGTGAAGAAGGTCCCCTTCACCCCGGCGCGCGCGAACAGATCGAGCACCTTTTGCGAATTGCGCTCGACGCGCGCAGGCAGGCGCTCCCAGTCGGTGCGCGCGATCACATTCTCGAAGGCGCCGACCTGAAACCAGTCCTCGACGTCGACCGACAGGGCATTCAGCATGGGCCCTCCCGTCACGCGGCGTTGCTGCGGAAGTCCGGCTCGTCCTTTTCGATCCAGTCGACCAGCAGGCCGAGCACGCGGCGCAACGCCGCCTCCTGCTCGACGATGCGCCCTTCCAGATCCGCCACGCGACGCTCGAGGGCGCGATCGGCCACACGGCGCTCGACGGCGAAGTCGGCGACAGCAGTCGACTGCGGCACCGGCTCCGACATGGCGGACGAGCGCGGCGCATGAGCGACGCTGCGCAGGGGCAGGACCCGCTCGGCGAAGGCGGCGCGGACGTCCGGGCGCTCAGCGGCGATGTCGGCGGCGACCATATCGACCGCGGCCGCATCGATCGTCTCGGCGCCTTCGACTGCGGCGAACAGCATCAGGCGATTGGCGAGCTGGTTGACCCGGCGCGGAATGCCGCCCGAATGAAGGTGGATCGCCGGCCAGGCGTCGGCGGCGAAGATCGGGCGCCCCGACCAGCCGACCAGCTTGAGCCGGTGGGTGATATAGGCTTCGACCTCGTCCTCGCCGATCGCGTCGAGATGATGATTGGCGATGACGCGCTGCCTGAGCTGCTCCAGACCGTTCGAAGCGGCCAGCTTGTCGCGGAACTCGGGCTGGCCGAGCAGGAAGATCTGGACGAGGGCGCGGCCGGCGATCTGGAAGTTGGACAGCATGCGCAGTTCTTCGAGCGCCGAGGCGGGCAGGTTCTGTGCCTCGTCGACGATGAGCAAGGTGCGCTTCCCCGCGCGCGCCTCCTCTTCGAGGCGGCGCTCGACGAGATCGAGCAGCCGCGCCTTCTCGACGCCGCCGGTGCCGAGGCCGAGGCCCTGGGCGACGAGGCGGAGCATGTCGTCGGCCTCGATTTGGGTCGACACGATCGAAAGAGCGTTGAGGCGCGAACGGTCGATCGTCGCCATGAGGTAGCCGACCAAAGTCGACTTGCCGGCGCCGACCTCGCCGGTGACGACGATGAAGCCCTCGCCTTGGGCGAGACCGTAGCCGAGATAGGCCATCGCCTTCTTGTGGGTGCGGCTGCCGTACCAGAAACGCGCGTCCGGCGTCAGCTGGAAGGGAGCGCCCGAGAGGCCGAAATGATCGCTGTACATGGTCACGCCCTTCAGAAGGTGTAGCGCAGACCGATCAGCGCCGAGGCGACGGTGCTGTCGATCGGGCCGCTGTCGGTGTAGAAAATGCCGAGCGCCGCGTGGAACTGGAGCCGCTCGAACATCAGGCTGCGATAATAGGAACCGGTGACGCCGCTGCTGAAGACCGGCTCGAACAAAGGCCGGTCGCTGTCGTACCAGCTCGCCGACGCGTCGAGCGACACGCCCGAATAGCGGCTTAGGCGGCGGCTCGCACCCGCGTTGAGGACGAAGCTCTGGTCCGTGCGCGGGTCCAGCGAGGAGAGGTCTCCGGATACGAGGGACGTATAGCGACGGTGCGAATAGCCGCCGCCGAGGCCGAAGTTCCAGGGACCGCGGTTGCCGGAGAGGAGGATGTTGGCGCCGCGGGCGCGGAAGGCCGAGCTGCCGAGCGACTGCAGGGCTTGGTCGAAGCAGATGCCGGTGCCCGGATCCTGCCCGAAGACGCAGCCGTCAAACGCCCCGGTGAGCGGGTTGCGATTGATTTGAAAGTCAGCGGGCAATTCGTTGACATTGCTTACGATTGCCGTCGCAGATGTGCCCACACTGTCGTAGACGTTGACACCAAGGCCAACGCCGCGCCGGAATTGATGGCGGAGCGATCCCGTCACCGTGGTGCCGCCGTAGCGGCGGCCGGCGCGGGCCTGAAGCTCGGTGCGCGGACCCGGGCGCCAGATGATGCCGCCATCGTAGATGAGGCCGTCGCTGTCGAAGCCGGTGAGGCGCGGACGGTTCGGGTCCGCGACCAGACGGCCGCCGACGAGAATTGGCACGCCATTCGCATCTCGCAGCACATCGCTTTGAGAAGCATCGATATTTTCATATCCGACACCGGCCGTGAGCGCGAGCGTAGGGCTCACCGGATAGACGATGTCGCCGCGGATATAGGCCGCTTCGAAAACATTATCGAGATCGCCCGATTCGGCGCGGACATAGCCTGCGCCGACCGTCCAGCCGATCGGGAGCCGCCCATTGCCCGGCGCCATGCCGATGCTGGCGGTGGCGTTGTGGGCGAGAGATTCGTCGAGCCGGTCGCCGAAGGGATCGCCAGCGAGATCGTCGTCGTCGACCGCAACATAGCCGAGGCGATAGGAGGCGCCGACGCTCAATGGACCCATCTGGGTGGAGACGGTCGGGCCGGCATAGGCGCTGAAGACCTGGGCGGTGGCGTCGCGCGGCGTCAGGCCGACGCTGCGCCCCGGGCCGCCGTTGCGCGCGGCGAGCGCGCCGGCGTCGAGGCTGACGCCCGGCGCCACCTCGGCATGGACCATGGCGACGCCGCTATGGGTATCGCTGTCGCCCGCCTCGCCGTCGATCTCGATGACGCGGTCGTAGCGGTAGCTCGCCTGGGCAGTGACGCGGCGCGTCTGCATGCGCCCGTCGACGCCGGCCGCGACCGAGCTGTAGGTGAGGACGTCCTCGTCGCCGCCCGAAAGGTCGGCGCTGACCCCGGCATTGACCTCGACATAGGGACGCACTTCCAGGCGCGGGCGGGCGCGGCGGCGCTGCTCGGGCGCGGGCGCGTCCGCGCCGGCGAGCTCGTCCGAGGCCTGCGGCGCGGGCGGCCCCGGCTGCGCGCTCGCGGTGCCGGCGGCGGCGAACAGAGCGGCGGCGAGGGCGCCGGCGCGAAGGAGAGTGCGAAAGCTCATGGCTCGATGCCTTCATATTGGCCGAAGCGTCGGCCGCTGGCGGCAAAGCCCGCGCCGTTGAGGACGAGGGCGATGTCGTTCGAGGCGGAAAGGAGGCCGACGGCCTCCTTGAGATCGGCTTCGACGGTCCTGTCGGCGCGGACGACGAGAAGGACCTGGCCGACATGGCTGGCGAGCACGCCCGCGGACGAAGCCATCAGCACCGGCGGGCTGTCGAACAGGATGATCCGGCGCGGATCGGCCGCGGCGAGAGCGGCGAGCACCTCGCGGGTGCGCCCGGACGCGAGCAGCTCCGGCACGTTGTTGGCCTGGCGCCCTGCGGGAAGGACCGAGAGCCGGTCGATGTCGGTGCGGACGATGAAGCTCTCGGCATCGGCACAAGGGTCCGCGAGGGCGTCGATGAGGCCCGGCCCGTCCTCGATGCCGAGCAGGGTCAGGATTTCGGGCTTCGGGAAGTCGCCGTCCACCAAAAGGACCTCGACGTCCTGCTCGCCGGCCAGCGACAGAGCCAGATTGAGCGCGCAGAAGGTCTTGCCTTCGTCCGGCTGAGCCGATGCCACGAGGACGGAGCGGCGCTGCGCCTCGCTCCCGCCCTTGCGGGATGCGGCCGCCTGGAGGAGATGGCGCTTCACCAGCCGCAATTCCTCCGCGAGCGGTCCGCTGCCACCGCCTTCGGGAAGGAGGAGGCCCGCTTCGCGCATGCGCTGGCGGTCCACCTCGGCCGTACGCGAAGGCGCGGCGCGCCGGATCGCACGCAGCGGCTTTGCAGCCGGCGCAGGCTGCGCCGGCGCTTCGACGACGACTGCTTCAAGCGCGAGCGCCGGCTCCGCTCCAGGCTCTGGCGCCCGCACGACCGGCTGCGCCGGCGCGACAGGCGCGGTCGCCTCCCGCTCCGGGACCGGCACCGGCGCGATCAGAGCGCCCGAGCTGAAATCGTAGATTTCGGCGGCGCGCTCGAGGAGCGAGGGGCGAAGGGCGTTCTGCGGCATGTTTTTCCCCCTCACGCGACCGTGCTTCGCTGCCAGAATTCGACCGCCATCAGCACGCCGTAGGCACCGCCGAGCGCGACGAGGCCCGCTGCGAGCCAGCGCATGCGCTGGCGGCGAACCGCGCGCTCGGCCGCGGTGACGACCTCCGTGAGCGCACCGAAGACCGGCAGACCGGTGGCGGCGGCGAGCCGGTTCTGGGTCGGGAAGGTGGTCTGGAGCTGGCCGCGCACGAAGGCGGCGGCGACGCCGGCGCCGAGCGCAACAAGGAGGATGAGCGTGAGCAGCAGCGGCCGGTTCGGCGCGGCCGGGATGACCGGGCGGCTCGGCGGATCGATGACCCGGAAGCTGACCGAGTCGGTGCGCGTCTGGACGTCGCTGCGGAGCCGGATCTGCTCGCGATTCTCGAGCAGGCGGTCATATTGCTGCTTCAAGACGTCATAGTCGCGGTTGAGGCGCGCCTGCTCGGCGGCGACGCCGGGCTCGGACGACTGACGGCTGGAAAGCTGCTGGAGATCGTTGTTGATCTGCTGGCGGCGCATGGTCGCGGCGGTGACCTGGGCCTCGCGCTCGGCGAGCATGGCACGCAGCGACACATAGCTGGGATTGGGCATGCCCCCTGCCCCGCCGCCGCCCGAGCGCCGCTCGGCGTCCGCGGCCGGGCGCATGCGGGCGATCTGGGCGCGCATGGCGACGATGTCGGGATGCTGGTCGGTCCAGCCGCGCGCGAGATATTGCGAAAGCGTCCCCTCGAGCTGGGCGAGCTGGGCGCCGACCGCGCCGCCGCCGCTCCCACCGGTGCCCGGAAGCGTCGCGGGCGTCGAGTTGAGCTGGGCGCGCATGCTGCTCACCGCGCTCTGGGCGGCGACGAGCTGCTGCTCGATATTGGCGAGCTCCATCCGCGCCGCGGCCATGCGCGAGGCGATCGAGCCCTCGCCCGGAAGCTGGCCCATGTAGCGCTGCTCGAAATCGACCCGGCGCTGCTCGGCTTCCTGGAGCTGGGCCTCGCGGCGGCGAAGCTCCTCGTCGAGGAAGGACAAGGACTGGCCGGTTTCGGTGCGGTCGCCGGCAAGATTCTCCGCGACGAAGAGGTCGAGCAGGGCCTGGACGATCGCGGTCGCGGCGCGGGCGTTCTGGGCGTTGGAGAAGCCGGGGAAATTGGCGGTCGCGGTGATCTCGAACAGATTGTCCTGCTGGGCGACGATCTCGATCCGCTCGCGCAGGGCCTCGACTTGGCGGGCGAGGTCCCGGTCGCTCCGCACCTGGCCGTTCAGTTCCGTTCGCCGGACGACGCGCTGGAGGTTGGCCGTCGAGGTCAGGGTCTGGCGGACGCGGACGAGATCGTTCTGGCGCTCGGCCGGCGTAATCCCGATCTGGCTCGGCAGGATCGACTGGATCTGGACGTAGACCCGGGCACGCGATTCGTAGCTGTTGGGCACGAGCGCGACCGCCAGCCAGCCGGCGAGGCACAGCCCCCAGGCGACGCCGAGCGCGAGCCAGCGGCGGCGCCAGACCTGGTGCAATGCGATGCGCAGCTGTTCGTACAATCCGTCCATGAACGCAGGCGGTCCTCGTCAAAAGGGAAAGGCGTTCCTCAGAACATGCTCTCGGGGATGATGATGACGTCGCCCGGCTCGAGCCGGACGTTGGCGCTGGTGTCGCCGCGGCGCAGCAGCCGCGCGATGCGCAGGCTGTATTCGCGCTGCTCGCCGGTCGCGCGGTCGTGGCGGATGAGGCGCGCCCGGTCGCCGGCGGCGAATTCGGAGAGGCCGCCGACCGCGATCATGGCATCGAGCAGCGTCATGTTGGCGCGGTAGGGAATGGAGGCCGGGCGCTCGGTCGCGCCGACGATCCGGATCTGCTGCGCGAACGTGCCCTGGAAGCGGTTGACCATCACCGAGACCAGAGGGTCCTGGATATACTGGCTGAGCGCGATGCGGATGTCCTCGGAGAGCTGGGCGGGCGTCTTGCCGGCCGCGACCATCTCGCTGATCAAAGGCGTGGTGATGCGGCCGTCGGGGCGGACCTGGACCTGAGCACCGAGCTCCTGGTTGCGCCAGACGAAGACGGTGATCTCGTCGAGCGGGCCGATAATGTAGCTTTCGGTGACGTCGACATCGGTCGAGACGAGGTGGGCCGACGGCAGCGAGGGGCCGGCGCGCGGTCCGCCTGCGCAGCCTGAAAGCGCCGCGGCGCCGAGAGCGGCGGCAAGAGCGAGCCTGGTCGGATAAGCCATGTTCAGTCCCTCTTCCTTCCCGTTCGCCGCCGCATCCCGCGCCTTCGGGTGACGCCAAGGCGCGGCGGTTTGGGGCTGCTATGGGGAGGAAGAGGTAAAATTACCGTTAGGAACGAGGGGGTTTGTCAGCCCCGTCCCGCTTCGGGACCGGCGGGAAGGCGGGGGTTAACGGGCTCCGTCCAGGACCGTCACCCTAACCGCCCACCACCATTTCCCTCGCGGGCTGCTGGGCGAGGAAGGCCTGGGGGCTGGCGGAAAGGCCGTAGGCGCCGGCGAGGAAGACGGCGACGAGGTCGCCGACCTCGGCTTTGGGCGTCATGACGTCATCGCCGAGACGGTCGAGGGGGGTGCACAGGCAGCCGACGATGGTGACTTCCTCCGCCGGCGCGGCGCCGAACCGGCTGGCGATGGCGACGGGATAGTTGCGGCGGACGACCTGGCCGAAATTGCCCGAGGCGGCGAGCTGGTGATGCATGCCGCCGTCGCAGACCAGGAAGGTCTTGCCGTGGCTGATCTTGCGGTCGAGGATCCGGGTGAGATAAACGCCGGCCTCGCCGACCAGCCAGCGGCCGAGCTCGATCGCAAAATGAGTGTTTGCAGAACCTTGCCACTCACTGCTCAGAGTCTCTTGAAGCATTTCGCCGATGCGCTCGACGTCGACCGTCTGCTCGCCGTGAAAATAGGCAATGCCGAAGCCGCCGCCCAGATTGACCAGGGCCGGCGACGCGCCGGCGGTCTCGGTCAGGTTGCGGGCCAGGAGCACGCTTTCGCGCTGCGCCTCGATCAACGCGTCGGCCGACAAGGCCTGGGAGCCGGCGAAGATATGATAGCCGCGAAACTCCGCGCCCGCTTCGATCAGGTGCCGGACCAGAGCAGGCACTCGCTCGGCGTCGATCCCGAACGGCTTGGCGCCGCCGCCCATGCGCATGCCCGAGCCCTTGATCTCGAAATCGGGATTGACCCGGACGGCGATGCGGGGCGCGGTGCCGAGCCGGTCGCCGATGCGCAGCGCTCGCGTCGCCTCCCCTTCGGATTCGCAGTTGAGCGTAACCCCCGCCGCGATCGCGGCCTCGAGATCGGGATCGCGCTTGCCGGGGCCGGCGAAGCTCGTCGAATTGCCTTCCACGCCGGCTGCGAGCGCGATGGTGAGCTCGCCCCCGGAGGCGAGGTCGATGCCGTCGACCAGGTTGCGGACGTGCGTCAGCAGGGGCGGAAAGGGGTTCGCCTTCATCGCATAATGCAGGTGGACCGGGCCGAAGGCGGCGCGGAAACGGGCGATCCGGCGCTCGACCATGGCGAGATCGTAAACGAAAAGCGGCGTGTCGCCGGCCTCGGCGACGAGGTCGTCGGCGCGGCGGCCGCCGATCAGCAGCATATCGTCGTCCGCCGCCGCGAAGTCGGGCGGGATCGGACCCATCGGCTTGCTCATCCCATCAGCTCGCTCTTTAGCCTCTCGCGGTCGAGCTTGCCGTTGGGGCTCCTCGGCAGCTCGTCGCGCCAGAGGATAGAGGAGGGCTGCATAAAATTGGGTAACTCGCGCTTGAGAAAAGCGCGCAGGTCCTCTTCCCGGTCCGCCGCCGCCGGACGGACGATGAGCGCAATCGACTCGCCGAGGCGATCATCGGGGACGCCCAGCGCGACCGCTTCGGCGACGAGCCTGCTCGCCACCGCCGCTTCCTCCACCTCGGTCGGGCTGACCCGGTTGCCGCTGGTCTTGATCATGCCGTCGACCCGGCCGACGAAATAGAAGAGCCCCTCGGCGTCCTGGCGGACCTGGTCGCCCGACCAGACGGAGGTGCCCCCGTAGCGCGATGCGGGCGGCGCCGGACGATAGCGAAGAGCGGTGCGCTCGGGGTCCTTCCAATACCCCTTGGCGACGAGCGGGCCGCAATGGACGAGCTCGCCTTCCTCGTCGGGCGCGGTGAGGCTGCCGTCGGGGCGGACGCAGAGGATCTCGGCGAACGGGACGGCGGTGCCGATCGAATCGGGATGAATGTCGACGAAGGCGGGATCGAGCGAGGTCGAGCGGAAGGCCTCGGTGAGGCCGTACATGAGGTGCAGCTCCGCGGCCGGGAACAGCTCGCGCATCCGCCGCACGACCGAGGCCGGCAGGCGGCCGCCGCTATTGGTGAGTCGCCGCAGCGAGAGCGCGGCGCGCGGCGGCCACTGCGCCTCGATCAGCTGGACCCAGAGCGGCGGCACGCCGGCGAGGGTGGTGATGTCGTGGCGCTCGACGGCGCGGATGACGTCGCGCGCGGCGAGATATTCGAGCGGGACGACGCAGCCCCCCGCCGCCCAGGTCGAGAGCAGCTGGTTCTGGCCGTAGTCGAAGGCGAAGGGGAGGACGGCGAGAGTCCGGTCCTGAGGCGTGAGGCCGAGATAGGAGGCGACGCCGATCGCGCCGAGCCAGAGATTGGCGTGGCTCAGCATCACTCCCTTGGGCCGGCCGGTGGAGCCCGACGTGTAGAGAAGGGCGGCGAGGCCGCCGGGATCGTGCTTCGAGAGCGGCAGCGTCTCGGCGCCGTCGATCATCGCGGCCGCTTCGTCCTCGAGGATGGCGGGACAGTCGAGGTCGCCGGGCTCGAGAGTCGCCAGGCGGGCCCTGCCGGTGATCAGCAATGCGGATTCGCTGTCCTCGAGGATGTGGGCGACCTGGGCGCGCTTGAGAAGCGGGTTGACCGGCACATGGACGAGGCCCGCGCGGGCACAGGCAAGCGGCAGCAACGACGTCGTCCGCGTCTTCGGAAGCCAGGAGGCGACGCGTGCGCCGCCGGCGAGACCTCTCGCCTGCAGCGCCGCGGCCATCGCGCCGACGGCGCGGTCGAGCCCCGCATAGGCGAGCTCGCCTTCGCGCGTGACCAGCGCGGCGGCGCCCGCCTCGCCGCGGCGGGCGAGATGATCGAGCGGCTTGGGAGTCGGATCGAGGGGTTGCACCTTTTGTCCCGTTGCAGGCAGATGAGCCGGTTGTTGCCAAGGGGGATAGCGTCCTGAGCGTCGAGGTGGAACTGTTCGATGCGCTGGACGCGGTCGAAGGCGATGGGGGCGGTGCGCTCGCGCGCGAGGCGCAGCCCTCCATCTACGACCGGATCGCATGGTACCGGCTCGTCGCGGCTCATTGCGACCTGCCGGGAAAGCCGATCGTCGCCCGCGCCCGCCACATGCAGCGCCGCGCCTGGATGTTCCTCGCGGTGGACGGTCGCAAGGCGAGCGCCTGGGCAAGCTGGTACTCGCTGCGCTGGCGCCCGATTGGCGAGCCCGATCTCTTCGTGCACATCCTCGCGGCGTTTCGCGACGGGCAGGTGGCGGAGCTCGATCTCGCGCCGCTCGAGGACCCGGCGCCCCTCGTCGAGGCATGCACCAAGAGCGGCTGGATCGCATTCGTCGAACCGGCCAAGGCGAACTGGCGCGCCGTCACGGCAGGACTCGATTTCGACGGCTACTGGGCGAAGCGGCCCTCGAAGCTCAGGAACTCCGCCAGGCGCAAGGCCAAGACCGCGGGGCTCGAGATCGAGATCCACCATCGGTTCGACCACCAGGCCTGGGCCGATTACGAATCGGTCTACGAAGCGAGCTGGAAGCCGAATGAAGGCTCGCCCGCCTTCCTGCGCGCGCTCGCCGAGCAGGAAGGCGCGGCGGGGACGCTGCGGCTCGGCGTGGCGCGCAAGGACAGGCAAGCGCTCGCGGCCCAGCTCTGGCTCGTCGAGGGCGGCGAGGCGACCATCCACAAGCTCGCCTACCGCGAGGATGCGAAGGCGCTGTCGCCGGGCACCGTTCTTTCGATGGCGATGTTCCGCCACGCGATCGACGAGGATCGGGTCACCGTCATCGACTACGGAACCGGCGACGAGCCCTATAAGTCGGATTGGATGGACGAACGGCGCATGTTGTGGCGGGTGCGGGCCTATAACAGGCGCACGCTGACCGGGCTTGCGGGCGCGGCGCGGCGCGCCGCCTCCTCCCTTGTCCGCCGCCGTGGAAGCCGTTAGGCGGCGCGGCGGACGGAGCGAGGGGCACGGATGGCACTGGACGACGAACAGCAGGTGGACGCGACCTTGCGCGCCGTCCTCGCCGACGTGCTCGGCCTCGACGAGGCGCGCGTCGCCGGCTTCGACGAGTCGACCGAGCTGTTCGGCGCCTTGCCCGAGTTCGACTCGATGGCGGTGGCGGGCCTTCTGACGGAGCTCGAGGAACGGCTCGGAATCCTCATAGAGGATCACGACGTCGATGCCGAAATGCTTGAAAGCTTTGGCTCTCTCCTCACCTTTCTCCGCTCCAAGGCGCTCAGGTGAGCCAGCCGGGCGGTCTCACTTATGATCGCTATACCGTCGATGGATCGAGCGAATGGATGATGCGGGTGGGCGCCGCCGAGGCTGCCCCGATCCTCGTCGTGCCGCCCTTGTTCGAGGAGATGAACCGGACACGGGCGCTGATCGCTGCGATGATGCGGGCGCTCGCCATACGCGGCTTCGGCTGTTGGCTCCCCGACCTGCCCGGCACCGGCGAGAGCGAGCGGCCCCTTGCCGACATCGTCTGGGAAGATTGGCGCTCGGCGGTCAGCGAGGCGGCCGACCATGCCGCGGCGGCGAGCGGACGGGCCCCTCTCGTGGCGGCTCTGCGCGGAGGCTGCCTGATCGACGATGCCGCCGAGAGCGCCGGCCACTGGCGCTTCGCCCCCGCGCTCGGCGCCTCGCTGGTTCGCGACATGCAGCGCGCCGGGATCGCCGGAACGGCCTGGGCGGGCTACGACCCCTCGCCTTCGCTGCGCGCGGAAGTCGCGGCGGCGGTGCCTGAACCGGCGGCGCGGCTGCGCACGGTGCGTCTGGCGAGCGACGGCGGCGAGGCCGACGGCAAGATCGCCGGGCCGTCCTTATGGCGGCGCTCCGAACCGGGAAACTCGGCGGCGCTCGCCGAGGCGGCGGCGGCAGATCTGGCCGCCTGGGCGAAGACATGCGCCGCCTCCTGACCTTCGAATGCGAAGGCGCCCGGCTCGGCGCGAGCCTCGAGGAAGGAGCCGGCGCGACCGGACTTCTGATGGTCACCGGCGGGACGCAGACGCGGGTCGGGTCCCACCGCATGTACGAGCGCCTCGCCGACGCCCTCGCCGAGGCTGGATATAGCGCCTTTCGCTTCGACCGCCGCGGCGTCGGCGACAGCGAAGGCGAGGATCCGGGCTTTCGCGCGTCGACCCCCGACATCGCCGCCGCCGCCGCCGCCTTCCGGGCCGAGGCGCCGGTGACGCGGCTGATCGGCTTCGGCCTGTGCGACGGCGCGACGGCACTCGCTCTTTCGGCCGCCGCGGCCGGCCTCGACGGTCTGATCCTGGTCAATCCCTGGCTGGTCGAGGCGGAGGCCGGCGCGCCGGCGCCGGCGGCGGCCCGCGCCCATTACCGCAAGCGCCTGCTCAGCCTCGATGGCTGGAGGAAGCTGCTCAGCGGCGCAATATCGTGGCGCAAGCTGATGGGCGGGCTGAGGAGATCCGCCGATACCGCGGCCTCGCCGCTAGCCGCGGAGGCCGCGTCAGCGCTACGCGCAAGCGGGGTCCGCGCCGAGCTCATCTTGGCCAGCGGCGACGCCACCGCGATCGCCGCCGCTCGGGAACTGAAGTCTCGACTTTTCAAGGGACTCGCCAGCAAAGCTCAGACCGTTCCGAGCGATTCCCACACGTTCGCCCGGCCGGGCGACGCCGATCTCCTGCTCGCCGCGACGCTGGCCGCGATCAGGCGTCTTGGAGGCTAGGCGCGGCTCTGGGCTTCGCCGCAGTTTCGAAATCCGCCTCGGCAAGGAATTTCTCGGCGTCGAGCGCGGCCATGCAGCCCGTCCCCGCGGCCGTCACCGCCTGGCGGTAGACCTTGTCCATGACGTCTCCGCAGGCGAAGACGCCGGGGACGCTGGTCCGCGTCGTACCGGTCTCGACGCGGATATAGCCGTCCTCGTCGAGGTCGACATGACCGCGGAAGAGCTCGGTCGCCGGCGAGTGGCCGATCGCGACGAAGCCGCCTTCGACGTCGAGCATGCTGAGCTCGCCGCTCTCGCTGTCCCGCAGCTCGAGCGCGACCAGCCCTTCCGGCTCGCCGCCGCCGACGAAGCGCTCGACATTCTTGTTCCACAGGACGTCGATATTGGGATGGGCGAAGAGCCGGTTCTGCAGGATCTTCTCGGCGCGAAGCGAATCGCGGCGGTGGATCAAGGTGACGTCCTGGCTATGGTTGGTCATGTAGAGCGCTTCCTCGACCGCGGTGTTGCCGCCGCCGATCACGGCCACCTTCTTGCCTCGGTAGAAGAAGCCGTCGCAGGTCGCGCAGGCGGAGACGCCCTTGCCCTTCAGGTGCTCCTCGCTCGGAAGATTCAGCCAGCGCGCCTGGGCGCCGGTCGCGATCACGAGCACGTCGCCGCTGTAGATCGTGCCGCCGTCGCCCTTGAGCCGGAACGGGCGCTCGGAGAGGTCGACCTCGGCAATCTGGTCCCACATCATCCGAGCGCCGACATGCTCGGCCTGCTTCTGCATCTGCTCCATCAGCCACGGGCCCTGGATGACGTCGGCGAAGCCCGGATAATTCTCGACGTCGGTGGTGATGGTGAGCTGCCCCCCCGGCTGCATTCCCTGGACGACGATCGGCGCGAGGCCGGCGCGGGCGCCATAGATGGCGGCGGACAGGCCCGCCGGGCCCGAGCCCAGGATCAGCATGCGGGTGGAATGGGTCGCGGCCATTGCGGGCTATCTCATTTCTGACGGCGGTGGCGAAGGCATCCGAGTTAAGGAGCGCCCGGGACCTGCGCAACCATCCATTTGCCGCCTCCTGCCCTCGCTGATAGAAGCCGCGCACGCCCTTGCCGACACCTCTGGAGCCCGCCCCAATGAACGCCACCCTTCCCGACAATCCGCTCGGTCTCGACGGCTTCGAGTTCGTCGAGTTCACCAGCCCGGACCCGGAGGCGCTGGCGGACCTGTTCGAGAAGCTGGGCTTCGTCCATGCGGGCACCCACCGCCGCCTCAAGGTGCGCCGCTACGCCCAGGGGGACGTCAATTTCCTGCTCAACATGGAGCCGGTCGGCCACGCGGAGGAATTCCGCAAGGCGCACGGACCCTCGGCGAGCGCAATGGCCTTTCGGGTCGGCGACGCGCGCGAAGCGCTGAAGCTGGCGGTCGAGCGCGGGGCGGTCACGGTCGAAGGCGCCTATGGCTATCCCGCGATCGAAGGGATCGGCGGCTCCTTGCTCTATCTGATCGACCGCTACGGAAAGGACAGTATCTACGACAGCGACTTCGAGCCGGTCGCCGGGGCAAGTGCGCGGACCGAGGGCGCCGGCCTCCACACGCTCGACCATCTCACCCACAACGTCTTCCGCGGGCGGATGAACCATTGGGCCGGCTTCTACGAGAAAATCTTCAACTTCCGCGAGATCCGCTATTTCGACATCGAAGGGCAGCAGACCGCCCTCCTTTCGCGCGCCATGACCGCGCCCGACGACAAGATCCGCATCCCCTTGAACGAAAGCCAGGACGACGTCAGCCAGATCGCCGAATATCTGCGCGATTATGGCGGCGAAGGCATCCAGCACCTCGCGCTCGCCACCGACGACATCTTCGCCACCGTCGACCGGCTCCGCGCCAACGGCATCCGCTTCCAGGACAGCCCCGATACTTATTACGACATGATCGACGACCGCCTGCCCGGCCACGACCACGACATCGCCGAGATGAAGAAGCGCCGCATCCTGATCGACGGCTCGCCGGAGACCGGCGAGGGGCTTCTCCTCCAGATCTTCACCGAGAACATGATCGGGCCGATCTTTTTCGAGATCATCCAGCGCAAGGGCAACGAAGGCTTTGGCGAAGGCAATTTCAAGGCGCTCTTCGAATCGATCGAGCTCGACCAGATCCGCCGCGGCGTGCTTCCCGCTGCCAAGGAGACGGCCTGACACCGAAAGGCACGCCATGGTCTACCGTCCACCCGGCTTTTCTACAGTGGCGCCCTATTTCTTCTCGGACGACGCCGAGGCCTATGTCCGCTTCCTCGTCGAGGGCCTCGGAGGCCGCGAGACGATGCGGACGATGCGGGGCGACGGCAAGATCGCCAACGCCCAGGTGGCGATCGGCGATTCGACGGTGATGGTGAGCGACGCGAGCGACCGCTTCCCCGCGACCCGCGCGTCTTACTATCTCTATGTCGACGATGCCGACGCCGCGACCGAGAGCGCGCTCGGCGCCGGCGGCTCGCTGGTCATGGCGGTCGCCGACATGCCCTATGGCGACCGCCAGAGCGGCGTGGCGGATCCGGGCGGCAATATCTGGTGGATCTCGCAGCGGCTCGTCGAAGAGCCCTACTCGCCCTGACCCGGGACGACGCGAGGCCGGCGCGGCTCGACTGGCGCTGCAAGGGACTCCCGGCGGCCGCGGAGGGCCTGACCGGCGCCGAGATCGGCCGGCTCGGCCTTTGCCTCACCGACATGATGATGCCGGTCGCGCTGCTCCGTGAGAAGGCGCTCGCGCACAATATCGCCGCGATGCAGGCCTTCGCCGACGGGATCGGCGCCCGCCTCGCCCCGCACGGCAAGACCAGCATGAGCCCCGAGCTGTTCGCGATGCAGATGGACGCCGGCGCCTGGGCCATGACCGCGGCGACCGCGCATCACGTCCGCGTCTACCGCAGGCTCGGGGCCCGCCGCATCTTCCTTGCCAACCAACTCGCGGCGCGGGCCGACCTTGACTGGATCCTCGGCGAGCTCGCCCGCGATCCGGAATTCGACTTCTACTGCCTGGCGGATTCCGAGGAAGGAGTTCGCCTCCTCAGGGCGGCGGCCGAGGCGGCGAGGGCGCCGCGGCCGGTCCAGCTCCTGGTCGAAACCGGCTTTGCCGGCGGACGCGCGGGCGTGCGCGATCTCGGCGGCGCCCTCGCGGTCGCGCGCGCCGCGGCGGCGGCCGCGCCCTGGCTCGCGCTGCGCGGCGTCGAGACGTTCGAAGGCGTTCGCCAGGCGGGCCCGGACGCGCGCGCCGAAGCGTCGGCGATGATCGCGCTCGCCGCCGCGACCGCGGAGGCGATCGTTCGCGAAGGGCTGACGGGCGACGGGCCGATATTGCTGTCTGCGGGCGGCTCGGCCTTTCTCGATCTGTGCGCCGCGCAGCTCCCGGCCGAGATCGCCAGCCGCCCGGTCGCCAAAATCATCCGCCCGGGTTGCTACGTGACCCATGATCACGGCCTCTATGAAGAGCTGGCACGCGGTCCCGCCCTGGTCCCCGCGCTCGAGGTCTGGGCGCCCGTTCTCTCAATTCCCGAGCCCGGCTTCGCCATTGCCGGGCTCGGCAAGCGCGACGTCTCCTTCGACGCCGGCCTGCCGCGGGCGATCCGCGTGCATCGCCCCGGGGCGGGCGCGCAGACGGCCGAGGGGCTGTCGACGGTATCGCTGTGGGACCAGCATCTCGGGCTCGCCTGCTCGCCCGGCTCGCTCCGGGTCGGCGACCTCGTCGGATTCGGCATTTCGCACCCCTGCGCGACCTTCGACCGCTGGCGGGCCCTGTTTCTCGCCGACGCGAACGACCGGATCACCGGCGCGGTGACGACGGTCTTCTAAGAGAGTTCAGGGGGCGCTGTCGCCTGCATGATAGTCGAGGCGGCGGCCGTGCAAGGTCGTGTGCGGGCCGCGTGTGAACTGATCGCGCAGGCTCGCGATGAAGCCCTCGAGAGAGCGCTGAATTTCAGGGGGCAGGGTGAGATAGGCGGAGAGAAGCGCGCTCGCTCCCTCGCCCAGCGATTCGGCGCCGTTTCGGCGGCCCGAAAGGATGTAGACGACATCGACGTCCGCTTCGACCAGACGCGCCAGATATTCGGCGCGAAGCTCACGCCGGTCGTTCTCGTAGAGGCTCTGCTTGGGGACGTCGGTACCGACGAGACCGGCGAAATCAGCCTGCTTCAGACCGAGTCGCTTTCTCTCTTCTGCGAGCCTCACTCCAAAACTCATCGTTTTTGCAAAATCCTCGTTGACATTTCACCCGAAATGGAGGAATTTACCTCCGATTCGGATAGGTGGGCGTAAGCCCCACCGGCGAAGAAAAGCCGTATTGTCGCGCCGATTGCAAGTGGCGCGCGCGATCTAACGCGCGCGCTTCACCGCTTCGCTTTCGCTGGGTCATTGTGAGCTAGGCAAATAAGGGGTGACGGGGTGTTTTGCTGTTCCGGGTGCGGGCCGTGAGTGAAAGCGGGCGCACCGAAGGCGATCATGAGCTGTTGATCGCGGCCGCTCGGGCGGTGCTCGCTTCGCTGCGCGAGCCGCTCGAGCAGCGCGCCTTGCCGCGCGCCGCGATGGGCGCGCTGCGGATGCTCGAGGCCGCTCTGGACGGCGCCCCGTCTCGTGGGCGGCAGCGCTGAGGCGGCCTTGCGCGGGCCGCGCCGGATAAAGCGTTCGACGAATGCCTGGCGGAGCGGCGCCGACCAGCACCCGCGCGTCCCTCTCCCGGCGCGGCTTCGCGGTCCGGTCGCGCCCGGCTCCGTTCGGGGGACATGACCGCGGCGACGCGCTCGCCGGGCGCGGAGACGAAATTGGGCGGCTGGTCCCAGCGGATCGTCGCCCCTCCCCGCTCCTTCGCAGGAGCCGGCGCGGGGGAGCAAAGCGGACGCCGCCCCCCGGCAGAAGCGGAGCTCCTCCGCGTCGCGATGCCAATGGAAGCGTTCGGCGCGACGCATCCCCGTACGAGGGTCCGCAGGGCGCAACGCCCGCCTGCCACCGGCGGACGACCCCGCTTTACGGCATGGCCATGCGCCCGCTTGGGCCCTTGCGCACTGCGCTTGCCTGTCTAAAGCGATCAGCCCATGAGCAAGCTGCATCTCGTCTTCGGCGGACGCGTGAAGGATCCGCAAGGCCTCGACTTCGACATGGCGACGATCGACGTCGTCGGCCTCTTCCCCGATTATGCGAGCGCGCTCGAGGCCTGGCGCGGCAACGCCCAGCGCACCGTCGACGATGCCGAAATGAAATATGTCGTCGTCCACCTCCACCGCCTGCTCGAACCGAAACTCGGCGGCGACGAGGAGGCCTGAGTCAGGCCTTCCGGTAGCGGAGCATCAGCAACGGGCGCGCCAGAGCGACTCCGACGACGAACCCTCCGATATGGGCGCCCACGGCGATGGCGAGGTCGGCGCGACGCGAGGCGACGCCGATCACAAGCTGCAGCACGATCCACCCGGCGAGCAGCCACAAGGCGTTCAGCCACAAAGCGAGCGTGGGGTTGCTCACCTTGACCTTGTTGCGCCCGAACAGCATCGCATAGGCGCCGATCACCGCCGAAGCCGCGCCGCTCGCCCCGATCATCACACCGATGCTGCCCGGATCCATCGCGTAATGGCCGGCGGCGGCCGCATAGGCGCCGAGCACATAGAGAAGCGCGAGGCTGATCGGCCCGAGCACGTTCTCCACAGACCGCCCGCAGAACAGCAGGATAAGCAGGTTGAAGAGCAAGTGGAGCCAGCCGGCATGGACGAACGTGGCGGTAAGCGGAGTCAACCAGACAGGCGCGCCCTCGGCATAGCCGTCAAAGCCGAAGCGATACGGCTGGAAGCCCGCCCAGTTCGCCACGCGATCGTTCGCACCCGCCATCCAGACCAGCAGGAAGGCGGCCGCCGTCGCGCCCGCAATGGCGATCGTCAGCCGCGCACGGCGCCAGTCCTGGGGCGGCCGCATCGGCTCAGAGGAACTCGATCTTCTCGATCTCGTAATATTTGTCGCCCGACGGCGCCGAAAACTCGACCTCGTCGCCTACATTGCGGCCGATGAGGGCGCGTCCGAGCGGCGAATTGTAGCTGATCCGGCCGATCCGGGCATCCGCCTCCGTCTCGCCGACGATCTGATACTTTACCGGCTTGTCGTTCTCGTCCTTCAGATGAACCGTGGCGCCGAACACGACCTTGTCTCCCGACAGGGTGGTCGGATCGATCACCTGGGCA
This sequence comes from Allosphingosinicella sp., assembly GCA_036386475.1. Lineage (GTDB taxonomy): Bacteria > Pseudomonadota > Alphaproteobacteria > Sphingomonadales > Sphingomonadaceae > Allosphingosinicella. The sequence continues at coordinate 89,745 of DASVVQ010000020.1, read as the reverse complement.
CGGCTCAGCCGGTCATCGATGTCGGCGATCTGCGACTCGACCTGCCCCTGGCGCTCCTTGGCAGCATGATATTCGGCATTCTCCGAGAGATCGCCGTGCCCGCGCGCGACCTCGATCGCCTCGATGATCGCGGGGCGCTCGATCATTTTCAGGTGCCGCACCTCGGCCTGAAGCCTCTCATAGCCCTCGGCCAGCATCGGCATCTTGTCGACGGTCGCCATTTCTCTCCAACCTTTCGTAATTCGCTGCGGGCCGCCATTCCCTTCAGAAGACGGCCTCGCTCAGAGCAGGTTTTTGCGGGGGTTACGCTCTCGAAACGGAATAATAGTCCTGCAGGGAGCGAACTTCAAGGTTGCGCTCCCGCGCGGCCCCGATCGCGCGGACGACGGCCAGGCTCGCGGCGGCAGTGGTGAAATAGGGAACGCGCGACATGAGAGCGGACGCGCGGATCGAAGCCGAATCGCGGTGGCTCTGCCAGCCCTCCGTGGTGTTGAAGATGAGGTCGATCTCGCCGTCCTTGATCTTGTCGACGATGTGCGGCCGCCCCTGGACGACCTTGTTGACGCGCTCGACCTCGAGCCCCTCGCCGGCAAGATAGGCCGCCGTGCCGCCGGTCGCATGGACCTTGAAGCCGAGCTCGATGATCGCGCGGACGGCGGGCAGGATGACCGGCTTGTCGCTGTCCTTGACCGACACGAACAGAGTCCCGGCGGCGGGCAGATCGATCCCTGCGCCTTGCTGCGACTTCAGGAATGCGATCTCGAAATCATCCGCGATTCCCATGACTTCTCCAGTGGACTTCATTTCCGGAGAGAGCACGGGATCGACACCAGGGAAGCGCGCGAAGGGGAAGACCGCTTCCTTGACCGCGACATGGGGGATGTCGCGGTGGATGGGGAGGAAGCGCATCAGCGGTTCGCCCGCCATGACCCGCGCCGCGATCTTGGCGATCGGCGTTCCGATCGCCTTGGCGACGAAGGGCACGGTTCGGCTCGCGCGCGGATTGACCTCGATCAGATAGACGAGGCCGTCCTTGACCGCGAACTGGACGTTCATCAGCCCGACCACGCCGAGCCCCGCGGCGAGGGAGCGCGTCTGGCGCTCGATCTCCACGACGATGGCGGGCGGGAGGCTGTAGGGCGGCAGCGAGCAGGCGCTGTCGCCGGAATGGACGCCCGCCTCCTCGATATGCTGCATGACGCCGGCGATGCAGACGTCGGTGCCGTCCGAGATCGCATCGACGTCGACCTCGATCGCGTCGCGCAGATATTGGTCGATGAGGACCGGGCTGTCGCCGGAGACCTGGACGGCGGTGACGATGTAATCGTCGAGCTGGGCCGGGCCGTCGATGATCTCCATCGCGCGGCCGCCGAGCACGTAGCTCGGGCGCGTCAGCACCGGATAGCCGATCCGTTCGGCGACCGCGATGGCCTCCTGGCGGCTCCGCGCCATGCCGTTCTCCGGCTGGCGCAGGCCGAGCTTGTCGACCAGGGCGGCGAAGCGCTCGCGATCCTCGGCAAGGTCGATCGCGTCGGGCGAGGTGCCGAGGATCCTGATGCCTTCCTTCGCGAGCGCGGCGGCGAGCTTGAGCGGCGTCTGCCCGCCGAACTGGACGATGACGCCGGCAAGCTCCCCGCGCGACTGTTCGACATGGAGGATCTCGAGCACGTCCTCGACCGTCAGCGGCTCGAAATAAAGACGGTCGGACGTGTCGTAATCGGTCGAGACGGTCTCCGGATTGCAATTGATCATGATCGTCTCGAACCCGGCCTCCCCGAGCGCGTAGCAGGCGTGGCAGCAGCAATAATCGAATTCGATCCCCTGCCCGATCCGGTTGGGCCCGCCGCCCAAAATGACCACCTTGCGTCGGTCCGACGGTTGGCTCTCGTCCTCGGGCTCGCCGAAGCTCGGCGCCTCGTAGGTCGAATACATATAGGGCGTCTTCGCCTCGAACTCCGCGGCCACCGTGTCGATGCGCTTGAAGACGGGCCGAACGCCGAGGCGGTGGCGGAGCGCCCTCACCTCCTCCTCGGTGGTCGCGCCCGCCATCGCCTTGACGGCATCGTGGATGAGTCCGTGGCCGCGGGCGGTGACCTTGCCGATGCCGCCGGGAATGTGGGCGGATCGCACCGCGAGCTCGGCCAGGCGGCGGTCGGAAAAGCCCATCGCCTTCAATCGCCGCATCCCCGCGGCGTCGTTGGGCAGGCCGTCGCGGCAAATGCCGTCCTCCGCCGCGACGATTTCCGCGATCCGCTCGAGAAACCAGGGATCGTATTTCGTGATCGCGTGGATCTCGGCAACGCCGAGGCCTTCGCGCAGCGCCTGGGCGGCGACGAGCAGCCGGTCCGGGGTCGCACGCGCCAGTGCCGCCTCGATCTCGGACCGGGGCGCGCCGTACAGGTGCTTGACGCCGTCGAGGCCGATCAGGCCGGTCTCGAGGCCGCGCAGCGCCTTTTGCAGGCTTTCGTGGAAGTTGCGGCCGATCGCCATCACCTCGCCGACCGACTTCATCGCGGTCGACAGCAATGCCTCGGCGCCGCGGAACTTCTCGAAGGCGAAGCGCGGGATCTTGGTCACGACATAATCGATCGTCGGCTCGAAGCTCGCCGGCGTGACGCCGGTAATGTCGTTGTCGATCTCGTCGAGCGTGTAGCCGACCGCAAGCTTGGCGGCGACCTTGGCGATCGGGAAGCCGGTCGCCTTGGAAGCGAGCGCCGAGGAGCGGCTGACCCTGGGGTTCATCTCGATCACCACCAGCCGCCCGTCGGCGGGATTGACCGCGAACTGCACGTTCGAGCCGCCGGTCTCGACCCCGATTTCGCGCAGGCACGCGATCGAGGCGTTGCGCATTACCTGATATTCCTTGTCGGTCAGGGTCAGCGCCGGCGCCACCGTGATAGAGTCGCCGGTATGGACGCCCATCGGATCGACATTCTCGATCGAGCAGATGACGATGGCATTGTCGTTGCGATCGCGCACGACCTCCATCTCATACTCCTTCCAGCCCAGCACCGATTCCTCGATCAGCACTTCGCTGGTGGGAGAGGCTTCGAGGCCGCCGGCGACGATCTCGACGAACTCCTCCTTATTGTAGGCGATGCCCCCGCCGGTGCCGCCGAGCGTGAAGCTCGGGCGGACGATCGCCGGGAGCCCGACCAGCGTAAGCGCCTTCATCGCGTCGTCGAGGCTGTGGGCGATCTGCGACCGCGGGCTTTCGAGCCCGATCCGCTCCATCGCCTCGCGGAACTTGAGACGGTCCTCGGCCTTCTCGATCGCCTCGGCGTCGGCGCCGATCATCTGGACGCCGTATTGCGCCAGCGTCCCGTCCTTGAACAAAGCCAAAGCGGTGTTGAGCGCGATCTGCCCGCCCATGGTCGGCAGCACCGCATCGGGCCGCTCCTTGGCGATGATCTTCGCGACATATTCGGGCGTGATCGGCTCGATATAGGTGGCGTCGGCGAGCTCGGGATCGGTCATGATCGTCGCGGGATTGGAATTGACCAGGACGACGCGGTAGCCGTCGGCCTTGAGCGTCTTGGCGGCCTGCGTCCCCGAATAATCGAACTCCGCCGCCTGGCCGATGACGATCGGGCCGGCGCCAATGATGAGGATCGAGGAGATGTCGGTGCGGCGGGGCATCAGTTCGTACTGCTCCTGTCGGGCTCGGTCGTCAGCCGAAACCCCTGTTCCTCTGCCCAGAGCTGGGCGCAGGCGACCCGCCCGTCCTGTCTCGCCTGCAGTGCCTCGTTGTTTCTATGCCCGAAGCGGAGGTGGAGCAGCCGCGGGTCGCGCCGGTCGCGCTCGATCCTCGTGCCGTGCAGGCCGCAATTGGCGCGAACCTCCGGAAATTCGGCCTGCATGCGCGCCCAATCGCCGGTCGCGCAGGCTCCCAGCGCCAGCGCCCATCCGAGCACGCTGACATTGCGCCTCATTGCGGCTCCGCCTCCTCTTCCATGTAGACCAGGTGCAAGTGCGCCCGCCGCGCCCACCGCCGCACGCACACGAACTGCTCCGCCCGCTCGACCGGCATCAGGAAGACCAGCCGCGGCTCCTCCTCGAACTGGACGACGTCGCCGAGCGAGAGCCCGCAGCGCTCCGTCACGGTCGCCAGCTCCTCCTGACTGTGCATACGCACCGTCGTAACGCAGCTCGTCATCGCCAGTGCGGCCAAAGCGATCGGCGCGAGGCGAACGGTCGTTCGCGTCGGCCGACGTCGCCCGTCGGCGGCAATGAGGGTGGAAGAGATGTCGCAACACTCGCGCATCACTTCCTGGCCTCGAAGGCTCGCACGCATTCATCATGGATGTTCGAGAGGTCTGTGAGGCGACCGGCGCCTCTCTCTTCGATCGTCTGCCGCGTGCACTCCTGCACATCTGGCGGCACGTCCGGGGCGCCGAGGTCTCCAAAATTGAGGTGCATGGTGATGTTTCGATCCCGCAGCTGCCGTTCGATGCACGCCAGCTTCTCCTCCGTTTCGTCAGCGGTGTGGATGTCGATCGTGTTGCGGCCGTTCTGGCGAATGAGGCGGCTGCCGCTGAGACGGCAGGCCGTCTTGATTTCGTCAAACGTCGCCTGATCCAGCGTACGCCGCACCGAGCAGCCCGGAAACGCCATGCAGGCCGTAGCGAGCAGCGCCGCTGCCGCGACCAGCCTCATCTCGCAGCTTCCAGCTGCTCGACGAACTTCGCGAAGAGATAGACGCTGTCCTGCGGCCCCGGGCTCGCCTCGGGGTGATGCTGCACGCTGAAAGCCGGCCGGTCCGTCAGCTCGAAGCCGCAATTGCTGCCGTCGAACAGACTGACGTGGGTCTCGCGCGCGTTCGGCGGCAGCGACTCGCGCTCGACCGCGAAGCCGTGGTTCATGCTGGTGATCTCGACGCGGCCGTCGGCGAGGCGTTTGACCGGATGGTTGGCGCCGCGATGCCCCTGGTGCATTTTCGCCGTCTTCGCGCCGACCGCGAGCGCCAAGAGCTGGTGGCCGAGGCAGATGCCGAACAGAGGCTTGCCGGTCTCCAGGAGCTTGCGGATGACCGGCACGGCATATTCGCCCGTCGCGGCCGGATCGCCGGGGCCGTTGGAGAGGAAGAGGCCGTCCGGCTCGTGCGCCATCACCTCGTCGTAGGTCGCGGTCGCGGGGAGCACGGTGACGCGGGCGCCGGCATCGGCGAGGTTGCGGAAGATGTTGCGCTTCGAGCCGTAATCGATCGCGACGACGTGGGGACGGCTTTCGTCCTCCTCATGCTCGCCGTAGCCGCTGCCCGCGGCCCAGCGGCCGCCCGACCAGCGGTACATCTGACGGCAGGAGACCTCCCTGGCGAGGTCCATGCCTTCCAGGCCCGGCCATTCGCGCGCCCTTTGAACCAGCGTTTCGACATCGAACCTGCCGTCGGTGCTGTGGGCAACGACCCCGTTGGGCGCGCCTTTCTCGCGGATCAGGCGCGTGAGCGCGCGGGTGTCGACGCCGGCAAGGCCGATGCGGCCGTTCTGGCGCATCCACTCGTCGAAGCCCAGGGTCGAGCGGTAGTTGCTCGGCGCGGTCACGTCCTCGCGGACGATGCAGCCCAAAGCCCAGGGATTGTCGGCCTCGAGATCCTCGTAATTCGCGCCGACATTGCCGATATGGGGGAAGGTGAAGGCGATGATCTGGGAGGCGTAGGAGGGATCGGTCATCACCTCCTGATAGCCGGTCATGGCGGTGTTGAAGCAGACCTCGCCGACCGCTTCTCCTTCCGCGCCGAAGCCCCTGCCCCAGACGAGGGTGCCGTCGGCCAGCGCCAACAGGCCCGTCGCGCCTTTGGGCATGGACGTGGCGGCGGGGTCGGCCATTGCGAGGGGCACTCCGTTGGGTTTACCGGCGATGTCGCTAAGGCTCGATCGCTAGGGGCCGCCCGGGGCAGCGTCAATCTATTAAAATCCCGGCACGCACCCTATCCTCGCGGCTTTCCCGAGCCCCGGAAAGACCAGCATGATTCGCGACGACATCAAGGCCGCCATGATCTCGGCGATGAAGAGCGGCGACAGGCCGCGCACGGCCGCGATCCGCCTCATCCAGTCCGCGCTCAAGAACCGCGACATCGAGCTTCGGGGCTCGACCGATGCGGGCCGCGACGACGATGCGCTCGTCACCGAGGTACTTCAGAAGATGATCAAGCAGCGCCGCGAATCGATCGCCATGTACGAGGCCGGGGGCCGCGCCGAGCTCGCCGCGGCGGAGCAGGCCGAGGTCGAGGTGATCGAAGCCTTCCTCCCGCGCCAGATGAGCGAGGACGAGGCGAAGGCCGCGATCGACGCGATCGTCGCGGAGACCGGCGCGGCGAGCGTCAAGGACATGGGGCGCGTGATGGCCGTCCTGAAGGAGCGCCACGCCTCCGCGCTCGACATGTCCAAGGCAAGCGCGCTGGTGAAGGCGCGGCTGTCCGCATAGGCTGAGGCATGTCCCTCAGCCCCGCCTTTCTCGATGAGCTGCGCGCGCGGACGACGCTTTCGACGCTGATCGGGCGAAGCATCAAGCTCCAGAAGGCCGGGCGGGAATGGAAGGCGCCCTGCCCTTTTCACAAGGAGAAGACGCCGAGCTTCTACGTCAACGACGAGAAGGGCTTCTACCATTGCTTCGGCTGCTCGGCGCACGGCGATGCGATACGCTGGCTTACCGAGCAGCGCGGACTGCCGTTCATGGATGCGGTGAAGGAGCTTGCCGATGCGGCGGGCATCGAGGTGCCGGCGCCGGACCCGCGAGCGCAGGCCAAGGCGGAGCGGGCGACCGGCCTCTACGAGGTCATGGAGGCCGCGCAGAGCTGGTTCGAGGACCAGCTCGGCGGGCTCGAAGGCGCCGAGGCGCGCGCCTATCTCGAGAGGCGCGGCATCACCGACGCGACGCGGCGCAGGTTCGGCTTCGGGTTCGCGCCCGATGCCCGCGGCAAGCTTAGGATCGCGCTGCGCGACTTCGGCAACGACAAGCTGACCGAGGCCGGCCTCCTCATCCAACCGGACGAGGAGGAGCGCGAGCCGTACGACCGCTTCCGTGGACGGCTGATGTTCCCGATCCGCGACCGGCGCGGCCGCGTCATCGCCTTCAGCGCGCGCATCCTCGGCGCCGGCGAGCCCAAATATCTCAATTCGCCCGACACGCCCTTGTTCGACAAGGGCCGAACCCTGTTCAACATCGACAAGGCCGCGCCCGCCAGCCGCGAAGCGAAACGCGTGATCATCGTCGAGGGCCAGATGGACGTGATCGCCCTTGATCAGGCGGGGATAAGCGAGACGGTCGCACCGCTCGGAACGGCGCTGACCGAAACGCAGCTCGAATTGCTCTGGCGCCTCGCCGCTTCCCCCTTGCTTTGCTTCGACGGCGACGCGGCGGGCCAGAAGGCGGCGATCCGGGCGGCGCTGCGCGCGCTTCCCCATGTCGGGCCCGGCCGTTCGCTGTCGTTCGTCACGCTTCCGGCAGGCCAGGATCCCGACGACCTCGTCCGCGCCTCGGGACGGACGGCGCTCGAAGCCCTGCTCGCCGAAGCCGAACCGTTGGTCGAGCGTCTCTGGAAGCACGAGGTCGCCGCCGAGCCGCTGGCGACGCCGGAGCAGAAAGCGGGCCTGCGGCGGCGCCTGACCGACCATGCCGCGACCATCTCCGATCCGCATGTGCGCGACCAGTATCGCGACGAGCTGCTTCGCCGCTTTTCGGAGCTCACCCGCCCGCCGCGGCGCGAGTGGACGCCGCAGCGCCAGTGGACGCCGGGCGGATCGGGCCGCGGCTACGTTCCCCAGCGCCCGGTTTCCCAAGGGGCCAAAGGGGTCGCGCGCGGCGGCATCGACCCGGGCATGCTGAGCGCCGTCCTCCAGGGACTGCTCCTCTGGCCGGCTGCGATCGGCGATCACGGCGAGGCGATTGCGGCGCTTCCCGTGCGCGACGCCGCGCTCGCCAGGCTGCGCGACGAATTGCTCGCCGCCGCCATGTCCGACGCCGAGCTTGATCGGGAGCGCCTTCTTACCATATTGGCGGCAAGTGGCGCGGCTCCTCTGGCGGAGAAGCTGCGACGGACACGAGGACCGGCCTTTTCCTTCACCCGCCGCGACGCCGACCCGGAACGCGCTCTTCGCGATCTCGTTCTGGTCATCGAGACGTTGGCGGCTCAGCCCGGGCTGGATGCTGCGCTCGAGGCGGCGACGGCGCGGCTGATGAAGGAAGACGGCGACGATGCCGCCTTCCAGGAGCAGCAAAGGCTCCTTGCGGCGCGGGGCGAGGCGGAACGACAGCTGGCGGCGCTCGTCGAGAGCGAAGCCGGTGAGAAGACGGAACAAGGCGTTTAGATGGCGAAGACCCAGGCTCCCGAGCCAGAAGACAAAAGCGAGAACGGCGACGCGCCGCTCATCGACCTCAACGAGGCGCAGCTCAAGAAGCTGATCAGCCGCGCCAAGAAGCGCGGCTACATCACGTATGACGAGCTCAACGAAGCCCTCCCCCAGGACCAGATGGCGTCCGAGCAGATCGAGGATGTGATGTCGCATCTCAATGAGATGGGCATCAACGTGGTCGAGAACGAGGAAGCGGACGAGGACGAGCCGGCGGAGCCGGATACCGACGCCGGGCTCGACGATTCGGCCGACGGCGGCGACGGGGGCGACGGCTCCGAGCGCTATATCGTCGAGAAGAAGAAGGAGACGGTCGACCGCACCGACGATCCGGTGCGCATGTACCTGAGAGAAATGGGCGCGGTGGAGCTCCTCAGCCGCGAGGGCGAGATCGCGATCGCCAAGAGGATCGAAGCCGGCCGCGACACGATGATCTGGGGCCTGTGCGAAAGCCCGATCACCTTCAACGCCATCATCGAATGGTCGAACGCCCTCAATGGCGGCACCATGCAGCTGAGGGAAATCCTCGACCTCGAGGCGATGCTCTCCAAGGGCCCGACCCCCGAGCAGGTCGAGAGCGCCGAGAGCGACGACGACACCATCTCCGAAAAGACCGCCGGCCCGAGCTTCAAGGAGGAAGAGGAGCCCGAGGAGGCCCCCGCCGACCCGGAGGAGGACGAGGAAGGCAATCTCGTCGAGCGCCGCGCGCCGCGCCCGGTCGAGGAGGAGGACGAGGACAATACGCTCTCGCTCGCCCAGATGGAGGAGACGCTCAAGCCCCAGGCGCTCGAGAAGTTCGCCAAGATCACCGACCTCTACAAGAAGTTCGCCCGCCTCCAGGGCGCCCGCATGGAGGCGATGGGCGCCGGCCAGAGCTTCGGCCGCGGCGACGAGAACAAGTACCAGACGCTCTCCGAGCAGCTCACCGCCGAAGTGGAAAGCGTCCAGTTCCACCAGGCCAAGATCGAATATCTCGTCGACCAGCTCTACAGCTACAACCGCCGCCTGACGGCGCTGGGCGGCCAGATGCTGCGCCTCGCCGAGCGCCACAAGGTGCCGCGCAAGGCCTTCCTCGACGCCTATATGGGCCACGAGCTCGACGAAGGCTGGTCCGAGCGCGTCTGCGGCCTCGACAAGAAATGGACCGCCTTCTGCACCCAGGAGACGGACGCGATCGAGCGCATCCGCGCCGAGATCGCCGAGATCGCCGCCTCGACCGGCATGAGCCTGGCCGAGTTCCGCCGGATCGTGAACCAGGTCCAGAAAGGCGAGCGCGAGGCCCGCATCGCCAAGAAGGAGATGGTCGAGGCGAACCTCAGGCTCGTCATCTCGATCGCCAAGAAATACACCAATCGCGGCCTGCAGTTCCTCGATCTCATCCAGGAAGGCAATATCGGCCTGATGAAGGCGGTCGACAAATTCGAGTATCGCCGCGGCTACAAATTCTCGACCTACGCGACCTGGTGGATCCGCCAGGCGATCACCCGCTCGATCGCCGACCAGGCCCGCACCATCCGCATCCCGGTCCACATGATCGAGACGATCAACAAGCTGGTCCGCACGTCGCGCCAGATCCTCCACGAGATCGGCCGCGAGCCGACGCCGGAGGAGCTCGCCGAGCGCCTCTCCATGCCCCTGGAGAAAGTCCGCAAGGTGATGAAGATCGCCAAGGAGCCGATCAGCCTCGAGACCCCGATCGGCGACGAGGAGGATTCGCACCTGGGCGACTTCATCGAGGACAAGAATGCGGTGATCCCGGTGGATGCGGCGATCCAGGCGAATCTGAAGGAGACCGTGACGCGGGTGCTGGCGTCGCTGACGCCGCGCGAGGAAAGGGTGCTGCGGATGCGTTTCGGCATCGGGATGAATACCGATCACACGCTCGAGGAGGTCGGTCAGCAGTTCTCGGTGACGAGGGAGCGTATCCGGCAGATCGAGGCGAAGGCGCTGCGGAAGCTGAAGCATCCGAGCCGGAGCCGGAAGATGCGGTCTTTCCTCGACCAGTAGGAGCGGGCGGGACAGACGATGCGCTTCCCGGCACGACACAGGCTCATCATCGGCGCGCTCGCCCTCCTCCTGCTGGCGTCGCTGGCCGCGAACGTGATCCTCTACCCGCTTGCGTCGCGGTCCCTCTATTCCGAGGGCGACAGACCTCTGATCGAACGAACCATCGCGCTTGCGGCGGCGGGATCGACGTCCAGAGCGGACGAGATCCGGTCGGAGACGTTTCCGATCGTGGTCAACACCGGCGGCGGGCGCTGCGTCGAGCTGCGCGACAGGAACGCATCGGGCCATTACGGCGCCTGCTACGACCGTCACGGGAGGCTGATCGAGGAGTCGGGGAGCGTGGTCAACTGACGCCGCCGGAGACGGTTCGCGCGGAGGCGCGGAGACGCGGAGGGGGCGGCGGTCACGAATAGTGACCGCGAAGAATCACCCGGCGGAATATGAGGTATGCTTCTTGCGGCGACCCGTGCTCAGACGCAGGAAATTCTTCTCACCCGAAGACGCAAAGGCGCGAAGGAAGGGCGAATCCGGATGAACACGGACCACACGCTCGAGGAGGTGAGGCAGCAGTTCTCCGTTACGCGCGAGCGCATCCGGCAGATCGAGGCGAAGGCGCTGCGGAAGCTGAAGCACCCGAGCCGGTCGCGGAAGATGCGGAGTTTCTTGGACCAATGACAAGCGCCCGAGCGTAGCGACGCCGGCCCCTTGGCCGCCGGAGCAGCGCGAAGAGAGCGCGCAGTCCGGCCGGCGGGTCGGCGAAGCGGAGCCGGTTCGACGTCACGGGGCCGCCCCCGTGACGGGTGCTCAGGAGGTTGAGGGTTCACGCGGAGGCGCGGAGATAGGGAGGCTTGCAGTGGTTAAGGCTCTGGAATCCTCGTGGATTATGAGGGGGCTACCCCGTTCCGCGGTCTTTGGAAAGAAGCATGAGCGGCCCCGGAGAGTCCGCTCGTCCTACATTCGAAGCCCCTATGCGCTCGAATACAATCCCTGGTCATCGGCCGCGGAAATCGAGGACGCAATTTTCTACCGCGGTGTCATCGTTTCGGCTTTTGCCCAGATAGAAACCGTGCTCGGCGAGATCGCGATCCGTGCCTCCCGCTCGCCCCAATACGCGGAGCTGCGTGAGACATTCCCCTTCTCTGCCGAAAAGCGAACCGCGTTCCTTCGCAAGGCTTTCGAGGCTGAGCCGCTAGCCCAGTACCGCTCCGTAGCCTTGAGCTACCTCGACAGGTTCGATGAGTTGGCCTCCCTCCGGCACATGGCGGCACATGCTCGTATGCAGGTGCTAGGCGGCCAAATTACGTTCCATGATATCCCGCGAAGTTATGGGAAGGCGATCACGATGAGAAAACAGCGGTTCGTTTTCGCCGGCTTGGAGCTTCTCGCATGGAGGAGCGCTAAGCTGGCACGCGCAGGTCACCGGCTGTCTAACGGTCTTGACGAGCTTCGGATACTACCGCCTCTGCGCGACGCGGGCTGAGAGCGGAGGGAGGGAGAGATGTCCACCTTCTTTGTGCCGGGAGTTGATGCTGAAAATCAGGAACGCGTCTACGAGGAGCTCGCGGCATTGGCTAACGTTGCGACGCCCGTGCGCAAGGATCGAGTATATTCTATCACTTGGAGGCACGATGGAGTTGAATGGACCGCTACCGTGGGCGAGCAGCTGAGGGGCTCTCAAACAATCACTAAGGGCCGGGGGCGCCTACAGCGGATGATCACCATCCCACGTTCATCCTCCGACACAGTTCTGGCGATTTTTCGCGGATTGCCGTTCGTCATCGTCCATGACAATCAAACTCGGACCTGGAACCTCCCGATCTATGCCGGCAACCCATCAAGGATAGTGCCGTTCTCGGACTGAAGAGTAGAGCCCGTGACCCGTGTGAAATAGAAGGAAATCTATTGCCAGAACCGAACTGGGCGCTGGAATGGCTGAAAATCGCCCAAGGCCTGCTAGGTACACTAGTGGGCGGCGGCCTAGTCTTGCTCGGTGGCTGGCTAGCCGATCGGCGAAAAAATTCTACTGAGGAGCAGCTGCGCGAGCGTCGAGAAAAGGCCCTCCTGACCGGAATGTTTGCTGTCCGAAATTTCGTAATGGAGCGACTGAACGAATGGGAGGAGTCAGGGTTGCTTTCCCGGCTGGAGCCGCTTCGTACAGCCCAAGCCTATGTACACCGGCTCATCGACAAGGCGCCCGGCGAGAGCGAAAGCCTTATGATCACGGTGATCGAGATGGGTCTGAAGCTTGATGCACTGATCGCTACGGTGGATCGGCGATTTGAGGATCCGAGCCTTAAGGATCCAGTCGCCCTAGCGTCAATGATAACTGGCCAAGTTAACGAAGTCGTCGCGAGCATCGAGCAGTTCGATATTATCACAAGCGCGGAACTGAATGTAATGTCGGATGAAGAGCTGATGCAATTTCCGGGATTTGCGGAGGCGCAGGCGGAGGAGCACGACACAAGAGAGGCCAAATGAGAGGGGGCGGAGCGCGAACAGCGGTGACAGTCACGTGACTGTCACCACGAAAATCCATTCTTGTTATACCATCACTGTGCTGGATCCGGTTTATCGTACGTTTTGAGCCAACCCGTCCGCGGGTCAACCGCCACCACCCATGGCACGGGCGTACCGAAGTGCTTTCTGATGAAACTCGTCGGAGGGGTTCCTCGACAAAAGACAAATCGGTTCGCACTGGCAAGCGCTAAGCGATTGAGCCGTGAAACAGCATTTCCGGTGCAACCCATAACAAAGAATTCCGCGGGTGCCCGATTTAATGGAAGTATCTCGATCGACACGCGGGGCGTTAAAGGAGCGTGGACCTCAAATGGAACCATGCCACCGCCCCACGGCTCGGAGACCGACAGGCCGCCGTCCGAAAAGATAAACTCTTTCGCCCCCTCAGCAAACAGTAATCCGAGTGGAGACGCCGATATACGTTCGCGATAAATCTCGAAAACATATAGCATATTTTCAAGAGCAATGGTTTTTATCTGCTGATCGCGTGTTTGACTCCCGGCAATGGGGTGGCCGTGAAGTTCATGAAATTTAACTATCTTATCAAGGTAACGCGGGTTTCTTACGATCAATGCTGCCAGATAGGCATCCACCGCGGCACGATCAGCCGGTTCTAACGGCAATTATATACTTGACGTAGAACAATCCGAGGCGCATAAGGGCGTCAAGGAGCCCGGCCATGTTTGATCTGACCAACCCCATCTTCACCGACGCCGACAAGGCTCGCGAGCATCTGGAAGCGATCAACTGGCCGGAAGGCCCGTTCTGCCCTCATTGTGGCGAGGTGAAGAACGTACGCCGCTTGCAGGGCAAGTCGCATCGCGCCGGGCTCATCCAGTGCAACTCCTGCCTCAAAAACTTCACGGTCACGGTCGGCACCCTGTTTGAGCGCTCCAAGGTTCCGCTCAACAAGTGGATGCTCGCGACGTACCTCCTGTCGTCGAGCAAGAAGGGCATCAGCGCGCATCAGATCCACCGCATGCTCGGCGTGACGTACAAGACGGCCTGGTTCATGTGTCACCGCATCCGCGAAGCGATGGACGGCGCACCCGGCCCGCTCGGCGGCCCCAACACCGTCGTTGAAGCGGACGAGACGTGGGTCGGCGGCAAGGCCAAGAACCGCGCTCATCGCCAGCCCGCGCCCAAGAAACCCGTTGTCGCTCTCGTCCAGCGCGACGGCCACGTTCGCAGCTTTCATGTCGCCAACGTCAACGCGAAGCACGTCCGCGGTCTGATCGTCACCAACGTCTGCCGCGCCTCGCACCTCATGACGGACGAGAGCATGGTCTACACGTCCGTCGGCCGCGAGTTCGCCGGTCACTCGGTCGTCAATCACAGCGCCCGCGAGTACGTCACCACCGGCGGCTTCAAGCACTCCAACACCGCCGAAAATTTCTTCTCCATCTTCAAGCGCGGCGTGATCGGCACCTATCACCACATGAGCGAGGCGCACCTTGGCCGCTACTGCCGCGAGTTTGATTTTCGCTACAACACGCGCAGCCTGACCGACGGCGAGCGCGCCGATCAAGCCCTCGCCGGTATCGTCGGCAAGCGCCTGACATACCGCAGGCCTAACACACTCGCCGCCTAAAATGGCGGTTCCGGCTGTAGCGATCGGCGAGCCCCGCAAGCGTTATTTTGATTGAGACTCCCGGCGCCCCACCTTGCTATCTTTGTGAAGCTTGGGGGGCGCCGCCAGCATCCGCCTCAGCGTGGCCTCGGCTCGAGCCGCCGTTTCCGAGTCGGAGAGCGACTGGGTTATTTTTGGATCGGTGGGCATGATGGACGAGCATACCTTCAAGGGCGCAACTTTCAAACATCTTGATACGCCCCAGGCACGAAAACTGGGGGAGATGTATCTCCATTATGCTGATCTGGAAGCGAGTTACGCTGCGCTAAATCTCTACTTCGAAAAATATGCAGAGACTGAGGCAGAAAGCGAAGAAGCCTTGATCGGCTCTAGTTTGTTCCGAGACGGAATTGTACTATACTGCGCTTGTTTCAGCGTAAAGGACGATAACAAGCTCGTCCCGGAGGCCGTTTACGGGCATCTGTCTGAATGGAAGAAATACTATTCAGCAATCCACGATACTAGGGACGCTTTCGTCGGCCATAACTTCGGACCCCAGCGTCAGTACGATGTGACCGCTGTTCTAACAGGAAGCAGAGAGTCGCTGAAAGTCGCGGCAATTGGCCACACGTTCGTAAGGTTCGAAGGGTGGAGAGCAGAGGAAAAAAAGGTTGTACTTTCGTTTATTGATATAGCGAGGGAGCACCTCAAAACCGAAATTCTCGCGCTCGAATCCATTATTATGGTTGAGACTCAGAAGTTATCTACTGATCAGCTTGCCGCTCTCCCTGACGCCTCATATTCGATACCGCGTTCTGAGGATTTCAGGCTCAGCCGGTCGCGGTATCGCGACAAAGCTGCTGGACGACAGCAGCCATTTCCCAAAGATCGATTGGTTCGAAGATTTGGACCTGAGTAAGATCGCCGTCGCTTAGATCAACAATGCTAGGGTCCTGTCGCAAAAGCTCCGCTCCAAGCATCCCAACAATCTGAGCACCGGCCTGTCGTTGCGAATCATGCGGCATGTGACGATCCTACGTCAAGTATATAATTGCCGTTCTAACACTAAAGTCTCTACAACATTAGGAATTAAGAAGCCGATCTTCCTGATCTCAAGTTCTTGAGCCCGGTCTCTAACAGGTAGGGGGCGCCTGTGAATATACCTCGGCTCTAATAGCTTGGGGAGAACGTTGACAAAGGGAGTTTCTATCTGGCGGTTAAACCACTCCTCTATCTCTGTATCTTTCTCACCGGATTCCCCAAACCTGGTATATAGTTCAGTTTCAACAGCGACGTTTGCAGGGGATGCTTTGAAAAATGTTCCATTTCGCCTGACGACGAAGAGCAACCCATCTGGCCCCGTCCAGTGGCCAGATTGAAGTTGCGGCCACCAGTGATGACGTTTGGGCCTGGTACGGCGAGTAGCAGTCACGAGGTGATCCAAGTCCTACAGTAAAGGGGCAGCGGTGACAGTTACGTGACTGTCACCGGCGGTTCTTACCTCGGGCCGACAGTGAAGAATGTGGTGGTGAGTCCGCCCTCCCGAAGTGGGGCAATTGCCTGTTTTGCAGCGGCCTCCGATCCGAAAACTGCAGTGGGATCGAGAGCATGCCGCCGGAGCAACGACTCACCACCTGGTACTTTGTCGAACTCGCGGCCGAACCGTGATATTCGAGCTTGAAGACGATCATCCAAAATCCTGATGGCCACGGGAGTTTGACGGGCTAGTTGCTCGTAAAGCTTCTGGCGAAACTGAACGTGTCGGGTGGCGAACCCAATCTTCCACCCTTCTTCCAGCTGGAAAGCCAATGGCCACTGCTCATACCATACGATGTCATCGTCGACCTCGACGTTTGGGGTGACATGCGTGAGGCCAAGGTGTCGTATCGCAACTATGGATCGATGGTCGGCCAGTTGATCCTCGTCGAGTTGCTTTTCGATGTTCGAGCAACCGCGTTCGCCCCGCCTTGCAGCCAAAGCTGTCGCTCGAACATAGAAATTGACGGCGGTGGCGAGCAACGCGAACTCAGTCATGCGTCGACTCGGGCGATTCAAGCCGCGTGGGCTGCCCATCAACTCCTCGAGCGTGGCTAAACTTTCAGCCGCGACTCGGAGATCAGCCACGCAGGCAGAAACCTTGGCTGCCGATTGCAGCAGGTCCGAAAGATGCTCGAATTCCCGTCGGCGCGACAACTCAGTCGTGACCTTAGCCATATCTGAGAAGAGATCTGCGCTCATAATTCGCCAGTACCAACAGACGGCAATTCCACCAACAGCCGACATAGTGGACCCGTACGCCTTCTCAGCAAAGGTGAAACCGTCACGGGAGCGGTCCCGTGACGTCGGACGGGCTCGTGCGGGGACGTCCGCACGCCCCGCCGGCCGGGCCCCCGCGGCTCTCCGCGCAAGCTCCGGTTTGCTGCGCAATCCTCGCTTGCGCTCGGCGCTACAGTGTTCCCACGCCGCGGCCTCAAGTCATCCCATGCGCCGCCGGAATCGGCGATGGCTCGCCGGCCGGCTGGAGCAGCAACGCCTCCTCCCCCTCCCCGCCCCGCCACCGCGCCACCAGGGCCTCCGGATCGAACAACACCCCCACCGGATTGTCCGTCGCCGCCATCATCGCCTTGCCCTCCGCCGCGCTGCAGGCGTCGACCTGGAGCTCCATGCGGTTGCCGTCGGGGTCGGCGTAGTAGAGCGACAAGGTGGGGCCGTGGTGGACCGGCCAATAGGGGTGGATGCCGGCCGCCTTGAGGCGCTCGTAGGTGGCGAGGAGGTCGGCGACATTGGCGTAGGTGTAGGCGACGTGGTTGACGCCGATCTGGCCGCGGTCGTCGGGGCCGCCACCGTCGGGCTTCAGCAGATCGAGATTGGCGAAGGCGAAGCGGTGGTGCTCGTCGTCATAGGTGAGGAAGGCGAGCGCCGGGTCCATGTTGACCACCTCGGCCTCGAACACGTCCTTGTACCAGGCGATCATCGCCTCGTAGCGGCGGGTCATGTAGACGACGTGGGCGAACTTGACGGGCCTCGCCATGGCGGCGCTCCTCTCGTTTTCGGGTGCGGACGGACGCGAAGCGACGGCGGCGCGGCCCTCCCCGGCGGGCCGCGACGCGGGCGGGTTCGTACCATGGCCGTAACGAGCTGTCCAAGGGGCGGTGGCGGGGTGCGCCGGGCCCCCTCCACCATGCTTCGCATGCAACGGCTGCTTTGCAGCCGGTTCCGGCTCTCGGCAGTCCCCCGGACTGCCGACCCGCCTTCACCCCCCTCCCCGTCCCGGGGAGGAGCTAGAGGCTCCTTACGCTCGGTATCGCGCGCTCGCGGGCCAACATCAATTCCGTCAGCCCCCACACCATCGCATCCGCCCTGTCTGGCGAATTACCGGGCCCCTGGTAGTCCCCGCCGGCGATCATCCCGCAAAGCTGCGCCTCCAGCTCGGGGAAGCGGCCGTGGAGCACCACCTTGCCGGCCTCGAAGAGCATGGCGATCGGGCTGGCGCGCTCGGACTTGCCGTGGCGGGCGCGGACGAGCTTGACCTTGAGGTTCGGGTCGGCGGTGCGGAAGACCGCGCGGATCATCTCGCCGCCCTGGTTGGATTCGGCGACCGCGACGGGGACAGTATTGCAAACCTGTCCCCAGATCTGCGCGGCATCCGCGACGGCTCTTGCCCAGCCTTCGGGGGTGCGGGCGGTGACGCTGTGGTCGGCGAGGACGTGGGCGTTGCCGGCGGCGTCCTTCGCGCAGGCGATGATACCGCAGGTGCCGTCGCCCGAGGGTGGGTCGACGCCGATGAGCACTCGGATGAAAGTGGGGCTCTCGTGCGGGGAGCGGAAGGTCCCCTCTCCCCTCCGGGGAGAGGGAGGGAGCGGCGCAGCCGCGGAAGGGAGAGGGGGAGTTGGGGACCGCGGTGCGCCGGACTCCCCCTCTCCCCGCTCGCCTTCGGCGAGTCGACCCTCTCCCCTGGAGGGAGAGGGTTTTGCTCGGCATCGCTCGAGCAGCTCAATGCTCCACAGGGCGCCCGGCACGTCGGGGAGGACCTCGCCTTCGAGCTCCTGGCGGCCCAGGCGGGTGCCGGAATAGCGGGCGTAGGCGCCCTTGCGCCAGGCGGGGGAAGTGTGCGGATTGCGGCTGGTGGGGCCGCCGGTGACGACCGTTTCCGGGTCTTCCATGATCGCCGTCAGGACCGGGCCGGGGCGGGGCGTGGTGGTGACGATCGCGCGGGGCCAGTCGCCGAGCCGCAGGCCGAACTGGAGCATGTCCCAGCTCGCCTGCGCTTCCTCCCACTTGGCGAGCTCGTCGCACCAGGCGATGTGGTGCTCGGGGCCGCGCAGCATTTCCGGCGTGTGGCCGGAGAAGAGGGTGGCGATGGCGGCGTCTCCCTCCTACATCTCCTCGCCCCCCGCGCATTGGAAAGGCGCGGGAAAATCCCTATTTCGGGGCGAGCAGAGAACGAGACGGGAGCCCTTTATGGCCGGCGGCTGGTCGCGCGACGGCGCGGTGCAGGATCAGATCGACGATACGGTGAAGGACGCCGTCCTCGCCGCGCGCGCGCGGCTGCCGGCGGGCGAAGGCGAGAGCCACTGCGCGGCGTGCGGCGAGGCGATCCCCGAGCGGCGGCGGCAGGCGGTGCCGGGGGTGCGGACCTGCGTCGCCTGCCAGGCCGAGCGCGACCGCAAGATTGCGAGCGGCGGGATCAACCGGCGCGGCAGCAAGGACAGCCAGCTGCGCTAGGGCGGGCACGGCGCGGCGGGCCTGCTCGCGCTTCCTCCTCCTTGGCGCCTCGTCCCACTTATTGGCGAAACCCGCGCGGGCCGGCGCCCGGGGGCTTCGTGCAAGCCGTTGAGAAAGCGCCGCTTCCCGTAACTGGCACGCATCGTGCTGAAGGAACCTCGTCACCGCGGGGCCGCCCCGCTTCGCCAATGGAGTCCTTCGATGCACGATACCGGCAACCTGCTCACCCGCGACGACACCTTCTTCGGCGTCTGCGAGGGCCTCGGCGAGGATCTCGGCTTCAGCCCGCAATATCTGCGCGTCGCGCTCGCCATCATTCTCTTCTTCAACCCGCTCGCCATGATCGGCCTCTACGCCGCGCTCGCCGTCGTCGTCGTGCTGGCGCGCTGGGTCTCGCCGGTGCCGCGGGCCGCCGAACCGGCTGCCGCTCCGGCCGCGCCGGAGGCGGAGGAGCGCGAGGCCGAGGCCGTGCCGCTCGCCGCCTGAGCCGGCGCGTCCTTTATGGCGCGCTAACGGGGCGTAAACTCGGCTTTTACGCCCTTCCTATAGGGCAGGTCCCGAAGGCGCCGCTGCGGCCGGCGCGTCGGGAGGAATTTCATGGCTTCAGCAACGGCGGGCGAAGCGGGCAGAGCGCCGGTCGGCGACCTGCTCCAAGCCTGCATCGCCTCCCACGGCAGCGCCGCCAACGCCTATTTCGCGAGCGACGAGCTGCTGCGCGGCCCCGATGCCGCGCGCAACCTCGCCGACGCCGTCCACTTCCTGTGCATCCTCCACGGCCGCCATCCCGGCGTGATCGACCTCGCCGCCGGCAGCAGCGCCGAGCCCGGGCCCCGCCGCTGGCTCGAGCGGAGCGCCGAGGCCTTTGCCGGCGAACGCCATTATCTGACCAGGCTCGCGGTCGCCGCCGGCCCCGTCCCCGGCACGCCCGGCGGCGGCGCCAGCGACGCGGCGGTGGTCAGCCAGCGCGCCGCGCTCGCCACGCTCGCTTCCTCGGAGCGGCGCGGCTGTGCGCTCGGCGCCGCCTTCGGCCTAGCCGCCGATTGGGCGCGGATCCGCCTCGTCCTCGATGCCGCCGCGCGCCGCCTCGGCGTCGAACCCTCGCCGTCGCGCATGCTCCCGGTCGCCGAGATCGCGATCGTCGCCCGCGCGGTTGCCGGCGACGCGCCGTTCGAGCGCGCGATCCTTTTCGGCACGGAGCAGATCCTGGTCCAGCATCACGGCCTGTGGGCGCTCCTCGAAGCCCGCGCCCAGGCCCGCCGGGCGAGCTGAGCGCATTCCGCTCTGCTTTCCGGGGACGTGCGTGCCCCGCTTCGTGCTAGACCGCCATCGCGATGATGGAGACGTACCGACTCGCGCGGCTCGTGCTCGCCTTGCTGCTCGCCGGCTGCACGGTTGAGCCGACGCCGAGCCTGATCGCCAATTGCCGCGCTTCGCAGCCGCTCGCCGTGGCGGGGCCGCCGGTGCGCTCCCTGCTCGTCGCGACCGACGACGCGATGCAGTTCCGCTGCTGGACATGCCGCGACCTCCTGCGCGACTGGCAGCTCGACTTCGTCGAGTTTCCCAGCCGCGCGGCGAAGGACCGGGTCGACCGGGCGCGGATCCTGCCTGCCGGCCACGCGAGCTGCACAGCGCTTCCGAAGGAGGCGTGGCGGCCGCTCTCCCGCCTGCCCTTCCGGATGCGTGCGCCGCGCGGCTCCTGCCTCGGCGTCGAGCTCGACCAGGAGAGCGCGGCCGAGGCGGAGCTGCGGCTCTGGAGCGCGTCCGAGGGCGATCATAGCAGCGAGAACTTCCATGCCGTCCGCCGCCCCGGCGGCGAACCGATGCTGCGGCTGACGAACTACACGATCCGGCCGGCCGAGGCGCCGGCGGTCACCTGCCACCGCATCGTGCCGAGCTTCCCGGCCGATCCGTTTCGCTTCGCCTTTTCGCGAATCGCGGCGCCCCGCGGGCGCTGAGGCGCGCGCTTGCCCTCCCCTCCCCCCTCCTTTATCCGGCGGCGATGCGTTTCCAAGGCACCAGCAATTACGTCGCGACCGAGGACCTCAAGGTCGCCGTCAACGCCGCCGTCACCCTGCGGCGGCCGCTCCTCGTCAAGGGTGAGCCCGGCACCGGCAAGACGATCCTCGCCCACGAGATCGCCCAGGCGCTCGGCGCGCCCTTGATCGAATGGCACGTCAAGTCGACGACCAAGGCCCATCAGGGTCTCTACGAATATGATGCGGTGGCACGCCTGCGCGACGGCCAGCTCGGCGATCCGCGCGTCCACGACATTTCCAACTACATCCGCCGCGGCAAGCTGTGGGAGGCGTTCACCGCGCCCGAGCTTCCCGTCCTCCTGATCGACGAGATCGACAAGGCCGACATCGAATTCCCCAACGACCTCCTCCAGGAGCTCGATCGGATGGAATTCCATGTCTACGAGACCAAGGAGACGATCGCCGCGCGCGAGCGTCCGATCGTCGTCATCACCTCGAACAACGAGAAGGAGCTCCCCGACGCCTTCCTCCGACGCTGCTTCTTCCACTACATCAAGTTCCCCGACCGCGAGACGATGCAGGCGATCGTCGACGTCCACTTCCCCGGCATCCAGAAGATCCTGGTCGGCAAGGCGCTCGACGTCTTCTACCAGGTGCGCGACGTCCCCGGCCTCAAGAAGAAGCCCTCGACCAGCGAGCTGATCGACTGGCTCAAGCTCATCCTCCACGAGGACATGCCGCTCGACGTCCTCCAGTCGCGCGACCCTGCCAAGGCCATCCCGCCGCTGCACGGCGCCCTCCTCAAGAACGAGCAGGACGTGATGCTGTTCGAGCGTCTCGCCTTCATGGCGCGGCGGCCGGGGGGTTGACCGGGTCACAGACTCCCCCTCTCCCCGGCCCTCTCCCCAATGGGGAGAGGGGATACAACGCCGGCTGCCTGTGCGGGGCGGTGCGGATCGCGATCGCGGCGGAGCCGATGGCGGCGCGGATGTGCTGGTGCCGGCTTTGCCAGTATCTCGGCGGGGGCGGGGCGACGGTCAACGTCTGCTTCCCGAACGCGGCGCTGCACAGCGAGGGCGAGGTGCGCTGGCACGAAAGCGTGGCGGACAGCGGCACGAGGATGCGCCGCGGCTTCTGCCCGGCCTGCGGCACTCCCCTGTTCAGCGTCGCCGAGACGCGGCCCCACCTCGTCTACGTCCGCGCCGGCGCGCTCGACGATCCCAACCTGATTGGGCCGGAGGCGATCATCTGGACGCAGGCGGCGCCGGCCTGGGCCCGGCACGATCCGCTTCTGCCTCAGCACCCGGCCCAGATTCCGCCGGTCGCTTGAGCGCGAGAAGACGATTGCCGCGGGCCAGGGCCGGGCTTAGATTTCGAGCCGCGGGCTCCGCGCCGGAGCAACGCCGCCAGAGGTGAAGAACATGCTCCGATTGCTCGCCGCAGCCGCACTCGCCGCTGCGCCGGTCGCCGTGCCGGCGCAGCCACCGGCCCAGGCGCCGCCCGTGCCGCTGGTGCCGCCTGCGACGACGCCGCAGGGCGATTACAGCCACCCGGCGAGCGGGGCCTTTTTCCCGCGCCAAGTCGGCGCGCAGCGCATTTCCCGGACCGCCGACCTCGGCAATCCCTTCGACACGATCGTCGACTATTCCGGCGACAATCCGCGCGAATCGACGACGGTCTACATCTTCCGCGCCGCCGTTCCCGACGCCCGCCTCTGGTTCGGCCATGCCCTTGCCACCGTCGGCAGCCAGATCCCGCTCGCCATCTTCGAAGCAGGCCCGGACCAGCCGCTGCAGGCTTTCGGCTCGCGCGTTCCCAACGCATTGCAGCGCATCTACACGACCAGCCGGACCGGCCCGTTCCGCAGCACCGCCTTGTTCGTCGCGCAGGCGGGCGAATGGATCGTGAAGATGCGGGTCACGTCGCCGACCCTCGATCGCGACGGCCTCTCGGCGCGCATCGCCGCCTTCGCCGCGGCGATCCGCTTTCCCGACAATACCAGCTATGCCGTCGCCGCGCAGCCGCTGCCCGAATGCGACGCACCGCGCTTTTCCGGCAGGGTCGTCGAAGCGAATGCGGCGAGGCTCGCGGCAGCGACCGGCGCGGGGGCAGCGGTGCTGCGCCGCCTGCGCGAGCCGTTACCGGACGGCGGCGCGGGCTGGTGCCGCGTTCACGGGCCGAAGTCGGACCCGATCTTGAGCCTGCTTCGCCGGACCGACGGAAGCGGCGGCTGGATCCTGCTGATCGGCGATGCCGGCCGCGCCTTCGCCGCCTTCGCTCCGGGCGAGATCGGCCTTCCGGCGGATGCGGCGACGATCCTGGTCGTCGCGGCTCCGGACTATGCGCGCGTCGCCGCGCTCGCCCAAGGCGTGCCCGACCCGGGCGCCGTGATCGAGCCGCTCGCGGCGGTGCTGGGAAACCGGAACCCGGGCCTGCTCGATTATGTCCCGCCGACGCCGGCGCCGACCGCTCCGCCGCCGCCGCCGCGCTAGGCGAACTGGCGGCGAAACGCTTGCTCCCGCAGCCGTTTCCGGACTAGCCTTCGCTCCCGCTCCCCCGCCTCGGGAGCGGCAAAAGGGGTGAAGCCATGATCCGGTACGTCGTCGCCATTCTCGTCGCTCTCGCCGCACTGGCCTCGCCCGCCGCCGCGCAGGAGCGCTGGCGGCATGAGGAGAGCGGCGTCAGCCTGCCGCGCCGGATCGGCGAAATGCGCTTGTCGCAGGAGCAGGACGCTTCGGGCGGCGGCAATTACGACGTCATCCTCCAATATGGCAACGCCGCGACGCCGGTCACGGTCTATATCTACCGCTCCGCCTATCCCAATGCGGCGATCTGGTTCGAACGGATCCGCCTCGCGATGAACGAGCATGTCGGCTCCGGCGGCTCCGTGGCGCCGCGCAGCTTCACCCTAGGCGGCGCGTCCGCGCCGAACGGGCTGCGCGAGGACATGGTGATGCGCGGCGGCGCCACCGGAGTCGCTTTGGCCCAGGTCGGCGAATGGATCGTCAAGCTGCGCGTCAGCTCGAGCCGGCTGGACCGCGCGGGCGTCTCGGCGCGGATGGACCAGCTGCTCGCCGCCTTCGAGTTCGCACGACCCACACCGGCGCCGCTGCCGCTTGCCGTACCCGGCGCCTGTGCGGGCGGGCTGCCGATGCGCGGCGACCGGATCGCCAACGTCACGAGCGAGGCGCTTGCCGGCGCGGCGGCATTTGCGATGGTCGGCTACGGCGAGGCGCGCGGCAATGGCGGCCTCGCCGCCGAGCCGGGCCTGTGGTGCCGGGTGACCGCGACCGAGGTGCCGGCCCAATATGCCTCGCTCTACCGCCGCCGCGACGGGTCCGGCTGGGTCGCCTTGTTCGGCGATTCCGGCCGCGCAATCGCCGCCGCGCCGACCAACGTGCCGGGGCAGACGACCTCCTACCTCTGGGCCAGCACCCCCGCCTCGACGCAGGTCGTCGCCCTCTACGACGCGCTCCCGGATCCCGATGCAGCGGTTCTCGTCGGCCTGCCGGTGGTCGTCGGCCAGGCGCGCGGACTCGCCGAGGTCGGCGGCCGGACGCCGCAAGGCGGTGCCGGGCGAAAGAACTGACCGGATCGCCGATCGCTGGCGCGCAGCCGCGCGAGCGGCTAAGCGGCTCCGATGTTCTTCTCCTTCGTCGACGAGCTGCGCGCGGCCGGCATCCCCGCCTCGATCAAGGAGCATCTGACCTTGCTCCGGGCGCTGGATGCCGAGGTGATCCGGGCCAGCCCCGAGGAATTCTACTATCTCGCCCGCGCGACCTTCGTGAAGGACGAGACCCTGCTCGACCGCTTCGACCAGGTGTTCGGCAAGGTCTTCAAGGGCCTCGAGACGCATTACGAAACCGAGGCCGTGCCGCTTCCCGAGGAGTGGCTCAAGAAGGTCGCCGAGCTTTATCTGACTCCCGAGCAGATGGCCGAGATCAAGGCGCTCGGCTCCTGGGAAGAGATCATGGAGGCGCTGAAGCAGCGCCTCGCCGAGCAGAAGGAGCGCCACCAGGGCGGCTCGAAGTGGATCGGCACCGGCGGCACCTCGCCGTTCGGCAATTCGGGCTACAATCCCGAGGGCGTCCGGATCGGCGGAGAAGGCGGGCAGAAGAGCGCGATCAAGGTCTGGGACAAGCGCGAGTTCCGCAATCTCGACGCCTCGAAGGAGCTCGGCACGCGGAACATCAAGGTGGCGCTGCGCCGCTTGCGCCGCTTCGCCCGCGAAGGGGCGGCCGACGAGCTCGATCTCGACGAGACGATCGACGGCACCGCCCGCAAGGGCTGGCTCGACATCCGCATGCGGCCCGAGCGGCACAATGCGGTGAAATTGCTCCTCTTCCTCGACGTCGGCGGATCGATGGACCCGTTCGTCGCGGTCTGCGAGGAGCTGTTCTCGGCGGCGACCTCGGAGTTCAAGAACCTCGAATTCTTCTATTTCCACAACTGCCCGTACGAGAGCGTGTGGAAGGACAATCGCCGCCGCTTCTCCGAGCGCACGCCGACCTGGGACGTGCTCCACAAATATGGTCACGATTATAAGCTGATCTTCGTCGGCGACGCTTCGATGAGCCCCTACGAGATCACCCATCCCGGCGGCTCGGTCGAGCATTATAACGAGGAGGCGGGCGCGGTCTGGCTGAAGCGGATGGCGAACACCTATCCCAGCGCGGTCTGGCTCAATCCGACGCCCGAGCAATATTGGAGCTACTCGGCCTCGACCCGCATCGTCCAGGAGCTGATGCAGGACCGCATGTACGGCCTCACGCTCGCAGGCCTCGATGATGCGATGAAGACGCTGAGCCGCAAGAGCTGAGACGAGGGGGGCTGCAACCCGGGCTTCGACAGGCTCAGCCCTGGCGGGCGGGGTTCAATTCGAGACCGACGAAGCCGCTAGCCCTGAGCCTGTCGAAGGGCGGGTTGCAGCGCGCCAGCAAAAACTTGCATGTGGTGCAACTCCGAAGACTGCATGCTAACCGGCACACATATGCCCCAATTCAAATCCGCTCTCCTCCGCCTGCTCGACGAGCGCGGCTACATCCACCAGCTGACCGACGCCGAGGGTCTCGACGCGCTCGCGTCCGCCGCGATCGTGCCCACCTACATAGGCTTCGACGCGACCGCGCCGTCGCTCCATGTCGGCAGCCTCGTCCAGATCATGCTGCTGCGAAGGCTCCAGCAGACCGGCCACAAGCCGATCGTGCTGATGGGCGGCGGCACGACGAAGGTCGGCGATCCTTCGGGACGCGACGAAAGCCGCAAGCTGCTCGACGATGTGACCATCCAGGCGAACATCGCCTCGATCCGGCGCGTCTTCGAGCGCTTCCTCGTCTTCGACGACGGGCCCACCGGCGCGATCCTGGTCGACAATGACGAATGGCTCGGCCGGCTCGGCTATATCGATTTCCTGCGCGGCATCGGCCCGCATTTCACGATCAACCGCATGCTCACCTTCGACAGCGTCCGCATCCGCCTCGAGCGCGAGCAGCCGCTCACCTTCCTCGAATTCAACTACATGATCATGCAGGCCTACGATTTCCTCGAGCTCCATCGCCGCTACGGCTGCCTGGTGCAGATGGGCGGGTCGGACCAGTGGGGAAACATCGTCAACGGCGTCGATCTCGCCCGCCGCGTCGAGGGCACCCAGCTTTTCGGCGGCACCACGCCGCTCATGACCACCGCCGACGGCGCCAAGATGGGCAAGACCGCGGCCGGCGCGGTCTGGCTCAACGGCGACCTGCTGAGCGCCTACGATTACTGGCAATATTGGCGCAACACGGCCGATGCCGACGTCGGCAGATTCCTGCGCCGCTTCACCGAACTGCCGATGGACGAGGTGCGCCGTCTCGAAGCGCTCGAAGGCGCCGAGATCAACGCGGCGAAGAAGGTGCTCGCCGATCTCGCCACGGCGATGGCGCACGGCGAGGAGGCCGCGCGCGAAGCGGGCGAGACCGCGCGGCGCACCTTCGAGGAAGGCGCGAGCGGCGACGCGCTGCCGACGCTCAAGGTATCGCGCGAGATTTCGCTCGTCGACGCCCTGGTCGGCCTCGGTTTGTGCGCCTCGAAGAACGAGGCGCGGCGCCTGATCGCCCAGGGCGCTGCGAAGGTGGACGGCGAAAAGGCGGAGGAGGATTGCACGATCGCGGTGGCCGGCGAGGTCCGCATCTCCGCCGGCAAGAAGAAGCACGGATTGCTGACCCCCTAGCGCTTCCGCGGGATGGGGAGGAACTTCACCCGCTCCGCAGCAATCCCACCGCGGCATCCCTCTCGAACAGATAGAGCAGCACCCGCGCCGCCTGGCCGCGCTCGCCCTCCAGCCCGCCGTCGCGATCGACCAGCAGGCGGGCATCGTCCATCGCGGTCTGGGCCAGCTCCGAAATCTGCTCCGGGCTCGCCAGTCGGAACTGGGCCTCGCCGGACTGGCGCGTGCCGAGAATCTCGCCGGCGCCGCGCAGGCGCAGATCCTCCTCGGCGATGCGGAAGCCGTCATTGGTCTCGCGCATCAAGGCGAGGCGCGCGCGGGCGGTCTCGCTGAGCGCATTGCCGCGCAGCAGGAGGCAGACCGAGCGCTCCTCGCCGCGCCCGACGCGGCCGCGCAGCTGGTGGAGCTGGGCGAGGCCGAAGCGGTCGGCGCCTTCGACGATCATCAGGGTCGCATTGGGAACGTCGACGCCGACCTCGATCACCGTCGTCGCGACCAGCACCGAGATCGCCCCTTCCGCAAAGGCGGCCATCACCTCGTCCTTCTCGGGCCCGCGCATGCGGCCGTGGACGAGCCCGATCCTGGTCCCGAAGCGCAGTCGCAGCACCTGCGCCCGCTCCTCGGCGGCGGCCTGGTCGGAGGCCTCGCTCCCCTCGACCAGGGGGCAGACCCAATAGGCCTGGCCGCCGCCGGACATGTGGCGGGCGAGCGCGTCGATCACCTCGGGCAGCCGTTCGTTCGAGAGCACGCGCGTCTCGACCGGCTGGCGTCCCGGCGGCATCTCGTCGAGCCGGGAGACGTCCATCTCGCCATAATGGGTGAGGGTCAATGTGCGCGGGATCGGCGTCGCGGTCATGACCAGGAGGTGCGGCGGCCGCTCCGCCTTCTGGGCGAGCATCATGCGCTGGGCGACGCCAAAGCGGTGCTGCTCGTCGACCACGGCGAGGCCGAGGCGTTTATAGGCGACGGCCTGCTGGAAGATGGCGTGGGTGCCGACCAGGATGTCGATCGAGCCGTCGGCGAGGCCCATCAAGGTCGCCTCGCGGACGCGGCCCTTCTCGCGGCCGGTCAAGATGGCGACGTTGACGGGCAGGCCGGCGAGCTGGCGCGAAAGCGTGCCGTGATGCTGGCGGGCAAGGATCTCGGTCGGCGCGAGCAGGGCCGCCTGGGCGCCCGCTTCGACCGCTGCCAGCATCGCCATCAGGGCGACCAGGGTCTTGCCCGAGCCGACGTCCCCCTGGAGGAGGCGCAGCATCGGCGTCTCCTGCTGGAGGTCGCCCTCGATCTCCGCCACCGCGCGCTGCTGGGCTCCGGTCGGCGCATAAGGGAGGCGGAGCGCGTCGCGCAGGCGCCCGTCCCCCTTGAGCGGGAGGCCGCGGCGGCGGCGCGCGCTCGCTTTGACCAGCATCAAGGCGAGCTGGTTGGCGAACACCTCGTCATAAGCGAGCCGCTCCTTGGCCGACGCCGAGCGCATGCCGCGATGCGCCATCGACAGAGCGTCGGCCCAGGCCGGCCAGCCGCGACGATCCAGCAGGCTCGGCTCGATCCACTCGCCGAGCGCCGGCACCCGCGCCAGCGCCTGGGCGGCGAAATCGGCGAGGCGGCGATGGGTGAGGCCTTCCGAGAGCGGGTAGACCGCCTCGCGCTCCGGCAGGCTCGCGGCCTCGGCGGGCGGCAGCACATAATCCGGGTGAACGATCTGCAGCTCCTGGCCATAGGTCTCCATGCGGCCGGAGACGATGCGCGGCTCGCGCAGCGGCAGCTGCTTCTTCGCCCAGCCCGGATTGTGGAAATAGACGAGGCTTACATAATTGCCTTCGCGGTCGACGGCATGGACGCGCATCGGGCTGCGCGCGCCGCTTTGGCGGTAATCGACCGGCGTCACCTCGACCGTGACCACGCTTCCCGCATCCGTCATGTCGAGCGCGGCCACCTTCCTGCGCTCGATCCAGCTCACCGGCAGGTGGAAGAGCACGTCCACCACCCGCTCCAGCCCGAGCCGCTTGAGCGGCTTGGCGAGCGTGGGTCCGACGCCCTTCAGCACCTCCACTTCGGCGAACAAGGGATTGAGGATCTCGGGCCGCATGGCGGCTCCCATAGCGCGCACGGGCCCGGCGAAGAAATCCCTCCCCGGGAGGGGTCGCGGCCGGCTTTGAGATCGGCAGCGACATCGCTACGCTGAACGAGGCCGCACGAAGGGTATCGGGCGGCCCGAGGGGACCATAAGCGCGACTGCGGCGGCGGAGAGAGGGACATGGCGGAGACCAAGACCAAGCCTACCGATGTGAGCGTCGACGCCTTCCTCGACGGCGTCGCGCATCCGGTACGCCGCGCCGACGGCAAGGCGGTGCGCGCGATGATGGAACGCATCACCGGCGAGCCCGCGACGATGTGGGGCCCGTCGATCATCGGCTTCGGCAGCTATCATTATCGCTACGCCAGCGGCCACGAAGGCGATGCGTGCCGCATCGGCTTCTCGCCGCGCTCGGCCAATCTGGTCCTCTACGTCGGCGGCTTCCCCGAATATGAGACGCTGCTCGCCCGGCTCGGCAAGCACAAGCCCTCCAAATGCTGCCTCTACATCAACAAGCTCGCCGACGTGGACCAAACAGTGCTCGAGGAAATCGTCCGCCGGACCTGGGCGGCGGCGGCGGACGTGGACCATTGCACGGTCTGCTGAGGCTCGGCGATCGGCGCGCGCGCCCTCTTCTCATCGCGAGCCGCCTCGCTTACCTAGGCCGCTCGTAGCCGCCTCGAATCCCGAGCGCGGCCTTTTCGCGCATGGAGCTTTCCCGTGGACCGGGACACCCGCCTACGCCGCCTCCGCTTCCGCGCCTGGCATAGGGGCGTGCGCGAGGCGGACCTGATGATCGGCGGCTTCTTCGATGCGCAGGGGCAGAGCTGGAGCGAGGAGGAAGCGGCCTGGTTCGAGGCGTTGCTCGAGGAGCAGGACGTCGACATCATGGCCTGGGCGCTGGGAACCGCAGCGCCGCCCGAGCGCTTCGCAGGACCGATGATGGGGCGGCTCCAGCAACTCGATTATATCAAGCATCCCCAGTAGGTGGCCGACCTTCAGAAGATCCTGCGCGCGTCCGCGCCGACGACTTTGGCCGGGGCGCCCGCGGGCTTCGTGCCCTGGCTGGCCGCCGATCTTGCGCGCGCGGCAAAAGGCCGCGCCGTCTTCATCGCGCCCGACGAAGCGGCGATGCGCCACATCGCCGACGCCGCCGCTTTCTTCGCGCCCGAGCTCGAGATCCTCGCCTTCCCGGCCTGGGACTGCCTCCCCTACGACCGCAGCTCGCCTTCGCTGCGCTCGACCTCGGAGCGGCTCGCCACCCTCCACGCCCTCCAGCACAAGGCGAGCAAGCCGCAACTTTTGGCCACCACCCTCAACGCCGCCACCCAGCGCACGCTGACCCCGTTCCGCATCCGCCAGCTCGTCGCGCGGCTGGCGCCAGGCGAGCGGATCGACCGCGACGCGCTCGCCGCCTTGCTCAATGCCAACGGCTATCACCGCACCGACACCGTCCAGGACGCCGGCGAGTTCGCGATCCGCGGCGGCCTCGTCGACCTCTACCCGGCCGGCGAGAGCGAGGGCCTGCGGCTCGACTTCTTCGGCGACGAGATCGAGAGCGTGCGGCGCTTCGATCCCGCCACCCAGCGCACCACCGGCAGCGCGAAGAGCTTCACGCTCCTGCCCGCGTCCGAGACCCTGCTCGACGAGGACAGCGTCAAGCGCTTCCGCTCGCGCTACCGCGAGAAATTCGGCGCCGCCGCCACCGGCGACCCGCTCTATCAGGCCGTCTCCGAACGGCGCCGCCTCGCCGGCATCGACCATTGGCTGCCGCTCTTCGAGGAGCGCCTCGCGACCTTGTTCGACCATCTCGGCGACGACGATCTCGTCGTCCGCGACGCCGGCGTGTCGGGGGCCGCCGACGCCCGCTTCGAAGCGGTCGCCGATTACTACCAGAACCGCGCCCGCACATTGTCCTCCGACCCCGGCGCCTATCGTCCGCTCGAGCCGGAAAGCCTCTATCTCTCGCGCGACGAGTGGGAGCGCGTCATCGCCGACCGCCCGGTCCACCAGGCGACGCCCTTCCACGAGCCCGAAAGCGCGGCCGTCGCCGATTTCGGCGTGGACGCCGCCCGCGATTTCGCCCCCGAGCGCTCGCAGAACGCCAACGTCTACGAAGCCGTCGTCGCCCACATCGCAGACCTGCGCCGCGCGAAGAAGAAGGTGGTTCTCGCCAGCTATTCGAACGGCGCCCGCGAGCGCCTCAAGGGCCTGCTGGCGGATCACGGCCTGAAGGGCGCCGGCGAAGCCGAGACCTGGCAGAAAGCGCTTGGCGGCTCAGGAATAGCCCTCGCCGTGCTCCCGCTCGACCACGGCTTCACCGCCGCCGACGTCGCCGTCCTCACCGAGCAGGACATGCTCGGCGACCGCCTCGTCCGCCGCCGCAAGCGCAGGAAGTCCGCCGACGCCTTCCTGTCGGAGCTCGCCACGCTCTCCCAGGGCGATCTCGTCGTCCATGCCGATCACGGCATCGGGCGCTTCGAAGGCCTGACGCAGATCCCGGTCGGCACCAGCCCGCATGATTGCGTCGCGCTCGAATATGCCGGCGGCGACAAGCTCTACGTGCCGGTCGAGAATATCGACGTCCTCTCCCGCTACGGCTCCAGCGACGGCGAGAACGTGCCGCTCGACCGCCTCGGCGGCGAGGCCTGGCAGCGCCGCAAGTCGCGGATGAAGGAGCGCATCCGCGCGATCGCCGGCGATCTCATCAAGACCGCGGCGGAGCGCGCCGTCCGCCCGGGCGCGGTGATCGAGCCCGACACCAGCTACGCCGCCTTCGCCGACCGCTTCCCCTATGAGGAGACCGAGGACCAGGACCGCGCCATCGCCGACGTCTTCGCCGATCTCGAGGCGGGCAAGCCGATGGACCGCCTCGTGTGCGGCGACGTCGGCTTCGGCAAGACCGAGGTCGCCTTGCGCGCCGCCTTCGCCGCCGCCATGGCCGGCTACCAGGTCGCCCTGATCTGTCCGACGACCCTCCTCGCCCGCCAGCATTACAACACCTTCTCAGAGCGTTTCCGCGGCTTCCCGATGCGCATCGGCCGCCTCTCCCGCCTCGTCCCGCCCAGGGAAGCGAAGGAGACCAAGGAAGCGCTGAAATCGGGTCAGGCGGACATCGTCATCGGCACCCACGCGCTGCTCGCCAAGGGCATCGAGTTCAGAAATCTCGGACTCGTCATCGTCGACGAGGAGCAGCGCTTCGGCGTCACCCACAAGGAGCGGCTCAAGGCACTGCGCGCCGACGTCCACGTCTTGACGCTGACCGCGACGCCGATCCCGCGCACCCTCCAGATGGCGATGTCCGGCCTGCGCGAGCTCTCCGTGATCCAGACGCCCCCCGTCGACCGCCTGGCCGTGCGCACCTATGTGATGCCCTGGGACCCGGTCGTCGTCCGCGAGGCATTGCTGCGGGAGCATTATCGCGGCGGGCAGACCTATTTCGTCGCCCCGCGCGTCGCCGATCTGCCGGACCTCGAGCAGTTCCTGCGCGACGAGGTTCCCGAGATCCGCTTCGTCACCGCCCACGGCCAGCTGCCGCCGACCGAGGTCGAGGAGAAGATGTCGGCCTTCTACGATCGCAAGTACGACGTCCTTCTTTCGACCACGATCGTCGAATCGGGCCTCGACATCCCCTCGGCCAACACCCTCATGGTCCACCGCGCCGACCGCTTCGGCCTGGCCCAGCTCTACCAGCTGCGCGGCCGCGTCGGCCGGGCCAAGACCCGCGCCTACGCATATTTCACCACCGCCGAGACCCGCACCGTCACCGAGACCGCCGACAAGCGCCTCCAGGTTCTCGCCAATCTCGACGGCCTCGGCGCCGGCTTCCAGCTCGCCAGCCACGATCTCGACATACGCGGCGCCGGCAACCTGCTCGGCGACGAGCAGTCGGGCCATATCCGCGAGGTCGGCTTCGAGCTCTACCAGTCGATGCTCGAGGACGCGATCCTCGAGGCCAAGGCCGGCGCCGGCGCCCGCGCGGCGGAGGACTTCTCGCCCCAGATCACGGTCGACGCGCCGATCATGATCTCGGAGGAGTACGTCCCCGACCTCGACCTCCGGATGGGCCTCTATCGCCGCATGAACGCGTTCGAGCAGCCCGCCGAAATCGATCCCTTCGCCGCCGAGATGATCGACCGCTTCGGCAAGCTCCCCGAGGAGACCGAGAACCTCCTCAAGGTGATCGAGATCAAATTGAATTGCCGCCGCGCCTGCATCGTCAAGCTCGACGTCGGCGCCAAGGGCGCGCTCGTCCATTTCCACAATGACAGCTTCCCCGACATCGAGGGGCTGATCGCCTACGTCCAGCATCTCAAGGGCGTCGCCAAGCTGAGGCCGGACTCGAAGCTGGTCGTCACGAGAAGCTGGCCCGAGCCCGCCCAGCGCATCAACGGCGCGTTGCAGCTGTCGCGCGGCCTGGCGAAAATCCTCGGCTGAACAACCGCTAGCCCTGAGCCTGTCGAAGGGCGGGTTGCAGCGCTCCCAAGCCGGGCTTCGACAAGCTCAGCCCTAGCGGAGTGGGTGATCGGGTTGCTGCGGTCCGCAGTGGTTCTCCACCATGCTTCGCATCGAAGCGGCCGTCCTCCTCCATGCTCCACGCGCCCGCCGCAGCCGCCACCTTACGGACGAAGTCCGATCGCGGCTTCCTCCCTGCCCGAAAATCGATAGGATGCCGCCCTGGGGCGCGGCGGGAAGCGCCGGCGGGGGAATACGAGATGGGCCTGACCATGTTTGCCGCGATCGCGATGGCGGCGCTTGCCGGTGCGCAGGACGGCGGGCAGCGACACCGCCCGATCGAGTGGAGCTGGATCGTCGGGCCGCCGATGAGCGGCGCACGAACGTTTCCGACGCGCTTCGAGCTGCGCTCCGGGGGCGCGGAGTTGATCGCCGGCTCCTATGTCCTTCCCAACGTCCTCGTCGCGCTGGAGGAAGCGGCGCCCAGCCCGATCGATCCGGCCGTCGCCTACACGGCGGGAATGCAGCTTTTCCAGCTCTCCGGCCGCCGGCAAGCGACCTTCTGCACGTTCCGGCCGCTGCGCCGCTCGCACTATCATTGCTTCCTCGACGGCGACGGAGACGGCCGGCTCGACAGCGTGGCGTCGGCGCGCGCCAGCCTCGTCTCGCCGCCCGTACTGACGCTCGATGCCGAGGTCGCGGCATTGCCCGCGCCGCTCGCGATCCGAACCTTGCCTCGCGAGGAGGCCACCGTTCGTTTCAACATGGTTCTCTCTTATATCGGGCGCCGCAGGTTCACCCGGCGCGATGCGACGTTCGAGGTGGTAATCGGCAACGGCGAGCCGGGCGGCTTCTCGGTCTCGCCCCCGATGCGGCTATACCTGGACGAGCTGCCGGCCGAGACCGTCCTCGGCGGCGTCAGGCTGGTCGACATCGAGCGCAGCGGCAACCGCCTCCGCTTCAACGTCGCCAGCGGCTTTCCCGAAGGCCCGCTGCCGCTCCGCTACCGCGGCGTGCAGGGCATGGAATGGGGCTTCTGACCCTCACCGATCCGGGAGCTCGGCCACCTCGGCCTCCTTGCCTCCCGCTTCGTCCCATACGGCCTCGCGGTACATTTCGAAGCGGCCGTCCATCCGTGCCATGCTCCACACGCCCTCGATGCGATTGCCGTCGCCGGACAGCCGGCCACGAACCTCCCGCGCACGCCCGTTGACGCTGCCCCGGGCCGCATGGTCGCCCTCCCCAGCGTGCGCGCCGGGGGGGCCGGCGTCTGAAGAATATCATGACGATGTGCGACGCCTGAGTTATGATTGCGTCGCCTGGCGTCGGGGGACGCATGAGTCACGATGTCTTCATCAGCTATTCGACCAAGGACAAGGCGGTCGGCCACGCCGTCTGCGCCCGGCTCGAAGAGCGCGGCCACCGTTGCTGGATCGCACCGCGCGACATCCTGCCGGGCCGCGAATGGGGCGAAGCGATCATCGACGGGATCAGCGGGGCGCGAGCGCTCGTCCTGATCTTCTCGGGAAATGCAAACGACTCCCCGCAGGTGCGCCGCGAAGTCGAGCGCGCGGTCGGCCACGGCCTGCCCATCATCCCGTTCCGCATCGAGGACGTGGCGCCGGCCAAATCGCTGGAATACTTCATCAGCAACCAGCATTGGCTTGATGCCCTGACGCCGCCGATGGAGCGCCATATCGAGCAGCTCGCCGATGTCGTCACCAGATTGCTCGGCGATCGCTCGGAGGGGCCGCTGCTGGTACCGCAGGGCAAAGAGACATTGCGCCGGCCGCGGCTGCGCCTCCGCGGCTGGTGGGCGGGCCTTGCCGTCTCTGTCGGCGCCCTCTTGCTGGTCTTTCTGTGGCAGCCTTTCCGCGCCACTCGCCCGTCGCCCGCGCCGCCGGCCCCGCCCGCGAAAGTGGTGGATCCTCCGGCGCGGGCCGAGACGGACCCCTCCTGGCTTTTCGGGCGGTGGTGCGTCGGTGGCGATGCCGCCATCGTCCAGGTGATCAGCGGCGGCGAGGGCCGCGTGATCACGGATTTTTCCGGCCAGCGCCAGGTCGAAACGGTCCGCAGCGCAGGTGTCGGACTGGTGACGACCGAGCTGGCCCGCTATTCCCGCGACGGATCGGCGGTCGTCGTCAGCGAGCCCGGCTATACCTACCGCCTGGAGGCATGCCCATGACGAGCGACGCACGCGACTCTCGCGCTTCCCTGCGCCTGTCCTTGCTCGCGATCGCGATCGCCGCGCCGCTCGTTCCGTCCGAGGCGATGCAACCCAGCCCGCGCGCCTGCGACACGGCGCGGCGCCAGGGAGTCGCGCTCCCCGGCTGTCCTCGAGCGCAACCGCGCAGGCAGGCGCCGGCTCCGAGACGGCCTCCTCCCGCTCCCCCGGTCCGCCCCGCTCCGAGGCCGGTCGCGCCGGCGCCCGCGCCTGCACCGTCGCCGGCGCCAGCGGCGGACGCGTCGGTTTTGTTCGGCACCTGGACCGGTGTCGTCATCGAGCCGCGCAGCGCCGAGCATCCGCAATATCCTATTTCGGTGCGGATCGAGCCCGACATCAACCGGCGGCCGGTCGGCATCGTCGTCTATGCCGCCTTTCCCTGCGCCGGGGTTTGGAACCTCGAGCTGCAGCGCGGCACGATCTGGCGATTCCAGGAGACGATCACCGAGGGCAGGGAGCGCTGCGCCCAGCACGTCGTGGTCGAGCTCGAACCGGTCGAAGGTGGATTCATGCAGGTCCACCTCTACCCGGCCGGCTTGGCCCACATGCCGAGCCGAGGAACCTTGTCGCGCCAGTGAGGTACGTCGGCCCGCCATACCGGCGCATCGGAAGCGGCCGGTCGATCAGACCGCGATAGGCGATCGTTGCACTCGATGTCCTGCGCGCCTAGGCCGGTTCGCGGAAGGGCAGACATGAACAAATGGCTGATCGCAGGCGGATGCCTCAGCGCCGCCGCGGCTTTGCTCCACGTCGCGGTCATGGTGGGCGGACCGGACTGGTACCGCTTCGTCGGCGCCGGCGAGGAGATGGCGAGCGCCGCCGCGCGCGGATCGATCCGGCCCGCATTGATCACGTCCGGGATCGCCAGCCTGCTCCTCGTCTGGGCGGCCTATGCCTGGTCCGGCGCGGGCCTCCTTCCCCGCCTGCCGCTCCTGCGCACCGCCCTCGTCCTCATTTCGGCCGTCTACCTGCTGCGCGCCGTCGCGCCGGTGCCGATCCTGCTCATGGGGCTCGAGCCGTTCACTCCGTTCCTCTTCTGGAGCTCGCTGATCGTCCTCGTCTACGGCCTCGCTCATGCGATCGGCACCTGGCAGATACGGCACGCACGGCCGCGCTGAAAATCGGAACAAAAAAAGAACTTTCCTACATATGGGGTTTATCCCGTTCCGACATGTGAACAGTAGGAGAACAGTCGATGGATCGCGTGCAAGCTGAGTTGGGGCGCATCAGCGCCGCTCTTTGGAATGAGCCTGAGGCGTCCGAGCGCCGGACCCTCCTGCACGCTGTGCAGCAGGCCCTCGTTTGGGTTCTTGAGCCTGACGTGACCAAGGCGCCGTTCGACTACGTCACTATGCGTAGTGAGGCAGACTCAGGAGATTGTTTGCCCCAATGCCGTCAGGCGATGTTGACAGATGCGCCCGCCTGAAGACGGTTGCCGGAATAAACCAAATCCGAGCCCGCGGCCCAAATATTGGGCGCGTGTAGAACACGTTGCCGTTCGCGATCCAGGTGATAGCCTCATCTAGGTAGAGAAGTCCGCAGACCGGCCCGTATATGGCGTCGATACAGTATCCGGGGTCGAGACGATCCGGGATGATGTGCGTGATATCGTATTCGGCCATCGCTGCCTCCTGTTCTCAGGTTGCCACTTGTCCCGCGTTTGACGCTCCTGTTTCAAGGGGATAGCGTCCGCCCCTTACCACTAAGGGGGCTCAGGTGGCGGACACCGAAATTCTGATCAAATTTGAGGGTGGCGATGCGGACCGATACCACGGTGTAGATATGCGCCTCCTCGGACGTTCGCTGGCTGGCTTCGACCGGATCATCTCTGACGGACTAATCCTTATCACAGAAAACCGAGTTGCCCGACACCGCGAGCGCGCCCCGATTGTAATAATCGCAAAGGAACCCCGAAAAGGTTCAGCAGAGTTCTACGGAGATTTGGCTCCGGCAATTGGCATGTTCCCATTTGCTTGGCAGTTAGTGCAAGACGGAGCGGGAAAAATTGTTTGGTCTTGGGTGTCGTTTGTGCTAGAGTACTTCGGCGGTCGCAAAGCCGACGCGGAGAAGCACTTGGAGACCATAGTGAGGCTTCGGGAAATCGAGGCTCAGGAACGCCAGCTTTCTGAGGAGCGCTGGCACGAGCAAATGGGTGCGTTTCGCGATCAGACGTTCCAGGTGCTGAACAAGCTAGTGGACGCATCGCAGCAAGCCGTTTCGCCGGTCGGACCGTCCGTGACGAAGGTTAACTTCATATCTGGCCCGTCTCCGGGAACCGAAATTGATGCCGCAAAGGCTGATGCCATTCGAGCGGGAGGCGATTTCGACGTGGGCGACCTGCAGCGCATGACTCTGAAGACGGACGGCTTCGTATTCCACAACCGGAAGCTCAACGTCCATCACCCGGACGGCAGCGGGCGTTTCATCTCGGCCGATGTGAAGGATCCAATCTTCGACAAGGAAGAGAACGTGTATGCTCGCGCCGCTGCGCGGAAAGCGAGCATCCGCGTGCAAGCCAAGCCGGTGTATAGGGGTGGTAAACTTGAACGCCTCTACATCATGGATTTCGAGGGCGAGATTGACGAGGCCGCATGAAGGACGAGGAACGCCGATTCGAGGCCTTGCTAAAGGCTATGAGCGAAGGCAGCGCACCTAGCGCGCGAACGAAACCAGCAGCCGGTCAAGCATCAGGTGCGGCACCTGACGCATGTTCCAGCGGTACTCAAACTCCCCCAGATACTTCGGAAGATGCTTCCCGCTGACGTGAATGTGCGTGCCGTTGATGCCGCGCTTTAGCTGAGCCCAGAAGCCCTCAATCGCGTTCACCGTGGCGCCGCTGCGATGGCAGACATACTGCTTAGCCGAGTGGTTCACGGTGTCGTGGCGGTAGCCCATTACGCCCAAGCCGCCGTAGCCAAGCCACTCGTCCGTGTGAATGTGGGTGCCCGGCTGAACCTGATCGCGAATGAGCCGAAGCAGGGTGCCGCTTTTGCGGTCGGGAACGACCTGAGTGACCAGCTCGCCGCCGCTTTCCAGCATGCCGAGAACCGTCGTCTTGTTCGCCATGTAGTTGCGCCCGCGGCCTCCGGTTTTGAGCGCGCCGCCGATCAGGGTCTCGTCAATCTGGACCGTCTCGCCAACGCCGCCGATGGGGTCGCAGCCGTCCACAGCCGCCATGTACTTCCTGATCTCGTGGCACATGCGCCAAGCCGTCTTGTACGTCACGCCTAGCTGGCGCTCGACTTCCTTGGCGGCGACACCATTCCTCGAGGCGCAGAACTGAAACATGACGAAGAACCAATCGCGGAGCGACGTGCGCGTGCGATCGAAGGGCGTGCCAGCGGTCGGGTAGACCTGATGGGCGCACCATTGGCACTGGTAGGAGCGGCGGGCCTTCACACGGGAAAACTTGGCCGGGCGCTTGCAGCCGGGGCACTCGAAGTCGGTGCCGTACCGAACCTGAAACAGGTGATCGAGGCAGCTATCCTCAGTCGGAAAGCGGTCCTGAAACTGGCGGAGAGTGGGGGCTTTCTTGCTCATGCACCATTATGTACCACACATGTTTACATGTCGCAAGGGGATAAACGCCCTACATATGTAGGTTGCGGCATGGACTCGTCGATGAGCGAGTCGCACCCCGAACACCCCTCCGCCCGGCGCCTGCGCGAATGCCCGGCTTATTTCCGGATCGAATTCGAACCGGTGCCGGTCAAGGCGCGCCGCGACGGCTGGACGCCCGAGCGGCAGCGCGGTTTCATCGACCGGCTGGTGGTGAGCGGAAGCGTCGCGAAATCGGCGCGCGCCGTCGGCATGACGCCGCAGAGCGCCTGGGCGCTGAAGGACCGCAAGGGTGCCGCCAGCTTCCGCCGGGCGTGGCGCCGCGCGCTCGAGAGCGGCCGCTCCTACCAGATCGACGTCGGCCTCGAGCGCAGCATCATGGGCGAGCGGATCCCGATGTTTCGAGGCGGCCGGCTGATCGGCGAGAAGCTGCGCGTCGACAACCGGCTGGCGATGAGCGTGCTCAATGCGCTCGACCGTCGCGCCGAGCGCCGGCCCAGCTCGGACGCGGTCGCCGTGCTCGACCGCTACCTGCGCTGGCTCGAGCGCGGACCGCCCGATCCAGACGCTGAAAAATAAGGCTTTTTACGTGCGATCCGCGGCAATTTCATCAATTTTGGGCGGACACCATCTCGACCAGATCCGCGCCGGTCACGGGCGGCGAGCAGAGGAAGCCCTGATAGAGGTTGCAGCCTTCCTGGGCGAGGAGGCCGAGCTGTTCCTCGGTCTCCACCCCTTCCGCGACGACGGACAAACCGAGCGAACGGGCCATGTCGATGACGCCGCGCACGACGACGCGGTCGCGCGGGCTGCCCGCAATGTCCTCCGAGAACCTCTTGTCGAGCTTGAGATAATCGAGCGGCAGCGCTTTCAGGTAGGCGAGGCTCGAATAGCCGGTCCCGAAATCGTCGATCGCGACCCTGAGGCCCCCGACGCGCAGGTCGGCGAGCAGGCGCGCGGCGGCGCCGAGATCCTCGATGAGGCCGCCCTCGGTCACTTCGACGGTGAGCCGGGCCGGCTCGAAGCCGCTCTCGGCCACCAGCTTCAGGAATTGCGCCGCGAAGCCCGGACGGACGATGTCGGCGGCGGTGATGTTGACCGAGAGCCGCAGCCGCGCCAGCGCTTCGGGCCAGGCCGCGGCCTCCTGCACCGCCTTGCGCTGCACATGGTCCGAAAGCTGCGCGAGATAGTCGGAGCGCTCGGCGACCGTGAACAAGGTGATCGCGCCGAGCTCGCCCATCTCCGGATGGCGCCAGCGGGCCAGCGCCTCGGCGCCGACGATCCGCCCGCCGGGGATCGCCACCTGGGGCTGGAAGCGGATCTCGATCTCGTCGCGGTCGAGCGCACGCCGCAGGTCCACGGCCAGCTGGTCGCCCAGCGCAGTGTCGCTCTCGGCGCTTTCGTCGAGGACGCGGACCGGGGCGCTCTCGGCGCTGCGCGCCTCGGCCAGCGCCGCGCTCGCCCGCCGCAGCAGGCTGGCGACATCGTCCCCGGGCGCGGCCGCGACGACGCCGGCCCGGCTCGCCAGGGTGATCGCATGGTCCCCCGACATGAACGGCCGCGCGATCGCCTCGACCAGCTGGCCGGCGAGGAAGCGGCCCTCGGCGAGGCTGGCCGGGCGGGCGAGCAGCACCGCGAACTCGGCCCCGGCCATCCGCGCCACGAAGCGGGAGCGATGGTCGGCCTCGGCCTGGCGCTCGATCCGGCGCGCCACCGCCTGCAGCACCGCATCGCCGGTCGCGCGGCCGAAGGCTGCGTTGATCGCGTCGAACCGGCTGGCGGCGAGGAGCAGGACGACGAGCGCCGGCCCCTCCCCTTCCTCCTCGAGCCTGCGCGCGATCCAGGCGCGCGCCGCCGCGCCGTCGCGCAGGCCGGTGAGCGGATCGCGGCCCTGCCAGGGCGCCGTCGGCCCGATCGTCTCGGTTCGTCCGACCACCGCGCCGTCCTCGCCGGCGAAGCGGACATGGTGGGCGAGCCGCGAGCCGCCGCCGCCGCCCTGGTGGGCGAAGGCGGTCGCTTCGCCCGTCGCGACCAGCCGGTCGACCGCGCCGCGCGCCGCCCGGCGGCCGTCGGCGTCGAGCTTGCGGAAGAGCTCCATCAGGGTCACCCGCCGTCCGTCCTCGGCTCCGAGCCCTGCCTGGCGCGCCAGCGCGGCGCTCAATTCGACGGTGCGCGAGCCCGGCTCCCAGCGCCAGGATGCGGCGTCGCCCTCCTCGGACGAGCGCCGGCCGCTGCGAAAGCTGCCGCCGACGCGTTCGGCGTGGCGGCGGGCGAAGAGCAATGCCTGGAGCAGCTGCGTCTCGCCGAACGGGCTCACCAGGAAATGGGTCGCACCGTCCTGGCGAAGCGAATCGAGCGCTTCCTCGTCGTTCCGCGACAGGAGCACGAGCAGGGACGAGGCATTGGCCTCGATCGGGTCGCCCAGGATCTTGACCGCTTCGCGCCCCTCCTCGAGCGCGCCGCGCGCGTCGACCAAAGCGACGTTGGCGCCCGAGGCCAGGAAGCGCGCTTCGGCGCTGGCATTGCGCCGCGCGGCGGTGGGCTGCCAGCCGGCGCCCTCGGCAAGGCGAGACAGCTCGTCGCGGTGGCGGAAGGAGAGGATGAACAAGGGCGCGGCGAGGCCGGCTGCATTCATCTCCTTCCGCCCTTTCCATGCGCCCATTCGGGGCGTGTAGCTCCTCGCTGCGGAGCCGCCAACGGCCCTGCCGGCGGCGACCCGCCATGGGACAGCTTGCCGCGCCGCTCCGCGCATCCTAGCAAAGGGCGGATGGGCGAGACAGGGGGCGAGACCCGCGAGGGCAAGATGGCGCTGGTCGCGTCCGGCGCGGAAGGCGCGCAGGCGGCCGAGACGATGCTGCGCGAGCGCTACCGGTTCGTCCCGCCCGAGGATGCCGAGCTGATCGTCGCCTTGGGCGGCGACGGCTTTCTCCTCCAGACGCTGCACGAAATGCTGAAGCGCGGCCGCGTCTGCCCGATTTTCGGGATGAACCGGGGGACGGTCGGCTTCCTGATGAACGAATGGCGCCTCGACTGCCTCGAGGAGCGGGTGGCGCAGGCCAAGGCCTTTTCGGTGGCGCCGCTCCACATGGAGGCGGTGACCGTAAGCGGCGAGACGCTGACCAACCATGCGATCAACGAAGTCTCCCTGCTCCGCGAGACTCGGCAGACGGCCTGGATCGAAGTGTCGGTGAACGGCCGCGTGGTGCTGCCGCAGCTCGTCTGCGACGGCGTCCTCGTCGCCACGCCGGCCGGCTCGACCGCCTACAACCTCTCCGCCAACGGTCCGATATTGCCGCTGGGCTCGCGGCTGATGGCGCTGACGCCGATCAGCCCGTTCCGGCCCCGGCGCTGGCGCGGCGCGCTCATCCCGGACGAGCTCAAGATCGGCCTCAGGGTCCTCGATCCGGTCAAGCGCCCGGTCTCCGCCGTCGCCGACCAGCTCGAGGTGCGTGACGTCTCGACGGTCGAGATCAGCATCGACAGCAAGGAGGCGCTCACCTTGCTGTTCGATCCGGAGCACGCCCTCGACGAGCGCATCGCGATGGAGCAGTTCGCGGTCTGAGCCCTTGCCAGTCTTCGAAGGCCGCTGCTATAGGCGCGCTCGCCCGAGAGGCTGCTCCCCGGTAGCTCAGCGGTAGAGCATCCGACTGTTAATCGGATGGCCGATGGTTCGAATCCGTCCCGGGGAGCCACTCGCGGCCCAGAATCAACGCTCAATCAGTCCCTGACGTAGACGAATTCGTCGCAGCCGTTGGCATTCCACTGGCAGATCCAGGTGAACACCGGATTGGGCTCCGGCGGCGGATCGTCCGCTCCGCCGACGCGCGCCATCTCATCCAAGCTCAGCTCGCGCGCGAGATGCCGACTGAAAAGCCTTGTCGCCATTGCATCCACTCCTGCTTGTTCCGGTCGCGAGGCTCGCGACGGGAGTTTTTTCTGCCGGCGGGCCGGGGCCATCCGCGGACGGCTCCGGCCCGCGCTCGTCGAATCAGTCGCGGATGTAGAGCATGTCGTCGCCGCCGTTCGGCCCGATATTGTTGGGGAAGCACCTCCAGCAGAACGTCGGATTGGGATCCTGCGGGGGATCGTCGGCACCGCTCACGACGCGGATCTCGTCCGCACTCAACTCGCGCGCAATTCGCCGCGCGAACAGGCGTTCTGCCATAGCACCCTCCGTTCCTTGGCAAGCACGAGCGCTTGCGATTCAAAAGGCTATTGACGGCATGTTTGGAGTCAAGCGTTTTTCGAGAAAGAATGTGGAGTCGACTTTTCTTTCTTATTTA
Source organism: Allosphingosinicella sp. (assembly GCA_036386475.1). Taxonomy (GTDB): domain Bacteria; phylum Pseudomonadota; class Alphaproteobacteria; order Sphingomonadales; family Sphingomonadaceae; genus Allosphingosinicella. The sequence goes on along the minus strand of DASVVQ010000020.1, from coordinate 45,803 downwards.
AAAAAAGCGCAGCCTCGAACGCCATACCGGCGCATTACATGCCTCCACGCTCGTCCCTTACCTGTGGCATCGAGAACGTTAACATCGGTGTTCCAGACTCTAGCCACGTTTATGAAGCTACGGATACAGTTTCCGGCGTCTCAGATAGAACCCTCTCACGGAGTCGCTAAATCTGTTCCTAATCGTGAAAAGCGTGGACTGTGCGAGGAGGAATCTTCGTTTTCCGCTTGGTATCCCTATCTTGTGACCCCGTTCTATCTTCGGCATGATCCTTCTCGACACGAAAACCGATGATTGCCAAGGACGGCCGAGATGATTGGAAAGGCGTGATGCGGGTCGCCATCTTCACCCACCCGGGAGATACGCACGCCCACGCCGTGGCATGGGGGCTTCGCAGCCGCGGATGCGAGTGCGACCTCCTGTTCCTCTCGGATCTTCCGCAAAAGGCGGTGGTCACGATCGACCCGGCGATGCCCGCGGACGTGCGGTTCGAGGGCGACCAATTCTCGGCCACATTGTCGGATTACGATCGGTTCTGGCTGAGAAAGCCTTATTATCCGGTCCTGCCGCCGGACCTGCATGCGGCCGACCGCAGTATCGCGCAGCTTTATTGGGAGTTCACGACCGACTCGCTGCTGCGGTCGCTCGGGCAGAGCGGCGCCTTCTGCATCAACCCGCCGATCGCGACCAAAGCCAGCGTCCTCAAGGCCCATCATTTGACGCTAGCCAGCCGGGCGGGACTGCAGATCCCGAGAACGCGGATCACCAATTGCGGGCGCAGCGCGCGTCAATTCATCGAGGCCAATCGCGAAATCGGGGCCAATACCATCACCAAGGGCATGGAATTGTCCGTCTGGCGATTCGAGGAGGGCGGATTCGCGGTCTTCAGCACGGTCCGGGTCGTCGAGGACGACGTCGACGACGCCAGCCTCAAGCTCGCGCCCTGTATCTTCCAGGCCGAGGAGACCAAGCTCGCCGAGGCCAGGGTCACGGTCATGGGCCGGACCCTGTTCTGCGCGAGGCTCGACTCGCAAAGAATTCCGGGAGCCGAGCTGGATTTCCGGCACGCGCCGGACTGGAACGACCTCGGCTGCGAACCGGTCGAGCCTCCCGCGAACGTGCGCGAGGCTATTCTCGCGTTCCAGGATCTTGCCGGCCTCAATTTCGGGACGATGGATTTCATCATAAATCGGCAAGGCGAATGGGTGTTTCTGGAAACCAATCCGCTTGGGCAGTTCCTGTGGGTCGAAGATGCGCATCCGGGAACGCCGCTTCTCGACGCCTTCGTGCACTTCGTGATGTCGGGTTCGGATCAATTCTTGTACGATGGACCGAAGGACGACAGGATTCGCATGCAAGACTATAAGAAATCGCTGTCCGACGAGCGCAAACGCGCCATCGCCACCGAAAAGGATCGCCATGTCGAGGTCACGTTCACCGGTGCGCTGGACCAGCCTCTGGCGAACGGGCTGGGAGCGGAACGGCCCGGGCACCTATCCTGACCGACCGCGGCGCGGCAGCGCACCGCAGCGGAGAGTCCCGGCGAAAGCGGAAAGGAGAATGCGCAGCCCCTTGCGCGCTTTGTCCTGCGCGGCGGCCCTTCTCGGTGCGCTGATGGCGGACAGGACCCTGGCGGATCCGGTTCCCGACATGAAGGCGATGGGCCTCGTCCTCGGCCAGGGCCGCTATCTCGAAGCCTATCTGCAGATGGAAGGCAGGGTGGGCGAGCCGGGCTACGACCCTGGGACTCACGCCCTCATCCGGTCCTTCGTGCTGACCGGCGCCGCCGACTACCTGCCGGCGGGAATGGAGCGATGCGCCGACAGCGCCATTGCCGACGACCTTCGTTCCTCGCGGGCGACGGACGCGGTGAGGGAGATCGTGCGGCGCGCGCGACGCTCCCGTATCGTCATCCTCAACGAGCACCATTTCGAACCACGCCATCGCGCCTTCGCCCTCCAGGTCGCGCGGGCGCTGCGCCCGCTCGGCTATTCCTATCTCGCCGCGGAAGCGCTGATGAATCCGCGCGAAGATCTGGCGAAGCGTGGGTTCGTCGTGCGATCCACGGGCGTCTACACCAACGAACCGATGTTCGCCGATTTCATACGCGAGGCGCTGGCGATCGGGTACCGGCCGGTCGCCTACGACGATGGTGAGCTTGCCCCAGGCATCGACAGGATCGATGCTCGCGAAGAGCTCCAGGCCCGGAACATCGCGCAGCGCGCCCTCGGGCCCGGAAATGAGGGCAAGGTCCTCATCTATGCGGGCTTCTCGCACGCGACCGAAGTCCCGTTCGGGCGCAGCTACGACCGGCCGCACGAATGGATGGCGATGAGGCTGAGGCGGCTGACGGGCATCGACCCGCTCACGATCGATCAGACCCAGATCGTCGATCCCGCCTGCTTGCCGCCGGACAGCGTCGCCAAGGCGCTCCGGGCGAACCGCTACGGCGACATCGCGCTGCGGCGAAACGGCGCGCCGCTCACGACCGGCGTCTATCGTGGGGCGGTGGATCTGCAGGTTCTCCATCTTCCCGTGGCCCCGATCCACCGGCGAGCCGCCTGGCTGACCCAGATCGGCCGCCGGCGGCTCGCAATCCCCGCGCGTTTCGCAGGCAATCGCGCGCCGCGTCTGGTCCAGGCCTTCGCGCGCGGCAGCCCCGCGGACGCCGTGCCCCTGGATCAAGTGCTGCTGGCGCCCGGCGAGACCGCACCGCCGCCCCTCATGGTGCCGAACGTCGCCGTCGAATTGCGCGTTCAGGATCCGCAGGAGACGGGCGAATAGCATGGAGCGCCTGGAGCGCAGGGCGATCGACGTTCAGCGTTGCCTCTCGGCCGCTCCGATCCGCTCTACGTTCGCCGTCTCGATCGCGTTCAGCCGCACCTCGCCGGGCCGCGCTACGTACCAGGAATAACGCCGGAAATGGCGCCGCAGCGCCGGGTCGGCAAAGGTCCGCCCGTTGCGCGCGAAGATTTCGTTGCGCGCGACCCGAAGCTGCGCGAGCCCGAGCGGAGCGAGATCTTCCTCGGTCAGCAGGCGGCTGCTCGAATCCGGCAGCACGAGCGGCGGATCGTCCGTCGGCTCGCGGCGCTCGACCGCCCGTCGCTGCGTCGGCTCGGGCTGGGCGACCGGCGCCGCCTCCGCCCGCGGCCGCTCTACCTCGACGATGCGGGTCCGCTCCTCGCTCCCGCCGCGGAGCCAGATCAGGTAGACGCCGGCAGCGACCACCAGCACCAACAAGGCGAGCAGCCCGATCACCGCCCCGGTGCCGCGGGCCGGCGGCGGGGCGAGCGGAGGCGGAGGCGCCGCCGCGGGGATGGGGTGCGGCGACAGCGGCGCCGGAACCGGAGCGCCCGACTCGTCCCGCGGCCCGCACAGAGCAGCGAGGCTCGCCTTCACCTTGCGCCAGCCCGGATGATCGGGAGCGCCGTCCCAGTTCCCGATCGCGGCGAACTGGATCTGGTTGAAGGGCAGCGGCGGCATCGCGTCGTCGACCGAGACCTGGATCAGCTTCTTCTGGTTGCGGGCGACATCCGCCTCGGCGCGCACCCATTCGGAGGCAGCCGCCGCCCGCGACCAGACGACGATCGCCGCCTTGGCCGCACCGATCTTCTCGGTAATCACGTCGCCATAGGAAAGATGGGGAGGAAGCTCGGCGTCCCACCAGACGCTGTAGCCCGCTGCCTTCACCGCTTCCGCGAGCCGCGCGACGACGTCCTCGTTGGTCCGCGAATAGGAAATGAAGACGTCGACCACCCCTCGCCCCCTCAGGCCGTCCGTGCCAAGCCTAGCACGGACGGCCGAGGCAAGAAACGGTCAACGCGTGTCGTCGGGCGCTACGTCCTCACGCCCGCTGCGCGCCCAGCGGAACAAGGCGTAGCCGGCGCCCGCGACCGCCGCGGTCGCCGCCACCTTCCTTGCAAAGCCCCGCTTGTTGTGGCGCAGCTCGGAGCGCAGGCCCATCTCGGCCGGGATGTTCGGCACCTTCAGGCGAGCGAGGTCCTGGACCACGCCCTCGGCGACGTTGATCCTGTCGGCGCCCATCAGCATCAGCCAATGCAGCCAGTGCGACTCGCTGTACTTGAAGGCCCCGCGCCGGATGACGCCGCTGAGGCCGCTCGGCGGCGTCGAGGTGCCGAACACGGCCGGCAGCTGCTTGTGCTCGATCGAGCGCAGGATCTCCACCTCCGGCTCCTGCTGCGGCGGCCGCTGCCACTTGCCCGAATGGTCGTCGGCGGCGCGGTCTCGATAGGGATAGGTAGGGTCGTTGTCGGGATCGGCGTCCACGCCCCACCCGGGGATTTTGGACGAATCGACGAGCGCTTGGGTCATGACGTGCTCCTTCGGCGCTCAGGCCGCATTGGGGATGAGGACGGGCTTGATGCAATCGTCGAGCTTGGCGGAGAAGATGTGATAGGCGTCCGAGACGTCTTCGAGCGGGACCCGGTGTGTGATCAGCGCCTTGGGGTCGATATGGCCGTTCCTGACATGCTCGATCAGCTTGGGCAGATGACGCTTCACCGCCGCTTGGTTGGCGCGCAGCGTCAGGCCCTTGTTGACGACATTGCCCATCGGCACGAGGTTGCCGGTCGGCCCGTAGACGCCGACGATCGACACCACCCCGCCTTTCTTGACCGAGTTGATCGCCCAATGGAGCGCGATCGCCGAGCCGGCCTCGAGCTTCAATTTCTTGCCGAAGAAGGTCTGGAGCGCGTTGCCCGCCGCGTCGTTGCCGACCGCGTCGATGGCGACGTCGGCGCCGAGGCCGTCGGTGGTCTTCTTCATGAACAGGACGACGTCGTCGAGCTCGCGGAAATTGTAGACCTCGGCCGGGCAGTAGGTGCGGGCGAATTCGAGCCGATAGTCGACATGGTCGATGACGATCACGCGTCCCGCGCCGAACAGCCAGGCGCAGCGCGCGGCCATGATGCCGACGGGCCCCGCGCCGAAGACGACGACGGTGTCGCCGCGCTGGATCCCGCCCATCTCGGCCGCCTGGTAGCCGGTCGGGACGACGTCGGTCAGCAGCACCGCGTCGTCGGGGTCCATCCAGTCGGGAATGAGTTGCGGTCCGAAATCGGCATAGGGAACGCGGGCATATTGCGCCTGGCCGCCGTCATAGCCGCCGGCCGTGTGCGAATAGCCGAAGATGCCGCCCACCGCAGTCGCCTGCGGGTTCGATTCGTGGCAATTGCCGAACAGGCCCTGCCTGCAGAAATGGCACTGGCCGCAGGCGATGTTGAACGGCACGAGGACATGGTCGCCCTTCTTCAGGTTCTCGACCGCCGAGCCGACCTCCTCGACGATGCCGCAGAATTCGTGGCCGAAGGTCATGCCGACGCGCGTGTCGGGTACGAGCCCGTGATAGAGATGGAGGTCGGACCCACAGATGCACGAGCGCGTCACCTTGACGATCGCGTCGCGCGGATGCTCGATCCTGGGCATCGGCTTCTCGTCGGCGCGGACCCGGTACGGCCCGCGATAGTCGGCTGCCAGCATTCTTGATTCCTTCTGATCGATCAGGCGGAATCAACCGGGAGACGGCGCAGTTGTTCCGGCGCATGCGGCGTCAAAAGCGGCGGAAAAGCCCCAAAAATGTTGATCCATGTTCGTACTGGGCGCTCGCCGGACCGGAACCGCGCGTGCCTGCTGTTTGTTCAAGCCGCAACCAGAACAAGGAGGCTAGAATGGCGACCAACACGCAGTCGAAAGGCGGCAGCAGCAGGACCGATCATCGGGGCGACAGCGCCCGCACGCAGCCGCGCGACAGCGAAGGGCAATTCACCGAGACGGGCTCGGCATTCCGCTGGGCCAGCGGGCAGACGGGCCTCATCGTCGGCGCGGCGGTCGCCGGCGCGGCGGTCGGCATCGCCGCCAATATGGGCCGCAAGCTCTTCGTCCAGTTCGCCAGCACGGGCGGCGCGAGCTGGGACGAGGCGCTCGCCACCGAGCACCGCATGACGCTCCTCACCTTCGACAAGATCGAAGCGACCGAAGACAGCCAGACGACGTTGCGCTCGCAGCTTCTCGCCAAGCTCAAATACCAGCTCACCAAGCACGCCCTGGAGGAGGAGAACGTTATCTATCCGGCGCTGCGCCAGGCCAATTCGGCACACGACGCCGACGCGCTCGAAGGCGAGCACGGCTATGTGAAGACCTATCTCTACGAGCTGGAGACCATGCCCAACGACAGCGCCGAATGGCTGGCGCGAGTCCGCGATTTCCGTGCCATGATCGAGGAGCATATGCGGATGGAGGAAGACGAGGTCTTCCCTGCGCTGAAGCGGATGATGACCGACGAGCAGTCGAGCCGCCTCACCTCGATGATGAACAAGGAAGGCTTCAAGTTCGCCTGACGGCGGCGACCAAACCCTTCGGTATTACGGGGCCGGCACATATGTGCCGGCCCTTTCTCTTGGCGCTCAGGCGATGACGCCGTGGCAGTGCTTGTACTTCTGCCCCGACCCGCACGGGCAGGGCGCATTGCGGCTGACCGGCTCGAAATCGTCGCCCGAAGGCCCGGCTTCGGGCGGGAAGTCGGGCTGCGGGATCTGCAGCGGCGGCAGGCGCGAGAGGATGTTGCCGGTCGAAGCGTCGATGTCGGCGCTGTCGTCCTCGCCGCTGAACGGATCGATATGGTGGGTGACGAAATCCGGCATTTCCGGAAGCTCTGGCGGCGCCATGTTGAATTGGATGCGCGAGAGCATCGAAGTGACGTGCTCGCGGATCGCGGCCAGCATCCGCTCGAACTGGGCGAAGGCCTCGTGCTTATATTCGTCGATCGGCTTCTTCTGCGCATAGGCGCGCAGGTGAATGACCTGCCGCAGCGCATCGAGCATCGAGAGATGCTCCTTCCAATGCTGGTCGAGCGATTCGAGGAGCACGCTCTTCTGGACCTGCGGCCAGGTGCCCTCGGGCAGCTCGGCGGTCTTCTCCTCGATCTGCGCATCGGCCAGCGCCTGGATGCGGTCGACGAACTTCTCCGGATCGACCTCTTCCTCCTTGACCCATTGCTCGGCCGGAACGTCGAAACCGAAGACGGCCTGGACCCGGGTCTTGAGATGGTCGAGATCCCACTGCTCGGGATAGGAATTGGGCGGGCAGGCCTCGCCGACGATCGAGTTGACCGTCTCGGCGCGCATGTCGTCGACGACGTCGCCGACCGTCTCGGAATCCATGATCTCGGCGCGCTGCTCGTAGATCACCTTGCGCTGGTCGTTCATGACGTCGTCATATTCGACGACCTGCTTGCGGATGTCGTAATTGCGCGCCTCCACTTTTTTCTGCGCGGTCTCGATCGCCTTCGAGATCCAGGGCGAGACGATCGCCTCGCCGTCGGCGAGGTTCTTGTTCATCAGGCGCGCGAACATCGTCTGCGGGCCGAAGATGCGGAGCAGATCGTCGTCGAGGCTGAGGTAGAAGCGCGACAGGCCCGGATCGCCCTGGCGGCCCGAGCGGCCGCGCAGCTGATTGTCGATGCGCCGGCTTTCGTGGCGCTCCGTGCCGAGCACGAACAGACCGCCCGCGGCGAGCACGCGGTCCTTCTCCTCGCCGACCTCTACACGGATCTTCTCCTCCGCCGCATCGCGCTCCTCGCCTTCCGGCAGGTCGGCAAGCTCGTCGCCGATCCGGAAGTCGATATTGCCGCCGAGCTGAATGTCGGTGCCGCGTCCGGCCATGTTGGTCGCGATCGTCACCGCACCGAAGCGGCCGGCCTGCGCGACGATATGCGCCTCCTGCTCGTGGTGGCGGGCGTTGAGGACGGCGTGGGTGACGCCTTCGGCATGGAGATATTCCGAGAGGAGCTCGGACTTTTCGATCGACACCGTGCCGACCAGCACCGGTTGACCGATCAGCTGCTTCTCCTTGATCGATTTGGCGATGGCGGCAAACTTGTCGGCCTGGTTCTTGTAGAATTCGTCGTCCTCGTCGATCCGCTTGACCGCGACGTTGGTCGGGATGGTGACGACGTTCATCTTGTAGATGTCGTAGAATTCGGCCGCCTCCGTGGCCGCCGTGCCGGTCATGCCCGAAAGCTTGGGATACATGCGGAAATAGTTCTGGAAGGTGATCGAGGCGAGGGTCTGGTTCTCGGGCTCGATATGCACCCCTTCCTTGGCCTCCACGGCCTGGTGAAGCCCTTCCGACCAGCGCCGCCCGTCCATCATGCGCCCGGTGAACGGATCGATGATGATGACCTTGTCGTCCTTCACGATGTAGTCGATGTCGCGCTTGAACGCGACATTGGCCTTGAGCGCCTGATTGAGGTGGTGGACGACCTGCGTGTTCTCGTAATCGTAGAGGTTCGAGCCGACGAGCAGGCCTTCCGCCTCGAGCACCCGCTCCATCCGCTCGGTGCCTTCCTCGGTCAGGAGGACGCGCTTGTCCTTCTCGTCATGTTCGTAATCCTCGGGATCCATCTCCTTCACGATGCGGTCGAGCGAGATGTAGAGCTCGGACTTGTCGTCGGTCGGCCCGGAGATGATGAGCGGGGTGCGGGCCTCGTCGATCAGGATCGAATCGACCTCGTCGACGATGCCGAAGTTGAAGGGACGCTGGACCATCGAGGCGCGATCGTACTTCATATTGTCGCGCAGATAGTCGAAGCCGAGCTCGTTGTTGGTCGCGTAGGTGATGTCCGCCTCATAGGCCTCGCGGCGCTGGAAATCGGCGAGGTTGGGGACGATCACGCCGACCGACATGCCCAGGAAGCGATAGACGCGGCCCATCCATTCGGCGTCGCGGCGGGCGAGATAGTCGTTCACCGTGACGACGTGGACGCCCTTCCCCTCGAGCGCATTGAGATAGACGGCCAAAGTCGCGACCAGGGTCTTGCCCTCGCCGGTCTTCATTTCGGCGATCTCGCCGCGGTGGAGGACCATGCCGCCGATCATCTGGACGTCGTAATGGCGCTGACCGAGCGTCCTTTTGGCGGCCTCGCGAACCGTCGCAAAGGCTTCGGGGAGCAGGTCGTCGAGGCTCTCCCCCGCCTCCAGGCGGCCGCGAAAGACTTCGGTCTGACGGCGCAGGTCGTCGTCCGACAGTACCTCCATCGCCGGTTCGAGCGCGTTGATCTTCTCGACCGTCTTGCGCGCGGTGCGGACGTAGCGGTCGTTCGACGATCCGAAAATGGCTTTGGCAATACCGCCGAGCATGGGAAATCCCCGTACTATCAGAGTGAAGGCAACACGGTTTGTCCGTGCGCCGTGAGAATCGTGGTTCGAAAAGGCAGACCCGCGCCGGGGCGGGTCCGCGGGCTGCGGCTATTCCAGCCGGCGCCCATCGACCGCCGCCTCGCGCGGCGTGCGCCGCTGCGGGGCCGGCGGCGGCGCGAATTCTGCCGGCGCGGCGAACCGGACGGCTGGGCGAGTGGGCCTGCTGTGCGCCGCGGCTTCGACGGCGATCGCCGCGATTTCCACCGGCGCCGCAGAGGCCATGGCGGGGCGCGCGACGCGGCCGGCCTCGACATCGCGGTCGCCCGAGATCAGGCCGGTCAGGCCGGCGACCATTGCGGAAAGGAAAAGCAGCAGTTCCAAGGGCAGATCCAGATCGGGGCGCCGGATCGGGCGCCGCGTGAGGCGGACATAGGGATTGCGTGCGCCCGCGTCCATATGGAGAGGATTGCGCGCCCGCCGGCGCGGGCGTAGCGGCCGCTCCATGACTGGACCTCTCCAGGGCGGCTGTGCGTGCGGCGCGGTCCGCTACGAGCTGACAAGCGAGCCTTATGATTGCGGCTGGTGCCATTGCCGCACTTGCCAGCGCAATGCGGGCGCGCCGGGGATGGTCTTCGCGTCGGTGCCGGCAGGGGATCTCGTCTGGACCAAGGGCGCGGAGAAAGTGCGCAGCTTCCAATCGAGCGTCTTCGGCAGCCGGAGCTTCTGCGGCGAGTGCGGAACCCCGTTCCTGATGCGGGTCGATCATCAGCCCGAGACGGTCGACTTCAGCGTCGCGACGCTCGACGATCCCGACACAGTGGCGCCGGGCTTCCACATCTTCTGGGGAAGCAAGATCGCCTGGTTCGAGCCCGGCGACGATCTGCCGCGCCATGATCGGTTCCGGCCCGATACACGCGGGCTCGAGGGGACCGAGCCGCCGGGCTGAATTCCTCCGCGAGCGGAGTTCGGAGAGGATCTTTTCCTACAACACTCCCTGGAGCCAGCCCTGGAGCTGGCTCTTGGGGGCGGCCCCGACCTTGGTGGCGGCGGGCTCGCCGTTCTTGAACAGGATCATCGTCGGGATGCCGCGGACACCGTAGCGGGCAGGCGTGACCGGGCTGTCGTCGATGTTGAGCTTCGCGATCGTGACCTGCGCGCCGAGCTCTTCGCTAAGCTCCTCGAGCGCCGGTCCGATCATCTTGCACGGACCGCACCATTCCGCCCAGAAATCGACCAGCACCGGCTTGTCGGAGTTGAGTACTTCGAGCCCGAAATTGTCGTCGGTGACGGTCTTGGTAGCCATTCTTGGATCTCCCGATGGGTTGCGCGCGATGTAGGGACGCTCGCGCCCGGGCTCAAGCGGCGGCGGCGGCGCCTGGGAGGAACGGCGCCAGCATGTCGTCGCCAAGGGCGTGGAGAAGCGGGCCCGACGTGTAGAGAAGCGCCGCCTCGACCCGCTTCTCCGGGAAGATGACGCGCAAGGCGGCGACATAGGTCGCCATCTGGCGCAAGTGCGCGGCGGGTATGTCCTGCGCCGTTTCGGGGACCGCGCGGCCGGTCTTGAAGTCGGCGACGAGCACTCGCGCATCCTCGATCAGGAGCCGATCTACGGTCCCCGAGACGACATGGCCGCCGGCGACGACCGCCGCGACCGGTGCCTCGGCGAGCGCGTCCGGCCCGAACAGCTCGCCGAAACGCGGGTCGGAGATGATCCGGCAGGCGTCGCCGACCAGCGCGTCGCGCAGGGCGGGGCTCGCGACTCCGGCGGACCGCTCCAGCCAGCGATCGGCGGCGGCGGGCCGCTGCGCCTCGGCCACGTTCGGAAGCCGCTCGAAGAGCTGGTGGAGGAGCTTGCCGCGCACGGCCGCCTGCCGCGCCTCCGGGCCCGGCGGCGCATCCGGCACGTCGTCCTCGGGTGCGGCCGAAGGGGCGAGCGGGCGCGGCGGGCGCGGCTCGACAGGAGCGGCGCGAGCGAGCCAGTCAGGGAGGGAAGCGCGAATCTCGGCACGGCGCCGCTCGGCCGGGGCCGCAGCCTCGATTTGGCCGAGCCGGCAGGAGCGGCTCCAGACGGGATCGTTGGACCACGCACAATCGAGCCCGCCAAGAGAGCGCTGGACGGCGGCGTACCAGCTCGCAAGCGGCGGGCCGTTGCGGTCCGCCGGGCCGAGCGCACCGCCGATGTAGAGCCGCTCCTCGGCACGGGTGAGGGCGACGTAGAGCAGCCGCCAATGCTCCTCGCGTTCGAGGCGGTCGCGCGCTTCGATCTGCGATTTCAAAGGCTCGGCGAGTTCGTCCCGACGGGGGCGGATCACGGGAATGGTCGGGCCGCCTTCGGGCAGCGCGAACGAAGCGACGGAGCGCCCTCCGCCCTTGCGCTCCGGATCGGCGCAGGCGTCGGCCAGGATCAGAACCGGCGATTGCAGGCCCTTCGAGCCGTGGACGGTCATCACCCGCACTGCGTCGAGCGGCGCGGACGGATCGCGGACGATCTCGACGTCGCCGCGCGCGAACCAGTCGAGAAACGCTTCGAGCGAAGGCGCTCCCCGGGCCTCGAACTCGAGCGCTCCGGCAACCAGTTCTTGGATCGGATCCGCCGCTTCGCCTCCAAGCCGCCGGAGCAGGCGGCGCCGGCCCTGGAGAGGTCCCGAGAGGATGGTCTCGAAGAAGAGATGCGGCGTCGCGAAACCGGCCATTGCGAGCAGAGCATGGAGACCCTCGAGCGTCTCCGCCCGATGGCCGGCACGGGTCCGCACGCTTTGCCAGAGCGAGCCGCTACGCTGGTGCGCCGCCGCGAACAGTTCGTCCTGCGACCAGCCGAAGAGCGGCGAGACGAGCAGGGCCGCGAGGTTCAGATCGTCATGGGGTTGCACTGCGAAGCGGGCTGCGGCGAGCAGGTCCTGCACTGCGAGCGGCGCGGACAGAAGAAGCCGGTCGACGCCGGCCACGGGCACGTTCTCGGCATGGAGCCGGGCGACGAGCAAGGAAGCGAGATCGCCGCGGCGGCGGACGAGGATCAAGATGTCCTCGGGGCGCAGGGCCCTCCCCCGGCTCTCGACATAAAACGGGTCGTCGAGCCAGACCCGGATCTGTCGGGCAAGGCGCGAGGCGTAGCGACGCACGACGTCGCTCACCCAGCCCTCCTCGCCGGCTTCGTCCTCGGCCATCGCCGCTTCCGACAAGTGCGGCTGCCAGAGCGTGACCGAGCCCGGGCGCTTGGCATGATGGCTCTCGTGCAGATTCGGCCGACGGGGCAAGCCGAATGCCTCGTGACCGAGATCGTCGATCACGCGGTCGACCAGGCGGAGGATCGGCGGCGCGGAGCGAAAGCTCTTGTCCATCGAGAGGTCGAGGAAGAGCGGCGGCAGTTCGCGCTCGGGAAGGTCCATCTCCTCGGCGGCGGCACGGACCGCGCGCGCCTTGGCTTCGAAAAACAGTCGCGCCCGCTCGAACTGGCGCGGATCGGTACCTTGAAAGGCGAAGATCGCCTGCTTGAAATCGCCCACGGTGAACATCGTCCGGTGGCGGCCGGCGGCACCCTCGCCGGAAAAATATTCCTCGACCAGCGCGCCGACGATGTTCCACTGCGCCTCGTTCGTGTCCTGGGCCTCGTCGACCAGAATATGGTCGGTCGCCTGATCGAGCTTGTAGCGCACCCACTCGCCCATGCCGGGCTCGAGCAGCAGGCGCTCGGCCCAGCGGATGAGGTCGTCGAAATCGACGACGCCGTGGGCGCGCTTGGCGGCGGCATAAGCGAGCGCGAAGGTCTGGCCCGCGCGAAGGCCTGCGGAGAGGCAGCTGACGAGACCCGCCACCTTCTTCATCGTCGTCAGACGCCGGCAGCATTCGACGAGCCGCGCCGCATGCTCGGCATAATCGGGATCCGCGGTGAGAAGCCCGGTCGGCACTTTGCGCGGATCGCCGGACCTGGTCAGCACCAGCGCGGCGATCTCCTCGATGGTCGCGGCGCGCTCGGCATTGGACCGCGCCTGCCAGGCGGCGATGGCATCGCAGCAGCCGAGCCCCGTCGCTGTCCCCCAGCTGCGGTTCGCGTCGGCGAGGCGGCGCAGGGTCGCGACGTCGAACAGGTCGTCGCAGCATTGCTCGGCGAGCGCGTCGTCGATGTCGCCGGCGGGAAGGCCGAACGCGCGGCGCAGGCGCGGCTCGACCGCTTCGCGCGGGCCGAGCTGCAAGAGCGCGTCGGACGCTCGCGCACAGGCCATCAGGAACGCTTCGGCGCCGCCTTCGCCGACTCGCAGGCTCAAGGCCTGGAGGTCGCGGATCAGCGGCCGGTCGCCGCCTTGCTCGGCGCGGACCAGCAGCTCGGCGAGGGCCGAACGCGCGAGCATCTGCTCCTCGCGCCCTTCGAGCGGGCGGAAGCCGGGAACGAGCCCCGCCTCGGCCGGGAAGGCGGCAAGCAGACCTTGGGCGAACGCATGGATGGTCTGGATGCGCAGACCGCCGCCTTTGGCATCGAGCACGCGGGCGAACAGGGTGCGGGCCCGCGCCCGGGTCGCATCGTCGGTCTTCTCGCCGAGGGCGACGAGCTCGATCTTGAGATGAGCGTCCTTGAGCCGCACCCAGTGCGCCAGCCGCGAATGGATGCGCTGGGCCATCTCGGCAGCACCCGCCTTGGTGAAGGTGAGGCAGAGGATGGTTGACGGATCGACGCCCGCGAGCAGCAGCCTCAGGACACGGGCCGTCAGGACGTGGGTCTTCCCGGTTCCGGCCGAGGCCGACAAAGCAGCATGGTGCCGCGGCGCCGAAGCGGCGAGCTGATCGCCCTCGAGGACGGCGAGCGGTTTGAGGCGCCTGCTCATCGATGGATCCGCTTCCGCATCGTCCAGCTATAGGGCGGAGCGCTCCGCTACCTCAATCGGGTCCGCGAATTCCCGCGCCCGTCGCAAATCTCTGAATCGCGAACATTTTCCGCATTGCAGCGCAGCTCGGGCGGAGAATAAGGTGGCAGCGGGATCGGGGGAATCGCATATGCTGCCGGCAATCATCGGTACGTTTTTCGTCGGGCTTCTGATCGTCGCGGTCACGGCGGCCATATTGAGCAGCTTCCTGTTCAGCAACGCGCCGCCGTTGCCCCGCTCGGCAATCACGGCTTTCTGCGCCTGGGTGGTGGCTTCGACCGCGCTCCATTTCCTGCCGACGACCTCCGACGCGGCGATCTGGGAAAGGCCGCTGTTCCTGCTGCCTTTTGCGGTCATCGTGTGGCTGCTGATGTGGCGATCCTATGCACTCTACTGGCGCGACGATGCGGAGATCGCCGCCGAGGCCGCCGCCGAAGCGGAGCGCTCCTGGCCGGCGATCGAGCGCGAAGAGGCCGCCGCCGCCGCACTTGCCTCGACGCAGCCGCAGGCCGAGGCGCGTCGGCTCTGGATCGTGCGGCACTGGCGCGGCGAGCTGTCGCTCCCTGTGGCCTATTGGGTCAATTCCGTCCTCGTCGTTTTCCTAGTGACGGTGCTGATCGGGGCGGCGGTGCGGGGGCTCGAAGCGTCCGGCGCGGCGCTCCAGACCGTCTCCGCCGCCGCTTTGTTCTTCCTGCTTTCGACCCTTCTCCTCTGGCTGTGGGGCGCCGTCGGGACCTGGCGCTCCGCGACCGTTCATGAAGACCGCGGCGGCTCCGGCAATTGGGCGATCGTCGCCCAGGTCCTGGTCGTGCTCGGCGCCTTCATGAGCTTTCTCCAGGTCCAGAATTACGCGTTCCAGAGCTGGGAATACGGCACGCTCGCCTTCGGCGGCGATCCGCTCGGGGAGCCGGCGGAGGTCAGCCTCAGCGCAGACGGGACCGCGATCCGCATCGACGGAACGCTGACGTCGGGGACGTCAGGCCTGTTCCGCGCACTGGCCGCCGAGGCGCCGCGCCTGCGCACCGTCACTCTCGATTCGCGCGGCGGTCGGCAGCTCGAGGCGATGCGGATCGCGGCGACGATCAGCCAGCGCCGCCTCGACACGCGCGTCGAGCGCGAATGTCTTTCGGCCTGCACCTTCGTCCTCCTCGCCGGGCGCGAGCGCACTGCGGACAATAGTGCGCGGATCGGCTTCCACCAGCCGACCTTCCCGGGCTGGCGAGAGAGCGAGCGCCGGCTGGCCATCCGCCAGATGGGAGAGGATTACCGGAATATGGGCCTCGCCGCGCCGTTCGTGGAGCGGGCCATGTCGACCCCTCCCGAAGCGATGTGGATGCCTTGGCACGAGGAGCTCGCGAACGCGCGCGTCCTCACCGCCACCGAGACCGACACCGGCGGCCCACGCGTTTTCCGGGTGATCGAGCAGCTCGCCGAGCGTCTCAACCGCGGCCTGCCGGCCCGGATCGACGCGAGGACGCGCTTCGATTCGGTCGAGGCTCACCGCAACATCCTCATTCAGAACATCACGATGCTGCGTCCGCGCGGCTCGATCGACCGCACCACCGCGCGGATCCTGATCGGCAATGCCGCGCAGCGGCAGGTCTGCGCCATCGAGGAGAATCGCGATGCCCTCGAAGACGGCGCCAATTTCGTCTTCCTCTACCGCGACATTGAGGAGAAGCCGCTCTTCCAGATCACCGTCGAAGGCTGCGGCGGCTGACGCAGCCGCCTGGGCTGCGCGGCCGGAAGGACTAAGCCTGGGGAGGCCCGGCTCGTCGAGCGCTCAAGGAGAAGCGCCCCCGGAGTTTCCTCCGGAGGCGCCTGCCTCTCCCATGCGGGGCCGTACCGCTTAGAGTACGAAGTCGCTCGCGAGGATGTCGGGCGTGCCCAGGAACACCATCGCGAAGTCCGCTTCGCCGCCGTCGACATTGCCGAACACGACCTTGACCGGACCCGCGAACGGGCTGTCGCCGTCGACGCCGTCGATGTCGAAGCCGAGCGCGGCTTCGGCGGCATTGACGTTGCCGAAGTTGCGGATCGAGATCTCGCCCGCATTCTTCGGATTGGCGCTGTTCACCAGGGTGAACGCCTGGTCGCCGGCGACGCCGGAATTGGCGTCGATGCCGCTCAGGTCGATCGTGTCCGTGCCGGAGAGGAAGTCGAGGACGACGTCCAGTGCGATCGGGCCGCTCTTGCCGGTGACCTTCGAGGCGTTGATCTCGCCGACGAAGACGTCGCTGCCGGCGCCGCCGGTCAGATAGTCGACGCCATCGCCGCCCACCAGCCGGTCGTTGCCCGCGCCGCCGTCGAGACGGTTGGACAAAGCGTTGCCGCTGAGCGTATTGGCGAGGCCGTTGCCGGTGACGGTCGCTGCGGAGCCGGTCAGGATCAGATGCTCGACATTGTCGCCGAGCGTGTAGCTGATGCTGCTCGAGACCGTGTCCGACCCCTCCCCGCCGAGCTCGACGACCGAATCGCCGGCCGTGTCGACGAAGTAGAAATCGTCGCCGAGGCCGCCCGCCATCGCATCGTCGCCGGTGCCGCCGTCGAGCGTGTCATTGCCTTCGCCGCCGATCAGCGTGTCGTTGCCCGCGCCGCCCGAAAGCGAATTGGCCAGCGCATTGCCGGTGATGACGTTGGCAAGGCCGTTGCCGGTGCCGGAGACCGCCGAGCCGGTGAGGTTCAGGTTCTCGACGTTGGCGGCGAGGGTGTAGCTGATCCCGCTGTCGACCGTATCGGTGCCTTCGCCCTCGAGCTCGACGACATTGTCGCCGCCATTGTCGACGACGTAGCGATCGTCGCCGCTGCCCCCGATCAGCTGGTCGGCGCCCGCACCGCCGTCGACGACGTCGTTGCCGGCGCCGGCGGTCAGGACGTTCGCGGCGCCATTGCCGGTGATGCGATTGTCGAGCGCGTTGCCGGTGCCGTCGATCGCCGCAGCGCCGGTGAGCTCGAGATTCTCGAGCGTTGCGCCAAGCGTATAGCTGATCGAGCTGATCACTGTGTCGGTGCCCTGGCCGGCAAGCTCGGTCACCACGTCGCCGGCATTGTCGACGACGTAGGTGTCGTTGCCGAGACCCGCCGTCATCTTGTCGGCGCCCGCGCCGCCGTCGAGACGGTTGGCGGCCGAATTGCCGATCAGCACATCCGCGGCACTGCCGCCCTGCGCGTTCTCGATGATGACGCCGCGGGCGATGGTGAAGCCGCCGAAAACGCCGTTGGCCTTCGACATCGCGCCGCCTCCGGTCACCGAGAAGTCGACCGTCGCCGCGCTGAGGTCGATGGTGGCCGACTGGACACCGTTATGGACGATGGTGTCGATGCCGCCCGTATCCCAGATCGTCGTGAAGAAGGCGTCGCCGTTGTTCGCTGCCGGCAGCACGTAGAGGGTATCGCCGGAATTGGACGCCATGTTGGCACCGTACTTCTGCTGAAGAAGCGCCACGTCGAACGCCGAAAGGCCACCCTGATAGGCCTCGTCGACCTCACGCCAGACGCCTTGGGCGTCGATATAATGGGGCACGCCATAGGGTGCGTTCGCCGTATCGAGCGGGAAGCCCGGATTGTACGACATCACCGTGTAGATGCCCTGGTTGAGGTTGAACGCGCCGTAGCTGTTGAACGGTCCGAACACGCCGGGCATGACCTCCGAGCCGCCGCCCGTGTCGTGCGGATGGGCGAGGCCCATGCCGTGGCCGAATTCGTGGATGAGCGTGTAGAAAGCGTAGCCGCCCTGCTCGAGACCGCCATTCTCCCGGTTGGCGAGGTCGGCGGTGGGGCCGTCCTCGTCCCAGCCGAAACCGTCGCGCCAGAACACGCCGACGCCGGCATTGGTCTCGCCCGGCGGGTTGAAATAGCCGAGCACGCCGGCCGTGTCGCCGGCGGTCGCGGTCTTGATCACGAGCTTGAAATCGGCGTCCGCCGCACTGTCCGTGATCGTGAAGACGAGCGGCAGGACCTTAGAATACTCGCCGAAGGCGACCATCGCCTGCTGCGTCTCATAGGCGTTCCAGCCCAGCGACGTCTGGCCGTCGAACGTCTCGCCGGCTTTTGCGAAATATACTTTGACGATGCCGTCATCGGCGCCCGCGACGATCGTATCGAGGCCGCCCCAATCGATCGCATCGAGCGGGTTCTTGCCGCTCAGGTCGACGTTCTTGACGCTGACCTCGTAGCCGACCGTCGCCACTGCGCCGGCTGCACGCGCCGAGGCGACGTCGTGGCTGACACGCAGGTAGAAGGTGCCCGTGGTCGGCGCCACGAAGGAAAGGGATGCGTTCTGGTCGCTGGTCGAATTGTCGCCGGCGAACGCGAAGACGGTCGCGCCGTCGGCGGCGGTCACGTGGAGCCGCAGATCGCCCTCGGGCCCGGCATGATAGTCCCATCCGGACGAAACGTGCATTTCGTAATATTGGCCGGCGGTGAGGTCGACCTTGTAGAAATCGACGTCGTTGAACGCTGCCGTGCCGGTGCCGGTGGCGTCCATGAAGCCGAGCGTCGAGGAATTGGCGCCGACCGCAACCGCGCCGGCCGGGAGGCCCGAGACGTCGGCGCCGCGCTGGGCGACGGCAAGCGTATATTCGCCCGGAATGCCCGGATGGGCGGCATCGGACCAGGCGCCCGCCTCGATGTACAAGGTGCCGGTGAAGGTCGCGGTGTAGGTCATCAGCGCGTTCGAGCCGACGCCGCCCTCGTCATCGGCCGCAATGGCGGAGAGGGCATTGTTGACGACGCGATAGATGTAGAGCTGCGGGTCCGGCATCGCGTTCGGGCCGGTGCCGTTCATCGCGATGACGTAGGTCTGACCCGTGACGACGCTCATCGTATAATAATCATAGTCGCCGCTCGCATTGACCTGGCCGGTGCGCGGCGCGCCGGGCGTGACCGGCTGGAAATCGGGCTCGTCCGCGATCGCGGTGGGGCTGGCAAGGGCAGTCCCGTCGGCGTTCAGCGCGAGCTCGCGCAGATCGACACTGCGCTCGGTCTCGTTTTCAAGGCTCTTGTCGGTGGCATGCATGAGTAAGGCCCTCCCCTGGGTCGATGGTCAGTTGAAATGGAAAAGTCGGCTAGCGCGAGCGCCGTCCCGAATGACGGGCGCAAGTTGAAGCGGAAGTGGACTGCGGAATGGGCGCGACGCAGGCGGACACGCGTTTCGACCGCTGCTGGATACCCTGTCTACGCAACAATCCTTGCACCCCCACGCAACAAAGGCCGAGCTGCCCGATTCGAGTCTCGCCCCCTGGCGCAAGTCGCTCACATACAAAGAAAAATTTTAACGTCAATCAATTGTTAACGCGGTCGGCCCGTTTCAGGACGAACCGTTGGACGCCCCCGAAACGAGTCCTCGTCCGGTGAGCGATTGCCCGGGCGCTCGGTCGCTACTGCAGGGTCACCGTCACGACATTGCCTCGGTCGCTGCGGATCGTCACCGGCCGGCCTTCGCGCAGCCGAGGCGTTTCCGGCCAGCATTCGCGAAAGGTCTGGCGCCAGGTGAAGCACAGCTCGCGGCCGACGAAGGTCCAGCGCCCTTCCGATTCCTGATTGTTGAAGCGCGCCGTGACGACGCCGTCATGGCGGAAGCGCAGGATCGTCTGCTGACCGTTGGCGGCGACGACCCCGAGCGAGCGGCCGACGAACTCCGGTCCCTGCGGCTCGCGACCACCGCCGGTCGCGCAACCGGCGAGCGCGCCGGCGAGACAGAGGCTTAAGACGATCAGTCTGGACATGGCCGTGCTCCGTGCGACTCGGCCGCCAGCTTAGCCCGCCCCGCCAGTGCGGTTCAATCGCTTGCCGCGGCGCGCGTCCGCGTTTTAAGCTGACCAAAAGAGAGGTTCGGATGGTCGCCATCGCCGGCTTCGTTCTGCTCGCCACCTTTCTGGTGACGGTGATCAGCCGCCGCGCGCATGTCGCGACCGCGCTGCTTATCGGCAGTCTGCCCGCCATTGCAGTCGGCGCATCGAACCCGGCGGGGCTCCTCAACCCGCTCATCCTGTTCTACCTGGTGGCGGTCTGGCTGCCGTTCGCAGCCGCGGGCCTGGTTGGAGCCTGGCTCGGCAAGCTCGTCCACGCCCACTGGCGCAGCGCCTAGGCGATGAGCCCGAGCGCTTCGCGGCGCATCCACCGGGCGATCATCAGCACGGCGACGACGGCGAGGCCGCTGGCGAGCCCGACCCAGATGCCGACGCCGCCCCAGCCCAGGCCGAAGCCGAGGCCCACCCCCGTCGCGAGGCCGACGATCCAGTAGCCGAAAGCCGCGTAGAGCATCGGCACCCTCGTGTCGTGGAGCCCGCGCAGCATGCCGGCGCCCACCACCTGCGCGCCGTCGACGATCTGGAAGAGCGCTGCAACGAGGAGGAAGGAGACGGCGAGACTGGTCACGGCCGCATTGGCAGGGTCGGCGGGGTCGAGGAAGATCGAGACCAGCGATCCGGGCGCGGCGACCATGAGCAGGCCGGTGAAGCTCATGAAGCCGACCGCGATCGCGAGCGAGGTCCAGCCGGCGCGCGCGATGCCGGCCTTGTCGCGGCGGCCGAAAGCGAGGCCGACGCGGACGGTGACGGCCTGGCCGAGGCCCAGCGGCACCATGAAGGCCAGGGAGGCGATCTGGATTGCGACGGCGTGGGCAGCGAGCGATTCGGTGCCGATGATGCCCATCAGGAAGACGGCGGCGTTGAAGATGGTGATTTCGAGCCCGAGCGTCACCGCGATCGGCAGACCGAGCCGCCAGACGGCGCGGAAGCGCTCGAAATCGGCACGCCAGAAGCGGCCGAACAGGCGATAGCGGCGAAAGCGGCGGTCCCGCATCACGACCGCGGCGAGGCCGAGGAACATCAGGAGATTGGCGGTGGCGCTGCCGATGCCGGCCCCCTGGAGGCCGAGCTCGGGCAAGCCGAGCCTGCCGAAGATCAGTCCGTAATTGAGGATGCCGTTGAAGAGGACGGCTACGAGACCGACGATCAACGACCAGACCGGCCGCTCGAGCGCCGAGATGAAGGACCTCAGGACGAGATAGAGAAGGTAGGGCAGCATCCCCCACATCAAAGCGCGCACGAATACTTGCGCATCGGCGGCAAGCTCCGGATCCTGGCCGATCGCGACGAGCAGCGCCTTCGTATTCCAGAGGATCAGCCAGACCGGAACCGAGATGGATGCCGCCGCCCACATCGTCTGGCGCACGGTGCGGCGTACGTCGCGAACACTGTGCCGCCGGGCGCCGAGCTCGCGCGCCAGCATCGGTGTCGCGGCGGTGACGAGACCCATGCCGAAGATGAGAAAGGCGAAATAGAGATTGATGCCGAGCGTGCCCGCCGCGAGCGTTCGCGCTCCTGCCCAGCCGAGCAAGACCACGTCCGTGGCGTGGATGAGCGCCTGGGCGACGTTCGTGAGGACGAGGGGCCAGGCCAGCGCGAGCGTCGCGCGCGCTTCCTCGCCCCAGAGGCTGCGATCAGTCCGGCTCCTTGCCATGGAAGCGCCCCTAGCAACGTGCTGGAGCGGGTACCATCTGGCGGATCATGGTTCCGCTCTCCGTCCTCGACCTCGCCCCGATCGCCGAAGGGAGCGACGCAGGCGTCGCGCTCCGCAATTCGCTCGACCTCGCTCGTCACGCCGAGCGACTTGGATACGAGCGCTTCTGGATGGCCGAGCATCATTCGATGCCTGGCATCGCCAGCGCCGCGACCTCGACCGCGCTCGCGTTCGTCGGCGCCGGAACGGAGACGATCCGGATCGGCGCCGGCGGGATCATGCTCCCCAATCACGCGCCCCTCGTCGTCGCGGAGCAGTTCGGGACGCTGGCGGCGCTGTTCCCCGGCCGCGTCGACCTCGGCATCGGCCGCGCCCCGGGCACGGACCGCGCGGCAGCAACGGCGCTCCGCCGCAATCTCGCTTCCGACGAGAACCAGTTCCCGCGCGACGTCGCCGAGCTGATCGACTATTTCCGGGCCGATCCGGCGAAGAACGTGCGCGCCATCCCCGGGGAGGGCGAGGACGTCCCGGTCTGGATCCTCGGATCGAGCCTGTTCGGCGCGCAGCTCGCGGCGATGTTCGGGCTTCCGTTCGCCTTCGCCTCGCACTTCGCGCCGGCGGCCATGACCGATGCTCTTCGCCTCTATCGGGCGCACTTCCGCCCGTCCGCCCGGCTCGAGCGGCCCTACGTCATGCTCGGCCTCAACGTTTTCGCGGCCGAGACCGACGAAGAAGCGCACTTGCTCGCAACTTCGGTCCAGCAAGCCTTCGTGGCGCTGAGGACCGGACGGCCTGGGCAATTGCCCCCGCCCGCGGCGGGCTATGCCGATACGCTTCCGCCGCAGGCACGCAGGATGCTGGGTGAAGTGCTGTCCTGCTCGGCAATCGGTGCGCCGGAGACGGTAGCAAGGGAGATGCGGGCCTTCGCCGAGCGGACGGGAGCGGACGAGCTCATGATCGTGTCGCAGATTCACGATCACGAAGCGCGGCGGCGCTCCTACCGGATCGCGGCGCAGGCGCTTCGCAGCTAGGCCGCGACGGGCTGCTCGTTGGCGGCGGCGAAGCGGGCAGTGGTGACGGTCGTCGGGCCGCCAGCTTTGGGCAGCGGCAGTGGCTCGCCGGCGCGGACGCAGGCATCGAGAGCCGCCTCCAGCGCCTTGAGACCTTCCTCGCGCGCCTCCTCATCGTCACGGCCGTAGCCGATCGCCTCGGGCACGTCCGGAAAGGTCGCGACCACCATGCCGTCATAGCGAGTGGACAGCCTCATGGCGTAGGTGAGCATCTTCGTCTCCCCCGGGACAGACTCGGCTACGCGGATACAGGCGGGCGGCGAAGATGCATGGAGGCCCTGCGGCCGTCAATGGCAAAGCCGATCCGTTTTGGAGCAGTCGGACTCGGCCTCAGGCCGCTCGCTTCGGGAGGGTGAACGTGAAGCGGGCGCCTTGGCCGGGGGCGCTTTCGACCTTGATGTCGCCGCCCATCGCGCGGGCGAGGCGCCGCGCGATGTAGAGGCCGAGGCCGGTGCCGCCCGGCTCCGATGGATCGATCCGCTCGAACTTGTCGAAGATGCGCGCCTGGTCTTCTTCGGCGATGCCTTTCCCCTGGTCGGCGACGACGATGGCGGCCTGCTCGCCTTCGTCCTCGGTACGGATCCAGACGGAGCCGCCTTCCGGCGTATAGCGGACGGCATTGGCGATCAGATTCATCAGCACCTGGAGCGAGCGCTTGAACTCGCCGGTGACCGGCAGACGTTCGTCTTCGCCGGGCCGGTCGATCCGGACCTTGCGATCGGCGGCGCGCACCGAAAGCAGGCCCGCGGCGCGGCGGGCGACGTCGGCAAGATCCATGGGCTCCAGAGCGGGGACGAAATCGGCGCGTTCGATCGCCTGGAGGTCGACGAGATCGTCGACCAGGGCGAGGAGGTGGCGTGCCGCCGCGGCGATGTCGCAGGCATAGGAGGCGTAATCGGTGCGTAGCGGCCCATCGGGCTGGGCGCTGATCGTCTCGGCATTGAAGATGATCTGGTCGAGGGGCAGGCGCAGCGCCTTGTCGAGTCGCTCGCCGAAGGCCGGAGCGCCGGCTGGCGCGGGGGACCAGCCCAGATCGTTGGCGGGGAGCGAGGCCGGTTGAGAGCGGACGCTCGACGCCGAGCCGCGGAAGCCGGCGAAGCGGCCCATCCCGTCGACCAGCGGCACCCCGGCAAGCTCGTAGCGGGCGTTGGATCCGGTCCTCAGTTCCGCCACCTGGCCGTCGAAGCGAGACTGCTCGGCAAGGGCGGAAAGGATCGGCAGCGAGCCGTCGCCGTTCTCACGGAAGCGGAACAGGCGAGTGAGCTGCTTGCCGATCATGGCGGCGGGGGCGCGGCCGATCGCGGCGGCGGCGCCCGAGGAGAGGCTGGTAAGTCGCAGGGCCTCATCCGTCTCCCACATCCAGTCCGCGGCGGCGCGCAGGAAATCGGCCTCGCGCTCGGCGCCCCGACCGTCGGCAGCGGGCGATGAAGCGGCCGGTCGTTCCGTCCAGCCGGTGATGGCCAATGCGACGTCGCGGCCTTCAGGCTCGGCGCGAACCCACAGATCGAGGTCGCGCTCGCCGTCGGCAGCGATGGCGGCGCGCGAGATGGCGATGCCGAGCCGCCGGGACAGGCGGGCGAGCGATGCGATCTGGGGCAGAGCGAGGACGCCTCCCTCCCTGCCGCCGGCGCGGCGATGGAGGGCGAGGAGCTGCGGATCCGCCGCCACCAGGCGGCCTTCGCCATCGACGCGTCCGAGGACGGGCTTGGCTTCAGCCATGGCTGCGCCGCCGCTCATGCCGCTTCCGATGGGGAGCGGGCACGGGTCGAAAGCCGCGCGACCGAAGCGCGATAGCCGGGATCGGCCTGCCAAAGCCTGAGCACGTCACGCGCGTCATCCTCGTCCAGCCCGTCGAAGAGCTCAAGCTGATCCTCGGTCGCATCCGCTTCCGAGCCGGAGAAAAGGCGTCCGTGGGCGTTGAGGAGGAGGAGAATCCCCGCCGCGTCGCCGCGGGCGGTGCCGGCAGCGCGGAGGAGAAGCGCGGGGCCGCGGCCACGCGGGTCGGCAAGGACTTCCCAAGCCGCGCTGTAATCGAGGCCGGCAAGGGCCCCGGTGCCCGCGATGAACAAGGGCAAGGCGCCTTCGCCGAGCAGGCGGGCGAGGAGCGCGCCGTCCAGGCGGTCGGCGCGCTGGAGGCGGCGAGCGAGGCGCATTGCGCGCGCCTCGAAGCCGTCGCCTTCGTCATAGCCGCTGAGCAAGGCGGAGGCCGCCTGCTCGATCGCGCCGTCGACGGCGGCGATCCGGTGCTGCTGGACGATATAATGGCGCAAAGCCGCGGCGACGAGCCAGACGAGGCGGTGCTGAAGGTCGGCGGGAAGCTCGACGCGGCCCATGACCGGCTCCTGAAAGCGATCGAAGCGGCGGCTGCGGGCGGTAACCAGGTCCATCGCCTCCGCGGCGACATCCGGATCGGGATCTCGGATCAGCTCGAGCAGATATTCTTCGGTCGCGGCGGCGCCGTAGGCTTTCCAGAAGCGATGCTCCTCGACCCGGCGCACGAGGATCGTGCCGAGTTCGGCGTCGCCAAGCACCGAAGCGCGCTCGAGGATAGGGAGCGCGATCGGGACGTGGGCGGAGGAAAGCGCCGCGTAAAGCCCCTCTTCCGCCCGGAAGCGCTCCGCGAGCGCGGCGCGGAGGCTGTCCTCGATGCCCCCGATGAGGCGCACCAGGAGAGACGCGGCCGTGAGGCGCTGCCACTCGCTGAGGCGGGATTGCTCCGGAAGCAGGAGATCCGTGGCGGCGACGGCGAAACGCTCGCGCGCGGCCGCCAGCAGCAGCCGCGCGGCGTCGCTTTTGCTTTCGCGCCTCTCTCGCCCCGTGTCGGACATCGCCAACTTCCTAGCCGGACAAGGTTAAATCGCCGCTAATCCTGATCGTCTTCCGGTGCCGGTCCCGAGGGCATGGCCGCAGTGTGGACGGCGCGCTGCGCCCAGAAGAACGAGCCCGCGGAATAGGCGAAAAGGGCGAGCAGGCCCGCCAGCCACATGCCGGCCGCAGCGAAGGGCAGCATGAGCCAGCTCATCCCCTTGCGTTCGGCCAGGAAAAGGAGGCCGCGCAGGCTCCTGTCCTCGATTTCGAAGCGCTGGGCGAGCAGGAAGAGGAGAATCGCGGCAGCCAGCAATATCGCCCCCCAGCCATGCGCTCGGGCCAAGGAGAGGCCGAGCGCGATCAGCGCCGCGCCGCTCAATGCGGGGAGGAGGTGGCACCACCAACTGTGGCCGATCCCCTGGTCCAGCCGCAGCCGGGCGAGCCGGTCGGCAATGCCGTCGAGCGGCGTCGCAAGCAGGAGAAGGATCAGCCCGACCCAGAGATAATGGTATACGAAGGCGACGGCGCCCAAGGCCGTCAGCGCCATCGCCGCGAAGCCGATCATGCGCGGGGTGACGCTGCCGCCCATCAGGGCGCGGCTTGCCGCGCGTTCCGCCGGGCCGAGCAGCAGGGACGAGATCCAGTCGCCGCGGCCGGTTGCGGCGCGCTCGACGATCCGATTGTGAACGGCAACGAGGTCGGCGACACGCTCGGCGATGGTGAGCGCCGCCGCCCCGCCGACGGCCTCGCCTCGCACAGCAAGCATGCGCGCGCCCGCCTGCACGGCGCGGCGCAGGAGGGTCGATTGCGGGTCCCAGTCCTGCAGCATCGATGCGGTGTCGACGAGAAGCGCACCGTCGATCAGGGCGAGGCCCGCCCAGCGGCTCTCGGCATCGATCCGCTCGAAGCGGTCGTCGACATTGTGGTCGGGGACGGTGAGGAGCGCCGGAGGCGATGCCGCCGCTACGCGCCGCACCTGACTCTCCTCGCCGATAAAGCCGTCGGCGATGAGGAGCAGCGGATCTGCCGGATCGACCTGCTCGGCCGCCTCTTCCGCGCTCCTGGCGAGCAACACGGGCAGACCGTCTCGGCGCAGGCGGTCGATCGCCGCGGCGAGCGCAGGCGGGACGCGCTCCACCAGGACCAGGATCTTGCGGGCACCGGCGAGCCAGGCGAGCTTGGCTTGACGTTCGATCAAAGTGCGGCCGGCAAGCGGCAGCACGGCGCGCAGCGGTCCGCCGGGCTCGTCCGATTCCTGATAGGCCGAGATCAATGCCGTCAGCGCCACCGCGCCTTACTCCCACGCCGCCGACCCCAAGGATTAGGCGCGGGCGCGGCCGCTTGCAAAGCCTGTCGGCTCAGCCGATCGTGAAATCGTCGATCGCGGCGCCGAGCTTTCGGAGCACGACCGGATCGCCCGGCGCCCCATCCAGCGCCTCGTCGGCAAGGGCGAGGAGACCGATCGCGCCGAAACTCGCGGCAACGCTCTTGAGGCGCGAGGCGGCGAGCTGCCAATTGGCATCGCAGCGCGAACGGCCCATCAGATCGAGCTGGCGCGCGGCGCTCTCGACGAAAGCGCTTCTGAGCTCGGCCATCAGATGGGGGTCCGCGCCGACGGCGGCAGCGAGCGAGGCGTTCAAAGCTCCGGGATCGTAGACCATGGCTTGCGGATAACCGCATGACGTTAACGCGGCGTTTCACGGGGTCGGCCGTGCAGCGCTTTCATGACGCCCGGTTTATGGTAAACAGGCTCCATGAACATGGGGGCGGAGCGCGCCGAGGCGCAGCCGGACAACGGCGTCGATCTTGCCTTCGGGCAGGACGGATCCTTCGATCATACGGACCTGCTCGGCCCGCCGATGGAGCCGGAGGAGCGCACGGAGGAAACGCCCTATTCTGCACCGCGCTCGGTCGGCAGAACCGTCCTTGGCGCATTTCTCATCCTGCTCGCGCTCGCCTGGATCGGGGCGTCCGGCTTTGCCTTCAGCCGCTCCGGAGTGGCGCCTAGTCTCCCGACCGTAATCAGCTGGACGGCCACGGCGAGCGTGCCGCTGGCCTTGCTCGGCATCCTCTGGATCATTTTCGGACGCACCCCGCGACGCGAGACCGAACGCTTCACTCGCGCGGTGGCCGACATGCGCAAGGAATCGACTGCGCTCGAGAGCGTCCTCTCGATCGTCGCCGCTCGGCTCGAGGAGAATCAGGCGCGGCTGACCGAAGAGGCCGCGAAATTGATGTCGCTCGGCGACGAAGCCTCGGACCGGCTCGGCAGGGTCACCCATTATCTCTCCCGCCAGAGCGTCGAGCTCGACCGGCGCTCCACCGCGCTGGAGACCGCAGCCGAGCACGCCCGCGTCGACATCGGCGTTCTCCTCCACGATCTGCCTCGCGCCGAGGAGCAGGCCCGCGAGGTTGCCGCCGCGATGCGAGAAGCAGGGCTGAGCGCGCACGAGCAGGCGGGCGCGCTCGAAGGCCAGCTTGCGGCGCTTGCTGCCCGCGGCCGCGAGGCCGATGAAACGGTCGGCGGCGCCGCGCAGCGGCTCGGCGCCCACGTCGCCCGCATCGAGAGCAGCGCTGGATCGGCGCGCGAACGGATCGAGGAGGCCGCCGGCGCCCTGACCGGCACGGTCGACGCCGCCCTCGCGCGCGCCTCCGAAGCCGTCGAATCGACTCGTGCCGGCCTCGAGACCCAAGGCTCGGCCATGCTCGCCAGCATCGAGCAAAGCCGCGCCGCGTTCGAGGAAGCGGGCGCGGCGACCGGTCGCAGCCTCGCCGACCGGCTGGAGCTCGTCGGCGGCAAGGTCGAGGCGCTGTCCGCCAGCCTCGCCGCACAGGACGCGGCCAGCCACGCGCTCGTCACGGGACTCTCGCGCGAGCTCGGCGAGCTCGAGACCCGATTCGCCGCCCTCGACCGCAGCGGCAGCGAGAGCCACGAGCGTCTTGCCGCCTCGCTGGAGGCAGTGCGCGGCAGCGTCGTCCGCCTGCATGAGGAAGTCGGCGCCGGTGACGTTCAGGCCGCCGCCCTGACCGGCCGCGCGCGCGAGATCGGCGAGGCCTTGAACAGCCTCTCGGCCCAGCTTCAGATCGAAATCCCCGACGCCCTCTCCTCGATCGAGGCGCAGGCGAACCGCACGCGCGAGGCCGCGGCAGCGGTCGGCCCGTCGGTCGAGGCGTCCCGCGCCCTGGCCGACAATGTCTTTGCGGCCGGCACGCGGCTCGAGGCGCTGTCGGGCAAGCTCGCCGCGCAGGACGAGGCTAGCCGCACCCTCCTCGAAGGCATCGGGGCGGAGATCGCCGCGATCGACCAGCGCTTCGGCCAGCTTCGCGAGGCCGGCGAATTCAACGCCGGCCGGCTTGGCGAGGTCATGGCCGAGGTCCGCCGGTCGCTGCAGGAGCTCCACGGCGAGATCCGCGAGGGGCACGAGACGACCGGCCTTAGCGTCGAGCGCGGCCAGGAGCTTGCGCGGATCCTCGCTGCCGTTTCGGCCCAGCTCACCAACGATGTCCCCGCCGCGCTTGCCGGCGTGGAGGAGCACAGCGTGCGCGCCGGCGCCTCCGCTCGCGCGATCCTGCCAGAGGTCGAGACCGTCCAGGCCGCGGCAGCCGCCGCCGCCGCCAGCCTCAATTCGGGCGAGGACTCGATCCGCCGCCAGCAGGAAGACCTCGGGCGGTTGCTGACGACCATCGCCGATTCGGTCGGCCAGGCCGAGGAAAAGGTCCGCCAGCTCGCCGCCGCCGCCAGCGAGGCCGACAGCGAGGCGCAGCGCCTCGTTACCTCCACCGCCCCGGAGCTGATCGACGCCCTGGTCCGGGTCCGGGAAGCGGCCAGCCAGGCCGCGAGCCACGCGCGCGAGGCGATCGCGGCAGTCATCCCGGAGAGCCTGGCGGCGCTCGCCGAAGCGAGCCGCGACGTGGTCAGCGAAGCGGTTACCGAACCGGTGCAGGAGAAGCTCGCCCAATTGGGCGTGATGTCCGAAGCGGCGGTGGCGTCGGCGCGGCGGGCGTCCGAGCGGCTCACCCGCCAGCTCGTCACGATCGGCGAGACCGCCGCCGCGATCGAGGCGCGGATCGACGCCGAGCGCCGGGTCCGAGAGGAAAAGGACGCGGAGAGCCTGTCGCGGCGCGTTGCCTTGCTCATCGAATCGCTCAATTCGACCGCGATCGACGTCACCAAGATTTTGTCGAACGAAGTCACCGACACCGCCTGGGCGGCCTATCTAAAGGGCGACCGCGGCGTCTTCACCCGCCGCGCCGTGCGCCTGCTCGACAGCGGCGAAGCGCGCGAGATCATGCGCCATTACGAGAACGAGACGGAATTCCGCGAGCAGGTCAATCGCTACATCCACGACTTCGAGTCGATGCTGCGGCGCGTCCTCGCCGACAAGGACGGCTCGCCGCTCAGCATCACTTTGCTCTCCTCCGACATGGGCAAGCTTTACGTGGCGCTGGCGCAGGCGATAGAGCGGCTGCGCAACTGAGCCCTTTTTTGAAAGCGACGCCAACGATGTTCGACCGGCTGTTCCGCAAAGCCGAGCCGGAGGCGCCGGCCGAGGCCGAAATCTCGCCGACCGAGCCGGCTTCGAGCCGCGTGTACGAAGTCGGCTGGCTCTTCCACACCGACAAGAGCTCGGTGATCTGGGAAGCGCCCCAGCCGATCCGCGCCGAGGGCCAGAGCCAGGCGGTGAAGTCGGTCTCGGTCTGCCCGGCCGTGATCGAGTTCGACCGGCGCCATTTTGTCATCCCCTGCCCGATCGATGTCCATATGCGGCTCGCCATCGCGGCGAACGGGACGCTCAACGTCACCAATGTGCTCGGCGAGAAGAGCCCGGTGCGCCAAGGCCAGCTCAACCAGATGCTGGTGTTCATGCCGCAGAACGAGTGGCGCCATCCGCAGCGGCCGGTGATCCAGATGGCGACGCCCTATCTCTTCGTCTCCGACGATCCGGTCACCATCAACCAGTTCCCGCCCTTCCTCCATTACGGGCCGGCGCCGCGGCCGGGCGTGCAGCTGTGCGGGCGCTTCCCGATCGATGTCTGGCCGCGCCACATCATGTGGGCCTTCGAATGGCACGATCTTTCGAAGGACCTGATTCTGAAGCGCGGCGAGCCTTGGTTCTACGTCCGCTTCGAGGGCGGCGACCCGTCGGCGCAGGTGCGCTTGTTCGAGGCGGAGAAGACGCAGGAATTAATGACTTACGTCGATTCCCTCACGGACGTTACGAACTACGTCAACCGCACCTTCTCGCTCATGAAGACGGCGAGGGAGCGGCGGCCGGAGAAGCTGGTCACCCCGAAGAAAAGGTAGATCGTCACAGCTCATCGGCCGTGGGCGGGGCGGCCCAGTCCAGCATCTCGATATCGAGCCAACCGAAGGTCCAGTTGGCGTAGAACAAGGCGAAGAGCAGCGTCGCCAGGACGGTCGCGCGCAGGGCTGCGCGGCCGAATCGGAAGCCGTGGGGGCTGCTTTCGGCGTGGCCCGGCGAACGTTCCGCGCCGGCTTCCTCGTCGGTGCGCACGCCGAACGGCAGGACGAGGAACAGGCTCATCGTCCAGAACAGGATGTAGATCGCCGCGATCGAGATCGGCTTCAAGTCGTCACACCCGGACGATCAGCACGTCGACCAGCGGCTTCTTGCCGGTCCATTCGGTGGCGCAGCGGCGGACCGCGAGCCGCACCGATTCGCGCAGCTTTTCCATCTCCTTGCCGCCGTTCTTTCGCGCCGCTTGGGAGGCCGCGGCGCAGGCTTCCTCGAGAAAGGCCTCGCGATCCTCCTCCACCGGCACGCCTTCGAGCGCGATCTCGGCGCCGCCGCGCAGGCGGTCCTCGCCGTCGAGCGCGATCGCGACCGAGATGAGGCCGGAATGGGCGAGCTTTCGCCGCTCGTTCATCGTCGATCCGTCGGCATTGAGGATGACGTCGCCGTCGAGGATCAGGCGCCCCACCCTTTCCTCGCCGATCTTGGCGGGGCCGTCGGGGGCGAGGCGGACGAGCTGGCCGTTGGTCTGGACGATGCCATGGGGGACGCCGCGGCTCCGCGCGAAGCGGGCATGCTCCATCAGATGGCGCATCTCGCCATGGACGGGGACGATGATGTCGGGCCGGATCCAATCGTACATGGCGGCAAGCTCCGGGCGGCCGGGATGGCCGGAGACATGGACCGGCGCCTGACGGTCGGTGATCATCGCCACGCCCTTTTCGGCGAGCGCGTTCTGGATGCGGCCGATGGCGATCTCGTTGCCGGGGATCTGCTTGGACGAAAAGATGACGAGATCGTCCTTGTCGAGGCCGATCTTGTGCTGGTCGAACGCGATGCGGGCGAGCGCGGCGCGGGCCTCGCCCTGTCCGCCGGTGGCAATGATCATGACGTCGCGGCGAGGCAGCTTCATCGCCGTGTCGAAATCTATGACCTCAGGAAAATCAGTGAGATAGCCGACGCTCTTCGCAACCCGAAGGATGCGGTCCAGCGAGCGGCCGGCGACGCAGACCTGGCGATTGGTGTCGCGCGCGACATGGCCCAGCGTCTTAAGTCGAGCTGCGTTGGACGCGAAGGTCGTGACAAGCACCCGCCCTTCGGCCTCGGCGACGACCTGGTCGAGCCCTTCGCGCACGCTGGCTTCGGAACCGGAAGCATGCTCCTGGAAGACGTTGGTCGAATCGCAGACCAACGCGAGCACGCCCTCGTCGCCGATCGCACGCAGCTCCGCCTCGGTCGAGGGATCGCCGAGCTGCGGCGCGTCGTCGAGCTTCCAGTCGCCGGTATGGAAGACCTTGCCGTAGGGCGTTGAGATGAGGAGCGCATTGCCTTCGGGAATCGAATGGGCGAGCGGCACGTAGCGAAGCCCGAACGGGCCGAGACGAAAGCTCCCTTCCATCTCGACGACGTTGAGCTTCACCTCCTCGAGCAGACCCTCCTCCTCGAGCTTGCCCGCGATCAGGCCCGCGGTGAACGGCGTCGCGTAGAGCGGCACGCCGAGATCGGCGGCGAGATACGGGATGGCGCCGATATGGTCTTCGTGGCCGTGGGTGAGGACGATGCCGACCAGGTCCTTGCGGCGCTGCTCGATGAAGCTGAGGTCGGGCAGGACGAGCTCGATCCCCGGATAGGCGGGGTCGGCGAAGGTCATGCCGAGATCGACCATGATCCACTTGCCGTCGCAGCCGTAGAGGTTGACGTTCATGCCGATCTCGCCCGACCCGCCGAGCGCGAGGAAGAGCAGTTCTTTGCCGGGTTTCATGCGCGTTTTTCCATGGCTAGATTGCGACACATCGCGACGACGTGCGACAACGCCCGACATCGTTGAGACTATGGGGCGACGCCGCTCTGGCTCCGTTTCCAGAGCAGCGCCAGACCCTGAATGGTAAGATCGGGCTCGATCGCGTCGAAGATCGCGCTGTGCTCGTCGAACAGGATCGCGAGCCCGCCGGTGGAGACGATCGTGACCGGCCGCCCGATTTCCGCCTTGAGCCGCTCGACCAGTCCCTCGATCATCGCGACATAGCCCCAATAGATGCCGATATGCATCTGGTCCTCGGTCGTGCGGCCGATGACGCCGTCGCCGGTCGGCGCCTCGATCGCGATCCGCGGAAGCTTGGCAGCGGCTGCGACCAGGGCATCGAGCGACAAATTGATGCCCGGCGCGATGATGCCGCCTTTATAGGCGCCCGAAAAATCGACCACGTCGAAAGTCGTCGCGGTCCCGAAATCGATGACGATGAGATCGCCCTCGTGGACGGCGTGTGCGGCGATCGCGTTGAGCACCCGGTCCGCCCCGACCGTGCGCGGATCGGCGACGTCGAGCTCGATCCCCCATGCCGCCTCCCCTTGCCCCGCGATCAGCGGCTCGACGCCGAAATATTTCGCGGCGAGCACTTCGAGATTGTGGGTCGCGCGCGGCACGACCGTACCGACGATCACAGCGTCGACGTCGCTGCGGCCGAAGCCTTCGAGCTCGAGCAGCTGGTGGAGCCACACCGCATATTGGTCGGCCGTCCGCCGCGGATCGGTCGCCATCCGCCAGCGGGCGCGGATCACTCCGTCCTCGAGCAAGGCGAAGACGATGTTGGTGTTCCCGGCGTCGATCGCGAGCAGCATCGCCGCTCTCCTAGCGCCGCCGCCGCCGCTCGGGAAGGCCGGCCCCATATTCGACGATGACGCACATGCCGCGCCAATAGGCCTCGTTCGCGGCGATCTCGGCCAAAGTCGTTCGACGCGCGATGCCGGCGGTGCATTCGCCCGCGTCCAGGCTGCGCTGCGCCTCCGCGCCCAGCGGCGGCAGCGGCCCGTCATGGAGCCAGGGCGTCCGCGGCGAATGTCCCTCCCGATATGGAATCGGATAGAGGCCGCGCAGCGCGTCGAGCGCGGCCGCGTGGTAGATGCTGCCGTGCGTCTCGGCGGCCGAGCGGTCGACGAAGCGCCAGTCGAGGCCGGCAGGCGCATGCGCGTCCAGCGCGGCGACGAAGCCGTCGATCGCGCTTCGGTGGGTTCCGCCCTCATTGGCGACCGTCAAATAGAGCCGGCGCGGGCGGGCGTCGTGGCGGGGGAGGAGCGCCGGCGCTTCGGCCAGGAGCGATCCGCGGTTCCACCATAGGCTCGGGCTGATCGCGATCCAGCTGTCGAACAGGTCCGGCGCGCGCAGCAGCGTCTCGACGACGAAAAGCCCGGCGAGCGACTCGCCCATCACGATGTCCTCGCCGCTTGCCCGCACGCGGCCTTCGACGAAGGGGCGGACCTCCTCGCGCAGGAAGGCGCGCATCGCGTCCGCGCCGCCGTTCGGCCTTTGAACCTCGCCATAACGCTCGTCCGTCGCGGGAAAGGTCAGCTCGAACGGCCGGCGCTGCGATTCGATGCCGACGAGGATGAAAGGCTCGAACGTCCAGCTGATGTCGGCATGCTGGGCGATGCCCGCGATGTGCGGGAAATCCTGCTCGACGCCGCCGTCGAGCAGATAAAGCACAGGCCAGCGGCGCTGCGGCTGCCGCTCGTAGCCGGCGGGAAGGCGGATGTTGATCGTGCGGCGCCCGCCGAGGTGACGCGATGCGATGGCGTAGCTGGTGCCGGTGACGATCGGCGTCCCCTCCGCGGCGGGTGGCTGGGCGGAGGCCGGCGCCGCTGCGGCGAAGAGCGCGAGCAAAGCGCAAAGGCGGTTCAGCACTGTGATGCTCCTCAGACCAGGAAGACGTCGCCGGCATGAATGACCTGCATCGTCCCGTCGGCAAGACGCAGGCGCAGCGCGCCGGTCTCGTCGAGGCCGTCGAACAGGCCCTCGATCCAGGCGCCGCTCGCCGTATGCGTCGATAAGGCGGTGCCGGGTGGATGAGCTGCGGCGAGCCAGGCGGCGCGGACCGGCGCGAGACCGTCGCTGCGCCATCGGCCCAGCCAGCGGGCGAAGCATTCGGCGAGTGCGTCGAGGAATTGCGCCGGGTCGGGCGCGCCGGCGCCGAGCGCGGCGAGGCTGGTCGCCGGGCGAGGCGTAGCGTCCGGATGCTCGGCGAGGTTGACGCCGAAGCCGACCACGACCGCATCGTCGAGCCGCTCGAGCAGGATGCCCGACAGCTTGGCGCCGTAGGCGGTGAGGTCGTTCGGCCATTTGATTGCGATTTCGATGCCGCCGGCGAAAGCGGAGACGGCTTCGTGGAGCGCCACCGCGGCGACCAGCGCCAAAGTCGGCGCGGCGGGATCGCCTTCGCGAAGACGCACGAGCGTACTTGCATGGAGGTTGCCGGGCGGGGACTCCCACTCCCTTCCCTGCCGGCCCTTGCCGCCGGTTTGGCGACCGGCGCGCAGCCACGCGCCCTCGGCCGCGCCGCCGCGGGCAAGAGCAAGCATGTCGTCGTTGGTCGAGCCGGTCTCGCACAACGTCCTCATCATCGCTCCGGCTTCCGGTCGGGTCATCGCGCCGCGCTCCGGCTCGCCGCAAGTGACGATGCAAGCGAGGCTAGGAATTCGTCAGCGGTCGCCCGAACCATTTCCAACCCGAATCGCTCGAGCAGGATCGCGTCAAGCGGATCCGGCACGGGCGATACGTATACGCCAGGAACGTCGCGCCGCCGCTGCGACAGCAGGCGTCGCATCCGATCGTCCCGCAGCGAATGTCCGACGACCGCTACTGGGTGCCGCTGGAGCAGGTCGGCGACATCGGTCCAGAGGCCTCCTTCCTGATAGGCGCGGGCGCTGTCCTCGTCGGTAAGAACCAGAGTCCCTGGGTCGGCGATAGTGCCGTCGATCTTGCATATCGTCAGATCGACATCCTCCCCCCGACACTCCTGTGAGGAGGTTCGTACAGCGGCGCGCAGGCCCTGCCTGACGGCCGCCTGCTCGAACAGGGTGTCGAAATTGGACGTGACGATCGTCTCGAAGGTGAGCACGGCGGCGGTGTGGCCGACGGTGGGGGTGATCTCCTGGGCCGTGTTGAGCAACTCGCCGATGAGTTCCAGCACGACATCCCGGCCCAACCGATTGATGGCGAGGGCCGCGAGGTCGGCGAAGCGATGGCGTGCGAGTACCTGGTCCCCTGTGGCTTCGAGGCTGAGCCGACGGGCCAGCACCTCCGCCAGGACAGTCGCCATCGGTAAGCCTGCCGAGACCGAGATTCCTGCGCCGGCGACGAGGATCGCAGGGCCGCTTAAGCAGGCGCCGTGGAAGAGGAGCGGAATCCTGACCAGGGGCAGCTCCACGGCCGGCGCGGGCGCCGGGCGGCGGACGAGGTCGCGCTTCCGGGCGAGATTCTTGAGCGCGGAATTCTGGAAGAGATCGAGCAGAGCGTCGCCAACCTGCCGCCCGAGCTCATCGGCCCACTCGAATTCCCCCCGGAAGAGCCCTTGCGACCATTCGCTGACTTTTTGGCGAAAACTGTCACGGGCCCGGGCATCGTCCGAATCCGACTCGGCGCCGTATTTCAGCTTCTTCTGAAACGGGAGCACAGGCAGCCCGCACAGCCTGGCGTGATCATGTTCGAGGTGGGTGACCGACTTGCCTAGACCCGCGCCGTAGCCGGAGTCTGGTATCCAGCCATAGGTTTCGCCGAGCAGCAAGACGAAGATGTGCGACGATTCGATCTCCTCGGAGATCACTTCCCAGCTGGTGCGACCTCTGGGAAGCAGCCCTTCCGCATTGACCGGCTCGAGGTTCAAGGCCTGCAGCCGCTCCACCACGGCCCGACGCTCGTTGCCAAGATCCTGCATGGTGCTGCTGATGAATATGCGGAGCTTCGTCGACACGAGCCTGTCTCTTCCTGAGCGCCTGAGATTTTGGCAGTTCTAGCGAAGCTGCCAAAGACCCGCGAAAGGTGCCCGTCCCGGGCGGAAATATCGAGTTCCTAGAATAGCGACCCCGCAGCGTTGCGCGACACGGCGTCGAGATACGGAATAGCCAAATAGCCGAGCGGACTGACGAACAGGGCGGCGGCGAGGATCAGGACCGTGCCGACCGGCTCGGCGCGCTTCTCATAGGCCGGCGCGGCTTCGTCGAAATACATGATCTTGACGATCTTGATGTAGTAGTAAGCGCTGATCGCGGCGGTCGCGAGGCCGATCGCGGCGAGCCAGACGAGATCGGCGCGCACCGCGGCGTTGAACACGTAGAATTTCGGCCAGAAGCCCATCAACGGCGGAATGCCCGCGAGGCTGAACATGAAGACCGCCATGGCCAGCGCGAGGCCGGGGCGGGTGCGCGACAGGCCCGACAGGCTCTCGATGCTCTCCACCGCCTTGCCGTCGGCGTCGCGCATCCTCAGGACGACGAGGAAAGTGCCGAGCGTCATCACCAGATAGACGGCCATGTAGAAGAGGACGGAGGCCGCGCCCTCGCGCGTTCCCGCAGCGAGGCCGATGAGGGCAAAGCCGACATTGTTGATCGAGCTGTAGGCGAGCAGGCGCTTGACGTTCCTCTGGCCGATGGCGGCGACGCCGCCGAGGATGGTCGAGGCGAGCGCGGAGAAGATGACGATCTGGCGCCATTCCTCGGCCGCGGGGCCCATGCCCTCGATCGCGACGCGGACCATCAAGGCCATCGCAGCGACCTTGGGCGCAGAGGCGAAGAAGGCGGTGACCGGCGTCGGCGCGCCTTCGTAGACGTCGGGCGTCCACATGTGGAAAGGCACGGCCGAGATCTTGAAGGCGATGCCGGCGAGGACGAATACGATGCCGAACAAAGTGCCGGTGCCGAGCCCGTCATGGCTCGCAGCCTGCAGCGCAATGCCCTCGGCGACGCCGCGGAAAAGAGTGGTCCCGGTGAAGCCGTAGAGCAAGGTGATGCCGTAGAGGAGGAGCCCGGAAGCGAGCGCGCCGAGCACGAAATATTTGAGGCCCGCCTCGGCCGAGCGCGTGTCGGTGCGCTGGAAGGAGGCAAGGACGTAGGAGGAGAGGCTGAGCAGCTCGAGGCCGACATAGAGGGTGAGCATGTCGCCGGCCGAGACCATCATCCCCATGCCGATCGTCGCGAAGAGGATCAGAACCGGATATTCGGCGCGGTAATCGCGGTCGCGGCCGAACCAGGCCTCGGCCGCGAGCAACGACACTGCCGCGCCGATGAAGACGAGGACTTTAGAAAAGGCGGCGAAGCGATCGGCGACGAACAGGCCGCCGAAGGCGGTGCCGCCGGCATCGTCCGGGCGCACGGCCGGCACGAGCAGCGCCGCGACGACGAGCGCGGCGACGGCGAGCCAGGTGAGCAGCCGGCCCGAGCGCTCGCCCATCCAGGCGCTCATCAGGAGAAGGACGAGCGAAGCGGCGGTCAGGAACAGCTCGGGCGCGGTCAGGATCAGGTCGCGGGGCATCAGTGCGAGCCCTCCGCCGCCTTGTGCGGGGCGGGCGCCGCCTCATGGCCGCCTTCCTTCGCCTGACCGTGATCGCCCACAACTGCGGGCGGGCGGGCGGGACGTCTGAGGTGCGCGTCGCCTTCGGGCGCGGCGCGTTCGATCCGGGCGAGGATCAGGCCGACGTCGTTTCTCATCGGCGCCATGAAGCTTTCCGGGTAAACGCCCATCCACAGCACCACTGCGGCGATCGCGCCGAGCGACGCGAGCTCGCGCTTGTTCAAGTCCGGCATCGCGGCAGCGTCGGCGTTCCGGCTCGTCCCATAAGCGACGCGCCAGTAGAGCCAGAGCATGTAGGCGGCGCCGAGGATGATGCCGGTCGTGGCGACGAAGGCGACCCAGCTGTTCGCCGCATAGGAGCCGAGCAAGGCGAGGAACTCGCCGACGAAGCCGCTCGTCCCCGGCAGCCCGACCGCCGCCATGGTGAAGAGAAGAAGGAGCACCGAATAAGCCGGCATGTTGTTGGCGAGGCCGCCGTAGCGATCGATCTCGCGCGTATGGAGCCGATCGTAGATGACGCCGACGCAGAGGAACAAGGCGCCCGAGACGAGGCCGTGGCTGAGCATGACGATGAGCGCGCCCTCCACACCCTGGCGATTGAAGGCGAACAGGCCGATCGTGACGAACGCCATGTGCGCGACCGAGGAATAGGCGATCAGCTTCTTCATGTCGCGCTGCACGAGCGCGACCAAGGAGGTGTAGACCACCGCCACCATCGACAGGCCGAAGACCAGCCAGACGAGCTGTGCCGAGGCTTCCGGGAACATCGGCAGCGAGAAGCGGATGAAGCCGTAGCCGCCCATCTTCAGGAGCACGCCGGCGAGGATGACCGAGCCCGCCGTCGGCGCCTGGACGTGGGCGTCGGGGAGCCAGGTGTGGACCGGCCACATCGGCATCTTGACCGCGAAGCTGGCGAAGAAGGCGAGCCACAGCCAAGTCTGGGCCTCGGGCGGGAAGTCGGTCGCCATCAGCCGCGGAATGTCGGTGGTGTCCGCGAAGTTCACCATCCACAGCATTGCGGCCAGCATCAGCAGCGAGCCGAGCAGGGTGTAGAGGAAAAATTTGTAGGCGGCGTAGATGCGCTCCTTGCCGCCCCAGATGCCGATGATGAGATACATCGGAATGAGGCCGGCCTCGAAGAAGAGGTAGAAGAGGAAGATGTCCTGCGCCGCGAAGACGCCGATCATCAGCGTCTCCATGAGCAGGAAGGCTGCCATATATTCGGGGACGCGCTGCTCGATCGACGTCCAGGAGGCGGCGATGCAGATCGGCATCAGGAACAAGGTGAGCATGATCAGCATGAGCGCGATGCCATCGATGCCGACCGCCCAGGCGAAGGGACCGAAAATCTCCAGCCGCTCGGTGAACTGCCATTGCGGCCCGCCGATTTCGTAGCTCGCCCACAATAGGATGCCGAGGCCGAGACAGGCGCAAGTGGCGGCAAGCGCCGTCCAGCGCGCGGCGGCGGCGCTCATGTAAAGGCAGGCGATGGCGGCCGCGAGCGGGAGCGCGATGAGCAGCGTCAGGACGGGGAAGCCGAGCGGGTTCACCGCGCCATCGCCCAGGTGGTGGCGGCGGCGATGCCGAGCAGCATCACCAAAGCGTAGGAATAGAGATAGCCGGTCTGCATCCGCGACGCGTAGCGATTGCCGGTGGCGATGAGAGCGGCGGCCCCGTCCGGGCCGAAGCGGTCGATGGTCTGCTCGTCGCCGCGCTTCCAGAAGATGCGGCCGAGCGCGAGCGCGGGGCGGACGAAAAGGCGGTCATAGGCCTCGTCGAAGAACCATTTATTGTAGAGGAAGCCGTAGACCGGGCCGATCTCCCGCGCGAATGCCGCGGGCAGCCTCGGATTGCGGATATAGCTGTTCCAGGCGAGGAACAGGCCGAGCAGCATCACGAAGGCGGGCGCCAGCTTCACCCACATGGGGGACTTGTGGAGGGCGTGCATGAGGTCGTGGTCGAAATAGATCGAATGCGCCCAGAAATGCTCGCCTTCGGCCGCGTCGATGAAGGCATGGTGGAAGCCGATGCCGGCCAGGACCGCGCCGACCGAAAGCAGGCCGAGAGGCACCAGCATCGTCCACGGGCTCTCGTGCGGATGATAGCCGCCAGTGCCTGACGGGATCGCGTCGGCGCCCGCCTCCCCGGGCCGCGTGTCGTGGCCGGCATGCTCGTCCTCGGGATGCGGATCGGCCTGATGCGCTTCCTCGCGGCCGTGACGGGCGTCGTGGAGCGCATGCTGGATATGGCCGGACGCGGCCCAGCGCGGCGTCCCGAAGAAGGTCAGGAAGACGAGGCGCCAGGAATAGAAGCTGGTCAGGAGCGCCGCGAACACGCCCACCGCGAAGGCGAAGCCGCCGAGTGCCGTGCCGCTCATATAGGCGCTCTCGATGATCGCATCCTTCGAGAAGAAGCCGGCGAAGCCGAAGCTGGGCAGCCCCGACACTTGGATGATGCCGACGCCGGTGATGGCGAGCGTGCCGATCGTCATCGCCCAGAATGTGAGCGGGATGTGCTTACGAAGGCCGCCGTAGAAGCGCATGTCCTGCTCGTGATGCATGGCGTGGATCACCGAGCCGGCGCCGAGGAAGAGGAGCGCCTTGAAGAAGGCGTGAGTGAAGAGGTGGAACATCGCTGCGCCGTAGGCGCCGACTCCGGCGGCGAAGAACATGTAGCCCAATTGCGAGCAGGTCGAATAGGCGATGACGCGCTTGATGTCGTTCTGGACGGTGCCGACGGTGGCCGCGAACAAAGCCGTCGCCGCGCCGACGAAGACGACGAGGCCCGTCGCGACTTCGCTCGTCTCGAACATCGGCGAGAGCCGGCAGACCATGAACACGCCGGCCGTCACCATCGTCGCGGCGTGAATGAGGGCCGAGACCGGGGTCGGTCCTTCCATGGCGTCGGGTAGCCAGGTGTGGAGGCCGAGCTGGGCCGATTTCCCCATCGCGCCGATGAAGAGGAGGATGCAGATCGCCGTCATGACGTCGGCCTGCATGCCGAAGAGGTGGAAGGTCGCCCCCGCCATGGCGGGCGAGGCCTCGAGGATCTCGGGAATGGAGATGGTGCCGAAGACCAGGAAGGTCGCGAAGATGCCGAGCGAGAAGCCGAAATCGCCGACGCGGTTGACGATGAAGGCCTTGAGCGCCGCGGCGTTGGCCGAGGGCTTGTGGTACCAGAAGCCGATCAGCAGGTACGAGGCGAGGCCGACCCCCTCCCAGCCGAAGAACATCTGGACGAGATTGTCGGCCGTCACCAGCATCAGCATCGCGAAGGTGAACAGCGAGAGATAGGCGAAGAAGCGCGGCTGGCTGTCGTCCGCCGCCATATAGCCCCAGCTGTAGAGGTGGACGAGCGCCGAGACGGTCGTCACCACCACCAGCATCACCGCCGTCAGCGCGTCGACGCGCAGCGCCCAGTCGACCTGGAGGTTGCCGGAGTGGATCCAGCCCAGCACCGGGTGGAGCTGGCTGTGCTCGGTGCCGGCGATGAAGCCGAGGAAGAGCGGCCAGGACAGGAACATCGAGGCGAACAGGGCGCCGGTCGTGACCAGCTTCGCGGCCATGTTGCCGATCATCCGGTTGCCGAGCCCGGCGACGAGCGCGGCGACGAGCGGCAGGAAGACGATGAGCTGGACCTGCACTCTCAGCCCTTCATCTGGTTGATGTCGTCGACCGCGATGGTGCCGCGGTTCCGGAAATAGATGACGAGGATGGCGAGCCCGATCGCCGCTTCGGCCGCGGCCACCGTGAGGACGAACATGGCGAAAACCTGCCCGACCATGTCGCCGAGGAATACCGAGAAGGCGACGAAGTTGATGTTGACCGCCAGCAGGATGAGCTCGATCGCCATCAGGATGACGATCACGTTCTTCCGGTTGAGGAAGATGCCGAACACCCCAAGCACGAACAGGATCGCCCCGACCGCGAGATAATGGTCGAGCCCGATCATGCGGCGGCCCCCACACAAGCCGAGTAGGCCGGGTAACTCCGTTCGGTTCGAGCGAAGTCGAGAACCGCCGTCGAGCGCAGCGAGACACGGGCGCCAGAAGCCCTCGACTTCGCTCGGGCGGGTGCCTCGACTTCGCTCGGCACGAACGGAGCGATCACAGCTCGACCCCCTCGCCGATGCCCGGGCGCATGTTCACGACCGCGTCCTCGGGCCGGCGGCGAACCTGGTCCGAAACCTTTTGCGGGCGGAAATCGGAGCGGGTGCGATGGGTAAGGACGATGGCCCCCACCATCGCGACGAGGAGGACGAGTCCCGCCGCCTCGAAGATGAAGACGTAGCGCGTGTAGAGGAGGTTGCCCAAGGCGACGATGTTGCTCTCGCCGGCATGGATGGGCGCGGCCCGCGCGCCGGGCGGGATCGCGCCCTCGGCATGCGCGAGGATGCTGAGGATGATCTCGGCGAACAAGGCGATGGCGAGCAGGATGCCAAGCGGCAGGTACTTCGCGAAGCCGGAGCGAAGCGAAGCGAAGTCGACGTCCAGCATCATCACGACGAACAGGAAGAGGACGGCGACCGCGCCGACGTAGACGATGATCAGCAGGAAGGCGAGAAACTCGGCGCCGATGATCAGGAAAAGGCCGGCCGCGTTGAAAAAGGCGAGGATCAGCCAGAGCACGCTGTGCACCGGGTTGCGCGACGCGATCGTCATCACCCCCGAGGCGATGACGATCGTCGCGAACAAATAGAAGACGAAGGCCTGGATCACCGCCTTACGGATTCCTCGTGAAAATCTGCCGCTAGCCCTGAGCTTGTCGAAGGGCGGTTTCCGATGGCGAACCGGGCTTCGACAGGCTCAGCCCTAGCGGTGGGGTGGCAGAGCGAAGCGGGCATTAGCGATAGGGTGCGTCGGCGGCAAGGTTGGCGGCGAGCGTTCGCTCCCACTTGTCGCCGTTCTCGAGCAGCTTCACCTTGTCGTAGATGAGCTCCTCGCGGGTCTCGGTCGAGAATTCCTGGTTCGGACCCTGGACGATCGCATCGACCGGACAGGCCTCCTCGCACAGGCCGCAATAAATGCACTTCACCATGTCGATGTCGTAGCGGGTGGTGCGGCGGCTGCCGTCCTCGCGCGGCTCGGCCTCGATCGTGATGCAAACCGCCGGGCAGACCGCCTCGCACAATTTGCACGCGATGCAGCGTTCCTCGCCCGACGGATAGCGCCGCAGCGCATGCTCGCCCCGAAAGCGCGGCGAGATCGGGTTCTTCTCATAGGGATAATTGATCGTCGCCTTGGCCCTGAAGAAATATTTCAGGGTGAGCCAGTGCGCCTTCACCAGCTCCCAGAGCGTGAAGGATTTGATCCAGTGGGCGACGAGCGTCATTGGGGTGAGCTTTCGGGTGCGGCGGGGGCGCCGGGTTCAAAATCGGAGGTGCACAGCCCCGCCGCGAAATAGGAGTAAGGCTGGCGCACCGAGATGGCGTGGGCGGGAGAGGCAGTGATCACCTGCTGCGCCGCGCCGAGAAAGATGACGAGGAGCACGCTCATCGAACGTCTCCCGGCGCGCTTCGGGCGGGCTGGACGCCGCAATGGCCGGCGCCGACGATGGCGGGGCTGCCGGAGGTCGAGCGCAGTTCGACCCAGGCCTCGATCATCTGCGGCTCGGCGCGGAGCTGATAGCCGATCTGCGCCGGGCCGGTGGGATTCGGTCCCCCTCCCGCCGCGGCGAAAACCGTCATCACGCCGCCGGGCGGCCCACCGGGGGGCTGCATCAACGCCGCGAGGGAGGCGCCGCGGACGGTGAAAGGGGACGCCGGCCAGGCCTGGCCGGCCACTGGCGTCACGGTGAATGCGACTCCCGCCGCGTCGAAGGCGGCGAGCAAAGTGAAGCGCAGCTCGGTGAGGTCCCGGGTCACGATCGTGCAGTCGGTCGGCACCCGCCCCTCGCGCAGCGGCACGGGGCGGTGCGGCGGGGCTTCCCCGCGGACCTCCGGTGCCTGCGGCAGCTGGGGAATGTCGCCCGCGCCGCCATCGGCGGCCCCGCGGCACGAGCCTTCCGCAAGCTGCCTGTTCAGGGCTGGGAAGCCCCGGTCTTCCGAGAGTTCCGCATTGGCGGTGAGCGGTGCGCTCTGTGGATCGAACGTCAACTTGAGCACGTAGGCTGTGCCGCCGCTGACGAAGTGATAGGCGTCACCCCGGCCGGGACGTATGGCCGTAACGTCGCCTATCCAGCGGGACTGGCCTTGCGGCCGGATCGCGAAGCGCCGCCCGTCCCCCTGGCCGGCCACTGCGATCGAGAAGCGCACGCGAGCGTCCTCCCGTCCGACCAGCGAGCAGGCCAGGGCGAATTCGCGCGGTACGCCGGCGGCGGCAGGTTCGGCCGGCTGCGCGAACGCGAGGGCGGCCAATAGGAAGCCAGGCGCCATCTACTCGCTCCTGCCCAGCCTGAACGCGCAAATCCCGAAGGCTTCGCGCCCCTCCGCACCCTCGCCGGTGCCGAGATAGGTGAATTGGTGCAGGCCGACCGCGAGCGCGTGCGGCGGGTCGATATAGCCGA
Organism: Allosphingosinicella sp.; assembly: GCA_036386475.1. GTDB lineage: Bacteria > Pseudomonadota > Alphaproteobacteria > Sphingomonadales > Sphingomonadaceae > Allosphingosinicella. The sequence goes on along the minus strand of DASVVQ010000020.1, from coordinate 1,134 downwards.
CGGAAAGTCCGGTCGGGTTGACCGACCCTTCACCGTCGCTGAAGATCGAATGGACTACCACCGGCACCGAGCCGTCGGGCGGAACGCGCGGCGCGGGGTTGTCGCGCGACCTCCTCGGTCCCGACCAGATTTCGGCGTCGAGAGGTTCGAACACCCGGTCCGGACCGCTCAGATGCGTCTGGAAACGCGAGATCCGGCCATCGGGCGTGAGCATCGAGCAGGGAAGATGCGCTTCGGCCGCTGCTTCCAGCGTCGCGGCATTCAGTTGCGCCAGGGTCGCGCGAGCTTGTGCCGGCGGCGAGCGGCCTGGACTCGGTCGTTGAGCCGCGATGGCGCCGGCCGCGCAATAGCCTCCGGCAATCGGAAAGCTCCTCGCGCCGTCCTGCTCGAGGAACAGGGTGACCTGGTAAGTCCCCGGATTCCGGCTGAGCGCGGAAAGCCGGAAGATCAGCGTATTGGGCAGCCCATCGATGCGGAACCGGCGCGCGGCCGCGGCGACGAATGCGCCGTCGCGCGATATGCGCGCTTCGCCGGTTTCCGGATCGCCCCTCAGCTCGAACGGAAAGTCCATCGTCGCGCCATTGACCGCCACCGCGCGGCAATTGAGACGAATCGGGGCGACGGGCGCCGGGGCGCCCTGGGCCTGCGACGCAAGAACGAGCAGGGCCGCGACGGAGAGGCTCATCCGAGCGCTCCGTAGCGAAACACCATCAGCCAGCCCGAGACCAGGAACACCCAGATCAGCGAGATCGGCAGGAAGATCTTCCAGCCGAGGCGCATCAGCTGATCGTAGCGGAAGCGCGGCACGGTCGCCTTCACCCAGCTGAAGATGAAGAAGAAGGCGAAGATCTTGATGAAGAACCAGACGATGCCGGGAACGTAATAGAGCGGCGCCCAGTCGATCGGAGGCAGCCAGCCGCCCCAGAAGAGGAGCGCGTTGAGGCCGCACATCAGCAGGACGTTGCCATATTCGCCGAGCCAGAACAGGGCGAAGCTCATCGACGAATATTCGGTCTGGTAGCCGGCGACGAGCTCCGATTCCGCCTCGGTGAGGTCGAACGGCGCGCGCGCGGTTTCGGCCATGGACGAGATGAAGAAGATCACCGCCATCGGGAAAAGCAGGGGGTTGAAGCC
>DASVVQ010000019.1:0-110868 GCA_036386475.1 Allosphingosinicella sp. | reverse complement strand
AAGATCGTCCTCAACATGGGCGTCGGCGAGGCGACCCAGGACAAGAAGAAGGTCGAGACCGCCGCGTCCGAGATGGAGCTGATCGCCGGCCAGAAGCCGGTCATCGCCAAGGCCAAGAAGTCGATCGCCCAGTTCAAGCTGCGCGAGGGCATGCCGATCGGCGTCAAGGTCACCTTGCGCCGGGAGCGGATGTACGAGTTCCTCGACCGTCTCGTCACGATCGCGCTGCCGCGCGTGCGCGATTTCCGCGGCTTGAACCCGAAGTCGTTCGACGGCCGCGGCAATTATGCGATGGGATTGAAGGAGCAGATCATCTTTCCCGAGATCAACTATGACCGCATCGAGAAGGTGCGCGGCATGGACATCATCGTCACCACCACCGCGAAGACGGACGACGAGGCGCGCGAGCTGCTGCGCCTCTTCAACTTCCCCTTCCCCAAAGAGGAAGCCGAAAAGCAGGCGGCGTAACCATCATACGTCACCCCGGCGGATCAGGTCCGGGATGACGAGGGATAGAAGAAAGAAGAGAGCTTAAGTCCATGGCGAAACTGAGTTCCATCAACAAGAACGAGCGTCGCAAGAAGCTCGTGAAGAAATATGCGGGGCGCTATTCGAAGCTCAAGGCGATCGCGGACGACGAGTCCCGCGACGACACCGAGCGGCTGATCGCGCGCCTCAAGCTGGCCGAGATCCCGCGCAACGGGAACCCGACCCGCGTCCGCAACCGCTGCGAGCTCACGGGCCGTTCGCGGGCCGTTTATCGCAAGTTCCGGCTGTCGCGCATCATGCTGCGCGAGATGGGAAACAAGGGCCTGATCCCCGGCCTCACCAAGTCGAGCTGGTAAGGTAGAGATATGCCACTGACCGATCCTCTGGGCGATATGCTCACCCGCATCCGCAACGGCCAGCAGGCGCGCAAGGACAGCGTCCTGTCGCCTGCGTCCAAGCTGCGCGTCCGCGTCCTCGACGTGCTTCAGCGCGAAGGCTATATCCGCGGCTATTCCGAGGAAGCCCTGGGCCGTGCGCCGGGCATCCGCATCGAGCTCAAATATTTCGAGGGCCAGCCCGCGATCCAGCACGTTTCCCGGGTCTCCACGCCCGGCCGCCGCGTCTATTCGGGCGCGCAGGAGCTGCCGCGCGTGCGCAACGGCCTCGGCATCACCATCGTATCGACGCCCCGGGGCGTTCTGTCCGACGCGGAAGCGCGCGAGCAGAATGTCGGCGGCGAAGTTCTGGCGGAGGTGTTCTGATGAGCCGCATCGGAAAAGTGCCGGTGCCGCTGCCGAGCGGCGTCACCGCGTCCATCGAGGGGCAGATCCTGTCGGTGAAGGGGCCCAAGGGGACCCTCACCATGCAGATGCTCGACGACATCAGCTACGGCATCGAGGACGGCCGCATCGTCGTGAAGCCGGCCAACGAGACCAAGCGCGCGCGCTCCTTCTGGGGCATGCACCGCACCCTCGTGCAGAATCTGGTCACCGGCGTCGCCGAGGGCTTCACCAAGGTCCTCGAAATCACCGGCGTCGGCTACCGCGCCGCCGCGCAGGGCCGCAACCTGAGGCTGCAGCTCGGCTACAGCCACGACGTCAACATCGCAGTGCCCGAGGGCCTCGAGGTGAAGACGCCGGACCCGACTACGGTCGAGATTTCGGGCAACGACCGGCAGCGCGTCGGCCAGCTCGCGGCCGAGATCCGCCGCTGGCGCAAGCCGGAGCCCTATAAGGGCAAGGGCATCAAATATCGCGGCGAGTACATCTTCCGCAAAGAAGGCAAGAAGAAGTAGTCATGGCCAAGCTCTCACTCTTCGACCGGCGCCGCGAGCGCGTCCGGACCTCATTGAGGAAGCGGGCCGGCGCGCGCGCGCGGCTCAGCATCCATCGTTCGGGCCGGCACATCTACGCCCAAGTCATCGACGACCAGGCGAGCCGCACCGTCGCCGCCGCCTCGACGCTCGAAAAGGACGCGCGCGACAAGACCGGCGCGACCGTCGCCTCGGCCCAGGAAGTGGGCAAGAGGATCGCCGAGCGCGCCAAGGCGGCGGGCGTCACCCGCGTGGTCTTCGACCGCGGCGGCTTCCTGTTTCACGGCCGCGTCAAGGCTCTCGCCGACGCCGCCCGCGAAGGCGGATTGGAGTTCTAAGACATGGCTGACGAAACGAACCAGGACGCGCCCGTTCAGGACGCCCCTGCTCCCGAGGCGGCCCCCGCCCCGGCTGCCGCAAGTGAAGCGCCCGCGCCGACCGAGGGCCGCGGCCCGCGCGGTCCCCGCGGCGGCCGCGGCGGCGGCAATCGCGGCGGCGGCGACCGCGGCGGGCGCGGCGGCGGACGGCGCGACGACCGTCGCGGCGGCCCCCCGCGCGGCGACGACGGCGGCGAGGAGCTGATCGAGAAGCTGGTCCACATCAACCGGGTCTCCAAGACGGTAAAGGGCGGCAAGCGCTTCGGCTTCGCGGCCCTGGTCGTCGTCGGCGACGGCAAGGGTCGGGCGGGCTTCGGCCACGGCAAGGCCCGCGAGGTGCCGGAAGCGATTTCGAAGGCGACGGCGGCGGCCAAGAAGGCGATGGTCCGCGTGCCGCTTCGTGAAGGCCGCACGCTCCACCATGACGGGCTCGGCCATTTCGGCGCCGGCCGCGTCTACCTGCGCTCGGCCCCGGCCGGTACCGGCATCATCGCCGGCGGCCCGATGCGCGCCGTGTTCGAGAGCCTCGGCGTCGCCGACGTCGTTACCAAGTCGGTCGGCACGTCCAATCCCTACAACATGATCCGCGCCACTTTCGAGGCGCTGACCGACCAGACTTCGCCGAAGTCGGTCGCCCAGCGGCGCGGCAAGAAGATCGCCGACCTGCTCGGCCGCGGCGGTTCGCAGACGGCCGAGGCGGACGCCGCGGCGGTGGTGGAGTAATCGTCATGGCCAAAGTGAAGATCACCCAGCTGGGCTCGCCCATCCGCCGCACCAAGGACCAGCGCTCGACCCTGATCGGCCTCGGCCTCAACAAGAGGCACAAGTCGGTCGAGCTCGAGGACACGCCCGAGATCCGCGGCATGATCCGCAAGGTCCACCACATGGTGACGGTGGAGGGATAAGTTTTCCCTCTCCCCTCCGACAGCGCGACAGAAGCGAAAGCGAGTGCAAGACATGAAGCTCAACGACCTCAGAGACAATAAAGGCGCGCGCCAGTCGCGCGTGCGCGTCGGGCGCGGCATCGGCTCGGGGCTCGGCAAGACCGCCGGGCGCGGACAGAAGGGCGCCAAGTCGCGCTCGGGCGTCTCGATCGCCGGCTTCGAGGGCGGCCAGATGCCGCTCCACATGCGGATCCCGAAGCGCGGCTTCAACAATCCGTTCGCCAAGGACTATGCCGAGGTCAATCTCGGCGCGATCCAGAAGGTGATCGATGCAGGCAAGCTCGAGGCCAAGGGCACGATCGACCATGCGGCGCTGCAGGCTGCCGGCCTCGCCCGCGGCGGCAAGGACGGCGTGCGCCTGCTCGGCAAGGGTACGATCACCTCGAAGCTCGCTTTCCGCGTCGCCGGGGCGTCGGCCGGCGCCCGCAAGGCCGTCGAGGATGCGGGCGGCTCGGTCGAGGTGATCGAGGTGGTCTCGGCCGCCGACAAGGCCAAGGCGAAGAAGAACAGCGTCAAGAAGCGCAAGGACGCCGGGGCCTGACAAGCCGCGCCGAGCCACTATATAGCCTACTCCCCGTTCGCCCTGAGTAGGGACCGAGTAGGCGAAGCCGTATCGAGGGCCCGTATCGAAGGGCCTGTCCGAGACGGTCCTTCGATACGCCGTCTCGACAAGCTCGACGGCTACTCAGGACGAACGGGGGGAGGGGGTCTCCGGGCAGTCCGGACACGAGTTTGAGGAATCGAGATCGATGGCATCCGCAGCCGAACAGATGGCAGCCAATTTCAGCCTGGCGAACTTCGCCAAGGCGACCGATCTCAAGAAGCGCCTGTGGTTCACCCTGGGCGCGCTGATCATATTTCGCCTGCTCTCCTTCGTGCCGCTGCCCGGCATCGATCCGCGCACTCTGGCGGGGCTGTTCGAGCAGACGCGCGGCGGCGTGCTCGACTTCTTCAACATGTTCTCCGGCGGCAGCCTCGAGCGGATGAGCCTGATTGCTTTGGGCGTGATGCCGTACATCACCGCCTCGATCGTCGTGCAGCTCGCGACGACGATGTCGCCGCAGCTCGCGGCGCTGAAGAAAGAGGGCGAAAGCGGGCGCAAGAAGATCAACCAATATACGCGCTACGGCACCGTCCTCCTGTGCGCGATCCAGGGTTATTTCATCGCCGTCGGCCTCGAGGGCTGGACCCAGCAGGGCGGCGCGGGCGGCTCGGCGGTGATCAATCCGGGCATGTTGTTCCGGGTGACGACGGTGATCAGCCTCGTCGGCGGCACCATGTTCCTGATGTGGCTGGGCGAGCAGATCACCAGCCGCGGCATCGGCAACGGCGTCTCCCTGATCATCATGGCGGGCATCGTCGCCCAGCTCCCGATCGCCATCGCCCAGGCGCTGGAAGGCGGCCGCACCGGGACGCTCGATCCGGTCGTCATCTTCGCCATCCTGGCTCTCGCCGCGGTGCTGATCCTCTTCATCTGCTTCATGGAGCGGGCCCAGCGCCGCGTCCTCATCCAATATCCCAAGAGGCAGACGGCGCGCGGGCAGATCCAGCAGGAGCGCTCGCATTTGCCGCTCAAGATCAACACGGCGGGCGTGATCCCGCCGATCTTCGCCTCGTCGCTCCTCCTGATGCCGCTCACCATTGCCCAGTTCTCGGGCAACCAGACCGGCGACGGCTGGTGGCCGGACACGATCACCTGGGTGACGACGGCGCTCGCCCACGGCCAGCCGCTCTACATGTTCCTCTACGGGGCCGGCATCGTCTTTTTCTGCTTCTTCTACACCGCCGTCGTCTTCAATCCGGAGGAGACGGCCGAGAACCTCAAGAAATATGGCGGCTTCATCCCTGGCATCCGGCCGGGCAAGCGGACCGAGGAATATCTCGATTACGTGCTCACCCGGATCACCGTGGTCGGCTCCGCCTATCTCACCGTGATCTGCCTCATTCCCGAGTTCCTGATCGCGCGGGCGGGCATCCCCTTCTATCTGGGCGGCACCTCGCTCCTCATCGTCGTCAACGTGACGATGGATACGGTGACCCAGATCCAGAGCCACCTCATCGCCCACCAATATGGCGACCTCATCAAGAAGGCGAAGCTGAAGGGCGGCCGCGGCCGCTGAGCCGCCGCTTCATCGAGCCGGAGCCGGAAGGCGACATGAACATCATCCTCCTCGGACCTCCCGGCGCCGGCAAGGGCACCCAGGCGAGCAAGCTCGAAAAGGAGCGCTCGATGGTCCAGCTCTCGACCGGCGACATGCTGCGCGCGGCGGTCGCCGCGGGCACCGAGATCGGCCGCAAGGCCAAGGCGGTGATGGACGCGGGCGAGCTCGTCTCGGACGAGCTCGTGACCGGCATCCTTTCCGCCCGGCTCGACGAGCCCGACGTCGAGCAGGGCTTCATCCTCGACGGCTATCCGCGCACCGTCGCCCAGGCCGAGTCGCTCGATCGACTGCTCGCCGCGAAGGGCCGCAAGCTCGACCGCGTCATCGAGCTGTGCGTCGACGAAGACGCCCTGGTCGACCGGATCACCGGCCGCTTCTCCTGCGGCAAGTGCGGCGCGGGCTATCACGATCGCTACAAGCTGCCGAAGGTGCCGACCTTGTGTGACGTTTGCGGCGCCGAGGAGCAGTTCCGGCGCCGGCCCGACGACAATGAGGAGACGGTGCGGAACCGCATGGCCGAATACCGCGCCAAGACCGCGCCGATCCTTCCCTTCTACGAGGCCAAGGGCCTCGTCACCCGCGTCGACGGCATGGCCCCGATCGGCGAGGTCTCGGCGACGATCGAGGCGATCCTGGGGAGTTAGGCTCCCTGCGCCTCCGCCGCGCGCGATTTCGCCGCCCGCTTCCATTCTCCGGAATCGTGCTATGCTCTCGCGCGACCGCGAGTCCCGCAGGAAGGATCGCGGCATGGGGCGATGCAAAGGGGAGACGGCGTGATGAACAGGGGCGGCGGCGTGCCGAGGAACGAACATGTCGATCTCGACGGCTTCATCGACGGGGTAAAGCGCCGCAATCCGGGCCAGCCCGAATTCGTGCAGGCGGTGACCGAGGTCGCGCAGGACATTTTCGAGTTCATCGAGGGCAAGCCCGAATATCACGAAGCCCAGATCCTGCGGCGCATTGCCGAGCCCGATCGGGTGGTTTCCTTCCGCGTCTGCTGGGAGGACGACAATGGCAATATCCGCGTCCAGCGCGGGTACCGGGTCCAGAACAACAATGCGATCGGCCCCTATAAGGGCGGCATCCGCTTCCACCCCTCGGTCAACGAGTCGATCCTCAAGTTCCTCGCCTTCGAGCAGACGTTCAAGAACGCGCTGACGGGCCTGCCGATGGGCGGCGGCAAGGGCGGCGCGAACTTCAATCCCAAGGGCAAGAGCGTCAACGAGATCATGCGCTTCTGCCAGAGCTTCATGACCGAGCTCTATCGCCATATCGGCGCCAATATCGACGTGCCCGCCGGCGACATCGGCGTCGGCGCGCGCGAGATCGGCTACATGTTCGGGCAGTTCAAACGGATCACGAACAGCTGGGAAGGCGTGCTGACGGGGAAGGGCCTCGAATATGGCGGCTCGCTGATCCGCACGGAGGCGACCGGCTACGGCGCGGTCTATTTCCTCGTCAACATGCTCAAGACGCGAGGCCTCGACCTGGTCGGCAAGCGCGCCGTCATTTCCGGCTCGGGCAACGTCGCGACCCATGCGGCCGAGAAGGTGGTGCAGCTCGGCGGGAAGGTGCTCACGCTCTCCGATTCCGAAGGCTTCGTCCACGATCCGGATGGCATCACCCAGGAGAAGATCGACTGGGTGAAGGCGCACAAGACCAAGCGGCGCGGCCGCATCTCGGAATATGCCGACGAATATAAGGGCGCGACGTTCCATGCGGGCGAGCGGCCCTGGGGAGTGGAATGCGATGTCGCGCTCCCCTGCGCGACCCAGAACGAGCTGCTTGGCGAAGACGCCAAGACTCTGGTCGCCAACGGCTGCATCGCGGTCTCCGAAGGCGCCAACATGCCGACCGACCTTGCCGGAGTGCACCATTTCAAGGACGCCAAGATATTGTTCGCGCCGGGCAAGGCGGCCAATGCCGGCGGCGTCGCCGTCTCCGGCCTCGAGATGAGCCAGAATTCGGCCCGGATCAGCTGGAAGGAAGACCAGCTCCAGCAGCTTTTGAAAGACATCATGGACGGCATCCACGAGCGCGCGGAGACCTACGGCCGCGTCAGCGACGATTATGTCGACTATGTAAAGGGCGCGAACATCGCCGGCTTCAAGAAGGTCGCCGACGCGATGCTGGCCTTCGGCGTCGTTTGAGCGCGAGCCCGAAGCCGTCATGCCCGAGACCGTCATCCCGGCGAAGGCCGGGGTCTCAGGGGATGAAGAGCGCGGGCGGTAATGGGTGACAGCGGAGTGCATTGCACGCGCGCCTAAGACTTCTCGTCCTGAGATCCCGGCCTTCGCCGGGATGACGGCGTTGCTCAGCGGGCTCTGCCCAGCTTCGCGAGCGCTTCGTCCAGCGCCTGGAGGAACCTCGAGCGGTCCTCCTTCCGAAACGGGGCGGGACCGCCTATCCCATCGCCGGCGCCGGCGCGAAGGTCCGCCATGATCGCGCGGGTGGCGATGGCCGCGCCGATCGAGCTGGTGGTGAAGGGCTTCCCCGCGGGGCTGATCACGGCGGCACCGGCCTTGAGGCAGCGGTCGGCGAGGAGGATGTCCGCGGTGACCACCACCGTGTCCGGCCCCGCGCCCTGCGCGATGCGGTCGTCGGCTGCGTCGAAGCCGGCGCCCACCGTTACGCGCTCGACCAAGGGATGCGGCGGGACGCGCAGGAAGCTGTTGGCGACGAGGGTCACCGACACTTCGCGGCGGAAAGCGACCTTGTAGATCTCCTCCTTGACCGGGCAGGCGTCGGCGTCGACGAGGATGCGCGCGGCCACGATTCAGCGCGCCTTCTTGGCCTTCCAGGGCTTGGCCTTGTGCCGCGGCGCGGCCGGGCCCGCGCGCAGCGGATGCTTCGAAGGCCCGGGCGGTCCCTGCATCGCCTCGATCCTGATTCCGCCCTCGCCGTCGGGATCGCCGCCGGCGGTGCGCTTGACGGCCGCAGCGAACTTGCCGGCCGCCGCGCGTGGGATCTCGAATGCGGTCTCATCCATGCCGATCCGAATCGCGCCGATATCGCGCTTGGTCACGTGGCCGCGGCGGCACAAGAGAGGAAGGAGCCAGCGCGGGTCGGCTCGGTGTCTGCGGCCGATGTCCATCCGGAACCAGATCGTGTCCCCGAAGCGGGGTCGCGGGCCTTCCTGGCGCAATGCGGGCGCGGCGTCGCCGTCGAGCATTTCCTCCGGGGCGGGGAGCCGGGCGCGGTGAGCGCGGACCAGAGCAGCGGCGATGTCCTCGGGGCTGCGCTCGGCGAGGAGCTTCTTCGCCAAAGCGCGGTCGTCCTCGTCCGCCTCGACCGGCTGGAGCAGCGCCTCGAACAGTCGCTCGCGGTCGCGGCGGAGAATGTCCTCGGGGCCGGGAGCCGGCAGCCACTCGGCGGCGATCTTCGCGCCGCGCAGCACGCTCTCGACGCGCTTGCGGCGCGGATACGGGACGATGAGGACGGCGACGCCCTTGCGACCGGCGCGGCCGGTACGGCCGGAACGGTGCTGAAGGGTCTCGGCATCGCGCGGCAGCTCGACATGGACGACGAGGGTGAGATTCGGAAGATCGATGCCGCGTGCGGCGACGTCGGTCGCGACGAGGACCCGCGCGCGTCCGTCGCGCAAGGCCTGGAGCGCCTGGTTGCGCTCGTTCTGGCTGTGCTCGCCCGATAGAGCGACGGCGCTGAAGCCGCGTTCGGTCAGGGAGCTGTGGAGGCGGCGGACATTGTCGCGCGTGGCGCAAAAGAGGAGCGCGGATTCGGCCTCGTGCAGGCGCAGCAGGTTGACGACTGCATTCTCGACATCCGACGGCGCGACCGTCACCGCCTGATAGGCGATGTCGCCATGGCCGCGATCCTCTCCCGTCGTCGAAATCCGCAGCGCGTCCTTCTGGTACCGCTTGGCCAAGGCGACGATCGGCTTGGGCATGGTCGCGGAGAAGAGGAGGGTGCGGCGGCCGCCGGAGGTCGCGTCGAGGATCTCCTCGAGATCCTCGCGAAAGCCCATGTCGAGCATCTCGTCGGCTTCGTCGAGGATGGCGACGCGCAGCGCGGAGAGGTCGAGGGCGCCGCGCTCGAGATGGTCGCGCAGGCGCCCGGGCGTGCCGACGACGATGTGGGCGCCGCTGTTCAGCGCACGGCGCTCCTTCGACGGATCCATGCCGCCGACGCAGGCCGCGATGCGCGCGCCGGTCTTGGCGTAGAGCCAATCAAGCTCCAGCCTGACCTGGAGTGCCAGCTCGCGGGTCGGCGCAATTACGAGCGCGAGCGGCTCGCGCGCGAATGGGAGCCGCCCCCCGTCCCCGAGCAGCTGCGGCGCCATGGCCAGACCGAAGGCGACGGTCTTGCCCGAGCCGGTCTGGGCAGAGACGATGAGGTCCCGCCCTTCCGCTTCCGGTTCGAGAACCGCGGCCTGGACCGGGGTCGGGACGGCATAGCCGCGTTCTGAGAGCGCTTCGGCAAGAAGCGGCGGCAGGGTTGTGAAGGGCATGGCAATGCAGATGGTGCGCCGCAGCACGAGGGGCAAGCGAAATGTGGCGCGCGCGGTCCGCTCTGCGCGTCAGACCGCCTGCCCGGCCGCCCAGCCGCTCGCCCAGGCCCATTGGAAATTGTAGCCGCCGAGCCAGCCGGTGACGTCGACGGCCTCGCCGATTGCGTAGACGCCCGGGACGCGGCGCGCCTCCATCGTGCGCGAGGACAGGCCGGCAGTGTCGATCCCGCCCGCCGTAACCTCCGCCTTGGCGAAGCCCTCGCTGCCGGTCGGCGTGAAGCGCCAGTCGGCGAGACGGCGCTCAGCCTCCGCGAGGCGGCGATCGGTGCCGTTGGCGAGCTCGCCGGCAAGGCCGAGGCGCGCGGCCAGCGCTTCGGCGAGACGGTCCGGCAGCACCGTGGCGAGGGCGCTTCGCAGGGTGGCGCGCGGCTTGTCGCGCTTGACGGCGATTAGCCAGCCGCCGTCGACGTCCGGAAGGAAGTCGATCGCGATCTCCTCGCCCCGGCGCCAGTAGGAGGAGACTTGGAGGATGGCCGGGCCGGAGAGGCCGCGATGGGTGAACAACGCAGCTTCCCGAAACGCGGCCTTGCCGGCCCGGGCGACGACTTGCGCGGACACGCCCGAAAGCGAGGTGAAGAATGCTTCCTCCGCGCCCAGTTTGAGCGGCACCAGGCCCGGGCGCGGCTCGACGATGCCGAGGCCGAAGCGGCGGGCGAGCTCGTAGGCGAAGCCGGTGGCGCCCAGCTTGGGAATGGAGGGGCCGCCGGTCGCGACGATGAGGGCCGGCGCCGCGAAGAACTCGCTGCCGAAGGCGACCCGGAAGCGGGCGTCGCCGTGCGCGATCTCGCCGACCGGATGACCGAGGCGCAGGTCGACTCCGCCTTTGGCGCATTCCTCGAGGAGCATCGCCACGATCTGCCTCGCCGAACCGTCGCAGAAGAGCTGGCCGAGGGTCTTTTCGTGCCACGCAATGCGATGGGATTCGACCAGGGCGACGAAGTCGGCGGGCCGGTAACGGCCGAGCGCGGACTTGGCGAAATGCGGGTTGGCCGAGAGATAGCGGTCGGCACCTTCATTGAGGTTGGTGAAGTTGCAGCGGCCGCCGCCCGAGATCAGGATCTTCTTTCCCGGCCGGTCCTGATGGTCGAGAAGCAGGACGCGGCGCCCGCGCTGTCCCGCGACCGCTGCGCACATGAGGCCGGCGCCGCCGGCGCCGAGCACGATCGCGTCATAGCCATTCATCGGCGCGGTTCAGCCTCGCCCTCGATGAGCGCCGGCGACCGGGCTTCGGGCCTCAGCCGCCCCAGCTGCTGCTGCTGCGCCCGCCGAAGCCGCCCCGCGAATAGGAGCCGCTGCTTGATCGGACCGGGGGGCTCGAGGTCGGCCGGTCGAAGCCGCTCGCGCCCGCGCTCCAGCTGCTGCCCGAGCGGCGCAGCGGCGCCGATCCGGGGCCGCCCGTATACCAGCCGTTGTTGCGCCGGCTGCGGTAGAGCCCGCCGTAGCGGTAACGCTTGCGGCCATCGATATCGATCTCGCCTCCGACCATCTGACCGACCATGAAGCCGCCCAGGATCGGCACCCAGTAGCTGGAGTTGCCGGCGACCCGCGGCTGGCACTGGCCGCCACCGAACTCCTCCTCGCAGAGCGGCTGGGTCGCGAAGCGCGGCGCCGCCTGCTCGTGATTGCCGAGCGCGTCGGCATAGGCCGCCTGGCAGGTCGAGGCCGGAATCTGGCCGGTCGCCTGGCACTCGGCGACGGTGGCGAAGGGCATGGCATCGACCGTCGGCTCGTCGCTCCAGTCGGAATCGCCGCCGCAGCCCTGGACGGCGGCGGCGCCGGCGGCCGCGAGGGTGGTGAGGATGACTCGCTTCGAGCGCTTCATCGGCCGTTGCTGGTCCATCGGGCTCACCTCAATCGGTCATGCTGGCGGCGTTGATCAGGCCGATCGCGATCGAGATCGCGCCCATCCACAAAGCGATCGGCAGCTCGCCGCGCTCGATCCGCGCCGACACGTCGGAGACGACGATCCGACGCACGATCCAGAATGCGACGATCTGGATGAGACCGGCGAGCGTCGCCCAGGCCGCGAACTCGGCGAGGCTCTGGGCCTGCGTCATCGCCGATGCGGCCGGTATCGCATAGCCGATCAGCGCACCGCCGAAAGCGACCGCCGCGGCGTTGTTGCCCTCGCGGATCAGCTTCCGCTCGTCGTGGGGCGTGACCATCTGGTAGATGAACTGAAAGGCGATCAGGAACGCCAATGCCGTCCCGAAGGCGAGGAGGAAGGCGGTCGCGCCGTCCAGGAACGCGTTGAAATCCAGCATGCGGCTCTCCCCCTGTTGTCGAGCTCTCGTTTGTTCTTGCGCCTGCATCTTGCTTTGCCGCAACCATCACCGCAAGCCCCCTCTCGCAACGGGCGCCCGGCAATGGAGGGAATGTGCGACGGATCGCGATCGAGGAAAGGGCCGACTGGCGGGCGGTCGCGGACTCGATGGGCTTCACTTGGCACCATGAGGGCGGCGAGCGCTACTGGGACGAGCGCGCTTATTACGCTTTCACGCTCGAACAGATCGAGCGCGATATCGAGACGCCGACCGAGGAGCTTCACGCCATGTGCCTCGACCTGGTCGAAGCGGCGATGAACAGCGAACGGCTCATGGATCGGCTCGCCATTCCGGAGACCCTTCGCGATTACGTCGCGGACAGCTGGGACGATCGCTCGCCCTCGCTCTACGGGCGCTTCGATTTCGCCTATGACGGGTCCGGGCCAGCCAAGCTCCTGGAATATAATGCCGATACGCCGACCAGCATCTACGAAACGGGCTATTTCCAGTGGGCCTGGCTCGAGGCGCGCATCGCGGACGGCGCGCTTGCGCCCGATGCCGACCAGTTCAACAGCCTCCACGAGAAGCTGGTCGACCGCTTCCGCGCCTTGTTCATGCCGGAAAGCCAGCTCCACTTCGCAAGCGCGCCGGACCATGTCGAGGACCGGCAGACGGTACGCTATCTCGAGGACCTCGCCGCCCAGGCCGGGCTCGCTCCCAGGTTCGTGAGCATCCAGGACGTCGGCCTCGACGGCAACGGCCGCTTCGTCGACGACGACCGCTACATCATCCAGGCGATCTTCAAGCTCTATCCCTGGGAAGATATGTTCCGCGAGCCCTATGCGGAGAATCTCGCGAAGAGCGGCACGATGTTCCTCGAGCCGCCCTGGAAAGCGATCCTTTCGAACAAGGCGATCCTCCCCTTGCTGTGGGAGCGGCACGAGGGGCACCCCAATCTGCTCCCGGCTTTCTTCGCGGACGACCGCGCAGCTGCGGCGAGCCTCGGCGACAATTGGGTGAAGAAGCCGCTCTTCTCCCGCGAAGGCTGGGACATCGAGCTGGTCGACCAGGGCCGCTCCACCCACGGGCCCTCCGGCGGCTACGGCGCCGAAGGCTATGTTCTCCAGGGCCTGGCGCGGCTCCCCTGCTTCGAGGGCAATTATCCGGTTGTGGGGAGCTGGGTGGTGGGAACCAAGCCGGCCGGGGCCTCGATCCGCGAGGACGTAACACCGATCACGCGCAACCTGTCGCGGTTCGTGCCGCATGCGATCCTCGGTTGAGCTTCAGGCACGGTTGGTAGCAGGCATGGCCGTGCGGTCTTGGCAATGGCACGATGGTAGCGATCCCGTAGGAGACGTCAGTGGCGGCTGAGACGGCGGAGCCGAAGCGTCAGAGCGAGAGGCTGGTGATCGTCGCCTCGTCGTTGGGCACGGTGTTCGAATGGTACGATTTCTACCTTTACGGCCTCCTTGCGACGATCATCTCCGCCCAATTCTTCTCCGGGGTCAACGAGACGACCGGCTTCATCTTCGCGCTCGCGGCCTTTGCCGCCGGGTTCGCGGTGCGGCCGTTCGGCGCGATCCTGTTCGGACGAATCGGCGACCTTTTCGGGCGCAAGAACACCTTCCTCGTCACCATGGGCCTCATGGGCCTTTCGACCTTCGCCGTCGGCCTTTTGCCAAGCTATGCGACGGCTGGAGTGGCGGCCCCGGTGGTCCTCGTCCTTCTCCGCCTCGTCCAGGGCCTGGCGCTCGGCGGGGAATATGGCGGCGCCGCAACCTACGTCGCCGAGCATGCGCCCGAGGGGAAGCGGGGCCTCTATACGAGCTTCATCCAGACCACGGCGACCTTGGGGCTGTTCGCCGCGCTCCTGGTCGTGATCGGCATCCGCAGCGCGCTGGGCGAGGAGGCGTTCGCCGACTGGGGTTGGCGGCTGCCCTTCCTGGTCTCGCTGCTGCTCCTCGCCGTGTCGCTCTGGATCCGGCTCAAGCTCGAGGAGAGCCCGGTCTTCGCCAGGATGAAGGCACAAGGAAAGGGCTCCACCGCTCCGCTCACCGAAGCCTTCGCGCGTTGGGGGAATCTGCGGATCGTGCTGATCGCCTTGTTCGGCGCCGTCGCCGGCCAGGCCGTGGTCTGGTATGCCGGGCAGTTCTACGCGCTCTTCTTCCTCGAGCGTACGCTGAGGGTCGATGGCGCCACCGCCAATATCCTCATCGCCGTCGCGCTCGCCATCGCGACGCCGGGCTTTATCTTCTTCGGCTGGCTGTCGGACAGGATCGGCCGCAAGCCCATTATCCTCCTCGGCTGTGCGCTCGCCGCCGCGACCTATTTCCCCTTGTTCGACGCTCTGTCGCGCGCCGCCAATCCGGCGCTCTACGCCGCCCAGGCGAACGCGCCGGTAACCGTCGTCGCCGATCCGGAGGGCTGCTCCGTCCAGTTCGATCCGGTCGGCCGCAACAAGTTCGACCAGCGCTCCTGCGACATCGCCAAGTCGTTCCTCGCCCGCTCCGGCATCTCCTACGCGAACGAAGCGGCGCCCGCCGGCGCGCAGGCGATGATCAGGATCGGCGGCTGGAACGTCGAGGTTCCCGAAACGCGGGCGGTCGCAGCCCCGGAGCGCGCGGCGCTGATCGCCACCTTCCAGCAGGCCTCCCGCCGCATCCTGAGCGACGCCGGCTATCCCGAGCGCGCTGCGCCGGACGAGGTGAACAAGCCGCTCGTCGTCCTCATCCTCACCATTCTCGTTCTCTACGTGACGATGGTCTACGGGCCGATCGCGGCTTTGCTGGTGGAGCTCTTTCCGACGCGCATCCGCTACACTTCGATGTCGCTTCCCTATCACATCGGCAACGGCTGGTTCGGGGGCTTCCTGCCGACCACCGCCTTCGCCATGGTCGCCGCGACCGGCGACATCTATTACGGCCTCTGGTACCCGATCACGGTGGCCGTTCTCACCGTAGTCATCGGCCTCGTCTTCCTCCCCGAGACCTACAAGCGCCGGATCGAGGATTGAGGCGTCAGTCCGGGCGCCTGCCGCGCGGCCGGCGCTCCTTCCAGACGATCTTGCGGCCCTTGGGAACGTGCCACCTGCCGGCGGCGGTGCGGACCAGGTCCGCCTCGCAGCGGGCGCAGCGGGTGAACCAGAAGCCCCGGTTCCACACTTCGCCGGGCGCCGGTTTGTGCAGGCCCAGATGACAGAGCAAACGCATCGGGCTTTGCGCTAGGCGACCCGGCAGAGCGCTGCAACCCGCCCTTCGACAGGCTAAGGGCTAGCGGGCTGTAATGGCGGCCTCCCACCGTCCGCTAGGGCTGAGCCTGTCGAAGCCCGGGTTGCAGGCCTCGGACTGCGAAAAGCGACTTACCAGTCGCGGTCCCGGATCATGGTGAGGAGGGCACCGCAAGCATAGGGCTTGGTGAAGAACAGGGCCTGTTCGGGATAATCGTCGCGTTCGGGCCGCTCGGCGCCCGAGACGATGAGGAGCTTCACTTGCGGCCAGCGCTCGGCGACGGTGCGGGCGAGGTCGAGGCCGGAGCGCTCGCCGATCAGGCTGATGTCCGTCACGAGGACGGCCGGGAGCGGGCCTTCCTGAAGCGCTGCCAGCGCCTCCTCGACGGTCGAGGCGCGGCGGACGAGGCAGCCCTCGTCGGCGAGCAGTTCGGCGGTCGCTTCGAGGACGAGCGGATCGTCCTCGACGAGCAGGATTGGGAGGCGGTCACTCTTCATACGACCCCCTGTTCAGGTCGACTTGCGAAGCGAGCAACCTGCCCCTCCGGTTCCGCCCGGCCGTTCGGTTCGTCGCATTTCTTCCCTCGTTTCTGGCCCGTCTCGACCGGCTTGGCTGGGCGGGTTAGAAGGGCGCAGGGAATGCGTGGGACAGGGGATCAGAATGCGTTCGACCGATGCAGCCTTTTCGGGCTCGATCCCTGCGCTCTACGACCGCTGCCTCGGACCGTTGCTGTTCGAACCCTATGCGCGTGACCTGGCCGAGCGGGTGGCGGCGATCGCCCCGCGGCGAATCCTCGAAACGGCGGCCGGAACCGGGATCGTTACTGCAGCGGTGCTGCGCGAGGTGCCCGGGGCCGAGATCGTCGTCACCGACCTCAATCAGGCGATGCTCGACGTCGCTGCCCAGCGGGTGCGCTCGCCGGCGGTGCGCTTCGAGGCCGCGGACGCGCAGGCCCTGCCTTTCGCCGACGGCTCGTTCGATCTGGTATTGTGCCAGTTCGGCGCGATGTTCTTCCCGGACCGCGTCGGCGCCTATCGCGAGGCCGGGCGGGTGCTGAAGCGAGGCGGCCTGTTCCTGTTCAACGTCTGGGACAGCCTCGCCGCCAACCCCGCCTCGGAAGCCGCGGCCCGGGCGGTCGCCGAGCTGTTCCCGGAGGACCCGCCGTCCTTCCTCGAACGCGTGCCCTTCGGCTATCACGACAAGGCGCGCATCGAAAAGGATCTGGCGGCCGCCGGCTTCGGGGAAGTGACCGTCGAGACGGTCGCCAAGAGAAGCCGCGCCGCCGATCCGCGCGAGGCCGCGGTCGGCCTCTGCCACGGCACCCCGCTGCGCGCCGAGATCGAGGCACGCGACGCGTCCCGGCTCGGCGAGGCAGCCGAAGCAGCCGCGGCCGCGCTCGCCCGGCTGGCCGGGGACGAGGGGCTCGACGCCCCCATGTCCGCCCATGTCGTGACCGCGAGGTCCTAGAGTCCCCTAGGAGCCGAAGCCGGGATCGCCGGAGTAGATCATATTGCCGCTGCCCATGTCGCTCGACGCAGCGGCGAAGGCGGCCGCGGCGGGGGCGGTCGGATCCTCGAAGACGAACATCGAGGCCGACACCTGCTTCGCTTTCATGCCGACGAGCGTGATCGAATCGGTCGTCCCCCAGCTCACCACCGCATTGCCCCCGACCGTGACGATCGTGAGGTCGCCGAAGTCGTCGACCCCGGGGACGCCGGCGATCGCGATCGTGTCCTGCTTTGCCATGTCGGTGATGACGTCGTCGCCGGTACCGTTGCCGAACAGGAAGAGATCCTTGCCCTGGCCACCGGTGAGGGTGTCGTTGCCGCCGCCGCCGACGAGCAGGTCGTCGCCCTTGCCGCCGATCAGCGTGTCGTTGCCGGAGACGAAGCTCACCGGGTCGATGAGCTGGTAGTCGACGTAGGTGACGATCGGGCCGGAGCCGCCGGTGCCGTGGGTGTCGACCGTGACGTTGCCGTCCCCATAGAGGATGTCGTCGCCGTCGCCGCCGGAGAGCGTGTCGTTGCCGATCGAGCCGGCGAGAAGGTTGGCGCCGGCGTCGCCGGAAAGATTGTCGTCATGGAGGGAGCCCGATAGGTTTTCGAAGCCCGACAGGTTCCAGCTGCCCTGCTCGCTCGCCTGGGCTGCTCCCTGCAAAGCGAGCGACAAGGTCAGCCCGGCGGCGGTGATATCGGCTTCGTTGGTGGTGCCGAGCGTGTCGACGCCGCTGCCTCCGGATAGAAGATGGTTGCCGGTGCCGACGGTGACGAGGTCGTTGCCGCCGTTTGCGGTGATCGTATCGTTGCCCGTGACGCCGCTGCTGTCGGAGCCGCCCCACAGCCAATTGTCGCCATTGTCTCCCGTCAGCACGTCATCGAACTTGGTACCGGAAAGATGCTCGATCCCGCTCAGCGTGTCGTTGCCGTGGCCGGTCGCCTGGGCCACGCCGGCGATGTTGAGATCGACCGTGACGCCGCTCGCCGCGTTGACTGCGAACGAGACACGGTCCCAGCCGGCGCCGCCGTCGAACACGTCGTTGCCGACGCCGCCGTCCATATAATCGTCGCCGGTTCCGCCGAGCAAAGTATCGCTGCCGTCGCCGCCGCGCATGAAGTCGTGCCCGGCACCGCCGTCGAGGACGTTGTTGCCGGCACTGCCGCGGATGAAATCGTCGAACGCCGAGCCGGTGACGTTCTCGATCGAGACCAGAACGTCGTTGCCGGCCGCGCCGCTGCTGCTGTTGCTGATCAGGCTGACGACGACCTCGCCGCTGGCGCTGGCGTAGCTCGCGGTGTCGGAGCCGCCGCCGCCGTGGAGCGTGTCGTTGCCGTCGCCGCCGTCCAGCGTGTCGTCGCCGGAGGCGAAACTGATCGGATCGAGTGCGTTGACGTCGGCATAGAAGGTGATCGGGCCGGAGCCCCCGGTGTCGTGGGTGTCGACGATCAGCCGGCCGTCCCCGTAGAGGATGTCGCTGCCGCCGCCGCCCGCGAGAAAGTCGTTGCCCTGGTCGCCGGCGAGGATGTTGCTGCCGCCGTCGCCGGTGAGGCTGTCGGCATATTTCGAGCCGGAGAGATTCTCGAACCCGTTGAGGATCATCATCCCCTGCTCGGTGTCCTGCGACCCGCCTTGGAGCAGCAGCGAGACGGTGACCCCGGTCGCGGTGATGTCGGTGTCGTTGCCCCACAGTGAGAGGCTGTCGATGCCGATGCCGCCGTCGAGATCGTGGTTGCCGGTGCCGACCTCGACGAGATCGTTGCCGTCGCCCGCCACGATGATGTCGTTGCCGGTGAGGCCCATTGCGTTGGAACCGCCCCACAGCCAGTTGTCGCCGGCGTCGCCGGTCAGGACGTCGTCGAACGCCGTGCCGCTGAGGTGCTCGATGCCGATCAGCGTATCCAGGCCCTTGGAGCCGGTATTCTGCGCGACGCCCTGGATGTTGAGGTCGACGGTGACTCCCGCGCTGGCGCCGACCGCATAGGTGGCGCGGTCCCAGCCGGCGCCGCCGTCGAGAATGTCGTCGCCGACCCCGGTATCGTCGCCGCGCAGGAAATCGTCGCCGTTGCCGCCGAGCAGGATGTCGTCGCCGTCCCCGCCGCGCAGCGAATCGTGGTCATCGCCGGCGTCGAGAACGTCGTTGCCGCCCTGGCCGATCAAGGCATCGTCGCCGGCAAACCCGTTGATCTGGTCGTCGCCGGGCGTGCCGACAAGATTGTCGTCGCCCGCAGTTCCGTTGATGATGGCCATGTCTTCCCCCACAAAGATGACAGCGAACAAGCATGTGCCCGCCGCCGCAGCATTGATCGGATCAAGCTGGGCCCGATTCCCGTGCGAGTCCAGATTGCTTCGCGCCTTGCACGCGCTCGCCCGGCAGCGTTAGAGCGCGAGTGATGCGGCGAGGGGATCGGCCAATTGCCTGAACTCAAGGCATTCCTGTCGGGCGGCGGCGAGATGGGCGCTCTCATCCGGAGCCACGACTGGTCGCAGACGCCGCTCGGGCCGATTCATTTCTGGCCGCAGTCGCTGCGCTCGGCGCTCGGCATCGCGCTGCGCTCGTCTACCGGGTCTGCGATCTTCTGGGGCAGCGACCATCTCTTCCTCTACAATGACGGCTGGGCGGCTCTGCTCCGGGATGGGCGCCACCCCTGGGCGCTCGGTCGGCCGGCGCGCGAAGTGCTGGAGGACGTGTGGCCGGTCCTGCGCGACCAGTTCGCCAGCGTGCTCGCCGCAGGCCAGGCGGTGAACATGATCGATACGCTGCTCGTCCGGAACCTCGGCGGGCAGGTTTTCGACAGCTATTGGAGCTACTCGCTGCTGCCGGTCGCCGGCGAGGACGGCGGGATCGCCGGCATTCTCGCCCAGGTGCGCGAAAGCACCCAATATGTGCAGCGCAGCCGTCGCGACGCATCGATGCTCCTCATGACCGAGAGGCTGCGCTTCGCCGACGCACCGGCCGCGATCCTCGACGCCGCCTTCGCGCTGATCGGCGAGGAGATCGACGCGGCGCGCCTCGGCTATGCCGAGCTCGACGAAGCGGCCGGCACGGTGACCATCCTCGGCTGCGCGACGAAGGGCGGAGCGGCCGACATCAGCGGCACTTTTCCCATCCCGAATTTCGGCACGACGATCGACGAGGACCTGAGGCTCGGCCGCACGATCCGGATCGACGACGCCGCCACCGATCCGCGGCTCGCGGAGGCGGATGTGAAGGCGCGATACGAAGCGCTCGGCGTCGCCTCGGCCTTGATCGTGCCGATCGTCAGCGGGGAGCGCGTCCGGGCGATGCTCTTCGCCCATCATGACGCGCCGAGGGCGTGGAGCGCCCACCACGAGCTTCTCCTGCGCCAGGCCACCGAGCTGGTCTGGCGCGAAGTGAGCCGCGCGCGGGCGGAAACGGAATTGCGGCGCAGCGAGGAGCGCTACCGCCGCATCTTCGAGCAGGCCAACGACCTCATCGTCACCGCGACGCTCGATCAGGTGATCACCGACTGCAACCCGGCCGCGGCCGCCGCGATCGAGCTGCCCCGCGACGAGATCGTCGGCCGCTCCATGGCCGATTTCCTCGCGCCGGGCATGATGGACCAGGCGCGCGACATGCTCGACCGGAAGCTGGAGCAGGGCGGCACCACCCGGCACGAGCTGGTCATCGTCTCGCAATCCGGCAAGCATCTCCACTGGGACGTCAATTCGACGCTGACGCTCGATCCTTCGGGCCAGCCGGTCGGGCTTCACGCCATTGCCCGCGACGTCACCGAGCAGCGCCGCGCCGAGGAACGGCAGCGGCTGCTCGTCAACGAGCTCAACCATCGGGTGAAGAACACGCTGGCGCTGGTCCAGGGACTTGCTTTGCAAAGCTTCACAAGCGGACGCGACATGGCCGAAGCCCGCGAAGCGTTCCAGCAACGCCTGGCCGCGCTTGCCGCGGCGCACGATCTCCTCACCCGCGAAAGCTGGGAAGGGGCGACGCTGGATGCGCTGGTCCGCGAAGCGCTCGGCCTCTATGACGGCGGCGAGGCGCGGATCGTTTGGGACGGGCCGGCGGTCCGGCTCAATCCAAAGGCGGCCGTGTCGCTGGTGATGGCGCTCCACGAACTCAGCACCAATGCCGCCAAATATGGCGCCTTGTCGGTGCCGGAAGGACGAGTGAGGGTGAGCTGGACGGTGGACGGGAATCGGCTCGCTCTCGAATGGTCGGAGCGCGGCGGGCCGCCGGTCGCGCCGCCCGCACGGCGCGGCTTCGGCTTGAGGATGATCGAGCGAGCGCTCGACGCCGACATGGCGGGCGGAGCGAAGCTCGATTTCGATCCCGCGGGCCTCACTTGCCGGATCGACGCTACGCTCGAGGCGGGAGCGCAGGGATGACGGCGGGCGACCGCCTTACGGGCGTCCGCGTCCTCCTCGTCGAGGATGAGCCGATCATCGCCATGACCGCCGAGGACATGCTCGACGCACTCGGCTGCGCGGTGGTGGCGAGTGCGGCCACGCTCGAGGAGGCTCTGGCGGCAAGCGATGGCGGCGGCTTCGACGTGGCGATGCTCGACATCAACCTGAACGGGGTCGACAGCCTTCCCGTCGCCGACATGCTCAAGCAGGCCGGCACGCCCTTCATCTTCACCACCGGCTACGGCGCGGGCGGCTGCGGCCCCCATGCGGACGTGCCGCTGGTGACCAAGCCCTATCGCCTCGTCGACCTCCAGGAGGCGCTTGGCCGAGCCATGGCAGGGTCGGCATGACCGCCGGCTATTCCGGCCGACCGCTGGCGGGGAAGCTGGGGCTGAAGCCCGGCCAGCGAGCCTGGCGGAGCGGAATGCCGGCTTCGGTCGCGGCCGAGATCGAGGAGGGGATGCCGGGCTATTCCTTCGCCGCCGAGCCGGAGGAGGGGGTGGAGCTTGCCCATGTCTTCACCGCTTCGCGCGCGGAGCTCGAGGCGGAAATCGCGCGCTTGCGGCGCCTTCTCGACCCAGCCGGGACGATCTGGATCTCCTGGCCCAAGAAAGCGTCGAAAGTTCCGACCGACATTACCGAGGACATTGTGCGTGAGATCGCCTTGCCGCTCGGCCTGGTCGATGTGAAGGTATGCGCGGTCGACGAGACCTGGTCCGGCCTCAAGCTCGTCATCCGCAAGGCGCTGAGGAGATGAGGGCCCTGTTCATCCTCGTCTCTGCGCTACTCCTCGGGTCCTGCGGCGAGGATCCGCCGCCGCGCCGCGCGCTCCCCCCCGGCGGGACGGCTACGGCGGTGTTCGCGGGCGGCTGCTTCTGGTGCACCGAATCCGATTTCGAGCATGTCGAAGGCGTGGTCGAGGCGGTTTCGGGCTATACCGGCGGCCGCACCGCCGACCCGACCTATGAGCAGGTCTCGGCAGGCGGCACCGGCCATTACGAAGCGGTGCGCGTGACCTACGATCCGGCGCGGATCGGCTATGCCCAACTCGCCCGATTCTTCTTCCGCAGCGTCGATCCGACCGACCCCGGAGGCCAGTTCTGCGACCGCGGGGAGAGCTACCGCACCGCGATCTTCGTGTCGGGCGCAGAGCAACGCCGCGCTGCTCAGGCTGCCCTCGACGAAGCGAACCGCGTGCTCGGCGGCCGCGTGGTCACGCCGATCCTCGCGCTCGGCCGCTTCTACGAGGCCGAGGCCTACCACCAGGATTATTACCGGAAGAATCCGATCCGCTATTCCTATTATCGCGGCCGCTGCGGCCGTGACGCCCGCCTGCGAGAGGTGTGGGGAACGCCGGCCGCGAACTAA
Organism: Allosphingosinicella sp.; assembly: GCA_036386475.1. Lineage (GTDB taxonomy): Bacteria > Pseudomonadota > Alphaproteobacteria > Sphingomonadales > Sphingomonadaceae > Allosphingosinicella. Next base: position 88,317 of record DASVVQ010000019.1, on the reverse strand, counting down.
CGCGGCCTGAGCACGCCCAAGGCCGCCGCCACCATCGCCTCGGTGGCGGTCGAAATCACCGTCTCCGCTTCCGGGGCCCAGAACGGGCTATGGAGCGAGGGGAGGCTGGCGAGATTGCCCTGGGCTTGCTCCCAGCGCGCGCGGGGGACGCCCCCGACCCAGAAGAGCAGGCTCTCCACGCTCGTGTCCGCGAGGTGGTAGCGGCTGAAATCCTCGCCCGCCATGACCGGGCGGATGGCGCTCACCCGCGCCTCTCCGAAGCGTCGGCGGAAGAGGGCGGCGGTGCTCGTGGTCAGGCCGTCCGTATTGACCGTCGCCGGCGTATGCTCGGCCTCGCGGACGGTCACTACGGGCATGCGGTCGTCGGGAATGCCCGCCGCGATCGCCTCGCCGCGCGCGATCCGGGCGATGCCGTCGAGGAGCTGGCGGCGCACCTCCGGCGTGTAGCTCCTGACCGTGAGCTGCAGCCGCGCCTCGTCGCTGATGATGTTGTGCTTGGTACCCGCATTGAAGCTGCCGACGGTGACAACCGCCGGGTCGAGCGGGTTGAGCTCGCGGCTGACCAGGGTCTGGAGGGCGGTGACGATCCGGCTGGCGAGGACGATCGGATCGCGGGTGGTGTGCGGCGCCGCGCCGTGGCCGCCGACACCGCGGACGGTGATGTCGACGGAATCGACATTCGCCATCGCCGGGCCGGGCGAATAGCCGATCTGGCCGGCGGGAAGGCTTGCGGAATTGTGGAAGGCGATGGCGAAAGCGGGCTTGGGAAAGCGGGTGTAGAGCCCGTCGTCGAGCATTGCCCGGGCGCCGACGCCGATCTCCTCGGCGGGCTGGGCGACCATCACCAACGTCCCCGACCACTGCCCGCGCATCGCGATCATCCGCCGCGCCGTGCCGACCCAGGCGGCCATGTGGGTGTCGTGGGCGCAGGCGTGCATGACCGGCGTCTCCGTGCCCTCGCGGGTGGTGGCGCGGATTTGGCTGGCGAACGGAAGCCCGGTCTGCTCGGCGACGGGCAGCGCGTCCATGTCGGCGCGCAGCAGCACGACCGGGCCCGGCCCGTTCCTGAGCACCGCGACGACCCCGTGGCCGCCGACGCCGGTGGTGACTTCGAAGCCGAGCCTGCGCGCCTCCGCCGCCATCAGGCCGGCGGAGCGCTCCTCCTGGAGGCTGAGCTCGGGATGGGCGTGGAGGTCCCGGTAGAGCTCCATCAGCGAAGGCATGTCGGCGCGGACGGCGTCGGAAAGGGGATCGGCGGCGGCTTGCGTGCTCATCAAGGCGATCAATGACAGGGCGGCGGCAAGGTTGCGTCGGAGCATGTCAGCGACTTTCGGGCGGGAGGGTGATCTCGATCACGTCGAGCGTCGATTCGAAATGCGGGTAGGGCAAGAGGATGCGCCAGCGGCGCTCGCCGATCCGCTCGAGGATACCGGCCATGTTGCGCTCGCGGTCGCGTCCGTAGGTGAGCACCTGGCGCTCGTCCGAGAGCTGCAGCGTCCCCAGAAAGATCTGGCGCCGGTCGTGCTCCGGGAATAGGCGGCCGACCGGGCGCTGCGAACCGGTGAGCTTGGCAAACAAGGTGACGCCGTTGAGACCCGGCCCGGCCCGGCAGCGAAAATCGGGATAGGCGACGTAATCGAGGCCGCCCTCGCCCCGCGAGCCGAGCTTGATCGTCCGGCAGCGAAACTCGCCCGCCGGCAGCGCCGCGCCCGGCACGGCCGCGTCCGGATCGAGCAGCGCGCCCTCGCGCACGACGGCCTCGCCATGTCCGGACGCTCGCGCCTCTGCGAGCGCGGCGACGAATGCGTCGCGCCATTCGCGCAGCCGCCGCCGGTCGTCCTCGGTCGCGACCTGCCGCCAGGTCTTGACTCGCCGCTCGCCGCGGGGAGCCCGGCATCCCTCCTGCGTCGGCGCGGTGCAGCTCTCCGGCTGCGCTTCGTCGCCGCCGGCGGGGGCGGGGCCGGCCGCGGCGAGCGAGGCGAGAAGGATGGCGGCGGCGCGAATGCTCATCGCACCGGACCCTAGCAGTCTCTTGCGCGCGCACGGAAGTGGGTTAAGCCAATGAGGTCGACGGGGTAGAGGAGCGAGGGATGCGCTGGCGTACTTTCGGGGCGATGGCCCTGTTTCTGGCCGCGCCGCTCGCCGCGCAGCCGCCGAAGGACAGTCCGGCGGCTGCGGACCGCGTCGGCGCGGCCGAACAGGCGCTCGGCGCGCTCGACCCCGAACGCCTCGCCCGCGACCCAGCCTACGCCGCGACGATCGCGGATCACGTCCGCGTCATGCAGGCGCGCGGGGGCGCGGATGAAGAGCTGCGGTTCGAACTCCAGCAAATTCTGGTGATTGCACTGAGCGGGGCCGGCCGGCACGATGCGGCCGAGGCGGAAGCCGAAGCGCTGATCGCGATGCGCCCGGGCACGGCAGCACCTTATCGCACCGCCTACTTCGTCGCCGGCTTCGCCGAGCGGTTCGCGCGTTTCCCGGTGCTGCTCGAGCGAGCTGCGGATGCGTTGACGGTCCCGGCAGAGCGGGCCGATTTCGTCGCAATGCTCGAACCGGAGCACGTCTCCGGGCAGATTTACGAGCTGCGGGGCCCCGATCGCAAGGATCTGCGCGTCCGCCTCGCCCAGGCCCTGCTCCGCCTCGGCTGGCCTGGCGAAGGCAAGCCTGCGCTCCAGGCCGACGGCCTTCGCATCCTCGTCCTCGAACGGCATCTCGAACGGAGCGACCGGGCCGCGGCCGCCCGCCTCGCCGCCGAGATCCGCGGCGTCGGCGGCGTCCTCACTTTGGTCACGGACCGCCGATTCGACGCGGTCAACCAAGGCGACCGTGTGGCCCGCGTCCGCGCCGCGATCGCCGAGGAGGACCGTTCGACCGCGGCGGCGCTCGCCGCCGCGCCGGAGGATACCGATGCCGTCGTCCACCGTGCGGCCTTCCTTCGCTCGGTCGGCCGGGACAGCGAGGTGCTCCAACTGCTGCTTCCGCTCATGGGCGATCCGTCGCTGGTGGTGGCCCGCCACCCGCGCGGCTTCTGGCTTGTCAACGAGGCGGCCTTCTCGCTGATTGCAACCGGCGCGCTGGACGAGGCGATCGAGCTGATGCGCCCGCTCGCCGCGATGGACCTTGCCCGGCAGCCGGACCTCATCAGCACCAGCATCAACTTCACGCTCATGCTGCTCCAGCTCGGGCGCAACGAGGAGGCGCTCCGCGAATCGACGCGGCTCGCGGCCGCCGGCGCAGAGATCGCCAACGATTATGGCAACATGTTCGTTTGGGGGAACGCGGCTTGCGCGGCCACGGCCCTCGGACGCCGCGCCGAGTCCGACCAGTGGCTCCTGCTGATGGAGCCCAAGGCAGCGGAGAATCCCACCGCCATGATCCAGGCCCGGCTCTGCCGCGGCGAGATGGAGGGGGCTGAGCGCGTGCTGATCTCCGCGTTGGAAAGCGAGCTGTGGCGCGAGCAGGCGATCCTGTGGCTCCAGGATTGGGACCCGTCGACCTCGCCGCCGGCCTGGCAGCGGCTGCGTGCGCAATTCGACCAGCTCGGCGCTCGGCCAGCCGTGCAGGCCGCCTTGGCCCGCGTCGGCCATCGCCTGCGATTGCCGCTCACCGCGCGCACCTACGGCTTTTGAGGAGCGCCGAATGGCATTTTCGTCGCTCGCGGCGCTGGCGGTTATGGTCGCGGCCCTTGTGCAAAATGGGCCGGCGCCTCCAGCGCCTTCGGCAGAGCAGCCTGCGCCGCGCGAGCTGCGCATCGATGCGAACCGGCTGGTCCGCGACCGCGCCTATGCGGAGCGGTCGCTCGCCGAGATGGAGGCCTTTGGCTCGGCGCACGGCATTTCCGCCGACAACGAGACCCTGCTGTTGCTTCGAGCGCTCGCGCTTGCCGGCCTCGAGCGCAAGGTCGAAGCGGCAGCGTCGATCGACCGGCGCCTCGCGATGGGGGGAGCGCAGCCCGAAATCTACGCGCAGCTCTGGCGCGCCGCCGGCCGGATCGGAGACCTGCCGCGCATGGTCTCGGTCGTCGAGTCGGCGGCGCGCAACGTGCCGGCGACCCGAAGAAGTGAGCTGCATAGGCGTTTAGAGCCGGCGACCGTGGATGCCGTCACGCGTTACTTTCTCGGACGCGGCGAGGGCGAGGTCCATGTGCGCTTCATTGAAGCCCTGTTCGCGCTCGATTGGCCGGGCGAGGACCGTCTGACGCGGCGCGATGCGATCCGCTTCGGCGCTCTCGAGCGGCGCCGGCTTCGTGGCGAAACGGCCGCCGCCGCCGCGATCGCACGCACGATCCAAGCGCCGGACATCCTCCTGTCGCTTCTGGTGCTCGGCCGCTACGAAGCCATTCGCGATCCGGGCGAGCCGCTCGATCTGCTCGCAGCCGCGGTCGCCTATGCCGACGAAGCGGGCAGGGCCGCGCTGGCGGCGGCGCCCGATGACGCCGAGATCGCTCACGGCCGGGTCCGCTTCCTCCGGCTTGTCGGGCGGCCGGCCGAGGCGCTGGTTGCGGCCCAGCGATTCCTCGCCGATCCCGAGGAGACGGCGCTGCGCCCCTTTGGCAACTGGCTGGTCAACGAGGCGGTCTACGCGATGCTCGACCTTGGCCAGCGCGACGAGGGAGTGGCGCTCATGGCGCGGCTGGCGGCGATGGACGTCGGTCGCCACCCCGAGCTGATTTCCCAGACGATCAACCACGTCGCAGTACTGCGCCGCGCCGGCCGCCACACAGAAGCGCTCGCCCATGCGAGGCGGATCGATGCCCGATGGGGGCCGAACTCGAACATGGCCGCTCGGATGTGGATCGCCTCCGGCTTGGTTTGCGCACTCGCAGATCTCGGCCGCGCGGACGAAGCGGCGGAGAAGATCGACTGGATGCGCGGGCAGGAGAATGCGAACGCACCGGCGCTGAGCCGCACCCTGCTCTGCCTGGGCGACCTCGAGGCGGCGGAAGCGTTGCTGCTGAGACGGTTGCGCGCACAAGGCGACGAGACACTGCTCGAAGACCTGCAGGCCTACGAGCGTACCGCGCCCGACGAGCGGGACGATCCCATCGCCCGCCGCTGGGCCGAGCTGCGCGAGCGTCCGGCGGTCCGCGAAGCGATCGGAGGCGCCGGCCGGATGCTGCGTCTGCCGCTCGCCAAGGTCTATTGGGGCGCCTATTGAAGCGCGCGCCGCTCAGGCCGCTGTCCAGCCCCCGTCCATAGAGAGGTTCGCGCCGGTGATCGCCGACGCTTCGTCGCGGCACAGGAAGAGCGCGAGAGCGGCGACCTGGTCGACGGTGACGAATTCCTTGGTCGGCTGGGCGGCGAGGAGGACGTCGTTCATCACCTGCTCGCGCGTCAGCCCGCGCGCCTTCATCGTGTCCGGGATCTGGTTCTCGACGAGCGGCGTCCAGACGTAGCCCGGGCTGATGCAATTGACCGTAACGCCGCTCGTCGCCGTCTCCAGCGCGACCGCCTTCGTGAGGCCGGCGATCGCGTGCTTCGACGCGACATAGGGCGCCTTGTTCGGGCTGGCGACGAGGCTGTGGGCGGAGGCGGTGTTGACGATCCGGCCCCAGCCCTTCGCCTTCATGGCCGGAAGGGCGAGCCGGATGGTGTGGAATGCGGCTGTCAGGTTGAGCGCGATCAGCAGGTCCCATTTCTCGACCGGAAACTGGTCGATCGGCGCGACATGCTGCATGCCGGCATTGTTGACCAGGATGTCGACCTCGCCCGCCTCCGCCATCATCGCTTCGATCGCATCGGCGCGAGTGAGGTCGGCATCGCTGTAGGATGCGCCCAGCTCCGCCTGCAGCGCGGCGATCTCGGCGCGGTCGCCGAAGCCGTTCAGGATGATCCTCGCTCCCTCGCCGGCCAGCGCCCGCGCGACGGCCAGACCGATGCCCGAGGTAGAGCCTGTGACGAGCGCGGTCTTGCCGGTGAGAAACATGGGCGGCGATTTCCTTGATCTGGCATCCGTCACCCCGGACTTGATCCGGGGTCCACGAACACCGACGCCCTCGACCCTTCGTCGCATTGTTCATGGATTCCGGCTTTTGCCGGAATGACGGCGTCTGTTTCACCCTGCACGGTGTTTTGCAACCACCCGCATCGCCCGAGCATTGTCCCGGCGCCGTCACGAAAGGGTCTGTCATGCGTCTCGACGATGTTGGGTTCAGCGAGAATGTCCGCGATCAGCGGGGCCAAAGCTTCGGAGGCGGCGGCTTCGGCGGGGGCGGCGGCATGTTCGGCATGCTGTTCGGCCTGGTCCTCAGCCGCTTCGGCATCGGCGGCGTGCTGATCCTCGCGCTCGGCTATTGCGCCTTCACGATGATGGGCGGCGGCACGGGCGGCGGCAGCGGCGCGGTCTCGCCTCAGCAGCAGACGGCCGCGAAGGGCGGCGCGGCCGGGGCCACCGCTGCGATCCGGGCCTGTCAGGTGGACGAGACCAGCGCCTTTTCCTGCCGCGTCCTGAAAAGCACCGAGGACGCCTGGACGCAGATCTTCCGCGAGCGGGGCGAGCAGTACCGAGCGCCGCTCTTCACTTTCTACGCACGTACGGGCCAATCCGGCTGCGGCGCGGCGCAGGCCGCCATGGGCCCCTTCTACTGCCCGACCGACAACAGCATCTATCTCGACACCAGTTTCTTCCAGGAGCTCCAGACCCGCTTCCGCGCCGCCGGCGACTTCGCCCAGGCCTATGTGATCGCCCACGAGGTCGGACACCACATCCAGTTCCTGACCGGAGTGCTGGAGAATGCCCGGCGTCAGCAGGCGCGCGTCTCGCCTGCCGAGGGCAACCAGGTTCAGGTCCGCGACGAGCTGCAGGCCGACTGCTACGCCGGCGTCTGGGCCGGCCGCAACCGCGACCGGATGGAGCCCGGCGACCTCGAGGAAGGCATGCGCGCCGCCGAGGCGATCGGCGACGACACGCTGCAGCGCCAGTCGCAGGGGCGGGTCGTGCCCGAAAGCTTCACCCACGGCAGCGCCGCCCAGCGCATGGCCTGGCTCCGCCGCGGCCTCGAAAGCGGCGACCCCGCCGTCTGCGACACGTTCAGCGCGCGGATCTGAGGCAGGCGTTGCCGCGGGAACGCGGCAGGACTAACGGCTTCGGCGACCTCTCGACGGGAGACCCGCCATGCTCGATCGCCGCACCTTCCTCCTGAGCTCCGCCTCGCTTGCTCTGCTCGGCGCGGGCGGCTGCGCGACGCGGCCGCGCGAGAGCGCCGAGGCGCGCGACCAGGGCCTGCACAACATTCTCCAGGCCTGGTTCGACGCGGACCTGCGCGACAATCCGACCTTCGCGACCAATCTCGGCCTCGACACCGGCGAGCTCGCTTACCTGCGCGGGCAATTGGGCGATGCCTCGCGCGCCAAGCTCGCCGCCGAGCGCGCCGAAGCGCTCGCCCGGCACCGCCAGCTCGCCGAGTTCGGCCGCGCCGGCCTCAGCCCCGCCGGCCAGCTCAGCTACGACATCGCCATGTTCCGGCAGGATCTGCTGCGCGAAGGCACGCGCTACCATTACGGCAGCTTCGGCGGCCGGCCCGCGCCCTACACCGTCAGCCAGCTCGGCGGATCCTATTACTCCGTGCCCGATTTCCTCGACGCCCAGCACCCGGTACGCACGCGCGAGGACGCCGAAGCCTATCTCTCGCGGCTGCGCGATTTCGCGCGCAACGTCGACCAGGAAACCGAGCGGGTCGAGCACGACGCTTCGGTCGGCGTCGTTGCTCCAGACTTCATCCTCGACAAGGCGATCGGCAATGTCGAGCGGCTGCGCGCGACGCCGGCCGGCCAGACGACGTTGGTGCGCTCGCTTGCGCGTCGCGCGGCCGCGGCCAATTTCGGGGGCGACTGGGAGGCGCAGGCGACCGCGCTCGTCTCCGGCCCGATCGCGGACGCGCTGGATCGCCAGCTCACCGCGCTCCGGACGGTTCGGCGCCGCGCGAACCACGACGCCGGCGTCTGGAAGCTGCCGGCCGGCGAGAGCTATTACGCCTATGCGCTGAAAGCCAACAACACGACGACGATGAGTCCCGAGGAGGTCCATCAGATGGGCCTCGACCAGGTGCGCGGCCTCCACGCCGAGCTCGACGCCCTGCTCCGGGCCCAGGGCTATACGCGCGGCACGGTCGGCGAACGGATCAACGCGCTCAACCGGGAGGAGCGCTTCCTCATCCCCAACACCGACGAGGGCCGCGCCCGCCTCCTCGCCAGCCTCAACGAGCAGGTGCGCGAGATCACGCCGCTTCTCCCGCGCGTGTTCAACACCATCCCCCGCGCCGCGGTCGAGATCCGCCGCGTGCCGGTGGACATCGAGGCCGGCGCGCCGGGCGGCTATTATCAGGGCGCGTCCTTGGACGGCTCGCGCCCGGGCGCCTATTACATCAACCTCAAGGACACGCACGAATGGCCGACCATCGGCCTGCCCACCCTCACCTACCACGAGGCGGTTCCGGGCCACCATTTCCAGATCTCGATCGCCCGCGAGGCGGGGGAGCTGCCCATCTACCGGCGCACCGGCGGCTTCTCCGCTTATTCCGAAGGCTGGGCGCTCTATGCGGAGCGCGTCGCGGACGAGCTCGGCGTCTATTCCGACGAACCGTTCGGCCGGATCGGCTATCTCCAGTCCTACCTCTTCCGCGCCACGCGGCTGGTGGTCGACACCGGCCTCCACCACAAGCGCTGGAGCCGCGAGCAGGCGATCCGCTGGATGGTCGACAATGCCGCGGAGCCGGAAGGCTCGGCGGTGCGCGAGATCGAGCGCTACACGGTCTGGCCGGGCCAGGCGACCGCCTACAAGATCGGCCAGACGGTGATCGCCAATCTGCGCGCCGAGGCCGAGCGGCGGATGGGAAGCCGCTTCGACTTGAAGGCCTTCCACGACATCGTCCTGCTCGGCGGCGCGATGCCGCTCACCGTGCTCGAGCGGCGGGTGCGGGAGTGGATGGCGGCCTGAGGGCAGCGCGTCCGCGATCGGGGGAAGGTGGATGCCCGACGAGGATTCGAACCTCGATTGACGGATTCAGAGTCCGTAGTCTTACCATTAGACGATCGGGCAATGCCGCCGCGCGAGATAGGCAGGGGGGCGTGAGGTGTCAATTGCGGTACCGCGCCCGTTTCGGGCCCCGCCGCGCCGCCAGCCAGTGCCGGCCGAGATAGCAAGCGGCCCCGACTAGGCGGACCGCTGCAGGACGGCCGTTTCCATCTCGAGATACGTCCGGAAGCTGTCTCGGGCGAGGATGCGATCCGCATAAGCGAGGACCTTGGGCCGCCGCGCCGCGTCGAGATCGAGGCCGAGATGGCGCAGATTGGCAAAAGGGCTGGCCACCGCGATGTCGGCGAGGGTGAGGCGGTCCTCGACGAGGAATCCGCTCTCCGGAATCACGCGCTCGAGATAGTCGAGCAGGGGCGGCAGCTCGGTGGCTTCGGCGACGTCGGCGGCGGCGAGGTCGCCCTCGCGGCGGAGGAAGCGTGGCGCGACGATCCGGTTGAAGAACATCTTGGCGCCGCAGGAGCACAGGATCGTGTCCGCGAACTCCTCGTACCAGACCGTCCGCGCGCGCGCTTTGGGATCGGTGGGAATGAGGTTCGGCTCTGGCCGCAGCGCATCGAGATAGGCGATGATCGCGGTGGAATCGGAGATGGCGAAAGCGCCGTCCCGGAAGCCCGGAATCTTGCCGAACGGGCTGGCCTCGCGGAACTCGGGGTCCTCCGAGCCGAGGCCGACAAGCTTCGATTCGACGTCGATCCCTTTTTCCGCCGCGAATGCGAGAACCTTGCGGACGAATGGCGACAAGGATGAGCCGTAGACGATCATGAGGGGGGCTCCTTGTTCCGTTTCAATTCGATACTAAACCCGCCGCGCCCGGCGTGGCAAGCCTCATCGCGCAGCCGCCGCGCGGGCGGCGAGATAGTCGTAGATCGCGTCCACCTCCGGCTGCGTCAGGAATGCGAAGCGGCCGCGCGAGACCCTCGCCATCAGCCCGAGGTCACGTCCGCCCGGCGGCTCGCCCGTCCGCATCAGGTGGCGGAACTGGCCGCGCGAATAGCCGGCGACGACGACGACGAGGTCGGGCGGCGCGCGCGGCCCTTCCGCCTCCTGACGGCCGCGCAGATCGAGGCCGTGGCATTCGCTGCAGGTCGCGCGGATCATGTAGCGCGCCCAGTCGTGGTTGCCGGGAGCGGCCGCCGGGCCGCGGCCGCGGCCGAGGCGGACCTCCTCGAGTGCGGACTTCCACTCCCCGCTGGCGATATCGCGCCGGCCGGCCGGCCCGAAAACGGGGCGAGGATGGACGTCGCCCGTCGGAGGTTGCGCACGCAAATAGCGGATGAGAGCGGCCATGTCGGGCGCGGACAGGTCGGTAAAATACTCCGATGGCATCGCCCAGAGCGGCGAGCCGTCGGCACGGACGCCGCTCCGGATCGCCCGCTCGAGCGCGGCGTCGCTATAGCCGGGCACGGCGCGTCGCAGGTTGGACGTCCACAGGATCGCTTCATTCGGATCCTCGATCCACGCACTGCCGGTCATGTCGTCTTCATGGCAGCCGCGGCAGCCCAGAATGCGGGCAATCCGCTCACCGTGGCGCAACGGATCGGCAGATCCCTGCGCAAACTGGAGCGGGGGCGGCGCAGCCGCCGCGGCATTATCGTTCCGCTCCGCCCGCTCGCCACAGCCGACGAAGAGCAGTGCCGCGGCTATTGCAAGGAGGTGCTTCATCGCGCGGCCTTCCGTACGGGGCGCGCCGCGACAGTCGCTTCGCACGCTGGGCATGCCGGGCCGCGCCCGACTTGTCGCCGTTCCGGCGCACCACGGCAAGGGTGCAGATTCGGAGCGGCATTACTCCTCAACGGCCAAGGCGGGCATGCGCTCAGCGGACACGGTAGAAATCGGCAAGGCGGTCCAAAGCGAGCGTAAGGACGAGCTTGCCCGCGCGCGCCGGCCAGCCGAGCGCAGTTTCGACCTCGCGCATTCCCTCGCCGGCGCAGACCACGCGCCACAGGACGTCGCTGAGGCCGCCGCCGGCCGCCGCCACCGCTTCCTCGAAGCGGCGCCGGGCAGCAATCTGGCTTTCGCTGGCGCCGGTCTCCGCCGGCGCCGCGCGCCGGCCGCCCGCGAGCGGCGCCGCGTCCCAGCGCATCGTCACGCCCGGCCCATATTGCGCCCGCTCCCAATCGTCGCGCAGGCGCTCGCCCGCCTCGAACTGCCGCACTGACACGTGGCCGCGCGCCTTGAGCCAGCCCAAGGGCGATTCGGCGAGGTTGACCGTTACCGACCGCACCGCGCGGTTGCGCGCCCGTCGGCCCTCCCGGGGCGGCCGCGCGCATTCCGTATCCGTAAGCGGCCGCTCGACCAGCAGCCTGTTGCGTCTTTCCTTCATCGCGCGCCCTTTTTTCGAATCGCGAAAGAAACTCTTGCCACAGCAGGTATGTTGTAGGAAAATGAAATAACCGTGCTGGTTAGGAGATCAGGATGATCACTCGGATCCGGGAAGTGCGCAGGGCCAAGAAGATGACCCTCCAGAATGTCGCCGACCGCTGCGAGCCGCCGACCACGCCCCAGACGATCGGACGGCTCGAGACCGGGACGCGCACCGTTTCGGTCGGTTGGTTGAACCGGATCGCGAGGGCGCTGGGCGTCGAAGGGGGCGACCTCGTCAAGCTTCCCGACCGCGAAGATGTGCCGATCGCGGCGACTCTCGAGCCGGACGGCGCCCGCGCGCCGCGCCGCGAGGGCGTCGTCATTCCGCCTCAGACCGAGGCCGGCCTGGTCGCGGTCACGGTCGGCGCCGGTGTCGGCGACTATCGCAGCGGCGACGAAATCTGGTGCCAGCGCCTCGCGCCCGAGGATTTCGGGAAGGCGATGAACCGGGATGTCCTCATTCCGCGCCCGGCCGGGCGGTTCGTCTTCGGTCGCCTGATCGGGCGAGAGGAGGGCAAGCTCCACATCCTTCCGCTCGGTGCCGGCCAGCGGCAGTCGGTCGTCGCCGATCCTGCCTGGATCGCAGTCGCTATGCGATTGATCCGCTCGCTTTAAGCTGGCGTAAGCGCTTCCCGCCACTGCGCGGCCCGCACCGCGAGCTTCGCGTAGAGCGTCGGCAGACCGGCTTCGCCGATCCGCGCGATCGGCCACCACAGGCCGTCCACCTCGCGCGCGGTCGCCTTGGCGCAGAGCAGGCGCATGGTGAGGGCGAAATGGGTGAAGACATGCTCGACGCTGCCGGCCTCGCGCCAGGCTTCGTCCGCCGGCGGCGCATCGGTCGGAAGCGCGACCATGCCGCCAAGCAGGCCGCGCGCGGGCCGCTTCACGAGCAGCACATCGCCCCGATGCTCGAGCCAGTAGGCCGTGCCGTTGCGCGACGGCCGCTTCGTGCGGGCGGCCTTGACCGGATAGCGTTCGGGCTCGCCCGAAGCGCGGGCCGCGCAATGGGGCGAGAGCGGGCAGCGCGTGCAGGCGGGGGCGCGGGGCGTACAGACCATGGCGCCCAAGTCCATCATCGCCTGAGCGAAGTCGCCGCTGGGCCCTGCCGGCGTCAGCGCATCGGCCAACGCATGGAGCTTGGCACGCGCACCCGGGATCGGCTCCGCGACGGCATGGAGGCGGGCGACGACGCGCTCTACATTTCCGTCGACCACCACGGCCCGCCGGCCGAAGGCGATCGCTGCGATCGCTGCCGCCGTATAGCGGCCGATGCCGGGGAGTTTGGCGAGATCGGCCTCCTCTTCGGGGAAACGCCCCTCCCGGTCGCGGACTACGGCCCGGGCGCAGGCGAGGAGGTTGCGGGCCCGGGCATAATAGCCGAGGCCCGCCCAGGCGGTCATCACTTCCTGGTCGGGCGCCGCAGCGAGCGCCGCCACCGTCGGCCAGCGCGCGGTGAAGGTCTCGAAATAGGGCCGGACCGCGGCCACTCTCGTCTGCTGGAGCATGATTTCGGAGAGCCAGACGCGGTACGGATCGGCGCGCTCGCCGGCGGCCGCGCGCCATGGAAGGGTCCTTTTATCCACAGCATACCAGCCGAGGAGGGCATTTGATGCATCGACGCGCACGCCGCGGCTATGCCATGCTCGGAGCGATGGCGAAACCGGCTGGAACTGGCAAGAAGGCGCGCGCGGAGGCGCCCCGCTCGAAGCGGGCGCGGCCGGTCTCCGACATGGTGCACGCGGCAGGCGGCGCCGCCTTCCGCCGCTTCGGCTTCGTCCAGTCCTCCATCGTAAGCCGCTGGAAGGAAATCGTCGGCCACCGCTACGCCGCCGTGTCCGCGCCCGAATCGATCCGCTTCCCGCCGGGGCGCCGCTCGTCCGGCGTCCTCACCCTGGTCGTCGAGGGCGCGCACGCGCCGATGATGCAGCATGTCGCGCCGACCATCGTCGAGCGGGTCAACCGCTTCTTCGGCTATGCCGCGGTCGAGCGGGTGAGCTTCCGGCAAGGCATCGTCCAGATGGAAAAAGCCAAGACGCGCCCCGCGCCGCCGAGCCTCAGGCCGGTGCCGGTCGGGCTTGGGGATTCGCTGCTCCAGGTCGGCGATCCGGAGCTTCGTGCCTGCCTGGAGGCTCTTGCGCGCGGCCTCGGCGCGCCTGAAGAACCCGTTATCGCCGCGATTCCGGTGGTCGGCATTATCGGTGGAGAAGGAAGACGATGAATAAAATGACCGGCGCGGGGCTCATGTCCCTCGCGCTCCTCCTCGCTGCCTGCGGGGACGACGACGCAGGCAATCAGGTGAACCCGGCCAAGGGGCCCGAAGCGCTGCAGCGCGTAGCCGCGCCCAATAACGGCGACTGGACCCAGACGGTGTCGCGATCGGCCGAAGGGTTCGTCATGGGCAATCCGAATGCGCCGGTAAAGCTGGTCGAATATGCCTCGATCACCTGCCCGCACTGCAAGGAATTCGCCGAGCAGGGCGGCGCCCGGCTTCGCGAATATATCCGCACCGGCCAGGTCAGCTGGGAATATCGCCCGTTCCTGATCTTCCCGACCGATCCCGGCATCTTCCTGCTGCTGGCTTGTCAGGGGCCGCAGGCCTTCTTCACGTTGAGCGACCAGCTTTATGCCTCGCAGTCCGAGTGGCGGGACCGGGCCGATCCGCAGCTGTCTCAGGCCCAGGGGATGGCGCCGGCGCAGAGAGCCGCCTTCCTCACTCGCGCGGCCGGAGTCGATCAGTTCTTCCGCCAGCGCGGCATGCCCGAAGCGCAGGTCGGGCAATGCCTCGCCAACCAGGGTGAGTTGCAGCGGCTCGCGGACATCAGCGCCCGAGCGGCGCGCGAAGAAGGCGTCGAGGGCACGCCGAACTTCCTGATCAATGGCGAGCTCGTCGTCGGCGCCGACACCTGGCGGGAGGTCGAAGCCGCGATCCAGGCGCACCTGTGATCGTGGCGCGGCGATTCCTGCAGCTCGTCGCGGCGGCGATCCTGGCGCTGGGCGGCAGCGCGGACATCGCGATCGCGCAAGCGCCGGGGTCCACGCCGCGCGATTGGACGAGGACGATCGTCGCGACGCCCGAAGGCGGCTTCCGCATGGGCAATCCGGCGGCGGTGCTGAAGGTCGTCGAATATGTTTCGCTGACCTGCCCCCACTGCCGCCATTTCGCCGAGGCTGGCGCCCCGGCGCTGATCGCCGGTCCGGTCGCGAGCGGGCGGGTCAGCTTCGAGATCCGCCCCTTCCCGCTCGATCCGATCGCCGCCGTCGGTTCGCAGCTCAACCGGTGCGCAGCGCCTGATCGCGCCTTCGCCTTGAACGACGCGATCCTTATCGCGCAGGACGCCTGGTTCGCGCGGCTGGAAGCGCTCGGCCAGGCCGAGATCGGGAGCGTGCGCGGCCTCAGCGGCGGCGCTCTGCGACAGCGCATCGCGGCCTTGGCGGGCTTTGACGCGATCGCCGCCGGGCACGGCGTCGACGTCGCCGCCTGTCTCGCCGACGAGCGCGGCGCGGCCCGGCTCGACGAGATCAAGGCCGCGGCCGAGGCGCTCGGCGTCCAGGGCACGCCGAGCTTCCTGATCAACGGCGCGCTCGCTCCCGATGTCTACGACTGGGCGGCCCTGGAGCCGCTGCTGCGGGCGGGGAGGTAGAGCGAAGTGGCTGTGCTCGGGGGGCTTCTTTGCAGGTAAAGCGTCTCAAGCTCGCGGGCTTCAAGAGCTTCGTCGAGCCGGCCGAACTCAGGATCGAGCCGGGCCTCACCGGCGTCGTCGGCCCCAACGGCTGCGGCAAGTCGAACGTGCTCGAGGCCATTCGCTGGGTGATGGGCGAGAGCTCGCCGAAGTCGATGCGCGGCGGCGGCATGGACGACGTCATCTTCGCCGGCACCTCGATCCGCCCGCCGCGCGACTTCGCGGAAGTCTCGCTGCTGGTCGAGCCCGAAGCCGACGACCTCGCCGGCGATTTCGGCGTTGCCCGCGAAGGCGAAATGGAAGTGACTCGCCGGATCGAGCGCGGTGCCGGTTCCGCCTACCGGGTCAACGGCCGCGACGTGCGCGCCAAGGATGTCGCCCTGCTGTTCGCCGACGCCGCCACCGGCGCCCACTCGCCGGCACTGGTCAGCCAGGGCAAGATCAGCGCGGTCATCGCCGCCAAGCCGACCGAGAGGCGGCTGATGCTCGAGGAAGCGGCGGGCATTGCCGGCCTGCACGTGCGCAGGAAGGATGCCGAGCAGAAACTGCGCGCCGCCGAGGCCAATCTCACCCGGATCGACGAGATGCTCTCCGACATGGAGAGCCGCGCCGGCGCGCTCCGCCGGCAGGCGCGCGCGGCCGAGCGCTACCGCAAGCTCTCCGACCAGATCAGGATCGCCGAGGCGCGCCTGGTCTTCGCACGCTGGCGCGAGGCCGCCGAAGCCGCCGATGCCGCCCAGAAGGAAGCAGAGGCTGCCGTCGACGCGGTCGAGCGCGCCGCCGAGGCCCAGCGTGCCGCCGCCGCCTACCAGTCCGAGGCGGCCAAGGCGCTCGCCGGCAAGCGCCTCGAAGCGCAGACGGCACGCGACCATGCCACCGCGCTCGGCCACCGGCTCGCCACCCTTCGCGCCGAGCGCGACACGGTCACGCGCCGCATCGCCGAGCTCGGCGAGCGCCGCGCCACGCTCGCCGCCGACCGCGCCCGCGAAGCGGCGCTGCGTGAGGACGCCAGGGCCGCGCTTGCCCGGCTGGAGGAGGAAGGCGCCGAGATCGAGCGCCGCCTCGCCGCGGCCGAGGCCGGCCGTGCGACGATCGACGTGCGCACCGTCGCGCTCGAGGATGCGGCGCGCGAGGCGGAGGCCGCGCTCGCCCGCGTCCGCGCCGTCCAGGCCGCCGAGCAGGCGGAGGCGCGGGTCGCCGCCGCCGGCCTCGAAGCCGCCCGCGCCCGGCTCGCCCGCGCCGCGGCCGAGGCGCAGCGCCTTGCCGAGCAGATGGCGGAGGTGGGCGAAGCCGCGCCGCTGGTCGAAGCGAGAAGCGCGGCGGTCAGGACGAGGCAGGCCGCCGAAGCGGCGCTCGCCGAGGCGCAGCAGGCGATCGCGTCGGCCGAGGCGCGGCGCCAGCAGGCCGCGGCGGACCGCGACTCGGCCGAGAGCGAAGGCGCGTCGGCGCGCGCCGCGCTCGCCGCGCTCGAATCGGAGGCGCGGGCGCTGGTCAAGGCAGTCGAGGGCATGAGCGGCGACCGCGCGATCAACCACGTCAGGGCCGAGCCCGGCTTCGAGCGGGCGCTCGCCGCGGCGCTCGGCGAGGATCTCGACGCCGCGCTCGCCGGCGAGGCGCCACGCCGCTGGGCCGGGGCGCCGGCGGGGGAGGGCGACCCGGCCTTGCCGGGCGGCTGCCTCCCGCTCGCCGACCATGTCTCCGCACCCGCCGCTCTGTCGCGGCGTCTCCGCCAGATCGGCGTGGTCGACGCCGACGACGGCTCGATCGCCCTTGCCGTCGGCCAGCGCCTCGTCACCCGGGACGGGCGCCTGCGCCGCTGGGACGGCTATGTCGCGACCGGCCTCGGCGCCGCCGCCGCCGAGCGGCTGATCCGGGTCAACCGGCTCGCCGAGATCGAGGCGGGGCTGCCGAAAGCGGCAGCGGCCCTCGCAGCGGCCGAGCAGCGGATCGACGCGGCGCGGGCCGGGATCGACGCCGCCCGCACCCAGGCCGACGCCGCCCGCCGCGCCGAAGCGGCAGCCGGCGCCGCCATCCGCGAGGCCGCGCGGGCCGAGGACCAGGCCAATGTCGCGATCGAGCGGCTCGAGCTGAGGCGCACCGGCCTGGCCGAGCGCGCCGACCTCGCCGAAGCCGACCGCGCCGACGCCGCCCGCGGCGCCGAGGAGGCCGAAGCGATCGTCGCCGCCTTGCCGGATTCCGCCGCCACCGAGGCCCGCGTCGCCGAGCTTCGCGGGCGCGCCGAGGCCGCGCAGCAGGCGCTCGCCGAAGTCCGCGCGGAGGCTGCCACGCACGCCCGCGCCATCGCCGCCGACAAGCAGCGCGCCGGCCAGGCCGCGGCCGAGAGCGCCGACTGGCAGGTCCGCGCAGCCGAGGCGGACAAGCGCCACGCCGAGTTCGGAACGCGCATCGCCGAAGCCGAGGAAGAGGCGGGGCGCCTCGTCGGCGCGCCGGAGCGGATCGCGGCACGGGTCGCCGAGATGGAGGGAGAGAGCCTCGAAGCCTTCGAAGCGGCCGAGGCAGCCGCGGCTGCCGAGCGCGGCGCCGAGGAGGCGTTGCGCGCCGCCGAGCAGCGCCTGGCCGACGCCGGCGAGGCGCTCAGCGTCGCCCGCGAGGCCCGCGCCGGCGCCGTCGCCCGCCACGAAAACCAGGAAATGCGCCGCGTCGAGATGGGCCGCATCTCCGGCGAGCGCTTCGAATGCCCGCCGCCGCTCCTTCCCGAGAAGCTCGGCTTCGAGGAGGCGAATATCGAGCCTGCCGCCCAGGAATCGGCGCGCATGGACCGGCTCTCGGCCGAGCGCGAGCGGATCGGCCCCGTCAACCTCGTCGCCGAGCGCGAATTGGCGGAGCTTGAGGAGGGTCGCGAGAGCTCGGCCGCCGAGCGCGACGAGCTCGGCCAGGCGATCCACCGCCTGCGCGGCTCGATCGGCAGCTTGAACCGCGAGGGCCGCGTGCGCCTGCTCGCCGCCTTCGAGCAGGTCGACCGCCATTTCCGCAGCCTGTTCACCACTCTCTTCCAGGGCGGCCAGGCGCATCTCGAGCTGGTCGAATCGGACGACCCGCTCGAAGCCGGCCTCGAGATCATGGCGCAGCCGCCGGGGAAGCGCCTCGCCACGCTCACTTTGCTCTCGGGCGGCGAGCAGGCGCTGACCGCCATCGCCCTCATCTTCGCCTTGTTCCTGACCAAGCCCGCGCCGATCTGCGTGCTCGACGAGGTCGACGCGCCCCTGGACGATGCGAACATCGAGCGCTTCTGCGACCTGCTCGACCGGATGACCGCCGAGACCGACACGCGCTATCTGATCGTCACGCACAACGCAGTGACGATGAGCCGAATGCACCGACTGTTCGGCGTCACCATGGTCGAAAAAGGCGTCAGCCGCCTGGTCAGCGTCGATCTCGGCGGCGCCGAGACGTTGCTCGCGGCGGAGTGAGGACGAGCGCAGTCCACCGCGCTCAGGCGAGGATGCGCATCGCTTCCGCCGGGTAGGGGATTGCGAGGGCGCAGGCGCTTTCGCGCTCGTCCTCGAGCCAGCGCCGCGCGCCGTCCGGATCGAGCATCACCGGCATCGCCTTGGGGTGGATTTCAGCGACGAGAGGATTGGCGTCGCAGGTAAGGAAGGCCATGGCCGGCCCGTCCTCGGTCGGCCGCCAGATGCCGGCGAAGGTGAACGGGAGCCGGTCCTCGTCGCGCAGCGAGAACCAGACCTTCTCCTTCGCGCCGACCTCTCCCCGCCATTCGCAAAAGCTCGTCGCCGGAACGATGCAGCGGCGGTCCGGCCGCCCCAGGGCCGTGCGCCAGAACGGCGAATTGAGATTGCGGACGTTGGTGATCGGCCTCTTGCCGGCTGCGGGCGGGGGCGGGAATCCCCAGCGCATCGTCTCGAGCTTCAGGCCGCCGCCCTCGGTGCGCCGGAGGACGGGGGCGGGCTTGCCCGGATAGATTTCCTCAAACGGCGGGAGGTTCGAGGTGTCGCCCTCGAAGCGGCCGAACAGGCGCCTGATCGCCTCGACGTTCGAGGTCATGGAATAGAGATTGCACATGGCACGTCCTGTGGCGGCCGCGTGGGGCTTCTGCAAGCGCGACCGGCGGGCTAAGAGACGCTCGAAGGAAAAGGAGAGAAACATGCGCGCAGGCTTGATCTCGGGCGGGGCGCTGCTCGCGCTCTGCGCATGTGCCAGTCCGGGCGAGGTCCGGCGGCTCGAGCTGAGCTCGACGCTCACCGGATTCCAGGCGGTGCCGCCGGGCGACCTCGACGGAACCGGGACGGCGCGGCTTCGGGTCGACGCGCGAAGCGGCCAAGTCTGCTGGGAGCTCAACGCTCGCGGCATCGATCCGGCGACGGCGGCTCATATCCACCGCGGCGAGGCCGGCAGCGTCGGGCCGCCGGTGATGCAGCTGACCGTGCCCGTGCCGGAGCGCAGCGAGGGCTGCGCCACGGTCGCCGCAGCGCTTGCGGCGGAGATGATCGCGCGCCCGCACGCTTTCTACGTCAACGTCCACAACCAGGCCTTTCCGCAGAGCGCGATCCGCGGCCAGCTGCGCAGCCAGATTACGCTCCGCGAACCTCGGCGGCGGGTGCCCGGGCGCTAGCGGCGGCGCCTCGGCGCCTCGGCTTGACCGGGGCGCCGGGCGGTTCGGGCGCGTCGCTCGGGGCATCCGAAGGATCGAGCAGGCGGCGGGCGCCGTCGAGCGCGGCGGCGATGATGACGTCGGCGAGCGTGCCGGCGCGGTCGGGATCGGTCCCCGGCTCGCCCGGCCGTCGCGGCCCGCTTTCGGTCCCCTTCCGCGCGAGCGCGGCGGCGGCGGCGGTCAAGGCGGCGACGGCGAGGTCGCGCGTCGCCGGGTTCTCGGCGATGGCGAGCGCCTTGTTGAGCGGCTTCCTGAACTTCTTGGGCATCTTGACGCCGGCGATCCGCTTGGGAACCTTGAGCTTCTTTTCCTTGGCCACAATCGGCTCCTATTCGACGACGATCCGGCCGCTCATGCCCATCAGCCGGTGGAAGAAATTGGAGCTGCGCATCTTGTAGCGGCCTGCCGCGGGGACGAGACGGATGGTGCGGCGCTCACCGGCTTCGAGGCGGAAGCTGCCGTCGCCGAGGTCGGCGTCGTCGCCGGAGCGGATACGGGCGGCGCGAAAGAAGGCGGGTGCGCTGAAGCTGAGGCTGCGCTGCCCGGAATTGACGAAGCGCAGGCGCACCGGCCGGCCGGCTTCGAGGCGTAGCTCCTCGGGCTCGAAGCCGAACGGCTCGAGCAGCACGTCGTAATCGGCGGACTGGCGCCATTCGGGTTCCTGGGCGAGCGCCGAGGCGGCGATCGGCGCGGCGAGGAAAAAGGCGGTCACAAGCAACAGCAGGCGCATCGGCAGGCCCTTTTCGAGTAGTTCGTGCGGTTTAGCATGGGGGACCGCGTGGCGCGAGGGGTGGAAAAAACGCCGGTGCGCTGCAATCCGCCCTTCGACAGGCTCAGGGCTAGCGGTTCGCGTCGTCGCACCTGCCTGTAGTTGACCATCCTATCGCTTTTCGATCCATACAACCGCTAGGGCTGAGCTTGTCGAAGCCCGGCTTCGGCGTGCGTCCCGCCTTGATCAGAATCTCAGCGGCTTGACTCGTTTGACGCCCGGGAGCGCTTCGATGCGCTCGACGATCTCCGGCTCGATATGGCCGTCGACCGAGACCAGGGCGACCGCCTCGCCGCCGGCGGCGCGGCGGCCGAGGTGGAAGGTGCCGATGTTGACGCCCGCTTCGCCCAGAGTGGTGCCGAGGCGGCCGATGAAGCCGGGGGCGTCCTCGTTGACGATGTAGATCATCTCGCCTTCGAGCTCGGCCTCGAGCGGAATGCCGAAAATGTCGACGAGGCGCGGCGCGGCGTTGCCGAACAAGGTGCCGGCGACGCTGCGCTCGCCCTCGGGCGTGGTCGCGGTGACGCGGACGAGGGTGTGGTAGTCGATCTCGCGGTCGTGGCGAATCTCGCGCACGTCGAGGCCCCGGTCGCGGGCGAGCGAGGGCGCGTTGACCATGTTCACGCTGTCCGAATAGACGCGCATGTAGCCGGCGAGGACGGCGCCGGTGATCGGCTTCTGGTTGAGCTGCGCGGCGGCACCCTCGACCTCGATGGCGAGGCCGGTGGCGCGGAGGCCGTCGACTTGGCCGACCAGCGAGCCGAGCTTCTCGGCCAGCGCCATATAGGGCCGGAGGCGCGGCGCTTCCTCCGCCGAAAGCGAGGGCATGTTGAGCGCGTTGGTGACGCCGCCGCGGGTCAGGAACTCCGACATCTGCTCGGCGACCTGAATGGCGACGTTGACCTGCGCCTCCGTGGTCGAGGCGCCGAGATGCGGGGTCGCGACCAGGCCCGGCGTGCCGAAGAGCGGGCTCGCTTTGGCCGGCTCCTCGGCGAAGACGTCCAGCGCGGCGCCCGCGACCTGGCCCGAGTGGAGCGCGTCCTTGAGCGCCGCCTCGTCGATGAGACCGCCGCGGGCGCAGTTGATGATGCGCACCCCCTTCTTGGTCTTCGCCAAATTCTCGCGGCTGAGGATGTTGCGAGTCTGTTCGGTCAGCGGCGTGTGGAGGGTGATGAAGTCGGCGCGGGCGAGGAGCTCGGCGAGCTCGGCCTTCTCGACGCCCATCGCGACGGCGCGCTCGGCGGTGAGGAAGGGATCGTAGGCGACGACCTTCATCCGGAGGCCGAGAGCGCGGTCGGCGACGATCGAGCCGATATTGCCGGCCCCGATCAGGCCCAGGGTCTTGTTGGTCAGCTCGACGCCCATGAAGCGGTTCTTCTCCCACTTGCCGGCCTGGGTCGAGGCGTCGGCCTGGGGCAGCTCGCGGGCGAGCGCGAACATCAGCGCGATGGCATGCTCGGCGGTGGTGATCGAATTGCCGAAGGGCGTGTTCATGACGACGATACCGCGGGCGGTGGCGGCGGGGATATCGACATTGTCGACGCCGATGCCGGCGCGGCCGATCACCTTGAGGCTCGTCGCGGCGTCGAGGATTTCGGCGGTGACCTTGGTCGCCGAGCGGATGGCGAGGCCGTCATAGCCGCCGACGATCGCTTTCAGCTCCTCCTTCGAAAGGCCGGGCCTCTCGTCGGCCTCGACGCCGTTGGCGCGAAAGATGGCGACGGCGTTCGGATCCATCGGATCCGAAATCAGAACTCTTGGCATCTTTTGGTTCCTCAGCGGCTGCGGGCCTCGTGAAAGGCCCAGTCCAGCCAGGGGCAGAGAGCGCGGATGTCGTCCGTCTCGACGGTGGCGCCGCACCAGATGCGCAGGCCGGGCGGCGCGTCCCGGTAGCTGGCGACGTCGAAGGCCGCAGCCTCGGTCTCGAGCAGGGCCGCCATCTCCTTGACGAGAGCGGCCTGGCCTTCCGCGTCGAGACCGCGGACGGCGTCCGCCGCGAATTTGAGGCAGACGCTGGTGTTCGAGCGGGTCGGGGGATCGGCGGCGAGATGTTCGGCCCAGGACGTCGCCTCGACCCACTCGAACAGCGCCGCGGCATTCGCGTCGGCGCGGGCGACGAGGGCGGAAAGTCCGCCGAGGCCGAGCGCCCATTCGAGCGCGAAGATATAGTCCTCGACCGCGAGCATCGAGGGCGTGTTGATCGTCTCGCCCTTGAAGATGCCCTCGATCAGCTTGCCGTTCTTGGTCATGCGGAAGATCTTCGGGAGCGGCCAGGCGGGCATGTGGCTTTCGAGGCGCTCGGCCGCGCGCGGGCCGAGGATCAGCACGCCGTGGCCGCCCTCGCCGCCGAGCACCTTCTGCCAGGAGAAGGTGGCGACGTCGATCTTCTCCCAGGGGATGTCCTGCGCGAAGACCGCCGAGGTCGCGTCGGCGATGGTGAGGCCGCTGCGGTCCTTGGCGATCCAGTCGCCGTCCGGGACGCGCACGCCCGACGTGGTCCCGTTCCAGGTGAAGACGACGTCCGAGTCAAAGTCGACCTGGGAAAGGTCCGGCAGCTCGCCATAGGGCGCCCTGACGATTGTCGCGTCGAGCTTGAGCTGCTTGACGACGTCGGTGATCCAGCCCTCGCCGAAGCTCTCCCAGGCCAAGACGGTGACTGGCCTCGGCCCGAGCAGGCTCCACAGGGCCATCTCGACCGCGCCCGTGTCCGAGGCGGGGACGATGCCGATGCGATGCGAGGCGGGGATGCGCAGGATGCGCCGGGTGAGCTCGATGGCGTGGCCGAGCCGCGCCTTGCCGAGCTTCGAGCGGTGCGAGCGGCCGAGCGATCCCAATGCGAGATGTTCGGGGCCCCAGCCCGGCGGCTTGGCGCAGGGGCCGGAGGAGAAATAGGGTCGTGTCGGCTTTTCGGCCGGTTTTTCAGCGTACATCGTCACAACTCTCCTTGCAGAGAGCACGCGCCGCGTTGGGACGGCGTGGCCCGCCGCCGGGGATAGAGGCACGAGGGCGGGTGTCAACCGGGGGCAGGTCCGTCATCCCGGCGGAGGCCGGGATCTCGGGGGGTGAAAAGTGCCGCGCCCGTGCAGGGCGCCCTCCAGAGCCGGCGGTGCGCACTCTCCCTGAGATCCCGGCCTTCGCCGGGATGACGGTCTCGGTCGCGGCTTGACCCCGTCGTCGCCGCCGCCCCACACTCTTCCGATGCGGTGGGCCATCATCATCCTGTCGGCGGCGCTCGTCGCGTCCTGCATTCCGCGCTCGGACGGGCCGCGCCCGCCGCGGCAGGTGCCCGGCGCGCAGGCGCCGGGGGACCGCGAGACGCTGCAATGCCATGTCGCGCTGGCGCAGGAAAATGTCGGCTTCCGCGTGCTGGAGGACCGGCAGTTCGGCGGCGGCTGCTCGGCGGTCGGTGCAGTGCAGCTGACCGAGATCGGAACGCCGGTCACCAACCTCGGCGCGATGCGCTGCCCGCTCGCGCGCGCCTTCGCCCAGTGGGTCCGCGAAAGCGTGCAGCCGGAGGCCGAGCGGCGGCTGGGGAGCCGCGTGCGGCGCATCGAGAGCTTCGGCACCTATGCCTGCCGGCCGGTCAACAGCCAAACCGGGGCGCGGCTCAGCGAGCATGCCTATGCGAACGCCGTCGACGTCGCCGCGTTCGTGCTCGCCGACGGCCGGCGGATCACCGTGCTCGACCATTGGAGCGGCGACGAGGAGGATGCGCGGGAGTTCCTGCGCGCCGTCCACCGCGCCGGCTGCCGGCGGTTCAGCGTCGGCCTGTCGCCGGAGAGCGACGTCTATCACCGCAACCACCTTCATTTCGACTTGGGGCGCGGCCCCTATTGCCGCTAAGGCCCGTAACGATGAACGACCCGACACGACCGATCCCGCCCAGGCGGCTCTTCCCCGGCGCGCGCGAGGAAGCCGAGACCGCGGCCCAGCAGACCTCGAGCGCGCAGACCGAGGATCCGGCCTACCGCCTCGCCTTCCAGGACATGGACTTCCTGCTGCGCGAGGATCTGCGCCCCGTGCGCTTCCAGCTCGAGCTCCTGAAGCCCGAGCTGCTGCTCGACGAGGCGCGGATCGGATCGACCTTCGTCATGTACGGATCGGCGCGCATCCCCGAGCCCTCCAAGGCCGACGCCTTGCTCGCCGCCGCGTCGAGCGACCAGCAGCGCCTCGTCGCCGAGCGGCTCAAGGCCAAGTCGAAATATTATGACGAGGCGCGCGAGCTCGCCCGGCTGGCGAGCCGGACTCCGACCGAGGCCGACGGCACGCGCCATTTCGTCGTCTGCTCGGGCGGCGGCCCTTCGATCATGGAGGCCGCCAACCGCGGCGCCTGCGACGAGGGCGCCGAATCGATCGGCCTCAACATCGTGCTGCCGCACGAGCAGCTGCCCAATGCCTATGTCACCCCGTCGCTGAGCTTCCAGTTCCACTATTTCGCGCTCAGGAAGATGCACTTCCTCCTCCGCGCGCGGGCCGTCGCCGTCTTTCCGGGCGGTTTCGGTACGTTCGACGAGGCGTTCGAACTGCTCACCCTCATCCAGACCGGCAAGGTCAAGCCGCTCCCGATCCTGTTCTTCGGCCAGGAATTCTGGGAACGCGTCGTCGATTTCGGCGCCCTGGTCGAGGAAGGCGTGGTCTCTCCCGACGACCTCAACCTGTTCCGCTACGTCGAGACCGCCGCCGAAGCCTGGGAGCATATACGCGACCATTATTCCGCCGGCTGACTCCGTCGCCGTTGGTCCCGGAGACGGCAAGAGTCGTCATCCCGGACTTGATCCGGGATCCATGAAACCGGGATCGCCGTAAGAGGCGCCAAGCGGAGCGCTAGTGTCTCATAGGGCGGTGTTCATGGATCCCGACTTTCGTCGGAATGACGCTGTAATGTTGGAAAGATCTCAAAATCCGATTGAGTTCGGGCGGTCCCAGCCGTCGGGGCGGCGACGCTGTCGACGGGCCTAATATGAATATTGACTCAAGTTTCATATTAGTACAGTAATCGGCACAGGCGACGACGGTCCGGGGACAAGGACGCGCGCCAGGGGGAGTGAATTTGCGGTATTTCACGGCATCGGACGGCGCGCGCATCGCTTATCGCGACGAGGGGGAAGGGCGTCCGCTCCTCTTCCTCCACGGGCTGATGGCGCATGGCGGGTTCTTCCCGGCGCAGGCGAGCCTGGCGCGCGAATTCCGGCTGATCGCGGTCGATCTGCGCGGCCACGGCGCGTCGCGCGCGGCGGGCGGGGCGATGACCGTGCGCCAGCTCGCCTCGGACATCGAGGAGCTCGTCGCGGCGCTCACGCTCGAGGAGGCGGTGGGCATCGGCTGGTCGCTCGGCGCGAGCGTGCTCTGGGAAGTGCTGGCGCGGCCGGCCGGGGCACGCTTCGCCGGCGCGATCGTGATCGACATGACGGCGCGCGTGCAGAACGAGGACGGCTGGGAGCTGGGACTGTCGCCCGAGGCCTGCGACCTGCGTACGGCAGCGATCGCCGAGGATTTCGAGACCTTTGCGACGGCGGCCGGACAGGCGATCTTCGCGCAGCCGATCGGCGAGGCGCAGCGCGAGGCCGCCGATTGGGCCAGCGCCGAGTTCGCGCGCAACGATCCCGAGACGATCGGCGCATTGTGGCGGTCGCTCGTCGCATCGGATTTTCGGCCGCTGCTCGGCCGGATCGCGCAGCCCACCCTGATCGTGCACGGCCGCTACAGTCAGCTCTATGGGCCGCCGACCGCGGCCTATCTCGCGCGCGCTCTGCCCAATGCCAGCGCGATCGAGTTCGCGAGCTCGGGCCACGCTCTGCAGCTCGAAGAGCCGGAGGCGTTCAACGCCGTCATTCGCGACTTTGCAGACCGCCTGAGCCGCACCGTTTTACCGCAGACCCAGGAAATTTGAGGAGGAAGACGCCATGCGCACCCTGTCCATCGCCAATGCACTGAAGCTCGGGACGGCGCTCGCCGCCCTCGCCGCCGCGACCGCGCCTGCCTACGCGCAACCCGCCGACGAGCAGGAGGCGCAAAGCGCCAACGAGGAGAACGAGGCGGTCGCCAGCGGCGATGCCGGGATCGACACCGACATCGTCGTCACCGCCCGGCGCCGGGCCGAGACGCTGCAGGACGTGCCGTTCGCGATCACCGCATATTCGGGAGAAGCCCTGGAGCGCAGCGGCGCGACCGACATCACCGATTTGAGCGACACCACGCCCAACGTCACCCTGGAGACGTCGCGCGGCACCAACACCACGCTCACCGCCTTCATCCGCGGCGTCGGCCAGCAGGATCCGGTCGCCGGTTTCGAAGCCGGCGTCGGCCTCTATCTCGACGACGTCTATCTCAACCGGCCGCAGGCCGCGGTGCTCGACATCTACGACGTCGAGCGGATCGAGATCCTGCGCGGGCCGCAGGGCACGCTCTACGGCCGCAACACGATCGGCGGCGCGATCAAATATGTCACCCGCCGGCTCGCGCCCGATCCGCAGCTGCGCATCCGCGCCAATCTCGGCACCGACGAGCAGGCCGACCTCATCGTCTCGGCGAGCACGCCGCTCTCGGACCAGATCCGCGTCGGCGCGTCCGCGGCGCGGCTCAGCCGCGGCGGCTTCGGCGAGAACCTCAACAACGGCCTCGACAATTACAATCGCGATGTGTGGGCGGCGCGCGCCACGATCGAGATCGAGCCCTCGCCGGACTTCTTCCTGCGCATCTCGGGCGACTATTCGAACGACAACAGCGATCCCAGGAACGGCCACCGCCTGATCCCGGGCCTGCTCAGCGGCGCGCCGGTTCTCGCCGACGTCTACGACACGCGCGCCGGCCTCAATTCGCCGCGCCAGGACGTCGAGGCCTATGGCGGCGCCGTGCGCGCCGAGCTCAATGTCGGCAGCGGCTTCACCTTGCGCAACATCCTCGCTTATCGCGAGGACACCAGCCACGCGCCGATCGACTTCGACTCATTGCCCTCGGCGGACGTCGACGTGCCCGCCATCTACCGCAACCGGCAATTCTCGAATGAATTCCAGATCGTCTACGAAGGCCCCCGGCTGCAGGGCCTTGCCGGCCTCTATTATCTCGACGCCAACGCCAACAACGCCTTCGACGTCATCCTCGCCAATACCGGCGCGCTGATCGGCCTCCCGGGCTTCACCGCCGCCACGTTCGGCGACGTCGATACCGACACCTGGGCGGCGTTCGCCGACGTCACCTTCGACCTCACCGATCAGTTCGCGGTCTCGGTGGGCGGGCGCTACACGCACGACCGCCGGCGGGCGACCGTGATCCGCGCCAACTACATCAACGGTCCGTCGCCGGCGCTCGGCGGCAGCGGCACCCAGCTCGGCGCGCGCACGTCCGATTTCCAGGGCGAGGAGACGTTCACCCAGTTCACGCCGCGCGCCTCGATCACTTTCGAGCCGGACGACAACAATACGATCTATGCGAGCTATGCGCGCGGCTTCAAGGGCGGCGGCTTCGACCCGCGCGGCCTCTCGACCGCGGCGCCCGACCTCAATGCCAACGGCACCCGCGAGCCCAGCGAGATCTTCGATTACTTCCTGTTCGATCCCGAGCAGGTCAGCAGCTACGAGATCGGCTACCGCGCCAGTATGTTCGATCGCCGCCTGCGCTTCGCGCTCGCCGCATTCTATGCCGACTATACCGACGTGCAGGTGCCCGGATCGGTCGGAGCGGTGATCAACGGCATCCCGACCTTCGTCGGCGTGACCACCAATGCGGGCGCCGCCAGCTTCCGGGGCGTCGAGCTCGAAATGCTGTCGCAGCTCTATCGCGGCGACAACGGCGCGCGGCTCAACTTCTCCGGCACATTGGGCTATCTCGACGCGCAATATGACGAGTTCATCACCAACATTCCCGGAACCGGACCGGTCGACGTCGCCGATAACCGGCGCATCCAGAACACGCCGCGATGGACGCTTTCGGGCACGCTGGACTACACGCATCCGGTGGGCGGCGGCGAACTCTCCGCGATCGCGACCTTGTCCTACCGGAGCAAGACCTTCCAGTTCGAGACGCCCAGCCCCTATCTCGACCAGCCCGGCTATGCCTTGCTGGACGCGAGCCTGGTATGGACCTCGCAGGACGACCGCTACACGATCGGACTGCACGGCAGGAACCTCACCGACCGGCAATATATCACGTCGGGCTACCAGTTCCTGGCGGTCAATCCGGTGACCGGCGTCCCCACGATCGGCGCAAACGGCAATCCCGTCCCGAGCCTCGGGCGGGAGGGCATCGCCACCGCCTTCTACGGCAATCCGCGGCAGATCACGCTGAGCCTCGGGCTGAGATTCTAGCATGGCTTCGGCGGGGAGCGGGAGAGCAGCGGACGCGACGCCTGGCGGGCGCGTCCTCGCGATCCTGCTCCTCGCCTACATCTTCAACTTCATCGACCGCCAGATCATCGGCATCCTCGCGGTGCCGATCAAGGCGGAGCTCGAACTCTCCGACACGCAATTGAGCCTGATGGGGGGCATCGCCTTCGCCCTCTTCTACTCCGGGCTGGCGATCCCGATCGCCTGGCTCGCCGACCGGAAGAGCCGGGTCAACATCATCGCCGCCTCGGTCGCCTTGTGGAGCGCCTTCACCGCGGCCTGCGGCCTGGCGCAGAGCTTCTGGCAGCTGTTCCTCGCACGCATGGGCGTCGGCATCGGCGAGGCGGGCGGAGTCGCGCCTTCCTATGCCCTGGTCTCGGACTTCTTCCCGAAGGAGCGGCGGGCAAAGGCGCTTGCTCTGTTCTCGCTGGGCATCCCGATCGGATCGGCGCTCGGCGTCTTCTTCGGCGGCTGGATCGCTTCGAATCTCGACTGGCGCTCGGCGTTCGTCATCGTCGGCCTCGCCGGCCTGCCCGCCGCGCTCCTCGTCAAGGTCGGCATAAGGGAGCCGGTGCGCGGCGGCTACGACACCGCCGACGGCGCGGCGAGCGAGCCGGCGCCGCCTTTCGGCCAGGTCGCGGCGCGGCTCGCCGCGACTCCGAGCTTCTGGCTGCTCTCGTTCGGCGCCGCCTCGGGATCGATCCTCGGCTACGGCCTCATCTTCTGGCTGCCGAGCTTCTTCCGGCGCAGCTTCGATCTCGAGCTGACCCAGATCGGCGCCTTCTACGGCTCGATCGTGCTCGTCGGCGGCGTCCTTGGCACCTTCCTCGGCGGCTGGATTGGCGACCGCGTCGGCCCAGCCAACCCGGCCGGCTACGCCCTCATCCCGGCGGTCTGCTTCACCATCGCCGCGCCCTGCTTCGCCCTCGGCCTGTTCGCGCCGAGCCTCGCCATCGCCTGGGTCCTGTTCACGATCGGCCAGATGCTGGCGCTGGCGTGGCTCGGGCCGGTGATCGCCGCCGTCCAGCACATCGTCCCGCCGAACATGCGCGCGACTGCCTCGGCGAGCTTCCTGTTCATCAACAATCTGATCGGCATCGGCTTCGGGATCTTCTTCCTCGGCTTCATGTCCGACACGATGGGGCCCCGCTACGGCGACGATTCGCTGCGCTACTCGATCCTCTACGGCCTCGGCTTCTACCTGCTCAGCGCCGCCATCTATTTCGTCGCGAGCACAAGGCTGAAGCGGGACTGGTACGCCGGCGAGAGGTTAGCTGTAAGCGGATAGTTGACAGTCGTCAGCAAACTGCTTACAGCCACGACGTGATCCGGTCCTTTCGCAGCAAAGCGCTCAAGAGATTTTCCGCGAAAGGCGACGGCAGCAAGTTGCCGGTCCCGAATCACGACAAGGTGCGCCGTCAGCTCGCCGCGCTCGATGCGGCCACCAGGCCGGAAGACATGGATCTGCCGGGGTATCGCTTCCACGGCCTAGAAGGCGAGCCGAAGCGCTACACCGTCTCCGTGACGGCGAACTATCGGCTGACATGGGCCTGGGACGAGGGCGATTGTACCGACGTCGATCTCGAGGATTATCACTGACGATGCAGCGGACAGGACCAAGATGATGAGCAATGCTTTGATGAAGGGGCTGCGGCCCACCCACCCCGGCGAGCTCCTGCGCGAGGACGTGCTCCCTGCGCTCGGCCGCACCAAGACCGAGATCGCTCGCGCGCTCGGCGTGTCGCGCCAGCAGCTTTACGACATCCTCAACGAGAACAAGCCGGTCTCGGCCCGCATGTCGCTTCGGATCGCGAAGCTGACCGGCACCTCGGCCGAGTTCTGGCTGCGGCTCCAGTGCGCATACGATCTTGCCGTCGAGGCGCCGGGGCTCGCCGCGGAGCTCGAGCGGATACCCGTCTTCGCCGAAGCCGCCTGATCAGCTCGCGAAGCTTGGGTCGAGGCGGTGGCATTTCCTGAGCAGGGCCGGCCAGGCGAGGGCGCCGGCCGCCATCTTGAGGCCGATCTTGCCCTGCCGGGCCGTGACTTCGGGCGCGCCCTGGGGCGGGTTGTTGAGATTGCCTTCGCCGGCGGAGAGAGCCAGGATCTGGGCCTGACAGGCACGCTCGAGGAAATACATCCTGACGAAGGCCTCGCCGACCGTTTCTCCCACCGTCAGGGTGCCATGGTTTCTGAGCAGCATCGCGCCCTTGTCGCCGAGGTCCGCGACGATGCGCTCGCGCTCGCTCAGGTCGACCGCGACGCCCTCATAATCGTGATAGGCGACCTCGTCGCGGATCAGCATCGCCGTCTGGGTCAGCGGCAGCAAGCCTTCGCCATGGGCGGAGACGGCCTGGCCGTGCGGCGTGTGGAGGTGGATCACCGCATGGGCGTCGGGGCGCGCCATATGGACGGCGCTGTGGATGGTGAAGCCGGCCGGATTGGTGATGAACGGGCTGGGATCGACCGGATGTCCGTCCATGTCCACCTTGACCAGCGACGAGGCGGTGACCTCTTCGAACATCAGATTGTAGGGGTTGAGCAGGAAATGGTGCTGCGGTCCCGGGATGCGCGCGGAGAGATGGGTGAAGACGAGGTCGTCCCAGCCGTAATAAGCGACGAGCCGGTAGGCGGCGGCGAGGTCCACCCGGATCCTCCACTCCTCGTCGGGGACCTTGCCCTCGAGCGAGGGAATCTCGACCGAGGAGAGCGGCGAGATCTGCATGCCCTTCGCGATCGCGTCGACGCGGTTCATTCGGCTTACCTCCGTTGCAGCGGCTCGCGGACGGTATAGCGGGGCCGCGGGGGAGGGCGCTAGCGGCTTCGGCGCGGCGGCTCCGGCTCGAAGCGCCAGGAGGCGCCGCCTGAGATCGAGACTCCGGCGAGATTGACCCGCGCACCCGAGGCGAGCGCAGCCAGCACCGCCGCGCCGAGCGCATCGACGCGCCAGTCGCAGCTCCCGCTTACGGTCGAGACCGCGCGGACGGCGAGGCGGCGCTGGATCTCGCGCGGCAGATCGGCCGCGTCCAGCTCGATCGCATCCTCGGCGCACCGCGCGCGGGCGCTCCATTCGCGCTCGGCCGCCCAGGCGAGCGCCTGCTCGGCGTCCGCGAGATGGGCGGCGGCGGCGGCGAGGCGGTCCGGCGCGAGGAGATCGGTCCGATCGAGGAGGGCGCGGAAACGCGTGCGGTCGAAAGCGTGCGACCGGTTCGAGGGATCGTCGACGGCTTCGTGGCCCGCCTCGCGGACGATCTCCGCCAGCTCGGCGCGGCGCCAGCCGAGCAGCGGACGCAGAACGAGCAGCCTCTCCTCTTCGCGCCGGGCGCGGATGCCGGCGAGCCCGGCGACGCCGGCGCCGCGGGCGAGCCGCATCAGCACCGTCTCGGCCTGGTCGTCGGCATGGTGCGCGGTGACGAGCCGGGTCAGTCCCCGCTCCGCCGCCCAGGCGCGAAGCAACCGGTAGCGCAATCCCCGCGCACGTGCCTGCGCGCTGGCGCCGGCGATCGTTGCACCGGGATCGGAGAGCGTGGCGTGCGGCGTACGAAGCTTCGCGCAAAGCGAGGCGACCAGGGCCGCTTCCGCGGCATTGGCCGGGCGCAGACGGTGGTCGACCGTCGCGGCCTCGATGCACCCGGGAAAGGCGCGGTGCGCGAGGATCAGGAGGGCGAGGCTGTCGGGACCGCCCGACACCGCGAGCCCGATCCGCTCCGGCTCGCCGGCAAGGGCAAGGAAGTCCCGGCGGAAGCGGTCGATCGGGTCGGGCGTCGGCATCGCGGCCGAGC
This sequence comes from Allosphingosinicella sp., assembly GCA_036386475.1. Lineage (GTDB taxonomy): Bacteria > Pseudomonadota > Alphaproteobacteria > Sphingomonadales > Sphingomonadaceae > Allosphingosinicella. Next base: position 55,741 of record DASVVQ010000019.1, on the reverse strand, counting down.
TTAGCCTCAGCCGACCGCGATGAGCAAAGCGGCATAGCAGGCCGCGCCGAGCGCGAAGGCCCAGAAGCGGCTGTCGCGGTCCTCGGGCAGCTCCTCCTTGAGCACGTTGAGGACGACGCCGCCCGCGAGCAGCGCGAACAAGGCCGAGACTGCGAGAGCGGGGACGGCGGCGAAGAGGCCGAGCGCCCAACCACAGGCCGGTGCGGCGGCGAGGAGCCAGCGCCCCTCGCGGTCATAGGCCTTTCCGTGTTGCTCGCGCAGGCCATGGTCGTTGACGAGGAAATGCAGCGCCATGGCGACGGCGTAGAAGCCGAGTGCGCCGATGCCGCTCTCGCGGTGGAGGAGGAGATAGCCGACGATGAAGTTGTAGACCGCGAAGGAAATGAGGTGGATCCAGAACGTGGCCCGCGGCGGACGGGCCGCCCGTCCGGCCTCGCGTTCGCATGCGGCCCCGCGGCGCGCGAGCCGCTCGAGCCCGTAGAAGATGCCGAGGCCGAGAAGCGCGATCAGCCAGATCTGGCTTTCGGCCGCAGCCGGCGCTCCGCCTTCGCCGGCGAGGCTGGCGATCGCCCGCTGATGCGCGGCGAGCTCGGGCAGCAGGTGGACGAAGACATAGGCGACCGAGACGCCCCCGGCGAGCGAGAGCCAGATGCTGCGCGGCGCCTTGGCGAGGAGGCGCAGGCGGGCCCCGAACGCGTGGGTGAGCGCGAAGAGCAGGGCCACCGCCGCCGAGAGGAACAGCTCGGTCATGGCGCCTGAAGCGCGGGCGGCGCGGCGCAGTTCCGCGCGCGCCTCGTGACATCCTCTTCGCATCCACATACAGGCGAAGGCGCAACGAGGAGCTCCGACGATGAAGCCAACCGCCCTTCTGACCCTTGTCCTGCTCGCCGCCTGCGCGCGCAGCGAAGACGCCAGCGTCGGGGCCGAAGAGACCAACGGCGGCGGCGTCGAGCAGGTCCGCTCGACCGGCGGCGACGATCAGGAGCCCGCGCTCGGCGACTGGCGCATGGCCCTGCAGGGCGAACGCCCCTCGCTCGAGTTCGGGCCGCAGGGCGCGACCCCGGTCATCACCATGGTCTGCGGCGACCGCGGCGGCCTCATCCTGCAGCGCAACGGGGCGCTCGCGCCGGGCTCGTCGCCGACGCTCAGCATCTCGGTATCGGGACAAGGGCGGCAGCTCCCGGTCTCTCCCGGCACGGGGCCGACGCCGACGCAATATGCCTCGATCGCGCCCGGCGACACGCTCATCCAGCAAATGGCCGCGGCCCAGGCGCCGATCGCGCTGCGCTTTGGCGGCGACACGCCGCTGATCCTGCCGCGGAGCCCTTTGATCGGGCAGTTCGCCCAGACCTGCGCGGGCGGCGGCGAGAGCGTCGCGGGCGCGACCGAGACGAACGGCGCCGCGGCCGCCGCCGGCGGGAACTCCGCGCAGCCCGCCAACGACACGAACGCCGCCCCCGCGCATTGAACGGCGCAGGTGAGCGGGAGCCCGAAATGACCCTGTTGCGATTCGTGCTTGCGGTAGGCGCGCTCGTGGGTGCCGGCGCCTGTGCGAGCCGGAGCGAGGAGCCGCTGCCGGCGCCGGCGCCGGCGCCTCGCCCGGTCCTGGTCGCGCCCCGCGTCCCCGTCGTCCCGGACCTGCTTTGGCCCGACGCGCCGCTCGCGCCGGGCGATTGGAGCCAGGAGGGCAGCGAAGCGCGCTACGGCCCGGCCGGTGCGCCGAGCTTCGCGGTGCGCTGCGCCGGACCGGGGCGCCTGGTCCTCATCCGCCACGGCGGATCCACCGCTCCGGCGATGATCGTGCGCACCACCTCGCAGACCCGCACTTTGCCGGCGCGGGCGGGACCTGGCGGCGTCGAGGCGCAGCTTGCCGCGAGCGATCCGCTGCTCGACGCGATGCTGTTCAGCCGCGGACGCTATTCGGTGGAGGTGCCGGGCCTCGACCGCCTGATCGTACCGTCCTGGCCGGAGCCGGCGCGCGTGATCGAGGACTGCCGGAGCTGAGACGATCGAGCTTTTGGGAAGTCGCGGGAGCCCCGCGAAGCCGGGGATCGTAACGACAAAATAATCGACTTCAAGTCTTGATCGCCGATTCGCCGCGAATCATAGTGGCCTCGTCTTCAACAAGCGAAAGGAGGTGATCCGATGTCTCATGGTTCAGCAGAGAGGTCGGTCCAGCTCGTTCGGGAGATGAAAGGCTAAACCTTTCAGAGTCTTCCGGGCTGGAGCTTCCGGCCGCTGACCATGTCGAGGGCCGCCGGGCGATAGTCCGGCGGCCCTCTTGGTGCCCGGCGCCGTCGGGATCGTTTACAATCCGTTTACCGTTAACCAGCGCGAGGCGCGGCTTCGCGTCGCTGGCACATTTGTTGCTGCACCGGACGGGCAAGTCGCTGCCAACGGAATCCGGCCATGTTTTCAGCAAGGTTCGCACTCGCTTTGGCCGCTCTCTCCGCCTGGCCTGCCTTGGCGGGCGCGGAGCTGCACGCGAAGGCGGAACCCGCCCCGTCCGCGGCGCGCAGCACGCCCGTGCCCGCGCCCGGCGGCCTGTGGCTTTTCGCGGCCGGGCTGGCAGCCCTGGGCATCCATCTCGGCCGCCGCCGCCGCTGATTTCTCCAAAGGTTACGCGAGGGCCGCCTCGTCCGCTCTAGCGAGCGGGCGGGGCGGCTCGCGTTCGCGCCGCGAGCCGCGCCTGCCACAGCATCAGCGCGGGCACGACGAGAAGCTCCATGACGAGGCCGAACAGGTGGCCCTTGCCGGGCATGCCCGCATCGGCGAGCGAGAGCAGGCGGCCGAGCGCGCCGGCGAGGACGACGAAGCCCAGCGTCTGGAAGCGTCCGGTGCAGCGTTCGATCGACGGAATGCAGCTCGCAAAGGCCAGGCCGATGCCGAGAAGGAGCCCCGACAGATAGCGGAAGTGGCTGTCGAGATCGGTCGGCGCGTCCTCGCCGACGCCGCGCAGGATCGCGGGGCCTTCGATCAGGCTGAGCGTCCCCACCGAGAGCGGGACGAGGCAGGCTGCGGCGACGGCGGCCTGGAGCAGGCGGCGTTGGAGGGCTGGGGTCATGGCGCCCGCTTAGCGGCGACCGGGGCGCGGGCGTACCCCTTTGCGGTGTGGGTGCACGACCGCCGGCGATCCTACCAGGGCTGAGCCTGTCGAAGCCCGGGGCCCCCGCACTGCAATCCGCCCCCTTCGACGCCGCCCGCGGCGTCGCTCAGGACAGGCTTCGACAGGCTCAGGGCTAGCGGGTGGGAATATTCCCCAAAAGGTTGATTCCGGCGGCGCGCGGCGCGAAAGGCGGACGCGACGAGGAGCCCGCCATGAAGCCGAGAACCGCCGCCTTCCTGCTGATGCTCGGACTCGCCGGCGCCGCCGCGGCGCAGGCGCCGCGCCCGCCCTCACCGCCGCCGCAGGGCCCGCCGCGCCTGATCGTGGTTCTTTCGGTCGACCAGCTTTCAGCCGACCTGTTCGCGCAATATCGGCCGCATTTCACCGGCGGCTTCCGCCGGCTGACCGGCGGCGCGGTCTTTCCCTCCGGCTACCAGTCGCACGCGGCGACCGAGACCTGCCCGGGCCATTCGACGATCCTTACCGGCGCGCGGCCGGCGCGCAGCGGCATCATCGCCAACAATTGGTACGACCTCTCGATCGCCCGCGCCGACAAGAGGATCTATTGCGCAGAGGATCCCTCCGCGCCCGGCTCCTCGTCGCGCGAGAACCAGTATCGCGTCTCGACGCAGTTTCTGCGCGTTCCGACGCTGGGCGACCTCATGAAGCGAGCGAACCCGGCGAGCCGGGTCGCGGTCGTCTCCGGCAAGGACCGCAGCGCGATCATGATGGGCGGGCGCAATGTCGACCAGCGCTGGTGGTGGACCGACCGCGATCTCTTCAACAACCAGAACGAGCATCCGGCGAGCGCGGCGCTGACCGCCGCCAACCAGGCCGTCGAGCGCGCGCTGGCGGAGCCGCGGGCGGCGCGGCCGCTGCCGGCTTTGTGCGAGGCGCGCAGCCGCGCGGTCGCGATCGAGCAGAGCGAGCAGCCGGTCTCGGTCGGCGCGCACCGCTTCGCCCGGGCGGCCAATGTGCGCGAAGCGTTCCGCCGCTCGCCCGAGCTCGACGGCGCGACGCTGGCGCTGGCGATGGCGCTCAGGGACGAGATGCGCCTCGGCCAGGGTCCCGCCGCCGATCTCCTCATCGTCGGCCTCGCCGCCACCGACTATGTCGGCCACACCTACGGCACGCAGGGCGCCGAGATGTGCATCAATCTGCTCGAGCTCGATCGCTCGCTGGCGGACTTCTTCGCCCGGCTGGATCGCGCCGGCATCGACTATATGGTCGCGCTCACCGCCGATCATGGCGGTCTCGACGTTCCCGAACGGATCCGCGCCAATGGCGGGCTCGACGCCTCGCGCACGACCGACGAGCTCGCGCCCAGCACGATCGACGAGGGGCTGCGCCGCGATCTCGGCTTCTCCGAGCAGCTGCTCTGGGGCGACGCGCCGTTCGGCGACATCTACGTCAGCCGCACGCTGAGCGCGCGCGACCGCGCGCGGGTGACGCAGGAAGCGATCCGCCGCTACCGCGCATCGCCGCGGGTCGCGCAGGTCTTCACCGGCGCCGAGCTGCGCGCCGCGCCCAGCCCGACCGGATCGCCCGACACCTGGTCGCTGCTCGACCGGGCGCGCGCTTCGTTCGATCCCGAGCGGTCGGGCGACTTCGTCGTCCTGCTCCGCCCGCGGGTGACGCCGATCGCGCGGCCGAGCGCCAGCTACGTCGCCACCCACGGCAGCCCCTGGGACTATGACCGCCGCGTGCCGATCCTGTTCTGGCGCCGAGGCCTCCTGGGCTTCGAGCAGCCGCAAAGCGTGGAGACGGTCGACATCTTGCCCACGCTCGCGCCCTTTGTGGGCGTGACCGTCGCGGCGGGCTCGATCGACGGCCGCTGCCTGGATCTGATCGAGGGCCCGGCGACGAGCTGCCGGTAGGGGAGCAAGACGCGTCATCCCGGCCTCCGCCGGGATGACGTCTGGGGGGTGGCACCCAGTTCACGTCGCCACTATCACGCCGACGATGGCGGCGAAGAAGAGAGGGATCAGCCGGCGCGGGCTGCTGATCGGCGGCGGCGCGGCAGTCGGGCTGCTCGTCGCCTGGCAGGCCTGGCCGCGCCGCTACGCGCCCAATCTCGTCGCCGGCGAGGGCGAGACCCTGTTCAACGCCTTTCTCAAGATCGGCACGGACGGCCGCGTCCTCGTCGCCGTGCCCCAGGCGGAGCTCGGTCAGGGAAGCTGGACGGCGCTTCCCCAGATCCTCGCCGACGAGCTCGGCGCCGATTGGCGCACGGTCGGCGTCGAGCCGGCGCCGATCTCGCCGCTCTACGTCAACCGGCTCTTCGCCGGCGAGCTCGCGCAGGGCGCCGCCCCGCTCATCGGCGACTGGGCGATGGCCGAGCAGGCGGAGCGCTCGGCGCTGATGCTGACCGGCGGATCGACCTCGGTTCGGGCCTTCGAGGCGCGGCTGCGCGAGGCCGGCGCCGGCGCGCGGGCGCTGCTCCAGATGGCCGCCGCCGAGCGCTGGGGCGCCGACTGGGAGGAGCTCGACACGCAGAGCGGGTTCGTCGTCGGCGGCGGGCGGCGGGCCGCCTTCGCCGAGCTGGCGGAAGCGGCGGCGGGCCACGATTTCCCCGAGCACCTCCCGGTCCGCGGCGGGCTCGAGAACCGCCTCGCCGGCCAGAGCCTGCCGCGCCTCGACACGCCGGCCAAGATCGACGGAACCGCGCGCTTCGCGGGCGACGTCCGCCTCCCCGGCATGGTCTATGCCAGCATCCGCACCGCCCCGCCTGGCGGCCGCCTGCTGCGCTACGACCGCGAGGCGGCATTGCGCGTGCCGGGCTTGCTCAAGACGGTCCGCAACCCCGGCTGGGTGGCCGCGGTGGCCTCGAACTGGTGGGCCGCCAACCGCGCGCTCGAGGCGATGGCGCCGCAATTCACCGTCCCGCGCGGCGCCGCGACCAGCGAGCGCATCGAGCGGGCTTTTGCCTCGGCGCTCGCGGGCGGCGCGGCGAAGCGGATCGTCGCGACCGGCGACTGGGAAGCGCAGCTCGCCGCAAACGACGTCGTCCGCGCGGATTACGCGGTCGATGCCGCGCCCAGCGCGCCGATGGAGACGCCGGCGGCGACGGCACGCGTCAGCGGCGATCTGATGGAGATCTGGGCGGCGAGCCAGGCGCCGGGTCTCGCCCGTGCGGCGGCCGCGCGCGCGACCGGCTTCGCCGCGGACCGGATCACGATCCACCCGGTGCCCGGCGGCGCGGGCTACGGCCGGCGGCTCGAGACCGACGCGGTCGAGCAGGCGGCGATCCTCGCGCTCAAGGTCGGCCGCCCGGTGCAGCTGACCTGGTCGCGGGTCCAGGACATCCGCCACGATCGGATGCGCCCGCCGGCCCTGGCCCGGATGACGGCGCGGTTCGGAAACAGCGCGACGATCGCCGCCTGGCAGGCGCGGATCGTCGCGCCCGCGGCGAACGAGGAATTGCTCGCGCGGCTGCGCCCGGGGCGCCTGTTCGCGGCTTCGAACGGAGCGGACGTGGCCGGCGCCGTGCCTCCTTATGCGATCCCGGCGCTGTCGATCGAACACGTTCCGGTCGCCCTGGGCATCGCGAGCGGGTCGTGGCGCTCGGGCGCGCACAGCTACACCTGCTTCTTCACCGAATGCTTCATCGACGAGCTGGCGCGGCGGGCGGCGATCGAGCCGCTCTCCTTCCGGATGCAGCTTCTCGGCGCCAATCCGCGGCTCGCTCAGGTGCTCACGCAGGCCGCGTCGCTGGGCGGTTGGGACGGTGGGCCGCCGGGGAGCGGCATCGGCCTCGCCTGCCACAGCGCCTACGGTTCGCACATCGCCTTGCTGGTCGAAATCGAGATCGGCGGCGACCAGCGCATCCGCGTGCTGCGTGCCGTCGCCGCGGTCGATTGCGGGCGAGTCGTCAATCCGGACCTCGTCAAGCAGCAGATCGAAGGCGGCATCGTCCACGGCATCGCCGCCGCGACCGGCCGGCCGCTCCGCATCGAGCAGGGCGTCCCGGTCGCGACCTCGCTCGGCCAGCTCGGGCTGACCAGGCTCGCCGACGCGCCCGAGATCAGCGTCGAGATCATGCCGTCCGAGGAGGATCCGGGCGGCGCCACCGAGCTCGGCGTGCCGCCGGCGGGACCGGCCATCGCCAACGCCCTCGCCTCGCTCACCGGCAGGCGCCTGCGCCGCCTGCCGCTCGTCCTCGGCAGCCGGTCGTGAGGCCACCTGCGGACCATCCGCCGATCCCGGCGGCGAAGATCGGCGTGCTGCTGATCAATCTCGGCACGCCCAATTCCCCCGAGCCTGGCGCGGTGAAGATCTATCTGCGCGAATTCCTTTCCGATCCGCGCGTCGTCGAGATCCCCCAGCTCGTCTGGCAGCCGATCCTGCGCGGCATCATCCTCAACACCCGGCCGAAAAAGTCGGCGCATGCCTACAGGCAGGTCTGGACCGAGCAGGGCTCGCCGCTCGCCGCCATCACGGCGCGCCAGGCGCAGGCGCTGGCCGGCGCGTTCGGCGAGAACGTCGTCGTCGACCATGCGATGCGCTACGGCCAGCCGGCGATCCGGGAGCGGATCGACCGGCTCAAGAAGCAGGGCTGCGACCGCATCCTGATCGCGCCGCTCTACCCGCAATATTGCGCGGCGACGGCGGCGACGGCCAACGACGAGGCCTTCGCGCATCTCAGGCGGCTGCGCTGGCAGCCCGCGATCCGGACGCTGCCGCCCTATCATGACGATCCGCACTACATCGCGGCCCTGAAGGCGCGAACCGAAGAGGGTCTTGCAACGCTCGATTTCGAACCCCAGATAATGCTCGCAAGCTTTCACGGAATGCCGCAGCGCACGCTCGAGCTCGGCGATCCCTATCATTGCCATTGCCGCAAGACGGCGCGGCTGCTTGCGGAGGCGCTCGGGCGTGACCTTAGTGTGACCTTCCAGTCGCGCTTCGGGCGGGCGAAATGGCTCGAGCCCGCGACCGACAAGGTGCTCGAGGCACTGCCGGGCCGCGGCATCACGACGGTGGCCGTCGTCGCGCCCGGCTTTTCGGCCGACTGCCTCGAGACGCTGGAGGAGCTGGCGATCCGCGGCCGCGACTCCTTCCTTGCCGCCGGCGGCACGCATTTCGCCTACCTTCCCTGCCTCAACGACAGCGCCCCCGGGATCGAAATGCTGCGCAGCATCCTCGCCCGCGAGCTTGAAGGATGGGCCGCCCGGCCATAGAGCGCCCGCACAAGATAAAAGGAGAGGTTGGCATGGCACGCGTAGCAGTCGTCACCGGAGGGACCCGCGGCATCGGCGAGGCGATCTCGATCGCGCTTCGCGACGCCGGCATGAGCGTCGCCGCCAATTATGCCGGCAACGAGCAGAAGGCCGCCGAGTTCACCGAGCGGACCGGCATCAAATCCTACAAATGGGACGTGTCCGATTTCGACGCCTGCCTCGCCGGGATTCAGCAGGTCGAGAGCGAGCTCGGCCCGGTCGACGTCCTCGTCAACAATGCCGGCATCACCCGCGACGGCACGATGAAGCGGATGAGCCGGCAGATGTGGGACGAGGTGATCGACGTCAATCTCGGCGGCTGCTTCAACATGGCCAAGGCGGTCTGGGACGGCATGAACGCGCGGCGCTTCGGCCGCGTCGTCAATATCGGCTCGATCAACGGCCAGGCCGGCCAATACGGCCAGGTCAATTATGCCGCGGCCAAATCCGGCATTCACGGCTTCACCAAGGCGCTCGCCCAGGAAGGCGCCCGCGCTGGCATCACCGTCAATGCGATCGCGCCCGGCTATATCGATACCGAGATGGTGGCGGCGGTGCCCGAGGACGTGCTCGGCAAGATCGTCGCCCGCATCCCGGTCGGCCGGCTCGGGCGTGCCGACGAGATCGCCCGCGGCGTCGCCTTCCTGTGCGGCGAGGACGCCGGCTTCATCACCGGCTCGACGCTCAGCATCAACGGCGGCCAGCACATGTACTGACGTCGGCGGGGGACAGTTACTTTCCCCCATCACGTCGGGATGCTCGCTCAAGCCTGCGAGGAAAGTAACTGTCCCCATGGGCCCTATCAAGCGCTCGATGATGGTCGCGGGGCATGCGACGTCGATCAGCCTCGAGCCGGTCTTCTGGGAGGCGTTGCGCAAGGCCGCTGAGGCAGAGCAACTGCCTTTGAACGCACTCGTCGCGAAGATCGACGCGGAACGGGTGGAGGGTCCGGACCCGCCCAACCTGGGCAGCGCGATTCGAGTGTGGCTGTTCGAACGCGCGGTCGGAGGTCGTCATCCCGGCGAAGGCCGGGATCTCGGCGGGTGAAGAGCGGCAGCGTTTGTGGAGGGCGCGCTGCATTGCTGCAGGGAATATTCTTGCCGAGATCCCGTCCTTCGCCACGTCCTCCACGGCAGCCTGATGGTGCCGGGGGTGGGGCGGCAGATCGTCGGCTGGATCGGCGTCTTCATGCTGGTCTCGTCGCTCACCGGCCTGTGGCTGTGGTGGCCCACCCTCGGCGGCTTCAGGCGCGGCCTGCGTTGGCGGCGGCAGGACACCACGAACGCCAATCTCCACCATAGTGCCGGCTTCTGGGTGGCGCTGCCGCTCGCGATGCTCTCGGTCACGGGCGTCTGGATCTCCTTTCCGGGCCTGTTCGCAGGCGCCGCTCCTGCGGCCGCTCCGCGTGCGGCGCTGGCACGACGGCGACGGCATGGGGGCGCTCTGGCAGATCGTGATCTTCGTCGGCGGCATCGTGCCGGCACTGCTCGCAGCCACCGGCATCGTCATGTGGCTGCGCACGCGGCGCTGGCGCGGGCACCTCACTCGCCCCCAGGCCGCGGGAACCTAGCGCCCGAGCAGCACCCTTGCCTGCGTCGCGAGCTGGGCGAGCATCGGCGCCGTGGTGACCGGGGCGGTGCGGGCGCGCTCGACCGTGCGGCGGAACTGCTCGATCCGCGGCCCGTGCGCGGAGACCCAGCGCTCGACCTCGGCGACCGGATCGCTGCTGCGGCGGCGCTCCAGAAAGTCGAGGCGAAGCTGCTCGAAGTCGCGCGCGAGGCCGGCCGTGAGCAGGCGTTCCCACTGGTCGCGCGCTTCGAAGCGGTGGGCGGCGGCGAGCGCCCAATCGATGCCGAGCGCCTCGCCGAGCCGGGTATAGGCATGGGTCAGCGCGATCTCGTCTTCGTTGAGGCGCTCGCCGAGATCGGCCAGCGCCATCGCGCCGTCGAGCTCGACCAGGCGGACGACGTCGTCGGCGATGTCGGCCGGCGCCCCGAGACGCACCAGCTCGGCGCGCTGGGCGGCCGCCTGGGCGCGGGGCTCGGGCCGGAGCAGGCCTTCGAGCGCGGCGCGCAGCTTGTCGAGGCCGGGCCGCAGTCGCTCGACGATCTCGCCGGGCTGCGCCTGCGGCGAGGTGCAGCGCAGTAGATCGGAGATGTGGAGCTGGAGCGCGGTCGAGGCCTGGTCGAACAATTCGAGCCGCACCTGCTCGGGAAGGTCGGCGCGGTCGAGCCGGTCCCAGATCGAATCCATGCCGAACAGTCGCTCGGCGGCGATGAAGGCGGCGGCCGCGTGCCCCAGCGCGGCGCCTTCCTGCTCGATCAACGCGAAGGGCGCGACGATGCCGAGCCGGTTGACGATGCGGTTGGCGACCTTGGTGGCGATCAGCTCGCAGCGCAGGCGATGCTGGAGGATCGCGTCGCGCTGCCGCTCCTGCATCTGCGGCGGGAAGGCGGCGAGAAGCTCCGCCTCCATGGTCTCGTCGCCGGCGATGCCGCTGCGTTCGACTGCGTCCTGGAGCGCCATCTTCGAATGCGACAGCAAGACCGCGAGCTCCGGGCGCGTGAAGCCGCGCCCTTCGTGGGCGCGCCGCAACAGCTCTTCATTGCCGTCGAAGCCCTCGACCGCGCGGCTGAGGCGGCCGCTCTCCTCGAGGACTTCGAGGACTCGGACTTGGGCGGGGAGGGCGGACGCTCCGCCGCTCTCGGCGATCGACAGCGCGAGCGCCTGCAGACGATTGTCCTCGAGCACGATCTCGGCGACCTCGTCGGTCATCTCGGCGAGGAGGGCGTTGCGGTCCTCGAACTCGAGCCGGCCCTCGGCCATTTCCCGGTTGAGCGGGATCTTGATGTTGACCTCGTTGTCCGAGCAGTCGACGCCGGCCGAATTGTCGATGAAGTCGGTGTTGATGCGCCCGCCGGCAGTGCTGAACTCGACGCGGCCCGCCTGCGTGATCGCAAGGTTGGCGCCTTCGCCGATCGCCTTGGCGCGCACTTCCGCGCCGGCGATCCGGATCGGGTCGTTGGCGGGATCGCCGACCTCGGCATTGCTTTCGGCGCGGGCGCGAATGTAGGTGCCGATGCCGCCGAACCAGAGCAGATCGACCGGCGCCCTGAGGATCGCGGTGATGAGCGCCGTGGGCTCGATCTCCGCGCCTTCGAGCTCGAGCATCGCGCGCACTTCGTCGGTGAGGGGAATGGACTTCTGGCTGCGCGGGATGATGCCGCCGCCCCTGGAGATCAAGGCGGCGTCGTAATCGGCCCAGGAGGAGCGCGGCAGCGCGAACAGGCGCTTCCTTTCCTCCCAGCTCGCCGCCGGATCGGGGTCGGGATCGAGGAATATGTGGCGATGGTCGAAGGCGGCGACGAGCTTGATCGCCTTGGACAGGAGCATGCCGTTGCCGAACACGTCGCCGGACATGTCGCCGACGCCGGCGACCGTGATCGGATCGGTCTGGACGTCGATGCCGATCTCGCGGAAGTGGCGCTGGACGCAGACCCAGGCGCCGCGGGCGGTGATGCCCATCGCCTTGTGGTCGTAACCCTGGCTGCCGCCCGAAGCGAAGGCGTCGCCGAGCCAGTAACCCGCCGACACCGCAATGCTGTTGGCGACATCCGAGAAGGTTGCCGTGCCCTTGTCGGCGGCGACGACGAAATAGGGGTCCTCGCTGTCGTGCACGACGACGCCGGCCGGGTGGACGACCTTGCTCTCGACGATATTGTCGGTGACCGAGAGCAGGGACCGGATGAAGATGCGGTAGCTCTCCGTTCCTTCGGCGAGCCAGGCGTCGCGGTCCGAGACCGGCGGCAGCTGCTTGGGATAGAAGCCGCCCTTGGCGCCGGTGGGCACGATCACCGCGTTCTTGACCAATTGCGCCTTCATCAGCCCGAGGATCTCGGTGCGGAAATCGTCGCGCCGGTCGGACCAGCGGAGGCCGCCGCGCGCGACCGGGCCGCCGCGCAGGTGGATGCCCTCGACGCGCGGGGAATAGACCCAGATCTCGCGCCACGGAACCGGCTTGGGAAGGCCCGGTATGCTCTCGCTCTCGAGCTTGAAGGCGAGCGCCTCGGTACCCGCCGGCGCGAAGGCGTTGGTGCGCAGGGTGGCGGCGATGACGGAGCGGAACAGGCGCAGGATGCGGTCCTCGTCGATCGCGGCGACATGGCCGAGGCCGCGGTCGATCTTCCTCTGCGCGTCCTGGACCGCGGCCTCGCGGTCGCCCTCGAAGGCCGGATCGTGCATCGCGTCGAACAGGCCGATCAGGCTCTTGGTGACGTCCGGCGCGCGGCGCAGCGCCTCGACCACCGTCACCATCGAATAGGAGAGGCCGATCTGGCGCAAATAGCGGAACCAGGCGCGGAACAGGACGACCTCGCGCGGCTGCAGGCCCGCCGAGACGATGAGCTGGTTGAAGACGTCGTTCTCGGCCTTGCCTTCGAGCACGGCCGAGATCGCCCGCTCGACCAGGCGCGCGCGCTTCATGACGTCGCCGGCGTCGCCGGAATGCGGCATTTCGAGGACGAAGTCGTGGATGTAGCCGAGATCGCCGCCGTCCAGTGCGGTCGGCACTTCCTCTAATACGCGGAAGCCGAAATTCTCGAACACCGGCACGGCTTCCGACAGCGGGATCAAGGCCGCGAGGCGGTACGTCTTGACGTGGAGGCGGCTGGCGCCGTCCTCGTCCTTGCGGAACAGGCGGGCGTCGCGGGCGGCTGCGCCGTCGAGGTCGCAGACCCGCAGCACGTCCTGCGCCGCCTCGCCCGGCCCGGTGCGGATGCGATAGCCTTCGGGAAAGTCGTCCATGTAGCTCAGTGCCAGGCGGGTGGCGCGGGCCGTGCCCACGATCGAGCCCAGAGCCTCCTCGACGCTCGGCGCCCAGCCGCGGACCATGTCGACGAGGCGGCGGTCGAGCTCGCCGATGTCGGGGAGCGGCCGGGCCGAGTCCATGTCGAGCGTGTAGCGCACCAGAGCGAGGTCGCCGTCGCCGAGCTCGACCGCCCAGTTGGTGGTGTGGCCGGCGGTCGCCTCCTCGACCATCCGCGCGATGTCGAGACGGCGGCGGGTGGTGAGCTCGTCGCGCGGCAGCCACACGAAGGCGAAGAGATGGCCCTTCAGCGTCGAGCGGGCGAGCACCAGAGTCGGCCGCGGCCGGTCGGCGAGCGACATCGCCGTCATCACCAGCTCGCGCACGTCCTCGTTGCCGAGGCTGACGAGCAGGTCCGGCGGCAGCGCGCTCATCGCGTGGCGCAGCGCCTTGCCGCTATGGCCGGACGGATCGAAGGCGAACTCCGCCTCGAGCTCGGCGAGCCGGCTCCTGAGCAGCGGCACGTCCTCGGCCGGCGTGTTGATCGCATGGCTGGTCCACAGTCCCGCATAGACGCCGATGCCGGCGATCCTGCCCTCCTCGCGGATCGGAAGGACGACGAGGTCGAAGGGGACGCGGCGGTGAACCGTCGATTTGCGGTCGGCCTTGGCGAGAAGCGGAACCGCGCCGCCTTGCTCGAAATGGCGCATCGCGCCGCCGCAGCCGCCTTCGTCGGTCGGATCGCCGGGCAGGCGGAACAGGCCGAGCGCCTCGCTCGGCGGAGCGCCGGGCCGCTCGACATGGTAGCCGAGCAGCGTCATCGAGCCGTCGGCGAACCAGCGCAGCAGCTCGGCGGCCTCCGGGTCGGCGAGGGCGGCGGCGTCGTCGCGCATCTTCTGCTGCATCGCCCGCCAATCCGTCACCGCGGCACGGATATCGGCGAGAACGCGGTGGAGCTCGGCGACGAGCTCGCGCCGTTCGCGCGCGTCGGCCCGGTCGACCTCGATATACATGATCGATTCGCGGCGCCGCTCGTCGTCGCACAGCGGCTCGACGGCGGTGAGGCAGCCGCTCCCGTCGCGCTCGACGCAGACGACCGGGTGAAGGAGGCGGTGGATGGTGAGGCCGCGCGCGGCGATCGCGTTGGCGATCGAATCGACCAGGAACGGCATGTCGTCGTTGGCGATGCAGATCCGCATTCGGCGATGGCCGACCTGGCCGCCGGCGGATTCGAGACGGACCAAAGCGATGCCGGCCGGGCGGCGGCTCGCGCAGGCGGCGATGAACTCGGCCGCTTCGGTGCATTCGGCTTCGCTGAAGCCGGCGAGCTCGCCCGGCAGGGCGCCGTTGCACAGAGCGTGGCTGAGCGAGGCGATCAGGCCCTGGTCGGCGGATTTTGCCGCGACCATGCTGTCCGCATTCATGACGTGACTCCCGGCGCTTGGGACGGCGGGGGCGGCCGCCTTTGACGCGCCGCCCTATGCTCCCGCCCGCCGGGAGAGGCAAGGCTTCAGGGCGTGCGGGAGCCTAGATGCGGCGCTGCGTGCCTTCGGCCGCGCGCCGCTTTCTCAGCGCGCGCAGCCGGTCGCGCGCTTCGGGAAGGCCGTGGACGACTGGGCCGAGATTGACGGGCATGACGTAGCCCGAGCCGCCGCGCCGCGTCGCCGGGACGTAGATCATCGTGGTGCCGCCGGTGGTGGCGGCGGCCTGGCGATAGAGGCGGGCGGCGCGCCGCAGGTCGACCGGCACGCCGCGTCCCTCCTCGAAGCGGATGCCGAGCTCGAGCAAGGCGTGCCTGTCTCCCGAGGAGGCGCGCATGGCGAGGCCGCTCAGCTCCTGGTCGGGGCTGCCGGCGAAGCTGATCCCCTGGAAGCTGGTCCTCGGTGCGCATGCGCTGGCGAGGAGCAGGAAAGCGAGCGGGAGGGCGGCGGCGCGCAGCACGGCCTCAGCTCCCGCCGCGTTCGCGCCGGCGGCGCTCGCGCAGCGCCTCGAGCCGCGCCTGCGCCGCCGGGAGGCCGGCCTGCGGCGGTCGGAACCAGCTGGGGAGGACCTTGCCCTGGGTTTTCGGGCGGACGCTCGGAAAGTAGACGGCGCGGACGTCGCCGGTCGTCGCGGCCGCCTTCCGGTAGAGCCGCTCGGCCCGGCGAAGATCGAGCGGGACGCCGTCGCCCGTCTCGAAGCGGATGCCGAGTGCGAGCTGCGCGTGCTTGTCGCCCTCGGACGCACGCCGAGCGAGGCCGCGCAGCTCCGCATCCGGATTGTCGGCGGCGAGGGATATGCCCTGATAGCGGTCGGCGCCGGTCGAGCAGGCGGCGACGCCGGCCAGGGTCACGGCGCCAACAACAGCGAGAAGCCGTAGAGGGCGGCTCTCCATGCTCAGGTCCTCCTGGAGAAGAGGGTCGCTCCGACCGCGCCTCGCGTCAAGAGGGAGCGGGCGGCGGATCGCAATCGCCGGCGAGCACGGCGGCGGCGCCGTAGCGCGCGGCGAAGCCGAGCAGGCCTGCCGCGCGCGCAGGCGAATAGACGCGTCCGATGGAGCCCGGGAGACGCCAGGCGCGGCGTGCGAATGCCTCCGCGAGGATCGGCGCTCGGCGGCGGATCGCGGCGGGCGCGTCGCGAAAGAGCTCATCGCAATCGTCAGGCGCAAAGGGGGGCGGGGCGCTCACGACGAAGGTTTCGCAGTCCAAAGGGGCCAGGCCGAGGGCGAGCGAATGCGCCTCGGCGACGTCGCGCCGGTCGATGCCGCGGTGCAGGCGGTGGAGCGTCATTACCGCGAGCGGCTCGGGAAAGCAGCGCGACATCCGCAGGATCGCGCCGGGGATGCCCGCGGCCCGGACGAGCGCTTCGGCCTGGAGCTTGGTCTCGTCGTAGATGTCGCGCGGGCGGGGCTCGACATGCTCGTCGATCCAGGCGGCACGCCCATCCGCGGGCTCGAGGGCGAAGCCGTAGACGGAGGTCGAGCTCGTATAGACGAAGCGCGTGACGCCGGCCGCGAGCGCCGCGTCGAGCAGGCGCGCGGTGGCATCGACGTTGACGGAGCGGAAGTCGGCGTCGGAAGCGCGGCCGACATGGGGGGCGTGGAGCGCCGCGACATGGACGATCGCGTCGTAGCCGGCGAGGTCGACGGGGTCGCGGATGTCGGCGACGAGGGCGACCTGAGGGCCCAACGTGACGTCGAGACCGACGACATCGTGGTCGCGCCGCAGCCGCGCCGCGACTCCGCTTCCGATCAGTCCAGCAGCTCCGGTGACGAGGATCCGCATGGTCGGCCTTATTGCGGCTAAAACCATGCACGTCATCCCGGCGAAGGCCGGGATCTCAGTGGGTGAAAAGCACAGCAGTCCGTGCAGGGCGCCCTCCAAAGACGCCGGCGCACTTCACCCGATGAGATCCCGGCCTTCGCCGGGATGAAGGTCCGGGTCAGGCGGCTTTGCGGATTGCGCGGTCGGTGAGGCTGGAATCGTCGACCGCCGCAACGATCGCCACGCGCCCGTCCGCCTCGCGGCGGCCGACGAAGAGGACGAACTCGCCGTCCCCTGCCACCGCCAAATCGAGGAAGCCGAGCGGGCCGGCTTCCCGCAGTCGCGCGCGCGCCTCCTCGATCGGATCGGGCTTCGGCACCGGCCGCTTCGCGTCGCGCTCGGCGCGGACGAGCGCCTTGAGGCCGCCCGGCTGCGCTTCGAGCGCTGCGGCGAAGGCGCCGCGGGGCAGGGCCTCGCGCCGCGCCCAGGAGAGAGCGGCGGCGAATTCGGCGAGGCGGGTCCTGTCATAGTCCGCGCCGAAGACGAGCTTGACGACCGGGGTCATCGGCGCCCTTGCCTGGACCTTGAGACCCGCATCCTCGAGCAACTCGGCATAGTCGGCGGGCTCCGCCTCGGCGACGAGGGCGAAGTCGTAGGCCTCGCCGAGCGCACGGTAGAGGGCGCCGCGGCTGCGGTGGTCGGCGGAGCGCGCGGCTTCGGCGCTCGCGCGTGCGGCGGCCAGGCGATCGCCGAGGCCGGCAAAATCGGGGATGGGAGCCGGGGCAGGCCGGACGTCGGCGACGGCTTCCTCCTCGGGCCAGAGGCTCAGCGTCGAGGCATCGGAGGCTTCTGCCTCCTCCGACTCATCCTCGTCCTCGTCGACCTCTTCGGGAAACTCGGCATTGGGGCCGTCAGCCCATACCGGACAGTCGGCGATCGGCTGGGCGGACGCGCCGTCGCGCTCCACGGCAGCGGCGATCTCGGTGGTGGTCTGGCTGTCGGCCAGCTCCTTCCAGTTGATCACGCCGTAGATGAAGTCGATCGCCTCGCCGTCCGAGGAGAGCGGCATCAGGATGCCGCGATAGAGAGTGTTGACGCCGCGCCGGTTCACATATTCGGCCTCGAAGCCGATCGGGGCCGAATTGGCGATGATCTGGAGATAATGGTCGGTGAGGCGCGAGAGCAGCGAGCGGGCCGGAACCTCGCTGATCCGGGCGATGTTGGAATCGAGCCCGCACTCGGCGCGCAGGCCGCGGCCGAGGAAGCAGACTTCGGGATCCTCGGCGCTTCCCGAGAAATCGAGCAGGACGCTGTTCGGCCCGAAATCCTCGATGTTCGCGGGGTCGAGATCGTCGATCAGCGGGAATGGGCGGCCGTCGAGCAGCGACACCCAGTGATTGTAGGCGCGGACGTGCATGCGCCGCTCATCGACGCCGATCTCGGGCGGCGCGTCCATTGCCGGCTCGTCGTCCTGGACGGCAAAGGCCTCGTCCTCGAAGCCGCGGAAACTATCCATGAATGCGCCCTTGTCTGCCCCGTCCCAGAGTGCGCAGTCTCGCACGTGCCCGGTTGAAATAGGGTTAAGAAGCGCGAAACGGCGGCGGGCCGCGCGGCGGCGGCCGCGCTTGTCATCGGCCGGGGCCGCTGATAGGGGCCTCTCGCTTCGGCAGGCCGCTTTAGCTCAGCTGGTAGAGCACATCATTCGTAATGATGGGGTCAACGGTTCGAGTCCGTTAAGCGGCACCGCCCGAAAGCAGGCGCTCGACACGTACCACGACTGTTTCGTGGTCGAATTGATTCGCCAACTCCCCATGACACGCATAGGCCTTCTGAGCGCGTCCCGATCGGATCCCGCCGGGGCTGACCAAACGCTCCCTTATTCGGAAACATTTCCAATGCCCGTTTTCCCGTGCCCTGCCGATTTCGCCGAGCAGACGAAGCATATGACCAATCGGCAATTGGCCGAAAAATACGGCGTCGGTGAAAAGGTCGTCACCCGGTGGCGCAAGGAAGCTGGCTGCACGGCGGCGGTTCGGCCCTTTGCCGTTGCGGCGCTGCCGACGCCGCATATCCCGTCGATCAGCGCAGGGCGCGCCAGCGAGGCGGCGCAGCACCTGCGCAAAACGCATCGGCCGGTGTACCACCGCCTCATCGAAGGCAGCGAGTTTCGCGGCCAATATGTGGTCGGAACGCAAATCCTGAGCGAGCAGGAGCTGCTGGCCCTGGCGCTCGAAAAGGGTTTCCGCGCACACAATCCCTGGTTCAACGCGGTCGGCTAGCGGCGGCCACCCCTACGGAAAGCGACGAAAAGCGTCCGCCTATTTCCGTGAAACGGTGGACGGGAGCGCATCCGCCGTTATGGTACGACGGCAGCGCGCGACTCGTGCGCTTGCCAGCGGGAGGGTGCGAGGGTGCGTGCGTCCGGCGCCGAACAGGGCAATGATCGAGGCGGAGCGATCGGCCGTTGCGGGCGCGTGGCCGGCGGCGGGCCGGACGACCCGTTCGGCTGGGATGCGCTCGGCGAGAGCGGCGCGGGCCTGTCCGAACCGGGCGATCCGCGTCCGCGTGCGCTGGAGGACATGGCCGACGTCTTGGCAAGGGTCGAGCCGCTGTCGGCGGCGGAGCTGCTTGCCGTGGCGCGCCGCTTCCTGCTGGCGCGGCAGGTCCGCGACGAGGTGTTCGGCAATGGCGAGTTCCTAAATCCCGGCTGGAACATCCTCCTCGAGCTGTTCATCGCGGGGGAGGAAGGACGCAACGTCACCATCAAGAGCGCCTGCGTCGCCGCATGCGTGCCGCAATCGACGGCGCTGCGGCACATCGCCCACTTGATCGACGTGCAGCTCGCCGCGCGGGCTCAGCATCCGAGCGACGCCCGCAGCGCCTATCTCAAGCTCACCGAGCCGGGACGCATGAAGATGGTCGCCTTTCTCAGCCTGTCTGCAGCAGGTCGGGACGCGCCTGGCGCATAGCGTCGAGCGCCATCGAGACATAGGCGGCGGCGAGATGGAGGCCGAGCTCGTCGAGGTCGGAGAGCACGGTCTGCGTCGACCGCTGGAGCTCCGCGAGCCGCTGCCACTGCTCGCCGAACATGGAAGGGTGGGTCACGTCGCGGGCTCCTGGCCTGTCCGGGAAAGGCCCGACGCATAGCCCTTGCGACACCCGGGGCGAAGCGGATCATGATCCATTTCTGACGCCAATCCGGTGCGGCCTTTCGAGACCGCCATACGGCGCGTCGCGGGGCCTCAGCGCGTCCGGAGGCCGCCGCCGATGAGGCCCGATCCGATGCCGAAATGACGCTTGACCGGAGCCGTGCGCGCGGCAGCGGTAACCGTGTCGAGCGTTGCCGGATGGAGCGGGCTCAGGAACTCGAAGCCGGCCTTGCGGCCCTCCACCCAGACGACGCGGCTGCCGGTCGGCTCGAGCCCGGGCAGCTTCAGCCAGATCTGGGCGCCGACTTCGAGCGCGGCATCGCTCTCCGCGGCGAAGCCGGTGACCGACAGGTTCAGGACCTCGGCGTCGGCCAGGCTGGCGCCGGGCTCGCGCAGGCTGGCGGCGAGATTGAGGATGCGCCGCTCCGCGCGGCGGCCTTCGGGCGTCGGCAGGATGGCGAGATGGGCTTTTCTCAAGTCGGTCGCTCCGGGAAGGGTGGTGGGACGCGCTATGCATGCGAATGGATAAACATCGGTTAAGCGGGCGTGGGAACGCGCGCCTCGGCCGCGACGTTTGACGCGGTAGTAAGAGGCTCGTGTTTGCGTGGAGCGGTTCGTGACGATGAGGATGAAGGCGGTCGCCGCGGCGGCCCTGCTGGCGTTGGCCGGCTGCGACGGCATATCGGTGGGCGGATCGCAGGAGGCCGGCGCGGGATCGGCGCCGCCCGAGATCGCGGCGGCGGAGCTGCGCTCGGCGGCGCGGGACGAACGGGCGCGCCGCTTCTACGAAGCGAGGCAGTGGCGCGCGGTCTGGTCCGCCGAGGCCGAGCGCACGCTCACCGAGGCGATCCGCGGCGGCAATCGTCACGCGCTCGATCCGCGGCGGTTCCTGCGCGATGTCGAGGCGGCGTCCGGGCCGGCGGCGAAGGAGACGGCGCTGACCCTCGCCGCGCTCGATTTCGCGGCGGCCCTGGCGCACGGCCAGTCCGATCCCACTCGCCTATTCGAAGTCTACACCCTTCCGCGCCCCGAGGCCGACGTCGTCGGCGGGCTCGCCGCGGCGGTCGAGCAAGGCAATGTCGCCGAGTGGCTCGGCGGCCTTGCGCCGAGCGACCCCGAATATCGCGCTCTCTCCGAAGCCTATCTGCGCTACAGCGAAGCGGCCTCGCGCGAGCCGGCGGCGGCCGTCGCCACGGGCGACGCGATCCATGTCGGCGATCGCGACCCGCGCGTGCCGGCGATCGTCCAGTCGCTGCGGATGCAGAATTATCTCCCGGCCGAAGCGCCAGCCGCGCCGGCCCCCCAGGCGGGCCAGCAGGGCAATGTCCAGGCCTCCGCCCAGCCCAAGCAGCAGCCCGCCGTGGACCCGACCCGCTACACGCCGGAGATCGCCGCGGCGGTGCGGCGAGTGCAGGAGGATTACGGAATCAGTCCGGACGGGGTGATCGGCGGCGCCACGCTCGACATCGTCAACGCGACCGCCCGCGACCGGGCGCGCCAGCTGGCGGTCAATCTGGAGCGGCGGCGGTGGCTGGCGCGCAGCGCGCCGGAAACGCGGATCGACGTCAACACCGCCGCCGCCTTTCTCGATTACTGGCGCGACGGCCGGCTCGCCGATACGCGCCGCGTGATGGTCGGCCAGCCCGGCTGGGAAACGCCGGCTCTCCTTTCCCCGATCGTCCGGCTGGTGGCCAACCCGCCCTGGACGGTGCCGGACTCGATCGAGCAGGAGGAGCTGCTTCCCAAGGGCCCCGGCTATCTCGCCCGCAACAATTTCGAGCGCCGCAACGGCCGCCTCGTCCAGAAGCCGGGCCCGCAATCGGCGCTGGGCCTGGTCAAGCTCGACATGTCGAACACGCATGCGATCTATCTGCACGACACGCCCGCAAAGGCCGGCTTCGCGCGCGCCGAGCGGCATATGAGCCACGGCTGCGTGCGCGTGCAGGACGCGGTCGGCTTCGCGACCATGCTCGCCGAGCATGACGGCAAGCGCCAGCAGTTCGAGCGCGCGCTGGCGCGGCGCGACGAGGAGGATGACGCGCCGCGCGAAGGCGCGGTCCAGCTCTCGAACCCGATCCCGGTGCGGCTGCTCTATCACAGCGTCTATCTCGACCGCAGCGGGCGCCTCCTGTTCCGGCCCGACCCTTATGGCTGGGACGAGACCGTCGCCCAGGGCCTCGGCCTCGCCGCGCGGCAGCGGCCCGCGACACGCCGCGTCACCGGCGACGTCGGACCCTGACTTCTGGCCAGGGCGTCCGCCGGCCGGGCCCCGGCCGAGGGCCGCGGGCGGAACGGGCGTGCGCCCTCGCCGGTTGATCCCGTCGAGGCCCCCGGAGCGGCCGGACGTCCCTGTTTCGCAAAGGAGACTGGCAATGGCAGAAGACCGTAACGATGGGCGCGGCGACCGCGAGGAACGCTCGCGCAGCGCCCTGCCCGGAACGGATGAAGCGGCGGCGACCACGACGGGCGGCGGCGACGCCTCGGCGATGGAGGCGAGCACCGGGAGCAGCCCCGAAAGCGCTGACCCGAGCAGCGGCTCCCCGCCCCGGCCCGGCAACGAAAGCCGCGGCTATCCCGACGATCGCGCCGCAGGCTGGCAGGGCGAAGGCCGCACGCCTTATTACGACCGCAGCGAGCGCGGCGGCCGCGCCTCGCAGCCGCAAGGCGGCGTCGCGTCCGCCGAGGCCGGCGCCCGCGAATTCGGCTATGACGACCGCCACGAAGGACTGCCGATCGACGAGACCGGCCGCCTCATCGCCTCGAACAAGGTCGAAGGCACGCCGGTCTACAGCCGCGAGCGGGAGCGGCTCGGCACCATCTACAATTTCATGGTCGACAAGGTTTCGGGCCAGGTCGAATATGCCGTGCTTCGCTATGGGGGGTTCATGGGCGTGGGCCAGCGCCACTATCCGCTGCCCTGGCGGGTGCTGACCTATCACCGCGATGCCGGCGGCTACGTCATCGACATGGCGGCCCAGGACTTCGAGGATGCGCCGAGCTTCGAGCGCAGCGACGAGCCGGCCTTCGACCATGAATATGGACGGCGGGTCCACAGCTGGTACGGGCTGGAATATTGACGGCCCGAGCCGCGCTGCCCTCACCGAAGCTCAGTGGCAGGCCTTGAGGTTGCGGCGCAGCAGCCAGTAATTGACCGGCCAGGCGGCGAGGAAGCCGGCGGGGACGGCGACGAGGATGCCGCGCCAGAACATCCAGCTCGCGATGGAGGGCGCAGTCATGCCGCCCATCTCATAGTCGACCCAGTTCATGACCAGCTCCATCACGCCGATCGAGATCACCTCGCCGATCCAGATGATGCGCAGCGCCGCGAGCGCGCCGATCCGCTCGCGCCGCATGACCGGGACGAGGCCGAGCGTCATGCCGGTCGCGTAAGCGAGGCCGGTGGCGAGCGCGATCGTGGCGAAGGCCGGGAGGCCGAGCGTGACGCCGATCATCAGGCCGGCGACCTCGCCGATGACGCAGCCGGTGAGGCAGTGGACCGTCGCTTGGAACGACGTCGCCAGCGCGCCGCCGCCGTGATGGCGATGATGGCCGTGATGGGCATGGACTCGGGCGGCCGAGCGGACGGGCCGGGCATCGTTTGACATTGCGAACAACTCCTTCGTTGCACATCGAATATACGTGCTGGGGGTATCTTGTCAATTACCCAGGGGTGGTATATGGAATGAGCCAGGAGGCCTCTTATGGAACGCGAGAACAAGCCGAAGCTGCTCAATCGCCTGAGCCGGATCGAAGGCCAGGTGCGGGGCGTTGCGCGGATGATTGAAGAGGACCGCTACTGCATCGACATATTGACCCAGATCCAGGCCGCGAAGGCCGCGCTTTCGCGTGTCGAGACCGAGCTGCTCAAGGACCATCTCAACCATTGCATCGTCACCGCGATCGCGGGCGGCGACCCCGAGGAGCAGCGCCGCAAGGCCGGCGAGCTCATCCAGTTGCTGGAGCGTACAAGATGAAGACCCTTCTCCTCGCCGCCACCGCAGCGGCCGCATTCGCCTTCCCCGACGCCTCGTTCGCGCAGCACAGCGACCATTCGCAGCCGGCGGCGGCGCGGGCTGCCCCGCCGGCGCCGCCGCAGACGCCCGCACCGGCGGCGGATCCGCATGCTGATCACATGGGCAATGACGGCCGCGACCCCCAGGACCCCGGGCCCCCGGCCGTTCGCGTCAGGCCCCCACGGGCGCCTGCCGCGGCCGATCCGCATGCAGGCCATGGCGGGGGAGAGGATCCGGAAGTCCACCCGCGCCTGCCGCCGCTGCGCGGTGCGCTCGGCTGGCATCCGATGCAGCGCGAAGCCTCCGGAACGTCGTGGCAGCCGGATGCCTCGCCCCACGGCGGCATTCACGTCTTCGCCGGCAATTGGTCGTTGATGGGCCATGCCCTGCTGACCGGCGTCTACGATTGGCAGCAGGGGCCGCGCGGCGACGAGATGGGCTTCCTCTCCGGAATGGCGATGCTCAGCGCGCGGCGCGGCGTCGGCTCGGACGGAACCCTACAGCTGCGCGCGATGCTGAGCCCCGATCCGATCATGGGCGCGCGCGGCTATCCGCTCCACCTCGCGGCCGGCGAGACGGCGGACGGCGAGCATGTCCTCGTCGATCGCCAGCACCCGCACGATTTCTTCGTGGAGCTTTCGGCGAGCTTCTCGGTGCGGCTCGGCGGCCGGGCCAGCGTCTTTCTCTATGGCGGCCTCCCCGGCGCGCCGGCCTTCGGCCCGCCCGCCTTCATGCATCGGATATCGGCGATGGATTCGCCGGAGGCGCCGATCAGCCATCACTGGCTCGATTCGACCCATGTCTCCTTCGGCGTGGTCACCGGCGGGCTTGTAATCGGCGATCTCATGCTCGAGGCGTCCCGTTTCAACGGCCGCGAGCCCGACGAGGACCGCTGGGACATCGAGACGGGGCCGCTCGATTCCACCGCCGCGCGCATCTCGTTCAACCCGAGCCGCAACCTCTCTTTGCAGGGAAGCTGGGCGAATCTCGTCGAACCGGAATTGCTCGAGCCCGGCGAGAACGAGACGAGATGGTCGGCCAGTGCGATCTATACGCGGCGGCTGGGCGAGCGCGGCTGGTGGTCGACGACCCTTGCCTGGGGCCGCCGCAGCGGCGAAGACGACGATCTCGACGCCTTCACCCTGGAGAGCGCGGTCGGCCTCGGCTCCTGGACCCTGTTCGGACGTGCCGAGCGGATCGAGACCAACGAGCTTTTGAGCGACGGTCACGGCCATCATGGCCCCGTGTTCGACGTCTCGAAGGTCTCGGCCGGCCTGATCCGCGACGTTCGCGTTCGAGAGAATGTCCGCATCGGCGTGGGCGGGCTCTATGCGTGGAACTTCGTGCCGGCGGCGCTCGAGGCGTCGTACGGGGGCGATCCGGGCGGCGCGATGCTGTTCCTCAGGCTGCGGGTGGATTGAGCGCCCGCCGCCGCCGGCGAAGCCAGGCGGCAAGGCCGAGCCGGACCGGAAACAGGACGATGCCCGTCAGGATCACGACGAGGCCGAGGCCGGTCGCGACGATCAGCAGCGGCGTGTTGAAATCCTCGTGATTCTTGAAGTCCATGATGTGGAGCGACCAGAGGAAATCGTATGTCCGCCAGAGCGTCGAGCGGCGCGCGGTGACGACGCCCGTGTCTTGCGCGACGTAGAGTGCGCGGCCGGCGCCGTCATCGAAAAGGACCCGCCAGGCGGGGAGGGCGGCGCGATATTCCGGCGAGGATTGGGTCACCCGCTCGACGCGGACGGCGCGCTGCTCGCCGAGATGGTCCGCCTCGGCGATCGATGCTGCGAGCGCAGCCGGAATGGGCGAGATCAGGCGGCCCTCGGCGAGGTCGTACAGGCTGGGACGCCCCTCGCGCGGCACGACGAGGGCCACCGGCCGGCCGAGCAATGCCCGGATCTCGATCCGCTCCCCCGGCGCGGCGCCCGCGATCCGCTGGAGGCCCGCGGCCGCGTCCGCGAACGCGACCGGGATCGCGGGCGCGGCGGCCTTCATATGCTCGGATCGCACGCGCTCGATCGGAAAGACGGCGAAGAACAGCCCGCTTGCGAACCAGAACAGGATCTGGATCGCCATCAGCAGCGCCAGCCATTTGTGGATAAAGCTCGCAATTCGCGTCGCCCGCACGGTCGCTCTCCTCTCGTCCGCTTGGAGGCTAGCCGCCCGCGCCGGCTCGGAACAGCCCCGGCGGGGCCCAGCGCGGTGCGAGTCGGATGACGATATCGATCAGCCCAAAAAAGCGCCGGATTCCCGCGGCTTGGGATTAGGGTATCGAGCCCCGGCATGCTAAGGAAGCCTCACCGGACGGCTTGTACTCAGTAAGCGCCTTCCGGCTGAGAGACGATTGCGCTCCCGCTTACCTGCCCCGGGAGAGCCCAAGATGGACATGAACGATCTCTATCATCGCCGAGGCGAGGAACGGCTGCGCGCCGGCGTCGCGGCTTGCGAGCCGAGCCGCAGCGCGCATCTCGATCTCGCCGAGCGCTACGGCGCGATGATCCACCATGCGCGCGCCGCGCGCGGTGGGGACGCGATCCTGCGCATCGCGCCGCGCTCTCAGGAGTGAGCATTTTGACGAAATCGCGAGGGGCGGCGGCGCTCCGTAAATTTGCAATTCTCCACCCCGGCTGCTAGGGCGAGTTCTGCTACTAGTCGCAAATAGACGGTCTTTGGCGCTTTGCGGCTCCTTTTTCCTTCTCTCTCGCCTCTCCTAGCGCCGGCAGGCCGAATGGCGGCATGCCTCTGAAGGAAAAATCAAATGACCATCGGAACCGTGAAGTTCTTCAACGAGCAAAAAGGCTACGGCTTCATCTCGCCCGAGGACGGCGGCAATGACGCGTTCGTCCACATCAGCGCCGTAGAGCGCGCCGGCATGCGCACGCTCGATCGCGATCAGCGCGTCTCCTACGATCTCGAGACCGACAATCGCGGCAAGACGAGCGCGGTCAACATCCAGGCGGCGTAACCGTTTGCCGCCCGCCCCCTCACGGGAGCGGGCGGACCCGGTCCCTTCCTTCGTGGGGGGGACGCGGGAGCCTCTTTCCCGGGACGCAACCGTCCCGGTCGAGATTTCAGGGCGCGCCGAAAGGATCAAGATGACCGTACAGTCCGATTTCTACCACGCCCGCGCCCTCGACGCCCGCGCCGACGCCGAAGCGGCCTCGCTCGACAATGTCCGCGAGCGTTGCCTGCGCGCCGCCGCCGCCTGGGAAAACATGGCCGATCGGGCCGCCCGCACCGGCAAGATGCGCGAGCGCCAGGAGGCCGAAAAGGCCGCCCGCCATGAGGCGGAGAAGGCCGAGCGCCTGGCCGAGCCGGCGCAGATCATTCTGGCCTGAACCCGGATCGCCGGGGTCGCTCATCGTGGCTCCGCCTCCATTGCATTCTACGATATTGCGGGCGAGATCAGTCTCGGAGCCCGAGCTGCCCCGCGCTGCATTCGGCCGCCTCCGCCTTGTCGGCGGCGCGCTCATATTCGGCTGCCATCTCGCTGAGCGAGACGGACACCGCGCGATTGCTCGCGCCGCGCGCGAGGCAGCGGCACTGCGTCCCGAGCGCACGCAGGGAGTCGGGGCTGTCCCGGCTTATGCGCATTGCCATTTGATCGCAGACTGGGTCACCAGGCGCCCCCTCCTCGCACATGCGATTTGCCGCGGCCCGATTGCCGCCGACAGAGGAACAGGACAGAGGGGAGTGGAAATGGACCCGCGGTGCCGGGGCGAAAACGGATTTGATCTGGATTAGGTTCCGCAGTTTTGACCGCAAGGCGGGTTTTTCGCCCATCGCGATCTGGATTCGGCCCCTGCCGCCTAACCGGCGGAAATCGCGACGGAAACGGCGAGGCTAATCCAGGTAAAAGCCGACCGGGACGATTGCTTCTATCGGTCGCCCCGCGTCCTCGTAGCTCGGGCGCGAAGGGGGAAATGCCGCAGTGACACCGAGTCGCGGACAAGGATAGCCGCTTGCCCGTCCACACATCCCCGACCGGCGAGGCGATCCTCGCGCCCATGGTGCGCAAGCTCGAGCGGCGCGCCCGCCTCGATGCGCAAGATCGGGAAGCCCTGCTCGCGCTTCCGTACCAGGTCCGTCGGGCCTCGGCCGGCGCGCACCTGATCCGGGACGGCGACCGTCCGGAGCATTGCGCGCTTCTCCTCAGCGGCTTCGCCTTCCGCCACAAGATCACGGGCGATGGCGGCCGTCAGGTCCTCGCGCTTCACCTCGCCGGCGACTTCGTCGACCTTCAGAACAGCCTGCTCGCGGTCTCGGACCATAACGTCCAGATGCTGACGGACGGCGAGATCGCCTTCGTCCCGCGCGACGCGATCAGCGCGCTGGCGCTGGAGCGGCCGGCGGTCGGGGTCGCCCTGTGGGTAGATACGCTCGTCGATTCGTCGATCTTCCGCGAGTGGGTGGTCAATGTCGGCCGGCGCGACGCGCGCACGCGGATCTGCCACATATTGTGCGAGTTCTCGATGCGGCTGGAGGAAGCGGGGCTTGCGAAGAACCATCGCTATGAGCTGCCGATGACCCAGGAGCAGCTCGCCGATGCGGTCGGCCTCACCTCGGTCCACGTCAACCGCGTGCTGCGGCAGCTCGGCGAGGAGGCCCTCATCAGCCGCAACAAGCGCGCGATCGTGATCGAGGATTGGAACCGGATGCGTGACGTCGGCGACTTCAACGCGCGCTACCTCCATTACGCGACGCCGCGCGGCGCCTGACGCCCTTTCGCCGCCGGCGGCGGCAGGGTAGGGCTTCGCCATGACCACGGCGGTCCTCTACGATTACTGGCGCTCCTCGGCGAGCTACCGGGTGCGCATCGCGCTCAACCTGAAGGGCATCGACTATGAGCGCGTGCCGATCGATCTGGTCTTCGGCGCGCAGGGCATGGCCGACTACAAGGCGCTCAACCCGCAGGGTTTCGTGCCGATGCTGGAAATAGACGGATACCGCCTCGCGCAGAGCCTCGCCATCTGCAACTACCTCGAATCGACACGCCCGGAGCCGAGCTTCGTGCCGGCCGAGCCCGCTGGGCGCGCCCACATGCTAGGCCTGGCCATGACGGTCGCCTGCGATATCCATCCGCTCAACAATCTGCGCGTCCTCAAGCACCTCACGGGCCAAGTCGGCGCGAGCGAGGAGGCCAAGCAGGCCTGGATCGCACGCTGGATCGGGGAAGGGTTCGCGGCGATGGAGGCGATGGCTGCGCCGAGGGCCGGACGCTTCCTGATCGGCGACGGGCCGACCCTCGCCGACGTCTTTCTGGTCCCGCAGCTCTACAATGCGCGCCGCTTCGATATTCCGCTCGATCCATTTCCGACCCTGGTGCGAGCGGACGCGGAGGCCACCCGCCATCCCGCTTTCGTCGCCGCGCACCCGGACGCGGTCCGCGGCGCGGTTTGATCCCCGTTATCCTCGTAATCCACAGGCGCCTTGCCCTTTCTCCGAATCGAAAAGCCTGACACTGCTGCGGTGTGGCCAAAGCGCCCGGCCGGAGACGGACGGATGCCTTCCCAGCCACAGCCGGAGCGCGACGCCTTTCGGGGCGGCGCGTGCAAGGCGAGGGCGGCTGACGAAGCCGCCGCGAGAGCGGCAGCTAGGTGAAAGCCCGGGCGGCGCGCAGCGCGGCAGCCTCGGCAGAAGCCCGGCGGGACGACGGATCGGACGGCAACGCCCGGTCTCTCACGTCCAGCCATCCGAACCCGGACGTTCGGCTTCCCCCGGAAGCCGGCATGCGAGGGCGAGGGAAGGGCGGCTCGACCGAGCCGCCGCCGAGGGCGAAGGCGCGCAAGCGTCTGTCTCGCCCGGCACGGCAGGGGGCGGATGCGCAAGCATACGGTCCTCTCCGTACGGTGGCGGATCCGGGAAGAGCGGTCCGGCGGCTCCTTCGGGATTCGCCAGCGGCGAACCGCCGGGGCCTTCGGGCTCCGTCGGGGAGCCGGGAAGAGCGGCGGGGCTCCGGCTCCGGCGCGTTTCCGAAACCGCTCGAGGGCGGACACGGGCGCTTCGCGGCGCCGGCGGAAGGCCTCGAGACAGTGGGGGCCGGTGGCGACACCGGCCCCCATTTCTTTTTGCAAAGCGTCATCCCGGGATGACGAGCCTGCCCATCGTCTGCCTATGCGACAGTCGGCTCCGCGCCCATCATTTCCGCGAAAAAGCTTTCGTGCGCGCGCTTGAGATCGTCGAGCTCGGCATCGAAGCCGGTCTCGACGGCGCGGTTGTTCGGAGCGGTGATCCGCCAGAACAGGGACTGGCCGCCGGTGAGCCTGTTGAGGCAGCCCGTCGTGCCGATCCGCTGGTGGTAGATGTTTGGGCCGAGCGCCTCGCGCAGGCGGGCCATGTCGGTCGTCGTGACGACATAGCGCCCCTGATCCTCGCCGAACCAGCGGGCGGTCAGACCGGAGGTGTAGACCTCGTCGAACTCGGCGCCGATGCCGGACGCGAGCGCCATTTCCGCGACGGCGACGGCAAGACCTCCATCGGACACGTCGTGAACCGCCGTAACCAGCCCTTCGGCGATCAGGCGGCGGACCGCCTCGCCCTTGCGGCGTTCCCCTTCGAGATACACGCGCGGCGGCGGCCCGTCCTCGCGGCCGTGAATCTCGCGCAGCCAGAGCGACTGTCCGAGATGGCCGTCGCCGCCGCCGATCAGAACGATGGCTTCGTCCTCGGCCTTGAACGCGATCGTCGCCGCCTTGCGCCAGTCGTCCAGCAATCCGACGGCGCCGATCGCGGGGGTGGGGAGGATGGCGGAGCCGGTGCCGTCCTCATTCTTGGTCTCATTGTAGAGGGACACATTGCCGCTCACGATCGGGAAATCGAGCCCCCGGCACGCTTCGGCCATGCCGGTGATGCAGCCGACCAGCTGGCCCATGATCTCGGGCCGCTGCGGATTGCCGAAGTTCAGGCAATCGGTCGCCGCGAGCGGGCGGGCGCCGACCGCGCACAGGTTTCGCCAGGCCTCGGCGATGGCCTGCTTGCCGCCCTCGACCGGATCGGCATAGCAATAGCGCGGCGTGCAATCGGTGGTGACGGCGAGCGCCTTGTTCGTGCCGTGGACGCGCACCACCGCCGCGCCCCCGCCGGGCGGCTGGACGGTGTCGGCGCCGACGCCATAATCATATTGCTCCCAGATCCAGCGGCGGCTGGCGAGATCGGGCGAGGCCATCAGCTTCAAGAGATCGGCGCCGAGATCCCGATATTCCGTCATGTCGGCCAGCGGTTCCTGCGGCGGCGTCGGGGTCCACGGGCGGTCGTAGGCGGGCGCGTCGTCGGCGAGCGGGCCGAGCGGGATGTCCGCGACCGTGGTGCCG
Source organism: Allosphingosinicella sp. (assembly GCA_036386475.1). Taxonomy (GTDB): domain Bacteria; phylum Pseudomonadota; class Alphaproteobacteria; order Sphingomonadales; family Sphingomonadaceae; genus Allosphingosinicella. The sequence continues at coordinate 24,895 of DASVVQ010000019.1, read as the reverse complement.
TTCCAGGTGAGGACCAGCCTGCCCGTGTCCGTCACTCGCCCGATCACGGCGAAGTCGAGCTCCCACTTCCTGAAGATCGCTTCGGCCTCGGCTTCGCGGCCGGGCTTCAGAACCATCAGCATCCGCTCCTGGCTCTCCGACAGCATCATTTCATAGGGCGTCATTCCCTCCTCGCGGCAGGGGACGGCGTTCATGTCGAGCTCGAGCCCGACGCCCCCCTTCGACGCCATCTCCACGCTCGACGAGGTGAGCCCGGCGGCACCCATGTCCTGGATCGCGACGATCGCATCCGAGGCCATCAGCTCGAGGCAAGCCTCGATGAGGAGCTTTTCGGTGAACGGGTCGCCGACCTGTACGGTGGGGCGCTTTTCCTCGCTGTCCTCGGAGAAATCCGCCGAGGCCATGGTGGCGCCGTGAATGCCGTCGCGGCCGGTCTTTGAGCCGACATAGACGACCGGATTGCCGATGCCGGCGGCGGCCGAATAGAAGATCTTGTCGGTATCCGCGATGCCGACCGTCATCGCGTTGACGAGGATGTTGCCGTCATAGGCGCGGTGGAAATCGACTTCGCCGCCCACCGTCGGAACCCCCACGCAATTGCCGTAGCCGCCGATGCCGGCGACGACGCCGGCGATGAGGTGCTTCATCCTGGGATGGTCGGGCCGGCCGAAGCGTAGCGCGTTCAAGTTCGCCACCGGCCGCGCGCCCATGGTGAAGACGTCGCGCAAGATGCCGCCGACGCCGGTCGCAGCCCCCTGATAGGGCTCGATATAGGAGGGGTGGTTGTGGCTCTCCATCTTGAAGATGGCGGCCTGGCCGCCCCCGATATCGATGACGCCCGCATTCTCGCCCGGTCCGCAGATGACCCAGGGCGCGGTCGTCGGCAGCTTCTTCAGATGCACCCGCGACGACTTGTACGAGCAATGCTCGGACCACATTACCGAGAAGATGCCGAGCTCGGTCAGGTTCGGCTCGCGCCCCATCGCGGCGAGGACGCGCTCATATTCCTCGGCACTGAGACCATGCGCGGCGACCACGTCCGGCGTGATGCTGTTCGTCATGGCCGGCGCCCTATCCGATCGAATCCGCTTTGTCGAAGGCGCTGCGGGCGTGTATGCGTGATCCTGTTTTGTTCTCAAGCACGAGGAGCCGAAAATGACCGTCAGCCACATTCCCGAAGGCTATCACAGCGTTACGCCCTATCTCATCGTCGACGGCGCCGAGGAAGCGATTCGCTTCTATGGCGAGGCCTTCGGCGCGACCGAGGTCCTGCGCATGCCGATGGGCGACACGGGCAAGCTCGCCCATGCCGAGGTCCGGATCGGCGACAGCCATGTCATGATCTCGGACGAATGGCCGGACCAGGGCTTCCTCGGGCCGAAGTCGCGCGGCGGCGCGACCGCGAGCCTGCTTATCTACGTCGAGGATGTCGACGCCGCCTGGGACCGCGCGATCGCCGCCGGCTGCACGGCCGAGCGCCCGCCCGAGAACCAGTTCTGGGGCGACCGGATGGGCAATCTCTCCGATCCGTTCGGCCACCGCTGGTCGCTGGCGACGCATGTCGAGGACGTCGCCGAGGACGAGATGCAGCGGCGCATGGCGGAAGCCTTCGGCGGCGGCTGAGTCCAGCACGTCGTCCCGGCCCTTCGAGCGCTTGCCTTGGCAGGCAGTCGAAGGGCCGGGATGGCGCGATTTGCGCGCTGACCTCAGCGAAGAGCGGGCGCGGCGCCGCGCCCTCGCCAATGGTCCCGCGCCGTATTATTCGCAGGTTCGACAAGGCGGATATCTTTCGGTACGCGTGGCGCGGATGGAAGCACGGGCGGAGAGCTATCAGCGCATGCAGCGCGTTCGCATCGGCCTCACCGGCCTCGCCTTCGTCTTCGTTCTGGTCCTGCTGGCGACGATCCTGGTGCGACCCAGCGCCGAAGCGCCGCTTACGACCAACCTCGTCGAGCAGCAGAAAGCCGGTGCCCGCCCCACCGCCAACGCCGCAGGCCAGGCGGAGCCCAAGGAACCGCTCGCCGAGCTGGGCGTCGCTCCGGGCAATGCCGAAACCAACAACAGCGCCGCGGCGGCCCAGCCCGGTGCCGCCCGTCAGCAGCCTTAGGCGCGCGGCAGCGCCGCTGATCGGCGGCGGGCTTCTCGCCGGCCTCGAATTGGCCGGAGGCTTGCTGCTGGGCTTTGCAGCCTTGGGACGCGCCGAGGCGCTGCTCTTTCTCGCAATCCGGCCCTGGATCCTGCTTCTCGCGGCTCTCGTCGCCGCACGCTGGAGCCTGTGGAAGCGAGTGGGGCTCTATGCCGCGGCCTTGGCGGCTGCGGCGGCAGGCGAGACGATCCTCCTCCTCGCCCTCGGCTCCGCCGACCCCTGGGCCGAAACGCTGCGCGGGCTCGCAGCCGGCTTGATCGTCGCTGCGGTGGCGGACTTCACGCTGCAGGTCCTGCGACGGACGCACGAAACGCTCGGCACCCTCGCGGGCGTGCTCCTCCTCGTCGCGCTGATTTTCTTCGCAAGCGGGCTGCGGCCCTATGAGGCGCTTCTGCTCGGCCCGACGGCGCCGCGCGAGGCGGCCGCCCCAAAGCCGCGGCTCGTCTTGATGACCGCCCTGCCGATCGTCTGGGGCGCCGGCGGCGCCTTCGATCCCGGCAGCCGGCCCGCCGAAAGCTTCCGAGCGCTCGAACGCGAGTTCCAGGTCGCGCCAATCGACGCGATCGAGCCGGCGGCGCTGCGGGGGCATCGTCTGATGCTGCTGGCCCAGCCCCGTCTGCTCGCCCCCGACGAGCTGGTCGCGCTCGACGCGTGGGTCCGCAGCGGCGGCCGCGCCCTTATCCTGACCGATCCGATGCTGGTCGCCGCGCGCGAGTTCCCGATCATGGACGTCCGCCGCCCGCCGGAGCAGGGAATGCTGGCGCCGTTGCTCGGCCATTGGGGATTGCGGCTCGAGCCGGGAACCGATCATGCGGGCCAGGCCTTGGTGGCCAGCGGCGGCCGCCTGCGCAGGCTCGCCATGAGCGCGCCCGGCCGCTTCGCGATTGCGGGCAATTCATGCCGGATCGCGGGCCGGCCGTGGATCGCCCGCTGCCGGATCGGGCGCGGCGAGGCCCTGCTGATCGCGGATGCGGACCTGCTGACCGATGCGGGCTGGGTCGCCCCTGCGGCTCGGCGCGGGAACGAGCGGCATCTGCGGACCGCCGACAATATGGTCATCGTCGCGGACTGGCTCGATGCTCTGGCCGATGCTCCCCGCGAGCGCCGCGACCGCCCGGTGGCGTGGATCGCGGACCCGTCCGATCTGTCGCGCGCGCTCCTTCTCGCTTCGAGCGCGAGCATCGCCGCCCTCATTGCCGGGATCGCGATGCTCGTCGCTGCGCGGAGTCGGACCAATGGCGCGCGCAAGCAGTCAACAAACTTATCCACAGGAGGGTCTGCTGAGAACAGGGCAAGAACAGAAACCCGCATCGACCCATGACCGGACGGTATTTCCCTCACCAGGGCATGAAAACCCACGAAAAGGCATGAAAACCCCTTTCCAACCCATGGCCGTCCTGTTATTCACACCCGTCTAGAGTTTAGGGGCACTTCCTGGCTGATCCTTGGGTCACGCGGGGCGCGAGTATTGCGCTTTCGCAAACAGGGAAGGTGCGCGTGCGTGAGGGGGTCGGATCGTCGCCGTGGAGTTGGAGCATCTCTTCAACGGAAGCGCACTCAACACGGTGGACGCCAAGGGGCGTCTGTCGATCCCGGCCTTCATCCGCGCGGTGGTCGAGCGCCGCTCGGATGCCAAGGCGATCGTCGTCGGCTCGCACGAGGTCGATCCCTGCCTCACCGCCTACGACCGCGGCCATGCCCGCCACCTCCATGTCGAAAATGAGCGCCGCCGCCTCCTCGAGGAGAGCGGGAGCAGCGGCGAGACCAGCCATTACCGTCGGGCCCGGCGTACTTTCGGCCTGACCGAGGACGTGCCGTACGACCCCAGCGGTCGCATCATCCTGCCCCCGATGATGCGCCGCAAAGGCCGAATCGAAGATCTGGCCCTGTTCGTCGGGGTCGGCGGCACGTTTGAGATTTGGAACCCTCTTGTAGCACTCGAGCATGGCGACGACGTCCTGAAGGAGCTCGCCGCTTTCCGTCTCGAGGAAAAGGGTCTCCAGGCGTGACCGCCCCGGTTGCTTATTCGGGCGGAGCCGCCCCGCATGTCCCGGTCCTCCTCGATGAGGTCATCGCGGGCCTGGCGGTCTCCGAAGGCGAGACCCATGTCGACGGCACCTTCGGCGCGGGTGGCTACAGCAAGAAGATACTCGAGAAAGGGGCGGCCCGTGTCATCGCCTTCGATCGCGATCCCGATGCGATTCGCGAAGGCGAGGAATTTGCCGCTGCTTGCGGGGGGCGCCTGACGCTTGTTCCGGAACGTTTCAGCCGGATGCGTCAGGCGCTTGCCGCCCGCGGGGTGACCGAGGTCGACGGCGTGGCGCTCGACATCGGCGTTTCGTCGATGCAGCTCGACCGCGCCGACCGCGGCTTTTCCTTCCAGACGGACGGCCCTCTGGACATGCGGATGAACCGCGAGGGCCAAAGCGCGGCCGACTTCCTCAACCAAGCCGACGAGGCGGAAATCGCCGACGTGCTTTTCCGCTACGGCGAGGAGCCCAAGTCGCGCCGCATCGCGCGGGCGATCGTCGCGGCCCGGCCGCTTTCCCGCACCGCCGAACTCGCCGCCATCGTGCGCAAGGCGCTCGGCTGGCACGCGGGCATGAAAAAAGACCCGGCGACTCGGACCTTCCAGGCGATCCGCATCCATCTCAACGAAGAGCTGCAGGAGCTCGCAGGCGGGCTCGAAGCAGCTGAAGCGGTACTGAAAGCAGGGGGCCGCCTCGCCGTCGTCACCTTCCACAGCCTCGAAGACCGCGTCGTGAAGCGGTTCCTGAAAGAGCGCAGCGGCGCGCTGCCCGCCGGCTCGCGTCATTTGCCCGAGCGTGAAGCGGCCAGCCCCGCGCCGAGCTTCGAAGCCGTCGCGAAGCCGGTCCGCGCCGGCGACGACGAAATCGCACGCAATCCGCGGGCGCGGTCGGCGACGCTGCGCGTCGCCCGCCGCACCGCGGCGCTTTCCTGGACAAAAAGCCTGCAAGGGGCATGCTCATGAGTACGAAGAGCTTCAGGTCGGTGGGCTGGGTCGCGGGCGTCGGCGCCGCGGCGCTCGGCTGCTACATGCTTTCCCTCCAGGTCGCGGCGGAGCGCGCCGAGCTCGCCGCCGTCGAGCGCCGGATCGTCGCCGCCAGGCAGCAGATCAGGACGCTGCAGACCGAGCTGGGCACGCGCGGCCGCCTCCAGCAGCTGGAGCATTGGAACGCCGAAGTCCTCGCTTTGTCGGCGCCCGCGGCAGGCCAGTTCGTCGAAAACGAAATCGTCCTCGCCCGCCTCGAGACGCGCGGCAGCGGAGAGCTCGCGGCCGGCGCGCCGGTTCGCATGGCATCGGCCGAAACCGGCGATGGCCCGGTGGCAGCGCAGCCCCCGGTCCGCACGGCCGCCGCGCCCGCCGCGCCCGCCCCGGCAACGCCCACCGTCCGCCGGGCGAGCCTCGCCACTCCGGCGCCTACCCCCGCCGCGCGGCCGATCGCGGCCAAGACGCAGGCGCCGGTCCGCACGGCAGGTCTCGACGCCCGCACCACTCGCGCGATCGGCGAGGCCGCGCGCGCCGAAGCCCGGCCAACGCGGCCGCCGCGCACCGCCGCCGCTGCCACGCCCGCCCGGACCGCGTCCGCCACGACGCCGGGGACATCGCGCCCTGAGCGGCGCCCGAGCGAGGCCCCCGCCCGCACCTCAGCCAAGGACTAAGCGGCAAACCATGGCCACGATCGCCGCCCGCGCCGAGCCTTTCGGCCCCGCCGCCGGGGAGCCGCCGCACCGGCTGACGCTCACCTATCAGCGCCTCATGCTGATGCTGCTGATCTTCGCGGGCGTCACTTTCCTGATCCTGTCTAGGCTCCTCTTCCTCCAGGTGTTCACCGACCGCGGCGGCAGCACCGCCATCGCGAACCCCCTGCTGCCGCCGCGCGGCGACATCGTCGACCGGAACGGCATCCCGCTTGCGCGCACGATCGAGGCCTGGACGATCGGCCTTCGCCCCCGCGACGTCATCGGCAACCGCGGCGAGATCGCCCGCCAGCTGGCCGAGCTGATGCCCGAGAAGAGCGAAGCCCAGTATCGCGCCATGCTCGGCTCGGACCGGACCTTCATCTATCTGCGCCGCCGCGCCCTTCCGGAGCTGGTCCAGGCGGTCAATGCTCTGGGCGAGCCGGCGCTCGTCTTCAGCCAGGAGCCCGAGCGCCTCTACCCGCAGACGGCGCTCGCCGGCCACATCCTGGGCTGGACGGACCTCGAAGGCCACGGCGTCGCCGGCATGGAGCGCGTGCTCGAGGACCGGCTGATGGACCCGGCGCGGCGCGGCGCGCCCGTTTCCCTCTCCATCGACAGCCGCGTCCAGTCGGCGATGGAAGCCGAGCTCGCCGCGGCGGTGACGGCGCAGAATGCCGAGGGGGCCGCCGGCATCGTCCTCGACGTGCGGACCGGCGAGGTCGTCGCGATGGCGTCGGCGCCGACCTTCAACCCAAACAGCACCGGGCGCGCGGACGCGAACTCCCTCTATAACCGCGCGACTATGGGCGTTTACGAGCTGGGATCGGTGTTCAAGCCGATCACCGTCGCCGCGGCAATGGAAGCGGGCGTCGTACGGGGTCCCGGCCAGATGTGGGACGCGGCGTCGCCGGTGCCGGTCGGCCGCTTCCGGATCAGCGACGATCACCCGCTCGGCCGCGCCATTTCGGTGCCGGAAATCCTGATCCATTCTTCGAACATCGCGACGGCCCGCATCGCCGACCAGATGGGTGCCGAGCGCATGCAGGCGGCATTCCGAGCTCTGGGCTTCCACGAGCCGGCCTATATCGAGCTCAATGAGCGGACCCGGCCGCTCTGGCCGAGCGACTGGGGCCGTGCGCGCGTGCTGACCAGCGGCTTCGGCCACGGCGTCGCGGTGAGCCCGCTCCACCTCGCCTCGGCCTATGCCGCCCTCGTCAATGGCGGCCTGTGGCGGCCCGCGACCCTGCTGCACCGTGCCGACAACGTCGCATCGCCACGCGGCCGGCGCGTCTTTTCGGAAGAGACGAGCAACCGCATGCGCCAATATCTGCGCATGATCGTCACCGACGGCACCGGCCGGCGCGGCGATGCGCCCGGCTTCCGGGTCGGCGGCAAGACCGGGACCGCCGAGAAGGTGACGTCCGGCGGCGGCTATTCGGCCCGCGTCAACGTCTCGACCTTCGCGGCGGCTTTTCCGATGGACGCACCGCGTTATGTGGTCGTCGTGATGATGGACGCGCCCCAGGGAACCGAAGCGAACAGCTTCGTCACTACCGCCGCCTACGCCGCGGCCCCGATCGTCGGCCGCGTCATCGCGCGCGCCGGACCTTTGCTCGGCGTGATTCCCGACGCGAGCCGGGACATCGACGTCTCGGACATCAGGCCGTACGTCGCCTCCGCGCAGCACTGATGCGACTCGGCGCCCTGACCGGCAGCGGCGACGAGACCCAGGTGACCGGCTTCGCGATCGACCACAGGAAGGTCGCTCCCGGAACCGTCTTCGGCGCCTTTCGCGGCGCCCGCTTCGACGGCGAGGATTTCGTCGCGGACGCGATTTCCTCGGGCGCCGTGGCCGTCGTCGCGCGGCCCGAGGCGAAAGTGGAAGGCGCCCTCCACATCGCCGCCGAGGAGCCGCGGCTCGCCTTCGCCCGGCTCGCGGCGACGTTCTTCGCGCCGTTTCCCAGGACGGTGATCGCGGTCACCGGGACCAACGGCAAGACCTCCAACGTCGAGCTCGCACGCCAGCTCTGGCGAATGGCGGGGCATCCGTCCGCCTCGATCGGCACGCTCGGCGTGACCACCGCCGACGACCAGGTGACGACCGGTCTCACCACGCCGGACATCGTCACCTTCCTTTCGAATATGGCCGGCCTCGCCAGGATGGGGATCAGCCACGCCGCCTTCGAAGCGTCCAGCCACGGTCTCCATCAGTATCGCAGCGAGGGCCTGCCGGTGCAGGCCGCCGCCTTCACCAATTTCAGCCGCGACCACCTCGACTATCACGGCACGATGGACGCCTATTTCGAGGCGAAGATGCGGCTCTTCACCGAAGTGGTCGAGCCGGACGGCGCCGCGATCGTCTGGATGGACGATCCGAAATCCGACGAGGTGGTGAGGCGATGCGCGATGCGCGGGCTTCGCCTGACGACGGTCGGCACGCGCGGCGAGACCCTGCGCCTGGTCGCGCGCGAGGCCACGACGCTCGGCCAGAGACTGACAATCGAGGCGGACGGCGCCCGCCATGTCGTTCCGCTCGCTCTGATCGGCGCCTACCAGGCAGCCAACGCCTTGACGGCGGCGGCGCTGGTCGTCGCCACCGGCGGCGACCTCGAGCAGACGCTCGCCAACCTTGCCCGCGTCCATCCGGTGCGCGGCCGCCTCGAGCGGGCGGTGATCACGCGCGCAGGGGCCCCCGTCTACGTCGACTACGCCCATACCGCGGACGCGATCGAGAGCGCGATCGAGGCGCTGCGCCCGCACACGGCCGGCCGCCTGATCACGGTATTCGGGGCCGGCGGCGACCGTGACGTCGGCAAGCGCGCCGAAATGGGCGCGGCCGCCCAGCGCCTTTCCGACCTCGTCATCGTCACCGACGACAATCCGCGCACGGAAGACCCGGCCGCGATCCGCCGCGATATCCTGGCCGGCGCACCCGACGCACGTGAGATTCCCGGTCGCCGCGCGGCGATCGAAGCGGCGGTCGCCGAAGCCCGCGAGGGCGACATCATCCTCCTCGCCGGCAAGGGCCACGAGCAGGGCCAGATCGTCGGCGACCGGGTGCTTCCCTTCGACGACGTCCAGGTCGCGCGGGAGTGCGCCGGATGAGCCCCCTCTGGACCTCCGACGAGATCGCATCCGCCGTGTCCGGCACGGCACATGGGCGGTTCGAGGCGACCGGCGTGGCGTTCGATTCCCGCGAGATCGGGCCCGGCGACCTGTTCATCGCGATGCAGGGCGAATTCGCCGACGGCCACAGGTTCGTCGGCCAGGCCCTGGCGTCCGGCGCGGCCGGCGTCATCGTCTCCGAGCCGGTCGAAGCGCCGCACGTCCTCGTTGCCGACACCGCCGCGGCGCTCGACGCCCTCGGCCGCGCGTCGCGCGCGCGCTCGTCCGCGAAGATCGTCGGAGTCACCGGCTCGGCCGGCAAGACAGGGACGAAAGAGGCCCTCTACGCCGCGCTCGACCGCAGCTGTCGCACCCGGGCGCACCGCTCGGTCAAGAGCTACAACAACCATACCGGGGTGCCGCTCTCCCTTGCGCGCATGCCGCCGGGCGCCCGCTTCGGTGTTTTCGAAATGGGCATGAACCATGCGGGCGAGCTCGCCGCGCTCACCGCCTTGGTCCGCCCGCATGTCGCGATCGTCACCACCATCGCCTCGGCGCACCGCGAGTTCTTCGCGAGCGAGGAGGCGATTGCGGACGCGAAGGGCGAGATCTTCGCGGGCCTCGAGGAAGGAGGCATCGCGCTGATCCCGTTCGACAGCCGGCACCGCGACCGGCTGGTGCGCGCCGCCGAGCCGCACGCGGCCCGCATCCTCACCTTCGGCTTCGGCGAGGGAGCGGATATCCGCGCAACCGATGCGATCCGCGCGCCCGGCGGCGGCACGCTCGTCACGGCTACGATGGGCGACGCCCAATTGAGCTACACCCTCTCCCAGCCCGGCGAGCATTGGGTCTCGAACTCGCTCGCCGTCCTCGGCGCCGTCGATGCCGTCGGCGGCGACCTCGCCGCAGCCGGCCTCGCCCTCGCCGACCTGCCCGGCATCAAGGGCCGCGGCGAGCGGCACATGATCCCGGTCGCCGGCGGCGAGGCTTTGCTCATCGACGAAAGCTACAATGCCAACCCGGCTTCGATGGCGGCCACGCTGCGCAATTTCGGGGAGGAGAAGGTGGAAGGATCGCGCATCGCGGTCCTCGGGGCGATGCGCGAGCTGGGGCCCGGTTCGGACGCCTTTCACGCCGCTTTGGCGCCTCATGTCGAGGCTGCGCGCGTCGATTATGCGATCCTGGTCGGCGAAGAGATGGCGGCGCTTGCAAAAGCCCTTGGAACGACCTGCGAAATGGAGCATGTCGGCGACGCGGCCGCGGCCGCCGGCCTGGTGAGCGACGCGATCGGGCCCGGGGACGCGATACTCGTCAAGGGATCCAACTCGATCGGACTTGCCGCCCTCGTCGATGCGCTGGCAAGCGGGACTGACCGATGATCTTGTGGCTATCAGAGCAGCTCGGCTTCCCAGGGCTCTTGAACGTCTTCCGCTACATCACCTTCCGTGCGGGCGCGGCGGTCGCGACCGCCCTCGTCATCGGCCTCCTGATCGGGCCGAAGTTCATCGGCTGGCTCCGCATCCGCCAAGGCAAGGGCCAGCCGATCCGGACGGACGGCCCTCAGTCCCACCTCTCCAAGCGCGGAACGCCGACCATGGGCGGCCTCATGATCCTGACCTCGATCACGGTCTCGATGCTGCTCTGGATGGATTTTTCGAACACCTACCTCTGGGCGTGCCTGTTCATCACGGTCGGGTTTGGGCTGATCGGCTTCCTCGACGATTACGACAAGGTGACGCGGCGCAGCCACAAGGGCGTTTCGGTGCGGACGCGGCTCCTTGCCGAGTTCACCGTCGCGGCGATCGGCTGCGCGGTCATCACCTGGGGCGCGGGGACCGAGCTCTACATTCCCTTCTACAATGGGCCGGTCGTCGATCTCGGCTGGTTCTACATCGTCTTCGCAAGCTTCGTCGTCGTCGCCTTCGGCAATGCGGTGAACCTGACCGACGGCCTCGACGGGCTCGCGACCATGCCGGTGATCATCGCCAGCCTCGCCTTCCTCGTCATTTCCTATCTGGTCGGCAATGCGGTCTTCTCCTCCTATCTGGGCATTCCTTTCGTGCTCGGCGCGGGCGACCTCACCGTCCTTTGCTCCGCGATCGTCGGCGCGGGCCTCGCCTTCCTCTGGTTCAACGCCCCGCCCGCGGCCGTCTTCATGGGCGACACCGGCAGCCTCGCGCTCGGCGGCGCGCTCGGCGCGATCGCGGTCGCGACCCAGCACGAGATCGTGCTCGGGATCATCGGCGGACTGTTCGTGGTCGAGGCGATGAGCGTCGTCATCCAGGTCTTCTTCTACAAGCGCACCGGCCGCCGCGTCTTCCGCATGGCCCCCATCCACCACCATTTCGAGCAGATCGGCTGGTCCGAGGCGACGGTGGTGATCCGCTTCTGGATCATCAGCTTCGTCCTCGCTCTCGCCGGCCTCTCGACGCTGAAGCTGAGATGATCGCGAGCCCCGCCTTTTCCGGCAAGAAATATGCGGTGCTCGGCCTCGCCCGCTCCGGCCGCGCCGTCGTCGAGGCGCTGGCGGCGAGCGGCGCCGACATCATGGCCTGGGATGCCCGCGAGGAAGCGCGCGCCGCGGTCGCCGACCGGGCTCGCATCGCCGATCCGCTGGCCACGGCGCTCAACGGCTATGACGGTGTCGTCGTCTCGCCCGGCGTTCCCTTGAACCGGCATCCGATCGCCGATCGCGCGCGCAATGCGAAGGTCCCGCTGATCGGCGACATCGAGCTGTTCGCCCAGGCGCGCGCGACCCTGCCGCCGCACAAGGTCGTCGGCATCACCGGCACCAACGGCAAGTCGACGACCACTGCGCTCGTCCACCACATCTGTCGCACCGCCGGCCTGCCCGCGACCATGGCCGGCAATATCGGCTACCCGATCCTCGGCCAGGACCCGCTCCCCGAAAACGGCGTCTATGTGCTCGAGCTTTCGTCCTACCAGATCGATCTGACGCAAAGCCTCGACTGCGACGTCTCGGTTCTCCTCAACATCAGTCCCGACCATCTCGACCGCTACGACGGCGTCGAAGACTATGCCGCCGCCAAGGCCCGCCTGTTCGCGATGCAATCGCCGGAACACATTGCAGTGATCGCGGCCGACGACGATTTCACACGCGCCATCGCGGCCACGGTGGCGGGGCGCCGCATCCTCGTTTCCGCCGCGGACGTGAAGGACCAGTCGCACTGGCCGTCGCTTCAGGGTCCGCACAACGCCCAGAATGTCGCCGCCGCCGTCGCCGCCGGCCGCGCGCTCGGCATTGCCGACGCGGTCCTCGCCCGCGCGCTCGCCAGCTATTGCGGGCTTCCGCACCGGATGGAGCGGGTCGCGGAGCGCAACGGCGTCCTGTTCGTCAACGATTCCAAGGCGACGAACCCCAACAGCGCGGCGCCCGCACTGGCCGCGTATCCCCATGTCCACTGGATCCTCGGCGGATTGCCCAAATCGGACGATCTCGATCCCTGCGAGCCCTTCTTCGACCATGTTCGCGCCGCCTATACGATCGGCGAGGCAGGACCGATGTTCGCCCAGCTGCTCGAGGGCAAGGTCCCGGTCCGGCGCTGCGAGATGTTGCACGAGGCGGTGAGCTGCGCCGCCAGCGCTGCCGAACCCGGCGAGGTCGTGCTTTTGTCGCCGGCCTGTGCGTCGTTCGACCAGTTCAGGGATTATGAAGCGCGCGGCGATGCGTTCAAAGCCGCGGTGGAGGCCCTAAGGTAATGGTGGCGCCATGAGTATTTTCCAGCCCGTGAAGAAGGACGGCTCGGCGCGGCTCGGCCGGTCCGATCGCAGCGCGGTCGGGCGCTGGTTCTGGGAGATCGACCGCGTCCTCCTCATCCTCGTCGCGGTCCTGATCTCGATCGGCCTCGTCGCGGTCGCCGCCGCCTCGCCGGCCGCCTCGGCGCGACTCTCCGGCGGCAGCGTGACCTTCGACTCGCTCTATTATTTCTATCGTCAGCTGGTCTGGATCCTGGTCGGCGTGCCGGTGCTGATCGCCGTCTCGATGCTGCCCAGGACGATGGCGCGGCGCCTCTGCATCGTCGGCGCGGTCGGCTTCACCTTTTTGCTCTTCCTAGTGCCGATCATCGGCGTCGAGGTGAACGGCGCGCGGCGCTGGCTCGGCGTCGGCATCTCGCAGTTCCAGCCGTCGGAATTCCTCAAGCCGCTCTTCATCGTCACCATCGCCTGGATCCTTTCGCTGCGCCAGAAGGATCCGAGCCTTCCGGTGGTGCCGCTGACCGGGGTGCTGACCGGCGTCGTCGCTCTCCTGCTCATGCGCCAGCCCAATTTCGGCGAGACCATCATCTTCGTTTCCGCCTGGGTGATGCTGCTGATGCTGTCGGGCGCCTCGATGCGCATCCTCGGCCTGCTCGGCGCCGGCGGCATCGTCGCGATCGTCGCCGCCTATCTCTTCTATCCGGTCGCGACCCAGCGCATCGACGGCTTCCTGTTCAGCCAGGGCGACACCTACCAGACCGACAGCGCGCTCAGGACCTTGACCTCGGGCGGGCTGTTCGGCGCCGGTCCGGGCGCCGGCACGCGCAAGTTCACCCTGCCCGAACCCCATACCGACTACATCTTCTCGGTGATCGGCGAGGAGTTCGGGATCATCGCCTGCCTCGCCATCGCCATCCTCTACATGGCGATCGTCGCACGCGTCCTCATCCGCCTGCTCCACGAAGACGACGGCTTCGTCATCCTCGCCGCCGCGGGGCTGGTCACCCAGTTCGGGCTGCAGGCGCTGATCAACATGGCAGTGAACGTCCAGATCGCGCCCTCCAAGGGCATGACGCTGCCGTTCATTTCCTACGGGGGCTCGTCGATGATCGCGCTCGCGCTCGGCATGGGGCTCTTATTGGCCTTCACCCGCCGCAACCCGTTCCTCCACCGCTCGCCCTATGTCGTGAAGGGGCCGAATCGATGATTGCGCGCCACTACGTCCTCGCCGCCGGCGGCACCGGCGGGCATATGGTCCCCGCCCACGCGCTCGCCGAAGAGCTGCGCCGCCGCGGTCACCGCATCGCCCTCGTCACCGACGACCGCGGCGCGCGCATCCCCGGCTTGTTCGAGGGCGCCCAGGTCCACGTCCTTCCTGCCGGGCGGCTGTCGGGCGGACCGATCGGCTGGGTGCGCGCGACGAGGAGCATCTTCACCGGCCGGGCGATGGCGCGCCGCCTCTACGAGACCTTCCGGCCCTCGGCGGTGATCGGGTTCGGCGGATATCCGGCCCTCCCCGCCTTGCTCGCCGCCCGCGCCGACAAGGTGCCCACGCTCGTCCACGAGCAGAATGCGGTCCTCGGCCGCGTCAACCGGCTGATGGCGGCGCGCGTCGACGCGATCGCCACGGCCTATGACAAGGTCCAGCGCCTCCCGCCTAAGGCGGAGCCGCGCGTGACCCTGGTCGGCAACCCGGTCCGCGACGAAGTCCTCGCGCTGCGAGAGCTTCCCTTTCCGACGCTTACGGAGGACGGCATCTTCCGCCTGCTCGTCACCGGGGGCAGCCAGGGGGCGACCATTCTCAGCCGGGTCGTTCCCGAAGGCCTCGCGCTCCTCCCCGAGCATTTCCGCCGCCGCCTCCAGGTCACTCAGCAATGCCGTGCCGAGGACATCGACCAGGTCCGCGCCCGCTACGGCGAGCTCGGCATCCCCGCGGACCTCGCCACCTACATGGCCGACATGCCCGAACGCCTCAGCTGGGCGCATCTCGTCATCGCCCGCGCCGGCGCCTCGACCATCGCCGAGCTGACCGCCGCCGGCCGGCCCGCCATCCTCATCCCGCTGCCGTCGGCGACCGACGACCACCAGAGCTTCAACGCCCGCGAAATGGCCAAAGCCGGCGGCGCGCGCACGATCGCCCAGGCTCGCTTCACTCCGGTCGAGCTCGCCAAGCAGTTGCAGAAGCTCGCCCTCGATCCCTCCGCCCTCGCCAACGCCGCGGCCCGCGCCCGCGCCGTCGGGCGGCCGAACGCCGCCGCCGACCTTGCCGATCTCGTCGAGCGCACCGGCCGCGACCGCGGCTTCGACCCCAATTTCCTGCGCGAGAACATCCTCACCCCCGTCCCGCCCGTCGCCGGCGGAGCCTTTGCGTGAGGCGGCCCGGCGCATGAGGGGTGTGGGGACCGAAATCGGCACCATCCATTTCGTCGGCATCGGCGGCATCGGCATGTCGGGCATCGCCGAGGTGATGCACATCCTCGGCTACAAGGTGCAGGGCTCTGACGTCGCGGAAGGCTATGTCGTCGAAGGCTTGCGCAAGTCCGGCATTCCGATCGCGATCGGTCATTCTTCCGACAATCTCGGCGACGCCGCCGTCGTCGTCATCTCGAGCGCGATCGGCAAGGACAATCCGGAGCTGGTCTGCGCCTATGAGCGTCGCATTCCCGTCGTGCGCCGCGCGGAGATGCTGGCTGAGCTGATGCGGCTCAAGAACACTGTCGCCGTCGCCGGCACCCACGGCAAGACGACGACGACCTCGATGATCGCGGCCCTGATGGACGCCGGCGGCATCGACCCGACGGTCATCAACGGCGGCATCATCAACGCCTACGGCTCGAACGCCCGTCTGGGCTCGTCCGACTGGATGGTGGTCGAGGCCGACGAGAGCGACGGCTCGTTCCTGCGCCTCGACGGCACGATCGCGGTCGTCACCAACATCGATCCCGAGCATCTCGACCACTATGGATCGTTCGAGACGGTGAAGGACGCCTTCGTCGAGTTCGTCGAGAACGTGCCCTTCTACGGTGCCGCTCTCCTCTGCGTCGACCATCCCGAGGTGCAGACGATCATTCCGCGCCTCCGCGACCGGCGGGTGGTCACCTACGGCTTCGCTGCGCTGGCCGACGTGCGCGGCGACAATGTCCGGCCCGTGCCCGGCGGCAACCGCTTCGACGTCAGCATCCGCGACCGCCAGGGCGCCATCTCCACGATCCAGGACGTCGAGCTCCCCATGCCGGGCCGCCACAACGTCCAGAACGCATTGGCCGCGATCGGCGTCGCCGCCGAGCTCGGCATCGCCAACGAGGTCATCGCCCGCGGCTTCGAAAAGTTCACCGGCGTCAAGCGCCGCTTCACCAAGGTCGGCGAGATCGACGGCGCGACGATCATCGACGATTACGGCCATCACCCGACCGAGATCCGCGCCGTCCTTTCGGCCGCCCGCGAAGGCGCGACCGGCCGGGTCATCGCCGTCGTCCAGCCGCACCGCTACACCCGCCTCCGGGACCTGATGGTCGATTTCCAGGGCGCCTTCAACGACGCCGACATCGTCTATGTCGCCCCCGTCTACGCCGCCGGTGAAGCGCCGATCGAGGGCATCGACGCGGAGGCGCTGGCCGAGGGCCTCAAGCAGCGCGGCCACCGCGCGGTGAAGGCGGTCGCGGACCTCGACGACCTCTGTTCGTCACTGCGCGACATCGCCGCGCGGGGCGACATGGTCATCTGCCTCGGCGCGGGCGACATCACGAAGTGGGCCGGGGGACTTGCCGACGGCATTTGCCAGGCAAGGCTCGCGAAATGAGCGTCCTCGAAATGCCGCGGCTCGAAGGCGAGGTCCGCCCCGGCGGCTCGCTTGCAGACTTCATCTGGTTCCGCACCGGCGGGCCCGCCGAATGGCTGGTGCGGCCGAAGGACGCGGAGGACCTTGCGCGGTTCCTGCGCGGGCTCGACCCTTCGGTGCCCGTTCTCCCGGTCGGTGTCGGATCGAACCTCATCGTGCGCGACGGCGGCGTCCCCGGCGTCGTCGTGCGGCTTCCCAAGACGATGAGCCTCGTCCATGTCGAGCCGGGAAACCGCGTCCGCGCCGGCGGCGGGGCGATGGGAATCACGGTCGCATCAAAGGCGCGCGACGCGCAAATTGCGGGTCTCGAATTCCTGCGCGGCATTCCAGGCACGGCCGGCGGCGCGGTCCGCATGAACGCGGGTGCCTATGGCCGAGAGGTCGCCGATATCCTCGTCGAGGCGACCCTCGTCCTGCGCGACGGAACGGTCGAGACCTGGCCGCGAGAGCGCTTCGGCTACACCTATCGTCACAGCGAACTGCCGCCGGGCGCGGTCGTCGTCGAAGTCCTGTTCGAAGGCGTCCCCGGCGAGCGCGCCGCGATCGGCGCCGAAATGGACCGGATCGCGGCCGAGCGCGAGGCCTCGCAGCCGCTCAGGAGCCGCACCGGCGGCTCGACTTTCAAGAACCCGCCCGGCGACAAGGCATGGCGGCTGATCGACGCCGCCGGCTGCCGCGGTCTGACCGTCGGCGACGCGCAAGTCTCTGAAAAGCATTGCAACTTCCTCCTCAATTTGGGCAGTGCAAGGGCCTCCGAGATCGAGGCGCTGGGCGAGGAGGTCCGCCGCCGCGTCCTCGATCATTCCGGTGTGCTGCTGGAATGGGAAATTCAAAGGGTCGGGGAGGACCGGGAATGAGGCCCCTTCACATCGCGGTGCTGATGGGCGGCTGGTCGGCGGAGCGCGAAGTCTCGCTCACGTCCGGCAAGGACGTCGCCGACGCGCTCGAGAGCCGGGGGCATCGCGTCACCCGGATCGACATGGACCGCAATCTCGCTCTGGTGCTCGACGGCGTCCGGCCCGACCTCGTCTTCAATGCGCTCCACGGCACGCCGGGCGAGGACGGAACGGTGCAGGGCCTGATGGACTTGATGGGCATTCGCTACACCCATAGCGGCCTCACCGCCTCGGTGATCGCGATCGACAAGGAGCTGACGAAGCAGCAGCTTGTCCCGCACGGCATCCGCATGCCGGAAGGAAAGATCGTCGAGAGCGAGAGCCTCTACGCGGGCGATCCGTTGGCGCGCCCCTACGTCCTCAAGCCGGTCAACGAAGGCTCCTCGGTCGGCGTCGCCATCGTCACGCGCGAAAGCAATTACGGCGACCCGATCGGCCGCGAGACGAGCGGTCCATGGAAGGAGTTCAAGAGCCTTCTCGCCGAGCCCTTCATCCGCGGCCGCGAGCTTACCGTCGCAGTCCTCGGCGACGAGGCGCTGGCGGTGACCGAATTGAAGCCGCAGACCGGCTTCTACGATTACGAAGCGAAATATACGGACGGCCGCACCGAGCATGTCTGCCCGGCCGAGATCCCCGCCGAGATTACCCAAGCGGCGATGGACATGGCCCTCCGCGGCCACCAGCTCCTCGGCTGCCGCGGATGCTCGCGCGCGGACTTTCGCTGGGACGACGAACGCGGCCTCGAAGGCCTCTATCTCCTCGAGATCAACACCCAGCCGGGAATGACGCCCTTGAGCCTCGTTCCCGAGCAGGCGCGCTATCGCGGCATCTCTTATGCCGATTTGGTCGAGCGCATCGTCGAGGCGGCGCTGTGACCGCCGCGCGGATCGCGCGCGGCGGCGCCCGGGGCGGCGGCTCGCGTTCGAAACCGCGTGCGAACCCGCGCGGCGCCAGCGTGCGCCGCGCCAAGCAGCCGGGCCTCCTCGAGCAGGCCGGGATTTCGCGGGACGCGGTGCGCCGGCTCATGTGGTGGGTCCTGGTCGGCCTGGTCGCCGCCGGTGCGGTGGCGGCGATCGCCGCATTTCGGGTTCCGCAGCGGATCGGCTCCGCAATGGGCGAGGCAGCCGGCCAGGCCGGATTCACGGTGCGGCGCTACGAGATCCGCGGCGTCGAACGGATGGACCGCCGCCGCGTCGATGCGGTCGTCGCCAACGAGCTGAGGAAAGCGATGCCGCTCGTCGATCTCGGCGCGCTGCGCCGGCATTTGCTCGGCTTCGGCTGGGTTGCCGACGCCCGCGTGTCGCGGCGCCTTCCGGACACTTTGGTGATCGACATCGTCGAGCGCCGCCCCGCCGCACTATGGCAGCATCAGCAGAGGCTTATGCTGATCGATGCGAGCGGCGTCGTGCTCGAACATGTCCGGCTCGAGGCGATGCCCGATTTGCCGCTGCTGATCGGTCCCGACGCCAACCGCCAGTCGGCCGCGCTCGGCCGCCTGCTCGAGCGCGCCGGCCATTTGCGCCCGCAGCTTGCCGGGGCGACCTGGATCGGCGGGCGGCGCTGGGACGTCCGGTTTCAGACCGGGGAGATCCTCGCCTTGCCGGAGGGAGAGGAAGCGGCGATGCGCGCGATCTCGGAATTCGCGCGGCGCGACCAGCAGGCGCAGCTTCTCGGCCGCGGCTTCGTTCGCTTCGACATGCGCATCGCCGGCCAGATGATCGTCCGCGTCTCCCGCGAGCCGGGAAGCGTCGTCCCCGCCATCGCGCCCGATGCTCCGCCGCCCTCACCCGGGCAGGCGGAAGACCTCGCCAACACCATCTAGGAGCTCCGATTGGCGCAGCCCCAGTCCCGCAAGCTCGTCACCGCCCTCGACATCGGCTCGTCCAAGGTCTGCGCGCTGATCGCGGAGCCGACCGGCGACGGCGAGCTGCGCATCCTCGGCAGTGGCCAGCGCCAGAGCCAGGGCGTGCGCCGCGGCTTCGTCGCCGACATGGAGAAGAGCGAGGTCGCGATCCGCGAGGCGGTCGAGCAGGCCGAGCGCATCGCCGGCACCAATGTCGAGCAGGCCTATGTCGGCTTCTCGGCGGGCGGCCTGGTCAGCGACCTTGCCTCGGTCGAGGTCGAGATCGGCGGCCGCCGGATCGAAAAGCACGACATCGACGCTTTGCTCGGGGCGGCCCGCGAGGCGATCAATCCTTCCGGCCGGATGATCCTCCACGCGCTGCCGGCGCTCTACACGTTGGACGGCCTCCAGGGCGTCAAGAAGCCGCTTGGCCTCTACGCCGGCCGGCTCGCGGTCGACATCCACGTTGTCGCCGCCGAGCCGCCGCCGGTCCGCAATCTCGATCTGTGCGTCCGCTCCGCCCATCTCGGCGTCGAGGCGATCGTCGCCTCCCCAGTCGCCGCCGGCAAGGCCTGCCTTTCCGAAGAGGAGCGCGAGCTCGGCGTCGCGCTCGTCGAGATGGGCGCCGGCGTCACCAACGTCTCGGTCTTCGCGGGCGGCATGCTGGTCGGCCTGAAGTCGCTGCCGATGGGCGGAATCGACATCACCGACGACATCGCCGCCGCCTTCGGCACCCGCCGCGGCGAGGCCGAGCGGATGAAATGCTTCTACGGATCGGCGATCACGAGCCCACGCGACAATCACGACATGATCGAGCTCAAGCCGATCGCAGGAGGCGAGGAGGGGACGGAAGCGGCGCGCATCACGCGCGCGCAGCTCGTCGCCATCATCCGCCAGCGTCTCGAACATTTGACCGGCGAGGTCGCCAAGGCCCTCAAGGAACTGGGTTTCGCCGGCCCGTTCGGGCGCCAGGTCGTGTTGACCGGCGGCGGCTCGGAATTGAAGGGCATCGCCGATTACGCGCAAGGAGTGCTCGGCCGCGCCGTCCGGGTCGGCCGCCCGAGCCTGCCCGGTCTGCCCGAAGCGCATAGCGGACCGGCTTTCACGACCCTTGCCGGCCTCGCTTTGTTCGCGGCCTCGGACGAGCTCGATCTCGGCGCGACGCCGCTCCCTTCGCCGACCCCGGTCAGGAACGTCTCGAGCGGTTCCGGGAATATCGTCCAGCGTTTGATTGCGGCTTTCCGAAGCGGATACTGAGAAAAATTACCGGCGCGTTAACTTTTTCCTCGCACCGCCGAATCGCATAGGGCAAAGAAGAACTTAGAGGGCGCATCGTGCGGCGTCCGAGCGACAGGGGAGAGAGCCATGAGCATCGATTTCATCCGGCCCGAAGTGGACGAGCTTCGGCCCCGGATCAGTGTGATCGGGGTCGGCGGAGCGGGCGGAAACGCGATCGCCAACATGATCAGCTCAGACGTTCAGGGCGTCGACTTCATCGTCGCCAATACCGACGCCCAGGCGCTCAACCACAGCGAGGCCGATACCCGCATCCAGCTCGGCCCGAAGATCACCCAGGGTCTCGGCGCGGGCTCGCGTCCCGAGATCGGCAAGGCCGCCGCCGAAGAGGCGATGAACGAGATCGAGCGCGCCTTGGACGGCGCCCACATGTGCTTCATCGCCGCCGGCATGGGCGGGGGCACCGGCACCGGCGCCGCTCCCGTCATCGCCAAGATCGCGCGCGACAAGGGCATCCTGACCGTCGGCGTCGTCACCAAGCCGTTCAGCTTCGAAGGCAATCGCCGCATGCGCTCGGCCGACAGCGGCATCACCGAGCTGCAGCAGCATGTCGACACCCTGATCGTCATCCCGAACCAGAATCTGTTCCGGATCGCCAATCCCAACACCACCTTCAAGGAAGCCTTCTCGATGGCCGACGAGGTCCTCCAGCAGGGCGTGCGCGGCATCACCGATCTGATGGTCATGCCCGGCCTCATCAATCTCGATTTCGCCGACGTCCGCTCGGTGATGGGCGAGATGGGCAAGGCGATGATGGGCACCGGCGAGGCCGCCGGCGACAATCGCGCCATCGAGGCTGCCGAAAAGGCGATCGCCAATCCGCTGCTCGACGGGGTCAGCATGCGCGGCGCCAAGGGCGTCATCATCTCGATCACCGGCGGCGAGGACATGCGCCTGATGGAGGTCGACGAGGCCGCGAGCCACATCAAGGAGCTGGTCGACCCCGATGCCAACATCATCTGGGGCTCTGCGTTCAACAACGACCTCGGCGGCAAGCTTCGCGTGTCGGTGGTCGCCACCGGGATCGAAGCCGAAACCGTCGCCCAAGCCCAGCCCGGCAAGGTGTTCACCTTCCCCGCATCGCGCACCGCCACCGCGACCGCCGCCGCGCCTGAGCTGCCGATCCTCGCGACCGATGACGAGGATTCCACCCCGCTCGAGCTGACCGCCGACGAGGACGACGGCGACGAGCTGCTGCTCGACCAGGACGACATCCTGACCCCGCCGGTGTCGGGCGCTCCGATCGCTCCGCCCGCCGACGACGATTTCGGAATGGCCGACGAGACCATCGAGCAAGCCGAGGCGCCCAAGGCGCGCGAAAGCGGCACCTTGTTCGAGCGCATGTCGAACATCGCCCGCGGCGCCGCCAAGGCGCAGGGCGACGACGAGGAGCCGGGCGAGTACCGGCCCGAGCCGATCGACATCCCGCGCTTCCTCAACCGGCAGAACAACCAGTAAGCCTCTGCCCTCCCGGCAGCCCCGTCCCGTCGCCGGGGCTGCACGGTTCGTCGCTCACCAGCTAGCCAGAAAGCATTACGCAAGCTCCTCTCGGCAATGGCGTTTGCGATGGCCGATCAATCCTCCCGTCGCGTTCGCGTCGCAGCGCTGATCCTTGGCATGGTCGGGTTGGCGCTGGCCGCCGCCTCGGCGCCCGTTTCCGCACAATCGGTATATCGCGAGCCCCCGGGCGCGGCGCTCGACCGGCATATCCGGGTGCTGGCGCGGTCGCCCAAGGACTTCCTGGCGCTGGTCGGGGCGGGCAAGGCGGCGCTCGAGCTCGGCGACACCCACGCGGCGGTCGGATTCTTCGGGCGCGCCGACGAGGTCTTCCCGTCGAGCCCGCTGCCGCAAGCCGGCATGGGCGCCGCGGCGGTCTCGGACGGCGATGCCTATGGAGCGATGCGTTATTTCGACCGGGCGACCCAGCTCGGAGCGACGGCGGCGATGATCGGCGCCGACCGCGGCCTGGCTTACGATTTGATGGGCCGGCATTCGGACGCGCAGGCCGACTATCGCGCGGCGCTGGTCGGACGCGATGGCGACGAGGCTCGCCGCCGGCTGGCGCTCAGCCTGGCGATCACCGGCAACAAGGCTGCGGCCCTCGAGACTCTTGCGCCGCTCGTTGCGCGCGCGGACCGCGGCGCTTACCGGGGCCGGGCTTTGGTGATGGCGCTCAGCGGCGACCTCGAAGGCGCGCGCCGCTCGCTGGATTCGATGATGCCGGGGTCGTCGGTCCAAATGGCGCCGTTTTTCGCCAAGCTGCCGTCGCTTCGCTCGGACCAGAAAGCAGCGGCGGTCAATCTCGGCATTTTCCCCAACAGCGGCCAGCCGAGCTACGCCTATGTCGCCCCGCCGCGAGCGACGCCGCCGGCGACGCGGCCGCCAGCAGCGCGCTCGCAAGGGGTGATGCCGATGTCGGGCGACCGGCTCGCCTCGATCGACGAGCTGCTCCGTCCCAATGCGTCCGCCCAGCCGGCGCGGCCGGTCGAGGTCGCCAGCATCCCGCCGCAGCCCTCCCGCCAGCTGGCCAACTCGGCGGTCTCGCCGGCGACCCGGCCGCGGATCTGGGTCCAGCTCGCCAGCGGCCCCAACCCGGACGCCCTGCCCGAGCAGTTTCGGCGGATGAAAAGCCGCAACCGAGAGCTGTTCGAGGGGATCAGCGGCTACGTCGCCGAAACCGCCGAGCGCGCGCGCTTGCTGATCGGTCCGTTCAAGAACGTCGCCGACGCCAATATATTCGTCGAGGACCTTGAAAGCGTCCGCGTCAACGCGTTTAGCTGGACCAGCCCGCCCGGCCAATTAGTCAGGAAATTGCCGACCGAATGACGCTCCCGGAAGCTTTGGCCGCGCACCCAGAGCGATCGCGCGGCCGGGCCCGTCCGGAGCATGACGAGGGGCCGCGAGGCCCCCGCGACATCTTCCAGCGCGATCGCGACCGCATCATCCACTCGGTGGCGTTTCGCCGCCTGAGGCACAAGACGCAGGTGTTCATCGCCCCCGACGGCGACCATTTCCGGGTACGGCTGACTCACAGCCTCGAAGTCGCGCAGATCGGCCGGACTATCGCCCGTGCGCTCGGCCTCAACGAGGATCTGACCGAGGCCCTTTGCCTCGCCCACGACCTCGGCCATCCGCCGTTCGGCCACGGCGGCGAGGACGCTCTGACCGCCGCGCTCGCCGACGCCGGCGGCTTCGACCACAACGCCCACACCATCCGCATCGTCACCCGGCTGGAGACGCCCTACGCCGACTTCGACGGGCTCAACCTGAGCTGGGAAGCGCTCGAGGGACTGGCCAAGCACAACGGCCCGGTGACCGACCCCAACTGGGCGATGAGCGAGGCGAATTCCGACTTCGACCTCGAGCTCGGCAGCTGGCCGGGGCTGGAGGCGCAAGTCGCGGCCATTGCCGACGACATCGCCTACGACAATCACGACATCGACGACGGCCTTCGGGCAGGGATCATCGCGCTCGACGAGCTGGTCGAGCTGCCGATGGCGGGGCGGCACTGGCGAGCGATCGGCGAGCGCCATCCCGACATCGCGCCCGACCGGCGGCAGCGGGCGCTGGTCCGCGACCAGATCGGGACGATGGTCGGCGATGTGCTCGACGAGACCCGGCGGCGGGTCGCGGCGGCCGGGGTGGAGACGGTCGACGACGTCCGCGCCGCTGGCCGTTCGCTGGTGGGATTTTCGGTTGATCTCGCCGAGGAGGAGCGGGCGCTGAAGGCATTCCTCAGCGAGCGGCTGTACAATTCGCCTGAGCTGGTCCCGGTGCGCAGGGAGGCGCAACGGGTCGTCGCCAACCTCGCCGCCGCCTATCGCTCCGACCCGAACAGCCTGGAGGAGGCGTGGCGGACAGACGAGGGAGAAACCGCGCAGCTGCGCCGGATCGGCGATTTCATTGCTGGAATGACCGACCGCTTCGCCATCGCTCGACACGAAGAGCTGGTCGGCCCGGTCGAGCTGCCCGACCGCTTCTAGCCCGGGAAGTCGCGCCTATTTCGCGGTTGGGGCAGCCGCCATTCTCGCGCGCTGGTGCTCGGCAGCCTCCGCCTTGAGGCGGTCGACGGCGGCAGCCCCCGCGCTTTGTGCGTTCTCGCAGCTGCTCGCCAGGATCGCGCTCTCGACGGTGCGCAGGCGATCGTAGACGAACCACAGATCGGCGGCGTGGCTGTTCTCGACGCCGGCGATGTAGGCGCGCCAGGTCGCCAGCAGCTCCGGAGTGTGGGACGGGCTGGGAGCCAGTCTCGGCAGGGTCACGGTGGCCGAGAATGTCGCCTTCGCGCTGGTCACCTTGCACTGGCCGTTGCTGGTCAGCTTGTTAAAGCCGGCGTCGACCGCGTAGCC
>DASVVQ010000018.1:0-39746 GCA_036386475.1 Allosphingosinicella sp. | reverse complement strand
CATGGTCCCCCTCCCCGTTCCGGGGAGGATTTTGGCGCGCCGCCTCTGTCAGAGCCGCCAGCGCTGCGCGCACCCGGTCTTCGTCGCGTTCGCGGCGCACGCGCTCGATGCGCTCGATCTGGCCTGCGCGGACTCTCGCGTTGTCGATTTCGAGGATGTCGAGAGGCTGCTCGTCCGGCGCTCGATAGCGGTTGACGCCGACGATCACCGTCTCGCCGCGGTCGACCTTCGCGGCGCGCTCGGCCGAAGCCTGCTCGATCCGCCGCTTCGGCATGCCCTCCGCGACCGCAGCGGTCATCCCGCCGAGCGCCTCGACCTCCTCGATCAGCGCCCAGGCGCGGTCCGCGAGGTCCTTGGTCAGCGCCTCGACATAATAGGACCCGCCGAGCGGATCGGCGACGTTGGCGATTCCGCTCTCCTCGGCGAGGATGAGCTGGGTGTTGCGCGCGATCCGGGCAGAGAAATCGGTGGGCAGCGCGATCGCCTCGTCGAAGCTGTTGGTGTGGAGCGACTGGGTCCCGCCCAGGACAGCGGCCATTGCCTCGATCGTCGTGCGAACGATATTATTGTAAGGGTCCTGCTCGGTGAGTGAGACGCCGCTGGTCTGACAGTGGGTCCTGAGCATCAGCGACTTTGGGTTCTTCGCGCCGAAGCCGGTCATGATCCGGTGCCAGAGGGTTCGCGCGGCCCGCAGCTTCGCCGCCTCCATGAAGAAGTTCATGCCGATGCCGAAGAAGAAGCTGAGCCGCGGCGCGAAGGCGTCGACCTCGAGCCCCTTGGCCTGAGCGGCGCGGACATATTCCACGCCGTCGGCGAGCGTGAAGGCGAGCTCCTGCACCGCCGTCGCTCCCGCCTCGAGCATGTGATAGCCCGAGATCGAGATCGAGTTGAAGCGAGGCATGTGCGCGCTGGTGTAAGCGATGATGTCGGCGACGATCCGCATCGAGGGCGCGGGCGGATAGATATAGGTGTTGCGGACCGCGAACTCCTTCAGGATGTCGTTCTGGATCGTGCCCGAAAGCTGGGCTTGGGACACGCCCTGCTCCTCGCCGGCGACGATGTAGAAGGCCATGACCGGCAGCACGGCGCCGTTCATGGTCATCGAGACCGACATGGTGTCCAGGGGGATGCCGTCGAACAGGATGTTCATGTCCTCGACGCTGTCGATCGCGACGCCGGCCTTGCCGACATCGCCGACAACGCGGGGATGGTCGCTGTCGTAGCCGCGGTGCGTCGCGAGATCGAAGGCGACCGAAAGCCCCTTCTGCCCGCCGGCGAGGTTGCGGCGATAGAAGGCGTTCGAATCCTCCGCGGTCGAGAAGCCGGCATATTGGCGGATCGTCCAGGGCCGGCCGGTATACATCGACGCATAGGGCCCGCGGGTGAAGGGGGCGAAGCCGGGGAGGCCGGGATCCACGCCGGCGGCGTCCTCGGCGGTGTAGAGGGGCGCGACTTCGATCCCCTCGACGGTGCGCCAGACGAGATCCTTTCCCTTCACTTCGCGCGCGGCGGCGGCCTGCCAGTCGGCGCGGGTCGGCGAGGCGGCGGACGGCGCGTCGCCGCGCGGCGCCGGCGCGGCGCCTGAGTCTTCGCCCTGGTTCGTCTCGATCGGCGGCTTTTCGGACATTCCAACACCCGTTCGGGCTGAGCCTGTCGAAGCCCTGCCCTTCATCCCTGTCACCGCTAGAAGCAGGACAGCCCTTCGACAAGCTCAGGGCGAACGGTGCAGTGCGTCAACCTCCGTGCGCCGCTCTCGGCGTCTCCATAAGCTCGACCAGCACGCCGCCCATGTCCCTTGGGTGGACGAAGATCACCGGCGTCCCGTGCGCGCCGATGCGGGGCTTGCCGAGCACCCTGGCGCCCCTCGCCTCCATCTCCGCCTTGGCCGCGTGGATGTCCGGCACCTCGAAGCAGACGTGGTGCTGCCCGCCGGCGGGGTTCTTCTCGAGGAATTTGCGGAGGGGCGAAGCCTCGCCCAGCGGCTCGATCAGCTCGATCTGGCTGTTCGGCGTGTCGACGAAGCAGACCCGCACCCCCTGCGGCGGCAAATCGAACGGCTCGTGGATCTTGGTGGCGCCGAGCAGGTCGCGGTACATTGCGGCCGACTTCTCGATCGAGGGAGTCGCGACCCCGACATGGTTCAGGCGTCCGAGCTGCATCATTCCATCCTCAGCATTGCGGCACGCGGGTCTCTCCGCCTTCCTTCTCGAAGCGGTCGCCGCGCCAGCGATAGCGCTCCGTGAAGCTCTCATAACCGGTGTAGACGACATCGAACGAGCGGCCCGGCCGCAGGTTCGCGATCCGGCCGGTGAGCTCGATGCCCGCGCCCTCCTCGCCGCTGCCCTCGTTGCTATAGCCCGATTGGACGCGCGCGAGCACGGACGGGCGCCCCCCGGCCAAATCGTACCAGGTGACGAAATTGCAGAATATCCCCTGGTTGCCGCCGCCATTCTCGACGCGCATGGCCGGGCGGCCGGTGAGCTCGCTGGTGACGCGCCATTCCGGCGGGCGGCCGTAATCGTCCGTCGCGACGCGAAGCCATTCGCCGTCGGTGCGGAAGCCGTTGCCGTCGGGCAGCAGATGGTGGATGGCGACGACCCCGGCGCAGACGTGGCATTCCTCGGCATTGCTCCCGTTCGAAATCAGGACAGCGCGGTGGCCGAACCAGAGCAAGGTGGCGGGCCGGTAGGTGATCTCGCCGTCCTCCGCGTCGCGTACGGGCTGTCCGCGAAAGGCGGCGCGAAAGGCCGCGGCAAGCTGCTCGGCTTGGGGGCGGCCGCGAATCGCCGGTTGCGGCGCGGTCGCGGCCGCGTTCGCTTGCTCCGGCTGCGGTACGGGCGCTGCAGGGCTGGTCTCAGCCGCAATGGGCTCGGGATTTCGATCGCGGGTCAGCAGAATGACGGCAGCGATGACGGCGAGGAGCACGACCGCTCCCACCGCCGGCCAGAGCCACGGCGGGCCGCCGCCGCGCGGTCCCGTCGAAACGACAATCCTGTCCTGCTCGGCCGCGGGCGGTGGCGGCGCGAACAAGGCCGCCTTCTCCCGCTCGAATTCCGCTTCGCTCAGCGCACCGGTCTCCCGCAGCCTTTGCAGCCGCTCGAGCGCCTCGATCCTGTCGCTCATCCCTGCCCTTCCCGTTTCCCTTGCAGGCACATTATCCCGGCGTGCTCCGCCGTCAAAGCCGGTGGCGCAGACCAAGTCCGAGGAGCAGATCCGCCGCAATCACGGCGACGACTATTAGAGTAAGAGCGTGCACCGCGAGCAGCGCCGCGAATTTCGCTCGATTGTCGTCGCGCCGAAGATGGATTCGGTAGATCGGCAGACGCCCTTCGCGCACTCCGCGCCAGACCCGAACCGCGATCAGCGGCACCAGCGCCAGCGCGAACAGTCCGACGAGCAAATTGTCGTTCACAGCGGCGGTTTCGAAGGAATGGCGGCGGGCCTGTTCCCGAGCGCGGAGAGCAGCCGTTGCTCGACGCTTTCCGCAAACGCCCTCGCCGCGGTGGCTTTGCGGAAGGAGACATTCACGCCGATGCCGTCGTTGAGCACAGCACGAAGGCGCGTGTCGTCGGGCGTTGCCGCCAGCAGCGCGCCGAGCTCCGCACGAATTTGGCCGAGCAGAGCGCGCGGATTCTCTGCAATGGCATCGTCGATGGCGCCGTCGACCGAACCGTGAAAGACAGGCCAATCCTGGTGGAGGTAGCAGGCGAAGAACTGAAAAAGGCGCGGATAGCGTGCCTCGCATTCCGCGCGCAGGCGGATTCGACGCCCGCTCACGAGAGGATCTCGGGCGTCGTGCGGACAGCCCCATTGCTCATGTGAGCCTCGCGCGGACGAGGGGCATGACATGCTCGCGCGTAAGCGGCGCCAGCGCAACTGCGGCCGCACCGTCCGGGTGATGCCAGACGGCCTCCTCGATCTCCGCAGCGGGCGCGATCGCGCCGTCGAGCTCGACCGCGAACAGCTCGGCCTCGACGATGCTCCCCGGCTCGTTGGCGGCCGCCGCGCGGAAGCGGCCGAGCGGCAGCGGCGCGCCCGAAGCGCCGCAGCCCAGCTCCTCGCGCAGCTCGCGCACGAGAGCGTCGCTGGGCGTTTCGCCTCGGCCGATCTTGCCCCCCGGCTGCATGAACGCCTGCGTGCCGCGCTTGCGCACGAGCAGCGTGCGCCCCTGCCCATCGACGATCACCGCCGCCGCGATCCGGATCACCGGCCCATGGGAGCCGAAATCCGTCATGCGCCTCTGCCGCCCGGTTCGTTTCGTCGCAGGAAATCCGAGACGGGCCTCACCGCTGAACGCCTGCGATGGGGACATATTCGCGCAGTCTCAGCTCCATCACCTCGTTTTCGCACGCGAATCCGCTGCGCGTGTAGAAGGGAACGGCAAGCGCGCTGGGCCAGACGATGAGCAGCTCCAGATCCTCGGCCGCCGCCCATGCCGTGACATGGCGCAGCAATTGGGTCGCGATGCCGCGGCCGCGCCACTCGGGCCTCGTGTAATTGTTGGTGATGCAGCCGAACCGATCGTCCAGCTTGCATGGCCTCGGCAGCATGTCGACCATGTGCACGGAAATGGTACTGAGGATCTCCCCGTCTCGTTCTGCCAGCCAGTGAACGTGCATGCGCCCGGACTGGGCAAAAAACGTCCGGCATTCCGCCTCGAACACGTCTCTCGAAACCAAAGCGGGTTCGTCGCCGTCCTCCATCCGCATGTCCCAGCGTAGCGCGGCAAGCTGCGCATGATCGACGCCGGCGCTCTGCCTGAAGCGCAGACCGTCCACGCTTTCAGAGCGGGATGTTGTCATGCTTCTTCCACGGGTTCTCCAGCTGCTTGTCGCGCAGCTTGCGGAGGCCCAGCGCGATCCGCCTACGCGTCGAATGCGGCATGATCACCTCGTCGATGAAGCCCATGCTCGCCGCGACGAAAGGGTTGGCGAAGCGAGCCTCGTATTCGGCGGTGCGCTCGGCGATCTTTTCGGGGTCGCCGATGTCCTTCCTGAAGATGATCTCGACCGCGCCCTTGGCGCCCATCACCGCGATCTCGGCAGAGGGCCAGGCATAGTTGAGATCGCCGCGCAGATGCTTGGACGCCATGACGTCATAGGCGCCTCCATAGGCCTTGCGCGTGATCAATGTGATCTTCGGCACGGTCGCCTCGGCAAAAGCGAAGAGGAGCTTGGCGCCGTTCTTGATGATGCCGTTATGCTCCTGGGCCACGCCGGGGAGGAAGCCGGGGACGTCGACGAAGGTCAGGATCGGGATGTCGAAGGCGTCGCAAAAGCGCACGAACCGCGCCGCCTTCTTCGACGAGTTGATGTCGAGGACGCCGGCCAGCACCATCGGCTGGTTGGCGACGATGCCCACGGTGCGCCCCTCGATCCGCCCGAAGCCGACGATGATGTTGGCGGCATGGTTCGGCTGGATCTCGAAGAAGTCCTCTTCGTCGAGGACTTTGCGGATCAGCTCGTGCATGTCGTAGGGCTTGTTCGAGCTGTCGGGAATCAGCGTGTCGAGGCTGTCCTCGCGCCGGTCCCAGGCATCGGTGCAGTCGCGCTCCGACAAATCGTGACGGTTCGAGAGCGGCAGGAAATCGAAGAAGTCGCGCACCGCGAGGAGGGCATCGATGTCGTTCTCGAACGCGACGTCGGCGACGCCCGATTTGGTCGTGTGGGTGACGGCGCCGCCCAGCTCTTCCTGCGTCACCACCTCGTTGGTCACCGTCCTCACGACGTCGGGCCCGGTCACGAACATATAGGAGCTGTCCTTCACCATGAAGATGAAGTCGGTCATCGCCGGCGAATAGACGGCGCCGCCCGCGCAGGGGCCCATGATGACGCTGATCTGCGGAATGACGCCGGAGGCGAGGACGTTCCTTTGGAAGACCTCGGCATAGCCGGCGAGGCTCGCGACGCCTTCCTGGATGCGGGCGCCGCCGGAATCGTTGAGGCCGATGACGGGCGCGCCGACCTTCATCGCCATGTCCATGATCTTGCAGATCTTCTGGGCATGGCGCTCGGACAGCGAGCCGCCGAAGACGGTGAAGTCCTGAGCGAAGGCGAAGACCAGGCGGCCGTTGATGGTGCCCGAGCCGGTGACGACCCCATCGCCGGGCACCTTCTGCTTTTGCATGCCGAACTCGGTGCAATTATGCTCGACGAACGTGTCATATTCCTCGAACGAGCCGGGATCGAGGAGGACATGGAGGCGCTCGCGGGCAGTCAGCCGGCCCTTGGCGTGCTGGGCCTCGATCCTCTTCTCGCCGCCGCCGAGCCTCGCAGCCAAGCGCTTGCTCTCGAGCTCCTCCATCGTCGTCGCCATAAGAGAGGCACCTTTGCTGCCGCGGTCGGCCGTTTCTTTCCAGAGGAACGCCAAGAAGGCAAATGGGCGCGGCGAGACGGGCCATTTTCGACGACGAATGCGAAACTCCGTCGCGCAGCCGTGCGTTGTAGCGCGGTCAGAACTGAAGCCGATCCAACGGGGCCGCTAGGCCTCGACGAGCCCCGCCGGGCAAGGGACGCCGCCGGATCTTGCGCTCCGGCGGTTCCCGGTCCGGCGGGGCCTTCCGCATTGAGTGCGCGCCAGACCGTTATCCCACTCCGCGTTAACGCGATCCGAAGCTCTGTGCCGTAGCGGGACGTGGCGAAAACAAGGCGCGCGGCGAGGGAGAAAAGGGCCTAATTGGGCCGCTTGGCTCCGCGAGTAGCAGGCGGGTGAAACCAGGCATATGAACGTGAAGGCATGGATCGATCGTATCCGGCCGCATCTGAAGCGGCACCGGATGATCGCGTGCGTCTGCCCTGCGCTGGTGCTTGCGGTCGCTTCCTGCGTGCCCGCTTCAGGTCTTGGCGGGGGCATCGGCGCCGAAATCGCCCACGGCTCGGTGCCGGCGCCGCCGGCCGAGGTCATCGACCAGTCCGGCACCCAGGCGATCACCGGCGAGACGGCGCTGGCCGCCAATGCCGCGCTGCCGGTCGCGGACGGGCTCATTCCCGCCGCGGCGCCGTTCGTCATCCAGGGGCGCAGCGCGATCGACGGGCTGCGATCGCTCGATTGCCTCGCCCAGACCATCTATTACGAAGCCGCCAACGAAAGCGAGGACGGGCAGCGCGCCGTCGCCCAGGTGGTGCTGAACCGGGTACGGCACCCGGCCTGGCCGAACAGCGTCTGCGGGGTCGTCCATCAGGGGCCGATGCGGCCGGGCGGCGGCTGCCAGTTCACCTTCACCTGCGACGGCTCGCTGGCGCGGACGCCAGGCGGACTTCCCTGGCTGCGGGCGCGGCGGCTCGCCGCCGAGGCGCTCGGCGGCGGAATCTATGCGCCGGTCGGCCTTTCGACCCATTATCACGCCAATTACGTCTTTCCCGCCTGGGCGCCGCGGCTCGCCAAGACGACGCAGATCGGCGCGCACATCTTCTATCGCCTGCCCGGCCAATGGGGCCAGAGGGGCGCCTTCCGCGACGTCTATGCCGGCCGCGAGCCTTTGCCGCGCCCGGCGATGACGATGACGCGGCCCGCCTCGACCCCCGCTTTCGCCTCGACTTTGGCCGTGCCCGGGAGCTTCGCGACGCCAGGCGCAGGCGTGGGCGCGCCGCGCACGCCGCGGCCCGCCGATGCGCCGCGCATCGAGCCGCAGCAGGTCGAGACCTCGCTGCCGCAGCCCCAGATCCGCGAGGAATATCGCAATTCCGGCCAGTGGCGGACCGATTCGCCCATCGCCCCGCCCGCAGTGCCGCCTTCGCGCTAGCGCGCCGTCAGCCAGATCAGGGCCGCGGCGCCGACGACGATGCGGTACCAGGCGAAGGGGGCGAAACCCCGGCGCGACACGATGCCGATGAACCATTTGATCACGACCAGGGCGACGATGAACGAGACGAGGAAGCCGACGGCGATGCCGCCCGCGCCCGCGGTACCGAGATCGTCCTGATTCTTGACCAGCTGGAGCGTGGTCGCGCCGATCATGGTGGGGACGGCGAGGAAGAAGCTGAATTCGGCGGCCGTGCGCCGCTCCACGCCGAGCGAGAGCCCGCCAAGGATCGTCGCCCCCGAGCGGCTGACCCCCGGGATCATCGACAGGCACTGGATGAGGCCGATGCCGGCCGCCTTGGCGAGGGAAATGTCGGCGACGCCCCGCTCGGTGCCAACGGGCGCCGTCCGTTCGATAATGAGGATGGCGATGCCGCCGACGATCAGCGACCATGCGACGATCATCGCACTGCCCAGCATGGCCTCGACCTGGTCGATCAGCAGCAGTCCGAGGACGACCGAGGGAAGGAAGCCGACGGCGACGTTGCGAACGAAACGCCAGGATTCGGCTTCGCCGCGGAAGATGCCGGTCAAGACCGCCCAGAAGGTCCGCCAGTAGAGCACGATCACCGCCAGGATCGCGCCGAGCTGGATGACGACGTTGAACACCGCCCATTGCTCGGCGTCGTAGCCGAGCAGCTCGGCGGCGAGGATGAGGTGCCCGGTCGACGAGACTGGGATGAACTCGGTCACGCCCTCGACGATGCCGAGCAGGATGATGGTGAGCAGCGTCGAGTCCATGGGGATTTGCTGTCCGCCGCCGCTCAATAAGGCGATTTGGCGGCGAAGCGGCCGGAGCGTCGATAGGCGCTGAGCCAGGCCTCCGCGATCGCGGCGAGCGGCGCGGGCGAGATACCGAACGCCTCGAAGCCGCGCGCGCCCGCGGAGGCGACGCTGTCGCCCGTCATCATCTGCCACTGGTCCCATGTGATCGGTGCGGCGGGAAGCCAGCCCGCCGCGCGTGCGAAAAAGCGCCCGGCCGCATCGGGGATTTCGACGATCGCCTTCGAGCCGCGGCCCGTCGCCGACGCAATATAGTCGGTCAGCTCGCGCATCGTCATCACCTGCGGGCCGCCCAGCTCGTAGGTCTCGCCGGCGTGCGACCGCGGATCGAGCGCCGCGAGCGCGATCGCGCGGCCGAGGTCGGCGGCGTGGACCGGCTGGATTCGCCACGCGCCGCGGACGACCGGGATGACCGGCAGCATTCGCGTCATGGCCGCGAAGCGGTTCACGAAATTGTCCTCGTGACCGAACACGACCGAGGGGCGAATGACGGTCGCCCCGGGGAAGGCCTCGCGCACCTCCCGCTCGCCTTCTCCCTTGGAGCGGGCGTAGCGGGCCTCGCTCTGCGGATCCGCGCCGATCGCCGAGACGTGGACCAGCGCCTCTGCGCCGGCCGCCGCGGCACCGCGCGCGACGTTGCCGGCGCCGACGCGGTGGACACGGTCGAAATCGCCCTTGAGAATGCCGACGAGGTTGATGACGGCGTCGCTGCCCTCGCAGGCACGGGCGACGCCATCCGCATCGGCGATGTCGACGGCGGCGAACTGCATCTGCCCGATCCCCGCCAGCGGCTTCAGGAAGACGGCGCGGCGCGGCTCGCGCTGGACGATGCGCACGCGCTGGCCGCGCGCGAACAAAGCCTGGGCGACATAGCGGCCGATGAAGCCGCCGCCGCCGAACAATGTCACCGTCCGATCCGTTTTTCGCACCATCATGCGTCCCGTGAAAACGCGCTCCCATTGCCCGCTCCACCCTTCATTGACAAGCGCTTGGCGCCCGCCTAACGCGCGCCGCCTACCGACTTGTTCTCTCCTGGGCCCAGGTGGCGGAATTGGTAGACGCACCAGCTTCAGGTGCTGGCGCTCGCAAGGGCGTGGAGGTTCGAGTCCTCTCCTGGGCACCATGACCACGCGCGGCGTCCGCGCCGATCCCACAGCGGAAAATGCCCTGTCGATAGGCACTTGCCGTGCCGGCGCCCGCAACTTACGCCGGGCGCAGATGCGGTTTTTGCGGGAGGGTTCGATGAGACGGGTCGCTGTGGCGCTGACTTTGGCCGCCGGATTGTGGCATGCGAGTGCCGGCGCAGTTCCCGTCTCCGTTCCGGACATCGAGCGGGTGGTGAAGGCTGCGCGCGAGGTCTGTCCCGAGGCGATGCGCACCAGCGGCAGCGCCGGCGCCTTCGTCGTCGCCCAGGCCGAGGCCCGCGGCTTCAGCCAGGAGGAAAGGGTGCTTCTGCTGAGCCACTGCGCGCTCTACGCGGAAGGCTTCGTCGAAGGGCGCCGCTCGCGCTGAGCGCCGCGGCGCCAGCTCAGCCGAAAATGTCGACAGCCGCGCCGACGGCGGAGGCGCGGTCGGCGACATAGTCCTCGCAGCCGCGGCGGAAAGCGATCGCGATGCTGCGGCATTCGGGCAGACGATCGATGCCGCGCTGGGCGGCGAGCGCAAATCCGTGGGCGTATGCGAGAGCCGGGTCCGCCGCGCCGTCGTCGGCGGCCGGCGCGGCCGGAACCGTCGAGACAAGTGCCGGAGCGCCGATCCGGCCGACGCGATAGCTCGACCGGATGTCGCCGGCAGCCGCGATTCCGGCCGCGGCGCCAGCGGCGAGGGCGAGGGCCGAAAGGCGAACGGCGCGGGGGCCGGACATGCGGAACGCGGACAGGCTCATGACGGTGCGGTGAACGCGCCAGGTGCCGCTCGAGATCCGCAAGACCCATCATTCACAAGGGGTTCAGGGAGAGTTATGGTAGTAACACAGCTTGGGATTCGAAGGGGTAATAGGACATGCGCAAACTGATCATCTTTCTCGCACTCGCGATGGCGCCGGTGGCGGCGCACGCCCAGGACATGACCGTCGCCGACTTCCTGTCGCGCAGCGACGCGCTGTCGCGCGAAGGCCGCGGGCCTGCCACGCCGGAATATCAGCGCCTCCAGCGCCAGCTCAACGAAACCGCGCGCCTCGCCCGCAACGAGCGGCGGATCGCGCGCAGCGAAAACCGCGCGCCGCGCGCCTGCCTGCGCCCCGGCGTCGCGGCCACCAGCAGCCGGGAGGTCTTCACCTTCTTCCGCTCGCTGCCGGCCGACCAGGCGCAGACGCTGACCATCCACGACGCCTACATGCAGCTCATGGCGCGCAAGTTCCCCTGCCGCAACGCGTAAGCTCCGCCAGGACGGCATAAGAGAGGGCCGCGGCGGCGAAATCCGCCCGCGGCCCTTATCGCGTCAAAAGCTTTCCTCCTCGTAGATGCGGGAGAGGTCGTTGCCCCAATCGCCGCGGTAGCGCTCGAGCAGGCGCTCGGCGGGCGTGCGCCCGGCGGCGAGGATCTCGCGCAACGGATCGAGAAAGCCGCTCTCGCTGTCGCCGGCGCCGTTGAGCCGGCCGCGGGCGACGAGGCCCGCCTCGGCGACGGCGAGGATGCGCCGGCCGAGCTCGAGCAATGGTTCGCCGTCGGGCGTCAATGCCGAGAGACCCCGCCGCGGCACTTCGTCGCGCAGGCGCTGGCGTTCGGCCAGGTCCCAGTTCTTCACTTCGTCCCAAGCGGCGTCGAGCGCGCCCTGGTCGTAGAGCAGGCCGACCCACAGAGCGGGCAAAGCGCAGATCCTGTTCCACGGGCCGCCGTCGGCGCCGCGCATCTCGAGAAAGCTTTTCAGCCGCACTTCCGGAAAGGCCGTCGACAAGTGGTCGACCCAGTCGGACAGGCGCGGCTTTTCGCCGGGGAGAACGGACAGCCTTCCCGCCATGAAGTCGCGGAACGAAAGTCCGGCGGCGTCGATGTAGTCGCCGTCGCGAACCACGAAGTACATCGGCACGTCGAGCGCGTAATCGAGATAGCGCTCATAGCCGAAGCCGTCCTCGAAGACGAAGGGGAGCATGCCCGTCCTCGCGGGATCGGTGTCGGACCAGATGTGGCTGCGATAGGAAAGGAAGCCGTTGGGCCGGCCTTCGGTGAAGGGCGAGTTGGCGAACAAGGCGGTGGCCAAAGGCTGCAGAGCGAGGCCGACGCGAAACTTCTGCGCCATGTCGGCTTCGGAGGCGTAATCGAGATTGACCTGAATCGTGCAGGTGCGGAGCATCATGTCGAGCCCCAGCGACCCGACCCGGGGCATGTGGCGAAGCATGATCGCGTAGCGCCCCTTGGGCATGACCGGCAGCTCCGCGCGCGTCTTGTCCGGCCACATGCCGAGTCCGAGGAAGCCGATGCCGAGCCGGTCGCCCACTTCCTTGACCTGACGCAAATGGCGGCCCGCCTCCGCGCAGGTGGCGTGGAGATGTTCGAGCGGAGCACCCGAAAGTTCGAGCTGGCCGGCGGGCTCGAGGCTGATCGCTCCGTCCTCTCCGGAGAGCGCGATTACCGTCCCGTTCTCCTCGACCGGCTTCCAGCCGAACTCGGTCATCGCCGTCAGCAGGTCGCGGATGCCGCCGGGCTCGTCATAGGAGGGCGCGCGGTGGTCGGCGCCGCGGTAGACGAACTTCTCGTGCTCGGTGCCGATCCGCCAGCGATCCTTCGGCTTCTCGCCCTTGACGAACGGACGCAGCAGGTCCTCGCGGGATTCGATCGGTGGGTCGAAGCGGTCGCTTTCGGAACGGGTCGTCATCGCCGACCCTCTAATCGCGCGCGCCGCGGCCCGCCAGACGGTTTCAACGCGCTACCGGCTTCTGCCAATCGCCCGCGGCGGCCATCCACAGTGCCAGTGCGGCGACGGCCGCGGTGTCGGCGCGCAGAATGCGAGGGCCGAGCGAGACCGGTCTTGCCTGGGGCACGGCACGGATCGCTTCGCGCTCGTCGCCGGTGAAGCCGCCCTCCGGCCCGATCAGGATCGCGGCGCGGCCGGGCGCCGGCGCAAACGCCTCGCCGCCGGCTTCGTCGGCAAAATAGAGGGTGCGGTCCGCCGGCCAGGCGCGGAGCAGCGGGTCGAGCTTCTGCACCTCGTCGATTTGCGGGAGCGCGGTCCGCTCGCATTGCTCGGCGGCTTCGATTGCGTGCGCGCGGAGGCGCTCGAGGTTGAGGCGATCGACGATCGTGCGCTGGGTGAGGACGGGGAGGAGCCGCGAGGCGCCGAGCTCGGTCGCCTTTTCGACGAGCCAGTCGATCCGTCCGCGCTTGATCGGGGCGAAGAGGAGCCAGAGGTCCGGCACGTCCTCGCGGGGGCGGAGATGCCGGCGGACGGTCAGCGCCACGCGCTTTCGCCCCGCATCCACGATCTCTGCCAGCCATTCGCCGGTGCGATCGTCGAAGAGCTTCACTTCCGCGCCCGCGCCGAGACGAAGGACGTTGGCGAGATAGTTTGCAGGCGCACCGTGGAACGTGAGAGCGGCATCCTGCGAAAGCGTCTCCTCGACATAGAGCCGAGGGAGGCTGGACGGCGGCCAGGCGGGCGTGGCGGGCATGGCCCCCAATACCGTTCGGGCTGAGCTTGTCGAAGCCCTGTCCTTCTTCGCTGCCCGAGAAGGAACGGCAGGGCTTCGACAGGCTCAGCCCGAACGGATACTGGGGTCTCGTGAGCACCGATCGACCTTCTACCATCGCCCCCGACGACCATATCGTTCCGGACAGCGAGCGGCGCGGCCTTATCGGCGCCTTGCCCCGCGCCACTCGCCCCTACGCCTCGCTGATCCGGCTCGACCGGCCGATCGGGGCGTGGCTGCTCTACTGGCCGTGCGCGTGGAGCGTGGTGCTGGCCGGGCCGCGCGGCGGCGAATGGTGGCTGCTCCTCTGGCTCGCGCTGGGCGCCTTCGCCATGCGCAGCGCAGGCTGCATCTACAACGACATCGTCGACCGCGACCTCGATGCGAAGGTCGAGCGGACGCGGCTGAGGCCGCTGGCGAGCGGGCGCGTATCGCTGAGGGGCGCGTGGGCGCTGCTGGCCGGGATGAGCCTTGTCGGCCTCCTCGTCCTCCTAAAGCTCGAGCGGCCGGCGCAGCTCATCGCTTTGGCGAGCCTCGCGCCGGTGGCGGCCTACCCCTTCATGAAGCGCATCACCTGGTGGCCGCAAGCCTGGCTCGGCCTGGTCTTTTCCTGGGGCGCCCTCGTCGGCTGGCCGGCAGTGGCCGGGAGCGTCGCCACGCCGGCGCTGCTTCTCTACGCCGGATCGATCTTCTGGGTGATCGGGTACGACACGATCTACGCCCTCCAGGACATGGAGGACGATGCGCTGGTCGGCGTGAGGTCCTCCGCTCTGGCGCTGGGCAGCCGCGCTCGGGTCGGTATCGCGCTTTGCTACGTCGTCGCACTGGCCCTCTGGGCGGCGGCGCTAGGGGCGGTGCGCCCCGAGGCGCTCGCTCTCGCGGCCCTGGGGCCGGTCACCCTCCACCTCCTCTGGCAGGCCGCCACGCTTCGAACGAAGGAGGCGGCGGACGCGCTTGCCAAGTTCCGATCGAACCGCTTCGCCGGCTTCGTCATGTTCCTCGCCTGTCTCGTCGTCGGCAATAGCTGAGGCTTTGCTTTTGACGCGGCGGGCCCTAAGCGGCGGGCCATGCTGACAGTCGAACAGGCCGAGGCGCGCGCCGCCGCTCTCGTCGAGCTTGCGTGCAAGGCGGGCGCCGACGCCGCCGATGTCGTCTATGGCGGCGAGGCCTCGACCGGGATCCAGGTCCGTCTCGGCGAGCTGGAGGAAGTCGGCCGCTCGGAAGGCGAGGAGATCGGTCTGCGCTTCTTCGTCGGCACGCGTTCGGCGAGCGTCTCTTCCTCCGATCTGTCGGACGAAGCGATGCGGGCGCTGGTCGAGCGCGCCGCGGCGATGGCGCGCGCGGCGCCGGAGGATCCCTATGCAGGGCTCGCGCCCGAGGACCGCCTGCTGCGCGGCGAGGGCGTGGACATCGACGGCGACGACCGCGGCGATCCCTCGCCCGCCGAGCTGAAGCGCCTCGCGCTCGAGATCGAGGATGCGGCGCGTTCCGTGGCCGGCGTCACCAACAGCGAGGGCGCCGGCGTCAGCGCTGGTCGCAGCGTCGCGGCGCTGGCGACCAGCCACGGCTTCTGCCGCGGCTACGCAACGACCGGCTATAGCGGGATGGCGAGCGTGATCGCGGGTGCCGGCGGGGACATGCAGCGCGACTACGCCTATCATAGCGTCCGCCACTTCGCCGATCTCGAGGGCGCCGAGACGCTCGGCCGCCGGGCCGGAGCGCGCGCGGTGGCGCGGCTCAATCCGGGCAAGCTTGCGAGCGGGCGGATGACGATCCTCTTCGACCCGCGCGTGGGCGGCAGCTTTCTGAGCCATCTCACGGGCGCGATCACCGGGTCCGCGATCACGCGGCGAACGAGCTTCCTCATCGGCAAGGAAGGAGAGCAGATCTTCGCGCCCGGAATCACCG
Source organism: Allosphingosinicella sp. (assembly GCA_036386475.1). Taxonomy (GTDB): domain Bacteria; phylum Pseudomonadota; class Alphaproteobacteria; order Sphingomonadales; family Sphingomonadaceae; genus Allosphingosinicella. Next base: position 24,631 of record DASVVQ010000018.1, on the reverse strand, counting down.
TCCGCGACGACCCCCACCGGCGGCGCGGTCTCGCCTCGAAGCCGTTCGACGGGGAGGGCCTGGCGACGCACCCGACCGATCTCGTCGCGGACGGGCGCCTCACCGGCTGGCTGCTCGACAGCGCCTCGGCGCGGCAGCTCGGCCTCGATCCGACCGGCCATGCGACCCGCGCTTCGGGCGCTCCCGGCGCAGGCGCAACCAACGTCCATATCGAGCCGGGAGCGCTGACGCCGGTCGAGCTGATGGCCGATGTCGGCCGCGGCCTCTACGTCACCGAGCTGATCGGCCAGGGCGTCAATCCGGTTACCGGCGACTATAGCCGGGGCGCGTCCGGCTTCCTCATCGAGAAGGGCGAAATCGCCGGCCCCGTGGCCGAGATCACGATCGCGGGCAACCTGCTCGACATGTTCCGCACGCTGAGGCCCGCCAGCGATCTGGAGCATCGGCGAAGCGTGAACGTTCCCACCTTGCGGATCGAAGGAATGATGGTCGCCGGTGCTTGAGGACGTCGCCAGGATTGCCGAGGAAGCGGGGCGCATCGCTGCCGGCCGCTGCGACACGGCCTTCAACAGCTGGGAGAAGAAGCCCGGCGAGGTCGTTTGCGACATCGACATCGAGGTCGACGCCTTTTTGCGCGAGCGATTGCGCGCGCTCGATCCGGACGCCGGCTGGCTCTCGGAGGAGACGGTCGACGATTCCGACCGCTACGAGCGCCGCCGTATCTGGGTCGTCGACCCGATCGACGGAACGCGCGACTTTCTTCGGCGCCGGCCGGGCTGGTCGGTCTCGATCGCGCTGGTCGAGGATCGGGTTCCGGTCGTCGGGGTCCTCGCCTCGCCGCAAAGGGGCGAGTTATGGACCGCCGAGCGCGGAACCGGGTCGTTCCGCAACGGCAAGCGGATCCGCGCCAGCGACCGCACGGAGCTCGCCGGCGCGCGCGTGCCCGCGGATACGCTGCCACCGGCCGACATCGATCTGGTCGCCGTCGCGAAACCCAATTCCATCGCTTTGCGCATCGCATTGGTGGCTGCGGGCGAAGCCGATCTGGTCGCGACGCTCCGATGGGGCTTCGAGTGGGACATCGCGGCCGCGGCGCTGATCGCCGAGGAAGCGGGAGCAACGGTCAGCGGCGCGCTCGGCCAGCCGCTCGCCTTCAACACGGCGAGCGGCGAAGCGTTCGGAGTCCTGGTCGCAGCGCCCGGCATTCACGCCGCGGCGGTGGAGCGGCTGCGCGAACGGGCCCTCGCCGTCGTTTAGCTTGTCATCCGCCGCCATCGGCCTAGGCTGGGCGTGAGGAGCGCGGACATGGCCTCTTTCCCGGTGAGGATGCTGGCGGCTGCGGCGGCGATCGCGCTTATCGGCGCGAGCGAGCCGGCGCCGCAGCCCGAGTCGCCCGAGACTTTCGGCCTCCGGGAGACGCCGAGCGAGCGCATGACGGTGCCGATCAGCATCGGCGGGCGTGGCCCGTTCCGCTTCATCGTCGATACCGGCTCGGAGCGCACCGTCGTCTCGCGCGAGCTCGCCGGCCGCCTCGGACTGGCCGCCGGGCTGCCGGTAAGGGTGCACAGCATGACCGAGGTGAGCCGGATCGAGACGGCCGTCGTGCCCGGCCTGCGGGTCGGTCGGCGCACGGTGGCGCGCATCGAGGCGCCGCTGCTGGGACAGCACGCAATCGGCGCGGACGGACTGCTCGGCGTCGACAGCCTCGTCTCGCAGCGCGTCGACCTCGACTTCCGCACCAACGAGATGACGGTCAGTCGGTCCGTGCGGCGCCGCGAACGCTGGCCCGACGACGTCGTCATCGTCACGGCCCGCAGCCGTTTCGGCCATCTCATCCTGGTCGACGCAGCCTTGGACGGCGAGCGCCTCTGGGTGATTCTCGATACCGGCGCCGAGGTCAGCATCGCCAACGAGGCCTTGCGCCGCCGTCTCGAACGCAAGGGCAGGCTCGGCGAGACGGTGCCGCTCGAGGTGATGAGCGTGACCGGCGGCCGGCGCATGATCGATTACGGGATGGCGCGGCGCGTGCGCATCGGCACGGCGGAGATCGCCAATCTGCCGGTTGGCTTCGCCGACGTCGATCCGTTCCGCCAGCTCGGCCTGCTCGAGCGGCCCGCGATCCTGCTGGGGATGGACGCGCTGCGAATGTTCGAGCGCGTCTCGCTGGATTTCGCAACCCGCGAGGTACACCTGCTCATGCCGCGGCGGCGATCCTCGGCACCCTGAGCCGCGGGATGTCGATGGCGGGGCAGCGGTCCATCACGACCTGGAGACCGGCCGCTTCGGCGCGCGCCGCCGCCTCCTCGTTGACCACGCCGAGCTGCATCCAGACCGCCTTGGCGCCGACCGCGATCGCCTCGTCCACCGCTTCGCCGGCCGCCTGGGGGCGGCGGAAGATGTCGACCAGGTCGATCGGTTCGCCGATCTGGGCGAGCTCGCGCCAGACAAATTCGCCGTGGACATGCTCTCCGGTGATCTGGGGATTGACCGGAAACACCCGGTAACCGTGCTCCTGGAGCATCCGCATCACGCCCCAGCTCGGCCGCGACGGCCGGTCGGACGCGCCGACCAGCGCGATGGTGCGCGTCTCGGTGAGCAGCCTGCGGATATCGTCGTCGCGCGTGATCGGCATGAAGCGAAAACCCTCAAGAGGCGCGGCGGTTCAACTCTTCGACGAGGCGCGCCGCGATGCGGTGGAAGATCGCCCCGTCCTCGCTTTCTCCCGCGGCCGGGGGGCGGCCGGCGTCGGAGGCGGCGCGGATCGCCAGCGTCAGCGGAATCCGGCCGAGAAATGGAATCGACATCACCTTCGCGGCCGCCTCGGCCCCGCCGGCGCCGAACGGATCGGACATCTCGCCGCAATGGGGACATTGATATCCGGCCATGTTCTCGACCAAGCCGAGCAGGGGGACGTCCATCTTGCGGAACAGGTCGATCGCCCGGGTAGCGTCGATCAAGGCGAGATCCTGCGGCGTCGAAACGATGACGGCGCCGGCCGGCTTCCACTTCTGCATCAGGGTCATCTGGACGTCGCCGGTCCCCGGCGGCAGATCGACGACGATCGTCTCGGCATCGCCCCAGTCGCCCTCCATCAGCTGGCCGAGCGCGCTCCCGGTCATCGGCCCGCGCCAGGCCACCGCCGTGCCGGGCTCGATCAGCTGGCCGATCGAGAGCATCCTCACCCCCCAAGCGCGTACCGGCACGATCTGGCGGTCGGCGAGCTCGGGCCGCTCCTCATTGCCCATGATGCGCGGTTGGCTGGGCCCGTAAATGTCGGCATCGACGAGGCCGACCTTGCGGCCGAGGCGAGCGAGGGCGATGGCGAGGTTGGCGGCGACCGTCGACTTGCCGACGCCGCCCTTGCCGCTGCCGACCGCGATCACGGTCCGCTGCGTCTTCTCGGCGGTCATTGCGATGCGGACCTCGGCGATTTCGGGCACGGCGACCAAGGCGGCGCGAATGCGGCGCTCCGCGGCGGCGCGGCCGGCGGCGTCCAGCCCGGTCGCGTCGAAGACCATAGTGGCGACGCCGTCCCGGAGGCGCGGGGCAGAGACTCGGGGTGCGAGATCGCCCAACGCGCTCAGGATCTTGGCTTCGGCGTCATCCATTCAAATGCCCGATAGGAAAAGGCCGGAGGCTTGGCACTGTTTTTCCGCACGTGCCCTTCCTATAAAGGCGCCATGTGGAAGATTTTCGGGCGGGGTTGGCGCCTCGGCGCTTTGTGGAGCGAGAATCGCGGCGGTCCCTGGGGAGGGGGCGGCGGCGGCGCGGGCGGATCAGGAGGCGACGCCGACGGCGGCGGTGAGGGCGGCGGCGCGGGCGGCGGCGGAGGCGGCCCCCGCAACCCATGGGGTCAGCCACCACGGCCGCGCCGGCCGGGCCGCGGCGCCGGTGCCGGTGCCGGCGCATCGTTCGAAGAGCTGGTGAGGAAAGGCCGCGAGCGATTCGGCGGACGTTTTCCTTCCGGCGACGGCCGGCCCTATTGGCTCTACGGCCTCATCGCCTTCGTGCTGCTTTGGGTACTGTTTACCTCGGTCCACCGCATTGGGCCGCGCGAGCGCGGCGTGGTCACCGTTTTCGGGCGCTATTGGTCGACGCTTTCGCCGGGCATCGGCTTTTCCTGGCCGGCGCCGATCGGCCGGGTCGAGAAGGTCGACGTCGAGGGCATTCGCGAATTCACCATCCCGCGCGGCGAGGGCGAGAACCTGATCCTCACCGGCGACCAAAACGTCATCGATCTCACCTATTCCGTGCGCTGGAACATCTCCAGCCCCGAGCTCTACGCGTTCCAGCTGGCCGACCCCGATCAGACCATCGAGGAGGTCGCCGAGAGCGCGCTGCGTGCCGTGGTGTCCCGGATGACGCTCGACGAGGCGATCGGCGTCGGCCGCAGCGACATCGAGCAGCGCGTCCAGCAGACGATGCAGCAATTGCTGATCGACTATCGGGCCGGCGTGACCATCCAGGGCGTGGCGGTCAATCGCTCGGCGCCGCCCGGGGCCGTCAATCCCTCCTTCCTCGAAGTGTCGGCGGCGCAGCAGCAGGCGCAAAGCTACATCAACGACGCTCGCGCCTACGCGCTGCAGCTCACGGCCCGCGCGCAGGGCGAGGCGGCGGCGTTCGAGAAGGTCTATGCCGAGTACCGGGCCGCTCCCGAAGTGACGCGGCGCCGAATGTATTACGAGACGATGGAGCGGATCCTCTCGCGCATCGATTCGACGATCATCGAGGCGCCCGGCGTCACGCCCTATCTGCCGCTTCCCGAGATGCAGCGGCGGCAGCAGGGGCAGGCGGCTCCGCCGCCCGCCCAGGTACAGCCGCCGGCCCAGCAGGGAGGAGCTCGCTGATGGGCCGCGCAGCAAGAAACCCGATCGCGATTGCCGTCATCGCGATCCTGGTGCTCATCCTGATCGGCAGCACCTTCTCGATCGTGCCCGAGACCAAGCAGGCGGTGATCCTGCGCTTCGGAGAGCCGCAGCGGATCATCAACAAATATCGCGCCTCCGACCGCTTCGGCGGGGTCGGCGCGGGCCTCACCGCGCGCATTCCGTTCATCGAGCAGATCGTTTGGATCGACCGGCGCATCTTGAGCGTCGAGCTCCAGAATCAGCCGGTGCTCTCGACCGACCAGCTGCGTCTGCAGGTGGACGCCTTCGCGCGCTTCCGCATCGTCAATCCGCTGCTCATGTACAAATCGGCCCAGACCGAGGAGCGCGTCGCCGAGCAGCTTCGCCCGATCCTGGGCTCGGCGCTGCGCAACGAACTGGGCCGGCGGCCGTCAGCCGCGCTGCTCAGCCCCGAACGCGGCCAGATGATGGAGAATATCCAGAACGCGCTCAATCGCGTCGCCCGCCAGTACGGCGCCGAGATCGTCAACGTCCGGATCAAGCGTGCGGACCTCCCCGAAGGCTCGCCGCTCGAGAGCGCCTACGAACGGATGCGCAGCGCCCGCCGCCAGGAAGCGCGGTCGATCCAGGCGCAGGGCGACAAGCAGGCGCAGATCATCCGTGCCGAAGCCGACGCCGAAGCCGCCGCGACCTATGCGCGCGCATTCAGCCGCGACCCGGAATTCTACGATTTCTACCGCGCGATGAAGTCCTATGAAATGAGCTTCATCTCGCCGGGACGGGAAGGGCGGGCGAGCATCATCCTCTCGCCCGAAAACGATTATCTCCGGCAGTTCAGGGGGCGGGGCCCGCAGGGACGGTGACGCGCCGCCTATTCAAATCCGGTTCAGGCGCGCCATCTAGCGTGGACGGCAAGTGGGCGCGTCCGGGTCCAGGCACGCCGCCGGGCCGATTTCTAGGAGGAATGGATTAGTGCGTTACGTCTATGGAATCACCGCAGCGCTCCTCCTCGGTGGAACCGTCGCGACGCTGAGCAACCCGGTCGGGGCGCAGGTCGCGCAGAACGAGCCCGGCACGATCAACGCCGCGGCGCCGCGCGCCGGCGCGCCGATGAGCTTTGCCGATCTGGTCGCCCGGCTGCAGCCCGCCGTCGTCAACATCTCGACGCGCCAGGCGATCCAGATCCCGCGCAACCGCGCCATGCCGCCCGGCTTCGAGGAATTCTTTCGCCGTTTCGGCGGCGACGTTCCCGAGGGGGGAGACGAATCGGTCACGCAGCGCGGCGGCTCCCTCGGCTCGGGCTTCATCATTTCCGCCGACGGCTTCATCGTCACCAACAATCACGTCGTCGCTCCGGCGCGCGACAATGCGGTGGTCGAGGCGATTACCGTCACCTTGCCAGACGGCACCGAATATCCGGCCGAGCTGGTCGGGCGCGACCAGGCTTCGGACTTGGCCGTGCTCCGCATCCGCCCGCGCGGCGCGCTGCCGTTCGTCCGCTTCGGCGACAGCCGCCGGACCCGCGTCGGCGACTGGGTGCTGACGATCGGCAATCCCTTCGCGCTCGGCGGCACGGTGACGGCGGGCATCGTCTCGGCGCTCCACCGCAACCTCAATGCGGGCAATTACGACCGCTACATCCAGACCGACGCGCCGATCAATTCCGGCAATTCGGGTGGTCCGATGTTCGACCTCCAGGGGAACGTCATCGGCATCAATACTGCGCTCATCTCGCCGACCGGCGGCAATGTCGGCATCGGCTTCGCGATCCCCGCCGAGCAGGCGCGGCCGATCGTCGAGACCCTGATGCGCGGCGAACGCGTCCGGCGCGGCTATATGGGCGTCAGCCTGCAGTCGCTCCAGGAAGCCGGCGTCGCCCAGGCGCTCGGCATCGAGCGCAACCGCGGCGAGCTGATCCGCGCGGTCACGCCCGGCGGACCCGCCGCCCGGGCCGGCATCGAGCAGGGCGACGTCGTCCTCAGCGTCAACAGCCAGCCGGTAACGCCGGAACAGACCGTCTCCTACCTCATTTCCAACATCGCCGTCGGCACGCGCGTGCCGATCGAGATCCTGCGCGGAGGCCAGCGCCGCACCGTGCAGGTGACCCTCGCCGAGCGTCCTTCGGACGAGGAGCTTGCGCGCCTCAACCAGGACGAGGACGGCGGTCCGCCCGCGAGCGGCGGCGGCGCGAAGGACGAACCGCAGACGAGCAGCCAGCGTTCGACGCGCGAGGGCCTCGGTCTCACCGTCCAGACCCTGACGCCCGAGGTCGCGCGCCAGCTCCGGGTGTCGGATCCGAACCTGCGCGGCGTCGTCGTCGCTTCGGTCGACCAGAGCAGCGATGCCGCGGTCAAGAACATGCAGCCGGGCGACATCATCGTCTCGATTGACAACCGGCCGACGCGCACGCCCGAAGAGGCGGCCGCGGCGGTGGCGGCGGCCCGCCAGGCGCGAAGGAACACGGTGCTGCTCCTCGTCCGCCGCGGCAACCAGCCGCCCGTCTATATCGGCGTCGAGCTCGCTGGAGCAGCGGCCGCTCCGGAGCGCTAGGCGCGCTTCGGCATCCGCCGCTTGCCGTCTCATCTTCGTTCGGGAATAGAGGCGGCCCGCGGGGACCGGAGACGTGCATTGGACGACAGCGACAGCCTCTTGGTCGGCACCGCGGCGGGCGGCGAGGCGCAGCGGCTTCTTCTCAATCGCGCCAATCGCCACGGCCTGATCGCGGGCGCGACAGGAACGGGCAAGACGGTTACTCTGCAGGCGCTTGCCGAAGGCTTTTCGGCGGCCGGCGTCCCCGTCTTCGTCGCCGACGTCAAGGGCGACCTCGCCGGCATGGCGATGCCGGGCTCCGCGACGCAGCCGGCCCATGGCGCGCTCACCGAGCGGGCGGCGGAGATGGGGATCGCGGACTACGCCTATCGCGATTTTCCGGCATTGTTCTGGGACCTGCTGGGGGAGCAGGGACACCCGGTCAGGACGACCGTCTCGGAGATGGGTCCATTGATGCTGGCGCGGCTGATGGGTCTCAACGAGATCCAGGAGGGCGTGCTTTCGATCGCCTTCAAGGTCGCCGACGAGCAGGGCCTGCTGCTCCTCGACCTCGAGGACCTGCAGGCCATGCTCTCCTGGTGTGCGACCAACGCGGCCCAGCTTTCGGCCGAATACGGCAATGTTGGCCGGGCCTCGGTCGGCACGATCCAGCGCCAGCTTCTGCAGCTGGAGGCGCAGGACGGCGCTCGTTTCTTCGGCGAGCCCGCGCTCGAGATCGCCGATCTGATGCTGACGGCGGAGGACGGGCGCGGCATCGTCAATATCCTCGCCGCCGACAAATTGATGTCGCTGCCGAAGCTCTATTCGACCTTCCTCCTCTGGCTCCTCTCCGAATTGTTCGAGGCCCTGCCCGAAGTGGGCGACCCGCCCAAGCCGAAGCTCGTCTTCTTCTTCGACGAGGCGCATTTGCTGTTCGCCGACGCGCCGCCCGCCTTGATCGAAAAGGTCGAGCAGGTGGTGCGCCTCATCCGCTCCAAGGGCGTCGGCGTGTATTTCGTGACCCAGAACCCCGGGGACATACCGGAAAAGGTCGCCGGCCAGCTCGGCAACCGCATCCAGCACGCGTTGCGCGCCTTCACGCCCAAGGAACAGAAGGCGATCGAGGGCGCGGCCGCGACGTTCCGCGCCAGCCCCGGCCTCGACGTCGCCGCCGCGATCACCGAGCTCAGGACCGGCGAGGCGCTCGTGTCTCTGCTTCAGTCGGACGGCTCGCCGTCGCCGGCGGTGCGCGCGCTGATCCGCCCACCCGGGTCGCGGCTCGGCCCGCTGAGCCCGAAGGAGCGGGCGATCATCCAGTCGCTGTCGCCCGTCGCGGATAAGTACGACGCGCTGGTCGACCGCGAAAGCGCCGAGGAAATGCTCAAGGCCCGCGCCGATGCGGCCTTGGCCGAGGCACAGCGTGTGAGGGACGAGGCAGAGGAAGAAAAACGCCGCGCGTCCGAGGAAAAGACGGTCGAAAAGGTCCGCAAGGAGGCCGAGCGCGAGGCGGCGCGTGCGGAGCGCGAGCGGCGGGCCAATCCGCCGCTCCACGAAGAGCTTGCCGGCCAGTTCGGCCGCGCCGTGCAGAGGCAGGTCGTGAACCGCGCGGCTGGATCGCTGGTCCGCGGCATTCTCGGCGGATTGTTCGGGGGGAGACGATAATGGCATCCAAGGCGACCGCGGGTATGGAAATGCGCGAGCTTACCATCCGATCGATCGTGCTGGGCGGGGCGATCACGCTCGTCTTCACGGCGGCCAACGTCTATCTCGGCCTGCGGGTCGGGCTCACCTTCGCGACGTCGATCCCTGCCGCCGTCATCTCGATGGCGATCCTGCGCTATTTCGCCAGCTCGACCATCCTCGAGAACAATATCGTCCAGACCGTCGCTTCGGCGGCGGGGACGCTGGCGGCGATCATCTTCGTGCTGCCCGGGCTGGTGATGGTGGGTGCGTGGCAGGGCTTTCCCTTCTGGACCACGGCGGCCGTGACTGCCGTCGGCGGCATATTGGGCGTCATGTTCTCCGTGCCGCTGCGCCGCGCGCTCGTCGTCGACACGCCGCTCCCCTATCCGGAAGGCGTCGCGGCGGCCGAGGTGCTGAAGGTCGGGGCAGGGACGCGCGAGGGGAGCGACGAGGCGCAGAAGGGGCTGCGCGTCATCCTCTGGAGCTCGCTGACCGCCGCCGCCTTCGCGCTGGTCACCAAGACGCGCTTTTTCGTCGAGGAGGCGAGCCTGTTCTTCCGGGCAGGCCCGGCGGCCACGGGTATATCGGGGACGCTCTCCTTCGCCCTGATCGGGGCGGGTCACCTGGTCGGCCTTTCCGTCGGCCTCGCCATGCTGACGGGGATGATCCTCGGCTGGTGGGTCGTTTTGCCGATCCTGACGGCCGGAATTCCCGGCGAAGCGGAGGAAGTGGCGCGCGCAGCGCTGCGCTCCGACGTGCGCTTCCTCGGCGCGGGCGTGATCGGCGTCGCGGCGATCTGGACCCTGCTCAAGATCATCGGCCCGATCGTGAAGGGCGTGACCTCCGCCGTCTCCGCCTCGAAGCTGCGCGCGGGGAGCGGGGAGCGGCTGCCGCTCGTCGAGCGCGACATTCCGATCGGCATCGTCGGCGCAGTGATCCTCGCCTCCCTCGTGCCGATCTCGTTCCTGCTCTGGCGCTTCGTCGCCGGCGGGCCGCTGGAGCCGGTAGCGGTACCGCTGATCGGCCTAACTTTGGTCTGGATCCTCCTGGCCGGCATCGTCATCGCCTCGGTCTGCGGCTACATGGCCGGCCTCATCGGCGCATCGAACAGCCCCATTTCCGGCATCGGCATCCTCGCCATCCTCTCCGCGGCCCTGTTGCTCGCCTTTTTCTTCGCAGGAGACCGGCCGGGAGAGTCGAGCGCGCTGATCGCCTACGCCTTGTTCGCGACCGCGATCGTCTTCGGGATCGCGACCATCTCGAACGACAATCTGCAAGACCTCAAGACCGGGCAGCTCGTGGGCGCCACGCCGTGGCGGCAGCAGGTCGCGCTCGTCTTCGGCGTGCTGTTCGGCTCGATCGTGATCCCACCCGTGCTCGAGCTCCTGGTCCGGACCAACGGCTTCGCCGGCATGCCGGGCGCGGGGCCGGAGGCGCTAGCGGCGCCCCAGGCCGCCCTCATCTCCGCGCTGGCGAGCGGCGCGCTCGGCGGCAGCCTAAACTGGCCGATGATCTCGACCGGCGCGGCCATCGGCGTGGTCGTGGTGATCATCGATGCGCTGCTTGGACGCTCCGGCAAGCTCAGGCTGCCGCCGCTGGCAATCGGCATCGGCGTCTATTTGCCGATGGGCGTGACGCTTCCCGTCGTGATCGGAGCCGTGCTCGGCTGGCTGTACGACAAGCGCGCGGCGACGACGCGCGATCCGGAGGCGACCAAGCGGATGGGCGTCCTCATGGCCACCGGCCTCATCGTCGGCGACAGCCTGCTCAACGTCGCCTTCGCCGGGCTCGTCTACGCAACCGGGAAGGAGGCGCCGCTGGCGCTCGCGCCGGCGACCTTCGGCACTGCGGCTTTGATCGGCGGCACGATCGTCTTCGCGCTGGTGACCGCATGGCTGTACAGGCGGGCGCGCGCGGCGGCCTAGGCGCCCTCGGTGATGAGGTCGTGCAGCTCCTTGCCGCTCCATTTCTTCTCGACGCCGGCTTCGGCCTGCTTGACCAGGCTGACGATGGTTTCGTTGATGCGGGCGCGCAGCTTTAGGGAGCGGGCGAGGGCGACGACCTCTCCGTTCAAATAGTCAATCTCGGTCCGGCGGCCGGCGGCGAGGTCGTCGGCCATGGACGAGCGTGCGTGGGGATCGATCCGCTGCGCCTTGAGGATCGTGTTCCGGAACAGCAGGTCCGGCGCGGCGATCGCGTGGGGAAGGAGGTCGGGCGGGATCGGGCCGAGCTTTGCAGGCTTGATGCCGGCCTGCTTCAGGACCTCGAGCGTTTCGACCATCGAGGCCGCGACGACGCGGCGATAGTCGCGGTCGGAAAGCTGTTCGAGCAGACTTCTGCCGGACAAGGCATTGACCGCATTGTTGAGGTTGATGAGGAGCTTGCCCCAGGCCAGCCCTTCGGCGTCGCCGGTGATGCGCAGCTGGCCGAGGCGGCGGCCGACCCGCGCCGCGATCGCCTCGGTCAGCGGCCGCGCCTCCGCGACCAGCTCGCCGGCGACGCCTTTGTGCCAGCGTCCGGTCCCCATATAGGCGATGTTGAACGGGACCATGCCCTGGACGACGTCGAAACCGGGGAGCTTCTCTTTCAGGCGATAGACGTTCGAGACGCCGTTCTGGAAGCTGATGACCGGGGTGCCTTTCCGCGCGTGCTTGGCGATGGTGCGGGCGGCGTCCTGCGTGTCGTAGCTCTTGACGCACAGCGCGATCGCCCCGGCCTCTGCGAGGGCGCGGGGGTCCGTGCCGAACGCGACCGAGCCGGGCGGAAGGTGGAGGCGGGCGCCGTCCATGTCGGTGATCGTCATGCCGTGCGCATCGACGTCCTTCCTGGTGCGCTCGCGCCCCAGGAATGCGATGTCGAGGCCTGCGGCCTGCCAGGCGCCGCCGATGAAGCAGCCGACCGAGCCAGCGCCGAAGATCGCGATCCGGGGGAGCGCGGTCATCAGCCGCGGCCGCGATAGGACGCGACGCCCTGGTCCGGCACCCACAGGCCCTCGGGCGGGGCGCCGGTCTGCCAGAACACGTCGATCGGGATGCCGCCGCGCGGATACCAATAGCCGCCGATCCTCAGCCACACCGGCTTCATCTCCCCGACGAGCCGCTGGCCGATGCCGACCGTCACGTCTTCATGGAACGCGCAATGGCTGCGGAAGGAGGCGAGGAAGAGCTTGAGCGACTTCGATTCGACGATCGTCTCGCCGGGCGCATAATCGATGACGAGATGGGCGAAGTCGGGCTGGCCAGTGACCGGACAGAGGGAAGTGAATTCAGGCGCGGCGAAGCGCACGAGATAGAGCGTGTCCGCACGCGGATTGGGGACGTAATCGAGCTGCGCTTCGCCCGGAGAGGCGGCGAACGCGCTCGCTTTGCCGAGGTGCGTCAGGTCCATGGCGGCGCCTCCTAGCGCGTGGCGCGTCCCCTGTCATTCCCGCCGAATCCCGGCTAACGGCCGGGCGATGGCCGCACTTCCGCCCAGCCCTGCCGCCCGCAGCCGCGCCGCGGCCTATCTGTCGCTCGTGTTCGGCGCGGCCGCGGCGGTCGTTTTCCTATGGTTCCTCTACAAGGTGATGACGGCGGTCCTGCTGCTGTTCTTCGCGCTCGTCGTCACCATTGCCTTGTCGGCGCCAGTGCGCTGGTTCGTAAGGCGCGGCGTCGGGCGCAAGGCTGCCGCGGGCCTCACCTTCGCCCTGTTCCTTGGAACGGTAGTGACCCTGAGCGCGCTCATCATCCCCAAGGTGGCGAGCCAGATCGTGCTCCTGATCAAGCGGCTCCCCGACTTCATCGCGCGCCTCAATGAGCAGATGGCGACATTGTTCGTCCAATATCCCGAACTCCAGGGCCTGATGGCGGCCGACGCCTCCGCTCTCGACGGCGTCGTACCCTCGCCCGGCCACCTGTTCGGCGGCGCTCTCGGCGTCTCCCTGTCGCTGCTCGCCTTCTTCGCCTTGCTCATCGTCTTTCTGAGCTTCGTCCTCTACACGCTGCTCGACCCGATGCCGGTGCTGCGAGGCTATCTCGGCAGCCTGCCGACCGACTATCGGCGTCCCGGCGCGCGGGCGCTGGCTCGGGCGAGCCGGGCGGTGATCGGCTGGACCAAGGCGAGCCTGATCCTGGGCGTGATCGAGGGTGTGGCGGTGTTCGTCTTCCTGACGTTGATGGACGTGCCCGGCGCCATGGTCTGGGCGGCGCTGGCCTTCTTCGCCGAGTTCATCCCGCGCATCGGCGGCTATGTGATGGCGGCGCCGCCGATCCTTATCTCTCTCACCTTGGGGCCGATGACGGCGGTCTGGGTCGGCCTTTTCTATCTCGTCTCGAACGAGGTTTTGGGGAACGTGGTCGCGCCGCGGATCCGGGGGACGGCGATGCAGATCCACCCGGTGCTATTGCTCTTCTTCACCCTCGCCTTCACCCTGGCATTCGGGCTGCTCGGCGCGGTCGTGGCGACGCCTGCTGCTGCTTTCTTTTCGGCCTATTATGCAGAATTCTACTTGAACCGGCGGCCCGTCACCGCTTGAGCGCTGCCATGCGCCTGATTCTGCTCGTCCTTTTCGCTCTCGCCTCGTGCACCACCGTGCGCCCGCTCTCGCGCGAGCAGAGGAGCGATCTGTGGTGGGCGGATGTCGGCGCTCTCTCCTCGGACGCGATGGAGGGGCGGCTGGCGGGGTCGCCAGGCTATGACCGCGCGGCTGCCTTCGTCGTCGAGCGGCTCGAGGCGCTCGGGCTCGAGCCCGCCGGAACGGACGGCTTCTATCAGCGCATCGACTTCGAGGAGCAGTCGCTCGATCCCGCCGCCGCCTCGGTCTCGCTGGCCGCACACGGCGGTGAGACGCCGCTGCGCGTGCCGGAGGAGATCGTCGTCAGCCGCCGCGCGCCGCTGCCGGGGCGGATCGAGGCGCCGCTCGTCTTTGTCGGCTACGGCCTCCACATCCCGGAAGCAGGGCATGACGATTTCGCGGGCGTCGACCTTCGCGGCCGGATCGCGGTGTTCGTGAGCGGCGGCCCGGCGCATATCTCCGGAGCGCTTAAGTCGCATGCGCGGGCGGAACGCCTGCGGCTGCTCGCCGGGCGCGGCGCCCTCGGGGCCATCAACATCACCACCCCGGCGCAGATGGAAGCGCCCTGGGCGCGGATCGTGGCCGGCGCCTCGCAGCCCGGCCTCTACTTCGCCGACCCCGCGGCGCGGGCGCTGCGCGGACCTTTCTTCGATGCGAACCTCGATCCGGAGCAGGCCGAGCGCCTATTCGCCGGATCGGGACGCCGCTTCGCCGAGATCGCGGCGCTTGCCGATGCTTCCGCTTCGCTGCCCGGCTTCGCACTCCGGCCAAGCCTAAGCGCACGCTTCGCACCGACGACCCGGCGGCTTTCGTCGCCCAATGTCGTCGCACGCCTGCCGGGCAGCGATCCGGCGCTGCGGGCCGAGCACATCGTGCTGAGCGCGCATCTCGACGGCCTCGGCACGGGCCCCGCGGGTAGAGGCGACAACATCTACAACGGCGCGCTCGACAATGCCGCGGGGGTCGCGGCCTTGCTCGACATCGCGGCGGAGCTGCGGCGCTCGCGGGCGCGTCCGCGGCGGTCGTTGCTCTTCGTCTTCGTGACCGCGGAGGAGAAGGGCCTGCTCGGCGCCCGCTATTTCGCGCAGCGTCCGACAACAGCGCCGGGCTCGATCGTCGCCGATCTCAATTACGACATGGCGCTGCCGCTCTATCCGCTCACCGGCATCACCGTTATCGGCGCCGAGGAGAGCAGCATCGGCGCAGAAGCGCAGGCCGCCGCCCGGGCGATCGGCCTGCCGCTCCAGCCCGACCCCTTTCCGAACCGCAACAGCTTCACCCGCTCCGACCAATATGCCTTTATCGAAGCCGGCATACCCTCGGTCGCCTTCAAGTTCGGCTTCGCGGCGGGGACGCCGGAGGCCGAGACCGAGCGGCTGTGGCGGGCGACGCATTACCACGCGCCCAGCGACGACGGCTCGCAGCCCGTCTTCCGCGAGGACGAGATCAGGCTGCACGACTTCATCGCGGCGCTGGCGTTACGGATCGCAAACGCCGACGCCCGCCCGCGCTGGAACGAGACGAGCTTCTTCCGCCGCTTTGCGCACTGATTTGCGGCCGGGAGCGCAAAGAAGCTAGAGGGCGGGCCATGGAGTCGCTCGTTTCCACCGACTGGCTCGCCGGCGAACTCGGGGCCGCTGACCTCAAGGTCGTCGATGCGACTCTCTTCCTGCCCGGAAGCGGCCGCGACGCGCGGGTGGAACATGAGGCCGGGCACATTCCCGGTGCTGTGTTCATGGACCTGGATGCCGTCGCCGATCCGGCGAGCGCCTTGCCGCACGGTTGGCCGCCTTCCCACGTCTTCGCCAGCCGGATGCGGACGCTTGGGCTCGGCGACGGCGACAGGATCGTCGTCTACGACAATTCGCCGCTGCACAGCGCGGCGCGCGCCTGGTGGATGCTGAGGAGCTTCGGCGCGAAGAAGGTTGCGATCCTCGATGGGGGGCTGGGGCAGTGGCAGGCGGAAGGGCGCCCGCTCGAAGGCGGCGCCGCGCTGGCGCGGGGCGGGCACTTCACGCCGTCCGCCGCGGACGGCGCGATCGTCGACAAGGCCTTTGTCGCGGCTCTGATCGGCTCGAGCGAGGTCGAGATTGTCGATGCCCGGCCCGGCTCGCGCTTTCGCGGCGAGGAGGGGGAGCCGCGTCCCGGCGTGGCGCCGGGACATATTCCCGGGTCGAAGAACCTCCCGCAATCCGAGTTGTTCGAAGCGGACGGGACCTTCAAGCGCGGGGAAGCGCTGCGCGGCGCGTTCGAGCGCGCCGGCGTCGATCTCGCCAGGCCGATGGTGACCACCTGCGGATCCGGCGTAACCGCCTGCGTGCTGCTGTTCGGCGCGCATCTTCTCGGCAAGGAGGACATGCGGCTCTACGACGGCAGCTGGTCGGAATGGGGCGCCGATCCGTCGGCGCCCAGGGCAATGGGGACGGCATGAGCGGCGGCGGTGACGACACCAGGCTCGTCCACGGCGGCCGGCGCCGCGAATGGCGGGGCCGGCTCGTCAATCCGCCCGTTCACCGCGGCTCGACCATATTGTTCGACAGCGTCGCCGAGATGCGCGCGGCGGCGCCGAAGTTCGGCGAGCACTATTATGGGCTCCATGGGACGCCCACCCACTGGGCGCTGGCCGAGGCGCTGACGGAGCTCGAGCCCGGCGCGGGCGGGACGATGCTCTATTCCAGCGGGCTCGCCGCGGTGACGGCGGCCTTGTTGAGCGCGCTGAAGGCCGGCGACGAGCTCCTCATGGTCGACAGCGTCTACGGACCGACGCGGCGCTTCTGCGATGGCTTCCTCGCTCGCTACGGTATCGCGACCCTCTACTACGATCCGCTGATCGGCGAAGGGATCAGCGAGCGGATCGGCGAGCGCACCCGCGCGATCTTCCTGGAAAGCCCGGGTTCGGGCACGCTCGAAGTGCAGGACGTGCCGGCGATCTGCCGTGTCGCGAAGGAGCGCGGCGTGGTCACCTTGCTCGACAATACATGGGCGACTCCGCTCTTCTTCCCGGCGCTGTCGCAGGGCGTCGACCTTACGATCCTCGCCGGCACCAAATATGTCGGCGGGCATGCAGACCTCATGCTCGGCTCGGTGACGGCCACGCCGGAATGGTATCCCCGGCTCGAGCGGACGAGCTGGGACCTTGGCCATTCGCTGAGCGCGGACGATGCCTGGCTCGGCGCTAGGGGGCTGCGCACGATGGGCGTGCGGCTTCGTCGGCATCAGGAGAGCGCGCTGAGGGTCGCGCGCTGGCTCGCGGAGCGGCCGGAAGTGTCGCGGGTCCTCCATCCGGCGCTCCCCGAATGCCCCGGGCACGAATGTTGGATGCGCGACTTCAAGGGCTCGTCCGGACTGTTCTCCTTCGTCCTGAACGGCGGCGGCGACGCGGCGCGGGTGCGGCTGATCGAGGCGCTTTCCCTGTTCGGCATCGGCTATAGCTGGGGCGGCTACGAGAGCCTCGTCGTGCCGGTCGACCCAGAGCGCCTCAGGACCGCGACGCGCTGGCAGGCGGAAGGCCCGGTCGTGCGGCTCAATATCGGCCTCGAGGATTCCGACGACCTGATCGCCGACCTCGCCGGCGCGTTCGACGCCTGGGCGCGCGAGCCGTGAGAAGCTTCTTCGAAGGGCTCGGCATCGCCTGGCCGACCTATGCCGACTGGATCTCGGCGGCGGCGGCTCTCGTCGTCGTGGCGATCGCCTGGGGCGCGGCCTGGCTCGGCGGGCGCAAGCTCGGGCCGCGGATGGCGAAATTCTGGGAGCATCGCGCCGGTACGCGGGGCGAAGGGCTCGCCGCCCGCATGTGCGACCTTTCGCGCTACCTGATCTTCTCCGCGATCGTCGGCATCGTCCTCTATTCCGACGCCTGGCGGCCGCTCGCCGTCTTCATTCTCGGAATCGCGCTCGCCGCCTCGACGGCGCTGCTGGTGTCGGGCTTCGTACGCGGCCTGCAGGTGCCGCGCTGGATCGCCGCCTTGCTGGCCGGCGTCACCTTCATCGCTCTCCTCGCCCGCGCCGTGGGCGGCCTCAAGGAGCTGTCCGGCCTCCTCAACCGGATTGGCTTCAATGCCGGCGACACCAGGATCTCGGTCCTATCCGTCCTCCAGGTCCTGATCATCGCCGCCGCCCTCTATGCGGTGGTGAAGCTCCTCATCCGGATCGTCGGCCACTCGATCCGGCGCGCGTCGGGCTTCGACGCGACCCAGCAGCTCCTCGCCCAGAAGCTGTCGGCGGTGGCGATCATCGCGGTCGCCTTCTTCGTCGGCATCGACCTGGTCGGGATCGACCTCACCGCGCTGGCGGTCTTCTCGGGCGCTTTCGGGCTCGCCGTCGGCTTCGGCTTTCAGAAGACCTTCGGCAATCTCATCGCCGGGATCATCCTGCTCATGGACCGGTCGATCAAGCCGGGCGACGTGATCGTGGTCGGCGACAGCTTCGGCCACGTCACCAAGATCGGCGTGCGCGCCGTCTCGATCGTCACCCGCGACGGAAAGGAGCATCTCATCCCGAACGAAAATTTGATGACGCAGGAGGTCGAGAACTGGTCCTATTCGAGCCGCGACGTGCGCGTCCACATCCCCGTCGGCATTGCCTACGATTGCGACGTGCCGCGGGCGCAGGCGCTGATGATCGAGGCGGCGACGGCCTCGCCGCGCGTGCTGCAGTCCCCCGAGCCGAGGGTCTGGCTGCGCGCCTTCGGGGAGAGCTCCATCGACCATGAGATCCTCGTCTGGATCAGCGACCCCGAAGGCGGCGTCGGCAACGTCCAGTCGGAGATCCTCAACCGGCTCTGGGTGCTGTTCAAGGAAAACGGCATCTCGATCCCGTTCCCGCAGCGCGACATACGGATCAAGGAGATGCCGGCACTGCCTGGCGAGTGAGCGTAGCGGGCCGTCGCGCCATATACGTCGTCCCGGCGAAGGCCGGGACCTCAGGACGAGATGTCGGCTTGGCTCGTGCAGCTCTCCATCAACGCTCGCGCTTTTCACCCCCTGAGATCCCGGCCTTCGCCGGGATGACGGCCTTGGCCGGCTCCTACAGTTTCAGCAGCTTCAGCAAGTCCTCGGTCGCCAAAGCGAGCTCGTCGGCGAGGCGGGCGGCGGCGGGGGGGCTGCCGCCGGCGCGGGTCAGGGCCTCGACGCCGGCCGCGGCCCAGGCGACGGTCTCGGCCACCAGCGCATCGAAGCGGCGGCGGGCCACCGGCAGGGCATCGCCATAGGCCGCCCCGATCCGGGCCGCTTTGTCGAGGGCGGCGTCGGCCGCGTGTGCACGAGAGCTGCGGCCGGCGATCGTTTCGACAAGCGCCTGCACCTCTCGCAGCTGCGCGAGCTGCGCGGCGGCGTCGGGCCGCTGCTGCTCGGCTTGGAGGGCGGGCGCCTGGTGCGTCATGGCCTTGGAAGATAGCGGGGCGCGGCTAAGGAAGCGCTAACGGATTGCCGCCGCGCGGCCGCTGGGGCAGGAGGTGCGGGACGCAGCTCTCGAAGGTCATGACGATGAAAGCCATTTTCGCCGCCGCCACCGCAACCGCCGCGCTCGGCCTCACCGCACCCGCTTTTGCGGAAGTGCCTGTTCCCGGAACCGGCCTCGCCGTGAGCGGGGAGGTCGAGGCCGTGTCCGACTATCGCTTCCGCGGCGTCTCGCGCTCCGACGAGGATCCGGCGCTGCGGGCCAATGTCATGCTCAGCCATGGCAGCGGATTCTATGTCGGGACGCGGGCGACGACGCTCCGCGGGCTCGACAACTTCCGGTTGCGCGACCCCGAGCTCGACGATCTCGGCGAGCTCGAGCTCGACGTCTATGCCGGCTACAATGCCGATCTCGGCGGCGGCCTGACCCTCGACGGCGGGGTGATGTACTATGCCTTCACCGGGTCCGAGGGGCCGGCCAACCATGTCGAGCCCTATGCGTCGCTGAGCTACATGCTGGGCCCGGTCGAGGCGACCGGCGGCGTCAAATATGCGCCGAGCCAGGAAGGCACGGGCGATGAGGACATGGTCTATCTGTTCGGCGAGCTCGAGGCGGGGATTCCGTTCACGCCCTGGACCTTGCGCGCCCATGCCGGACGGCAGGATTGGGGCGATTATGGGCGCTACTGGAACTGGTCCGTAGGCGGTTCCTACACGCTCGGTCCGGCGGAGCTCGGGCTTCGCTATGTCGATACGAGCCTGCCGTCCGCGGCCGGGCAGGATGCGGGGTTCGTCTTCTCGCTCGGGGTCGGGTTCTAGACCCTCGCGACATCCCGGACTCGATCCGGGACCCAGGAACCGAAGCGTCGGAAATTTTGCTTCGACCGCCGTGTTCATGGGTCCCGACTTTCGTCGGCATGACGCCGCGATGATGCAGGCGGCTATTGCGGCGTCGTCACCGTGGCTTCGCGGCCGGCGCCGGAGGGGAGGGCGATGATGGTCTGAACGAGCTGCCCGCGGTCGACGACGGCGGTCTGCGGGTCGGCCACGACCGAGCGCGCGCCCAGAGCCGAGCGGTCGGCGTCGGCGCGCTGAAGGAGGTTGCGCTCGGCGTCGCTGCGCGGCTGGGGTCCGCCGAACAAAGCCTGGAGCGCCTGGGTGCGCGCATCGGCGTTGCTCGATGCCTCGCCCGGACGCGGCGGGGTCAGCGAGAAATCGGGGGGGATGACGAGAGGCGCCGTCCGCGCCACCGCGAACTCGTCGGGCCGGTCGCGGCCGAGAACGCCGCTCGATCCGCAGGCGGAGAGGGCCAGCGCCGAAGCGGCGAGGAGGGCGGTGGGGACGGTACGCATGGTTCAGGATTCCTTCCGAGGGCCCTTGTCGCGCATCAGGAGCGCGCGGACAAGCAGCAGCAAGACGCCGATGGTAATGGCTGCGTCGGCGACATTGAAGACCAAAAAGGGCCGGACCGTGCCGAAATGCAGATCGAGGAAGTCGACGACATAGCCGAAGCGAACCCGGTCGAGGATGTTGCCGAGCGCGCCCCCGAGGACGAGGCCGAGCCCGACGACGTCGTCCCGGCGCTTCTCGCGCCACATCCAGACCCCTACGAACAAGGCGATGGCGGCGGTGAGCCCGACGAGGAGCCATCGCATGAGCTCGGTATCGGCGGTCAGGAAGCCCATCGAGACGCCGTAATTCTGCGTCCAGTTGAGGTCGAAGATCGGGAGAAGCTCGATCGTCCGCCGGTCCTGGAGCTGGAGCGGGACGGTGACGACGTACTTGCTGACCTGGTCGAGGACGAAGACGAACAGGGCGATGCCGAGGCCGTAGGCGCGGTTGCTGCGGACCTTGGGGTTCGCCTCGGCGTCCGCATCCCTCGGCTTCGCTCGGGAGCGGTCCTCGACTTCGCTCGGACCGAACGGTGAATCGGGCTCAGTCATTTCCTACCACCTCTTCACAGCGGGAGCACAGGTCGCCGTCTTCGGGAACCTCGGGGCGGTGGCGCCAGCAGCGGCCACATTTTGCGTGCGTGGATGCTCTTACTTGCACCCCAAGGCCACTACCGGGAACTGGATCAAATACATCGTCCGGCCAGTCATTCCCAAGCCGGGACAGCGCCTTTGCTCCCGAGGTGATGCAGATTTCCGCAAGGTCGGTGCTCTCGAGGAGCTCAACTCTCGCAGAGTCTGCAAAAACATACACCTCAATCTCAGCTTCTAAGCTTGATCCGATCGTTCCATCGCGCCGCTTCGGCTCCATTGCTGCAGTGGCGACAGAACGGGCGGTACGAAGGTAGTCCCAGTTGCGCGCCAGGGCCTCGTCGATCCACGCCGCCTCGATCTCCGGCCATTCGAGGAGGTGGACGGAGCCCGCATCGGGGAAGCGGCTCGCCCAAGCCTCTTCGGCGGTGAAGCAGAGGATCGGCGAGAGCCAGCGCACCAGCGCGTGGAAGACGGTGTCGAGGACGGTGCGGCAGGCGCGGCGTTTCGCCGAGCCAGGCGCATCGCAATAGAGGCTGTCCTTGCGGATGTCGAAGAAGAAGGCGGAGAGATCGTCCTGCGCGAAAGCGGTCAGGGCGCGCGTGTAGCGGTTGAACTCATAGCCCTCGGCCGCCTCGCGCAGCTCCTTGTCGAGCATGGCGAGGCGGTGAAGGACCCAGCGCTCGAGCTCGGGCATGTCGGCGGGCGCCACCTTCTCGGCGTCGGTGAAGCCGTCGAGCGCGCCGAGCAGGTAGCGGAAGGTGTTGCGGAGCTTCCTGTAGGCGTCGGTGGTGGTGGCAAGCACTTCCTTGCCGATGCGCACGTCCTCGAAATAATCGGTCGAGGCGACCCAGAGGCGGAGGATGTCGGCACCGTTGTCGCGGATGACGGCGAGCGGATCGACGACGTTGCCGAGGCTCTTCGACATCTTGCGCATGTCCCGGTCGAGCGCGAAGCCGTGGGTCAGCACCTCCTTGAACGGGGCGCGGCCGCGGGTGCCGCAGCTTTCGAGCAGCGACGACTGGAACCAGCCGCGATGCTGGTCCGAGCCCTCGACATAGATGTCGGCGCGCACGTCCGCGCCGTAGCGCGCCTCGACTACGTAGGCGTGGGTCGAGCCGGAATCGAACCAGACGTCGAGAATGTCGTCGACCGGCTCGTAGTCGGCCAAGCTGTAGCCGTTGCCGAGCATCTGCTGGTGATCGGCGCCGAACCAGGCGTCGGCGCCGCCTTCGTGGAAGGCGCGGATGATGCGCGAATTGACCGCCGGGTCCTTGAGATATTCGCCGGTCCTGCGGTTCACGTAGAGGGCGATCGGCACGCCCCAGGCGCGCTGGCGGCTGATCACCCAGTCGGGGCGGCCCTCGACCATCGCGCGCATGCGGTTCTTCGAGCGGGCCGGGACCCAGCGAGTGTCTTCGATGGCGGCGAGGGCGGTGGCTCTGAGAGTCCGAGACCCACTCCGCTCGCCCTGAGCCTGTCGAAGGGCCGGCTCCGTGCCCTCGATCCGGGCTTCGACAGGCTCAGCCCTAGCGGTTTCCTTATTCTCACCGGCCGAACGATCCATCGGGATGAACCATTGGGGGGTGCAGCGGTAGATTATGCGGGCCTTGGAGCGCCACGAATGCGGATAGCTGTGCTGGAAATCCTGGCTCGCGGCGAGGAGGGCGCCGGCCTCGCGCAGGTCCGTGCAGATCGGGCCTTCGGGCGCGTTGAACTTCTGGTTGATGACCGAGCCCTGGCCGCCGAGCCACTCCCAGTCGGCGCGGTAGAAGCCGGCGTCGTCGACCGCGAAGGCGGGATCGATGCCGGCCGCCTTGCAGACCAGGAAATCCTCCTCGCCATGGTCGGGCGCCATGTGGACGAGGCCGGTGCCGGCCTCGGTAGTGACATGGTCGCCGGGGAGGAAGGGGCGGGGCCTGGCGAAGAAGCCGCCGAGGCGGTGCATCGGATGACGGGCGACGGTGCCGGCGAGGTCGGAACCCTTGAACGTGAAGTCGTCGCCGTCGCCTTCGAAGGGGAAGGCGTAGAACGTGGCTGTCCCGAGGCCCAGTTCGGACAGGTCGACGCTGCCCGCAGCTGCGTTGAGGCGGTCTATGACGCTGGGCAGCAAATCGTCCGCGACGACGATCCGTTTGCCCTCGAAATCCAATCCAGCGGCGGCAAGCCGCCGGTTGACCTCCGCCTGATGCGCGGAGCCCCCGCTTTCCGCGGCGAGACCAACAACGGTGTAAACAATGTCCTCGCCGTAGGCGATGGCCTGGTTGACCGGTATCGTCCAGGGCGTCGTCGTCCAGACGACCGCATGCGCGCCGACCAGCTCGGGGATCGGGCTCTCGATTATCTCGAAGGCGACGTCGATCTGGGTCGAGATCACGTCCTGATATTCGACCTCGGCCTCGGCCAGAGCGGTCTTCTCGACCGGGCTCCACATGACCGGCTTGGCGCCGCGGTAGAGCTGGCCGCTCTCGGCGAACTGGAGGAGCTCCTCGACGATCTTGGCCTCGGCCTCGAACTTCATGGTCAGATAGGGATCGTCCCATTCGCCCATCACGCCGAGGCGCTGGAACTGCTCGGACTGCACGGCGACCCATTTCTCGGCATAGGCGCGGCATTCGGCGCGGAACTCGCGCGGCGGCACCTCGTCCTTGTCGAGCTTGCGCTTCCGGTAGCTCTCCTCGATCTTCCATTCGATCGGCAGGCCGTGGCAATCCCAGCCGGGCACGTAGGGCGCGTCGAAGCCGCGCAAGCTCGCCATGCGGACGACGATGTCCTTCAGGATCTTGTTCATCGCATGGCCCATGTGGATGTCGCCGTTGGCGTAGGGCGGGCCGTCGTGGAGGATGAAGCGTTCGCGCCCGGCGCGCGCCTCGCGCAGCTGGCGGTAGAGCCCGGTCTCCGCCCAGCGGGCGAGGATGGCCGGCTCTTTCTGAGCCAAGCCGGCCTTCATCGGGAAGTCCGTCTTCGGAAGGAAGACGGTGTCTCTATAGTCTTGCTTGTCGGACATGTCGGGGGCGGGGCTTAGC
This sequence comes from Allosphingosinicella sp., assembly GCA_036386475.1. Taxonomy (GTDB): domain Bacteria; phylum Pseudomonadota; class Alphaproteobacteria; order Sphingomonadales; family Sphingomonadaceae; genus Allosphingosinicella. Next base: position 616 of record DASVVQ010000018.1, on the reverse strand, counting down.
GGGGGCGGGCGGCGATTGCCAGCATGTCAGCGGCCGAGCGAGCGGCCGGTGCGCGGCATGTCCTCGATCAGGAGATAGCCGCGAAAGCTGTAGGGCACTTCGGGCAGCTGGTCGGGCCGCGAGAGGCCGCGGAGCGTTCCGTCGGCCGCGACGCTTTCGACCATGATCGCCCGCGCGCCGGCGCCGGCCAGACGGGTGAGGAATCGGTAGGGCCAGCCCCAGAGCGTCCAGTTCGCTCCCGGAGTGACGGGAACGACGGTCCCGCGGCACTCCTCGGGCACGATCCCGAGCCAGCCTTTGCTGCGATAGCCGGCGAGGCAGCGTTCCGCACCCTCAGCGCTGTAGGTCAAGGCTTGCGGCGCCAGCGCTCGGATTCGGGCGAGCACCGGCTCGGCGCCGAAGAAAGCGTATTTCTCGTCGATCTCGAGGCGCGCGGTGCGGAATTCGGCGGCGAGCGAGTCGGCGGTGGCGGGATCGTCGCCGTGGACGACGAACAGGATCGGCATCTGGCGGATCTCGTAGAGGATGTCCGAAACGCCGGGGATGAGGCCGACGGCGCGGCCGCGAAGCGGGAAGGTGCGGCCGCCGTCGCTCGTATAGCGGTAGCCGGGATCGA
>DASVVQ010000017.1:0-26048 GCA_036386475.1 Allosphingosinicella sp. | reverse complement strand
GCCGGTCGACGCCGATGATCGGGCGGCGCCCGGCCGCGCTGTGCTGCATCCGGTCTTGGGCGCTGCGCGCGGCGGCGCTGTTCGCGGTATCGGCGAACTCCTGATAATCGATTCCGATCGGATAGGCGGCGGCGTGGACCGCGCGGTCGCCGACGCGGATCGTCCCGTCCTCGCCGCAATCGCCGCCGAGCTCGCGCTCGACATAATGGCGGAAGCTCTCGAGCCACTCCTCGGTTTGGAAGCCGATCACGTCGTAGGCGAGCATCGAGAGGACGAGGCCCTCGTGGAAAGGCAGTGACACCATCAGGCGCGCCGGCGGCCAGGGGATGTGGAGGAAGAAGCCGATCCTGTTCTTGATCCCGCGCTCGCGCAGCTGCTGGCCGAGCGGGATCAAATGGTAGTCGTGGACCCAGATCAGGTCCTCGGGCTCGATCAGCGGCGCGACCGTCTCGGCGAAGCGCTCGTTGACCCGCTCGTAGCCGGAGCCGAAGCTGCGGTCGTACTCGGCGAGGTCGATCCGGTAGTGGAAGAGCGGCCAGAGCGTGCGGTTGGCGTAGCCGTTATAATATTCGTCGATGTCCTGCTCTTCGAGATCGATCGTCGCGGTGGTGACGCCTTCGTGGCGCTGGAGGTTGATCTGGCCCGTAAACTCGTCGGTCCGCTCCCCCGACCAGCCGAACCAGAGGCCGCGATGGTCGCGCAAGGCCGCGGCGAGCGCGACCGCGAGCCCGCCCTGCGCGCCTTGGCCTTCACCCTTCGGCGCCGAGACGCGGTTCGAGATGATGATGAGGCGGCTCATCGGACGGAGCTCCAGGGTTTCGATAGCAGGCCGGCGCAATTGATCAGGCCGACCAGCGAATAGGTTTGCGGGTAGTTACCCCAAAGCTCGCCGGTCTGGAAATCGCTGTCCTCGGACAGCAGGCCCGCTGGCGTCAGCCGATCGAGCATGCGTTCATAGAGCGCCCGCGCCTCGTCGCGGCGGCCGACGATGTGGAGAGCCTCGATCAGCCAGAAGGTGCAGAAATTGAACGCCGTCTCGGGCAGGCCGAAATCGTCCTCGGCGGCGTAGCGCAGCATGTGCTCGCCGCGCCTCAGGCCCTGCTCGACCGCGTCGAACGTGGCAAGGAAGCGCGGATCGTCGGGCTCGACGAAGCGCATGTCGATGAGCTGGAGAAGGCTGGCGTCCAGCGTGGCGCCGCCGAAGCTCGCGCCGAAGCGGCCTTCGCTCTCGATCCAGGCCTCGCGCTCGATCGTGGCGCGGATCTGCGCCGCCCGTTCGCGCCAATGGAGGGCGCGATCGTCCAGTCCGAGTCGCTCGGCGATGTTGCCGAGGCGGTCGCAGGCGGCCCAGCTCATCACCGCCGAATAGGTGTGGACGGCGGCCCGGGTGCGGAACTCCCACAGGCCCGCGTCGGGCTGATCGTGGTTGGCCCAGGCGCGCTCGCCGACCTTCTCGAGCGAGGCGAAATCCTCCACGGTCGCCGTGCGGAACAGCCGCTCGTCGAAAAAAGCCTGGGCGTTGGACAAAACGATCTGGCCGTAGGCGTCGTGCTGGACCTGGTGGTAGGCGGCATTGCCGACGCGGACCGGGCCCATGCCGCGATAGCCCGCCAGGCCCTCGGCCACATTCTCCTCGAGCTTCGGCTCGCCCGAGACCGCGTAGAGCGGCTGGATGACGCCGTCGGGCGAGGCATCGACGATGTTGCGCAAATAGCTGAGATAGTTTTCCAGCACGTCGAGAGCGCCGAGCCGGTTCAGCGCCTGGACGGTGTAATAGGCGTCGCGGATCCAGCAGTAGCGATAGTCCCAATTGCGGCCGCTGCCGGGCGCTTCGGGTATCGACGTCGTCAGTGCCGCGATGATGGCGCCGGTCTCCTCATGTTGGCACAGCTTGAGGGTGATCGCCGCGCGGATCACGACCTTCTGCCATTCGAGCGGAATGGCGAGGCCGCGAACCCAGCCGCGCCACTCGTCGCTGGTCTGGTGAAGCATGGTCGCGACCGTGTGGGCGACATTTCCGGCGAAGGGCTCGTCCGGCCCAAGAAAGAAATGCAACGACGTCTCCAGCCGGAAGGCGCGGCCTTCGAGGACGTGGCCGACGGGTGCGTCGGTGGTCAGCCGGAGCGGCTGCGGCTTCAGGAGATAGCGGATATGGTTTGTGCCACTCGTTCGCTCGGCGCTGCTCGCGCCCCAATCGGCGGCGGGATCGAGCGACACCCGGATGCGCGGGGCCCCGGAAATCGGCCGCACGATCCGAACGAAGGCGACCGGGCGGTACATCCGGCCGGCGCGCTCGAAGCGGGGGCAGAAATCAAAGATCTCGGCGGCATTGCCGTCCTTGTCGATGAGGCGGGTGACGAGGATCGGCGTGTTCCTGAGGTAGCGTTGCTCGACGCGATCCTGGTTCTCGACCGAAACCCGCCACTCGCCCCGCGCCGCCTCGGCATCGGCCTTCGGTTCGAGCAGCGAACAGAAAAGCGGATCGCCATCGACCGCCGGTGCGCAGCCCCAAACCATGCCCGCGGCGCTGTCGACGAGCGCGCTCACCTGGCAATTGCCGATCGGCCAGAGGTTGAGATCTCTCACGCAGCCGTCCTCAGCCAGGCCGCCACGTCGGCTACTCCGGCGAGCCGGTAGCGCGCCGCGGTCGCGCGCGCCGGCCCCACCAAGACGCCCGCGCCGCTCAGCGCGGCTGCGGCTTCGAAGGCGTGCTCGTCGGTGAGGTCGTCTCCCATGAACAAAGGACGCGCGCCGGCGAAGGCGGGTTCCCTCATCAGCGCACGGAGTGCATCGCCCTTGTCCGCTCCGGGCGGGCGCAGCTCGGCGACCATCTTGCCGTGCTGAACGACGAAACCGGCTTGCGAAGCCAGCCGCTCCATTAGCGCCGACACTTCCTCGCCCCGCTCCGGCGCCTGGCGGAAGTGGAGCGCGACGCTCGCCGGCTTCTCCTCGACGAGGAGCCCGGCATGGGCCGCGGCGAAGCGGGCGATCTCGTCTCGGGCCGCGTCGAGCCCGGGCGGGCGGGCGAGCGGCCGCAGCGCGCCGTCGGCGAGCCGGAGCTCGAGGCCGTGCGAGCCGGCCATGGCGACGCCGCCGCAGGGGACGTGCCGATCGAGGTCGGCGAGCGAGCGCCCGCTGACGAGGGCGAGGCGCCCCCCCAGGCGCGCGGCGAGGCGGCGCAGGAGCCCCGGCAGCTCGCCGGGGACCTCGATCGCGTCCGGCGCTTCGGCGAGCTCGACCAGCGTCCCGTCGAAATCGAGGAACAGAGCCGCGCCGTCGAGCAGTGAGAGCGGCGGGGGCGGAATGTCTTCGATCATGGCCGGCACGTAGGCGAGGCGCCGCAGGATACTCAAGCCCGCTGCGCCGCGCTACAGACCGGCATATGCCCCCGCCGATCCGCTCCGCCGCCCGCTTCGATATCGCCTATCGTCCGGCGCGCGAGGACGAGCTCGATTTTCTCGGCGCGGTCTACGCCTCGACCCGCGAGGAGGAGCTCGCCCAGACCGGCTGGCCGGAGGAGGCGCGGCAGGCCTTCCTGCTTCAGCAGCACGAGGCGCAGCACGCGCATTACGCCAACGTCTACCCGGAGGCCGAGCGGCTGGTGATCGAGCGCGGCGGCGAGCGCATCGGACGGCTCTATCTGGCGGAATGGCCCGCGAACGTCCGCATCGTCGACATCGCCCTCCTCCCCGCCGCGCGCGGCCAGGGGATCGGCGAGGCGATCCTGCGCGACATCGGCGCCGACGCCAGCGCGCGCGGCAAGAAGGTCTCGATCCATGTCGAGACCTTCAACCCGGCGAGGCGGCTCTATGAGCGGCTTGGCTTCGTCGAGGCGGAGGACAAGGGCGTCTACAAGCTGATGGAATGGACGCCGGGTGCGGGCGCGTCCGGCAAGGATCAGTAGAACACCGCCTCGTAGCGCGTTCCCGCCTCCTCGCGGCCGATCGGGCAGACGAAGATGTCGTGGGCGGCGCCGTCGCGGCGGAATGTGTAGGTGCCCTGGGCGAGGATCGGCTCGAACGGACCACGGAACTCGAGCCGGAAGGAGCCGCCATTGCGACCCGAATCCGGGAGTTCCGAGGCCTTGATCAGCTCGAGCGGATAAGTCTCGCCTCCGGCTTCCATCTCCCAGCGCTCGCCGATCGACGGCGTGAAATCGGCAAGCGTCAAATCGGCCATCATTTCCCCTTCATTCGACCGTCTCGTTGGGATCGATCCCAAAGACATGTTCCGCCCGGATGAAGCCGCGGCGGCCGCCGACGTCGAGTTCGCACCAGCCGGCCTCGCAGCCCACGATGCGGCCAATAACGCCAGGCTCGGCACGGTAGCGGATGCGAGAGGCCTCGTCGGCCTCTTCGTGCATCGGCCGCGGCTCGGCGCCGGTGACGAGGGCGGTTCGGACGTCGCTCAGCAGCCGGACCATGATCCAGCCCTGGGCGCCGAGCGGATCCTGGACCTTGCGCCAGCTCGGCTGGGTGGCGACGACGCGCATCGGCAGGCCCCGGCGGACGTAACGCCAGACCGCCGGATAGGTCTGGGCCGGCCCCGAACGCATCAAAGCGTCGTTGGCCTGGAGCGACACCCAGTAAGGCGGCTGCCGTTCGCTCTGCGCCGCGGCGCCGGACTGCAGCAAAGCCGCCGAACCGAGCGTCAGGCACAGGAGGATCCGCCTCAGCATCGCTCAGTCGCCGGTCTGGATGCGCTCGACGAGCTGCTTCACCGTGGGAACGAAGCCGTTCGAGTAGAAGGGGTCCTTCTTGAAGCGGAATGCCGAGTGGCCGGCGAACATGAGATTGTTGTCGACCGGTCCGCCATGGGCGATGTCCTGGAGGGTCTTCTGGATGCAGAAGCTGCGAGGATCGGCAAGCCGGCCGGTCGTGTTCTTCTCATTGTCCGCCCAGGACGAGAAGGCGCATTGGCTGAGGCAGCCCATGCAGTCAGACTGGTCCTTGCGGATCATGTGCTTTTCCTCGGGGGTGACGAACACCAGAGTCTCGTCGGGCGTCTTGAGGGCCTCGGTATAGCCCAAGGCGTACCATTCGCGGGCGTGGAGCAGATCGCCCTTCGTCACCCAGAAATTCTTCTTCGAGCCGACGCCAACGTCGAGCTGGAAGCAATGGTCCCCCATCTCCTCCTTGGTGAAGGCGATCTGGCGCTGCGAGCGGGCCTCGAGGCTGCGCAGGAAAGGCGTGCGCACCGCCGAGCTGTAAAAGCCGGTAGGCGAGAAGCGGTGGAGAAGGATGTCGCCTTCCTCGAGGGTCATCAGCCGCTGCTTCCAGCCTTCCGGGATCGGGCTCTCTTTCGTCAGGAGCGGCCTCGTTCCGAACTGGAAGGCAATCTGTCCGAGCTCGGGATTGTCGATCCAGTGCTCCCATTCCTTCAGGTTCCAGACGCCGCCGGCCATGACGATCGGTACCTCGTCGGAGATTCCGCCCTGGCGCATCGTGTCGCGCAGCGCCTTGACCCGGGGATAAGGGTCCTGCGGGACCAGAGGGTCCTCGGCATTGGAAAGCCCGTTATGGCCGCCCGCCAGCCAGGGATCTTCGTAGACGACGCCGCCGAGCCATTCGGCAGCCTTCGAATAGGCACGCTTCCAAAGCGCGCTGAAGGCCCGGGCCGAACTGATGATCGGCAGATAATTGACACCGTAGGACGCCGCGATCTCGGACAATTTGTACGGCATGCCCGCGCCGCAGGTGACGCCGGCGACCATGCCCTTGGTCTGTTCGAGGATGCCGTGGAGGATGGTTTGCGCGCCGCCCATCTCCCAAAGCACGTTGATGTTGATCGCGCCCCGGCCGTCGGTCATCTCATAGGCCCGGCGGACCTGCTCGACCCCTCCGTCGATACCGTACTTGATCAATTCCTCGTGCCGCTCGCGCCGGGTCAAGGCGTGATAGACCTGGGGGATGATCCGGCCCTCGGCATCGTAGCTGTCGGCGTTGACCGCCGAGACGGTGCCGATGCCGCCTGCCGCCGCCCATGCGCCCGAGCTCATGTGATTGGTCGCCGACACGCCCTTGCCGCCCTCGATCAGCGGAAGGACTTCGCGACCCGCATATCGGATCGGGTTGATACCCTTGAACATTCTACCTCCGGACCCGACGCGCCTATAAGCGGCATGGAGCCGGCGCGCAAAACCTATGTTGGAAGCAACGCATCGGGGTGTCCGATGGCTTCATTGTAGAGGCGCGCATAGGCCGCGATCATGCGCCCCTCGTCATATTGTGCGGCCGCCTTTTCGCGATTGGCGCGGCCGATCGCGCGGCGCAGGTCCGGTCTCGCGGCAAGGCTGTCGAGAGCGGCGGCGAAGGCGGCCTCGTCCTCCCTGGAGACGACGAGCGGGCGGTTGTCGGCCGGCAGCATCGCGGCGACGTCGCCGACGTCGGTCGCGACGACGGGGAGACCGGCCGCCATCGCTTCGATCAGCGAGATCGGAAACTGCTCGCTGTCCGAGGAGAGGGCGAAGATGTCGAACGCGCCGATCCAGCGGGCCGGGTCGGCGAGGAAGCCCGGCATGACCAGCCTGTCGCCGACCCCGAGCCTTCGCGCTTCCGCCGCGATCCGCTCGCTCTCCGGCCCCTCGCCGACGATGACGAGCCGGGCGTTTTTCTCGCCCATCGCAGCGAAAGCCCGGACGAGGCGCGGCAGGTTCTTGACCGCGCGCAGACCGGCTGCGGTGCCGATGAGGATCTCGCCCTCGACCCGGAGAAGCCCGGGAAGCTCCGGTTTCTCAGCGCCCCGGTAGCGGGCGGCCTGGATGCCGTTGGGGATGCGCTCGACGCGTTCCGGCTTCTGCTTCCAGTCCCGCAGGGCGATCTTCTCGAGGCGCTCGGACGGAACCACGAGCCGATGGACAGCGCCCAGGCCGACGCGGCGATAGAGATTGCGCTTCGCATTGAGTCGCTCGGCCTCGTCCTCGTTGAAGCCGTCCTCATGGTGGACGAGCGGCGGGCCTCCGAACAATCGCCGGGCCATGACTGCGTCGAACGCACCCCAATTGTAGCTGAGGACGAGGTCGAAGCCGCGCATGTAGCGGGCCAGCCGGTGGAGGCGCAGCGGGTGCGGCGGCCCGGCGAGTGCCGGCGCGTCCTCCGGACAGGAGACGTCGATCGACCGGCCGATCGCGTTCCGGGCCGAGAGGCTGCCGGGCATCGCGCTCAGCACGACGTGCTGAGCGGCGTCGCCCCACGCGTTCATCAGCCGCACCGCGCGCGCTTCCTTGCCGCCGAGCGAGAAGGTCGAGTGGCAATGGAGGATGCGGACCGGCGCCATCGCCCGACCATCGGCGATATGGTGCGCGCGCGCCAGTCCCGACCAGGATTCCAGCAAGACCGTCATCCCGGCGGAGGCCGGGATCTCAGGGAATTTGGGCGCAGCGAGCTGTGCATGCATTGAACCCGCACTTTTCGCCCCCTGAGATCCCGGCCTTCGCCGGGAGGACGCGATTTGCTCCGGCCTCCGCCGGGATGACGTGATGCCCGGCCTCCGCCGAATGACCCCGCTTGCAACCTGCTCGAAACAGGGCCATTCCTTACTGACATCAATGTCGGTTCGCAGCGGGGCGAGCCGTAACGAGGGGAATCACCATGCGTTGCGCGGCCAAGAGCTTGTTGTCGTCGGCTGCCCTAGCGGCCGCATTCGTCGCGGCGCCCGCCGAGGCACAGACGGTCGACCGGATCGTTGCGTTCGGCGACAGCTATGCGGACGACGGCAACCTGTTCGAGCTGCTCGGCATCCCGCGGCCCGGCCCCTATCCGCAGGGCCGCTTCAGCGATTCCACCAATTTCGTCGACACCATGGCGCGGCTCCTCCAGGTCCCGGTCGACAATTTCGCCATCGGCGGCGCGTTCACCGGCAACGGCAACATCAACGGCCCCGGCATTCCGGGCTTCGTCACCGAATATCAGTCCTTCCTCGCCGGCGGCGGGCCGGCCGCCTTTCCGCGCGTCTCGGGCCGCTTCGACGAGACCGATCTCCTCGTCGTCTCGATCGGCGGCAACGACGCGCGCGCCTACGAGCGCAGCCTCGGACTGAACCCGAGCCAAGCGCAGATCACGACCTTGCTCGCCGGAGTTCCCGCCCAGGCCAGTGCCCGTGTCGCCGAAGCCACGACCGGCCTCAACGCCTTGGTCGGCGCCGGCGCGCGCAACATCACGTTTCTCGCCGGCGACGTCGGCCGCCTGCCGGAAGTGAACGGCCTGCCCGTAGCCCAGGTCGGCAGCGCCTATGCAACCGCGTTCAACACCGGCATGCGCACCCAGCTCGGGGCAGTCGCCGCCCAAGGCGTGATCGTCAATTATGTCGACCTCAACCGGATCGGCGACGTCGTCTCCGCCAACCTCCCCGCCTTCGGCCTGATCAGCGCCGGCGCGTGCCCGCTCGCCTGCGCCGCCAATCCCGACGTCGCCCGCCAGTATCTCTTCTACGTCGACCAGGTGCACCTCACCTCGCGCGGTTTCGAGATCGTGGGCCAATATGCCGTCCGCCAGCTCGAGGCGCCGCTTCAGCTCCAGGCGCAAGGCGAAGCGGGGCTTCAGGCGGCCCGCAGCTTCGGCGGCATAATGCTCGGACGGCTCGATCTGTCCTCGGCGCGTTTCGGCGAGGGCCACAGCGGCATGAACCTGTGGGCCAGCGGCAATCTCGCCAGCCTCGACCGTCGCCGCAGCCTCACCAGTCTCGCCTACGACCTCGAGACCGTATCCGGCAGCGGCGGCGTCGAATATGACGTCGCTACCGGCCTCGTCGTGGGGGCGGCGGCCGCCTACACCCGCTCCGACTCGGACTTTGAAACGGCGACCGGCGGAACACGCGCCGACGGCTGGCAGCTCGGTGGCTATGCCGGCTGGAATGGCGGCGGGGCCTTCGTCCAGGCCTATGCCGGCATCGGCACGCTCGAATACGACATTTCGCGCGATGCCGTGATCGACTCGATCTCCGCCTCGCCCGACGGCGAGACGATGACCGCGGGCGCGGAAGCGGGCTTCCTCGTCCCCTTCGGCGGCGTTCGGGTCGGCCCGGTCGTCGGCGTGCGCTATGCCCGCGCCGAGATCGACGGCTACACCGAGAGCGGCGACCCGGTGCTGACCCTCAACGTCAGCGACCAGCGGCTGAGTTCGCTGACCGGCTCGGCCGGGATCGAGGCGCGCGGCACGCACGATGTCGGCGGCCTCTCGGTCCAGCCCTTCGCCGCGGCGATGGTCGAGCGCGAGTTCGAAGGCGATGCGCGCAGCGTCACCTATTCGCTGACCGCAGCGCCCGAGATCGTCAACACCTTCCGCCTTCCCGCGCGCAGCCGCGACACCTACGGCCGCGTCAGCGGCGGCGTGAACCTGGGCTTGGGCTCGGCGCTGGCGGTGCAGGTCCAGGCGAGCTCGACGCTGGAGCACGAGGAAGGCAATGAGTTCAGCGGCTCGGTTTCGCTGCGCCTCGGCTTCTAAACCGCCGGAAAACCGCTAAAAACACGTCCTATCGCTGGGCACGCGCGGTTCGCCGATGCGGAGTTGACCGACTCGCCGCGAAGTTACACCGCCCCGCCCCGACTTGATCTGGATCAAATTCGTTCGGGACCCGATACGATGAAACCGGCCAAGCGAATCCTCGTTGTCGAGGACGAGCCGATCGTCGCCATCTCGCTGCAGGACATGCTGGGAGACCTCGGCTACGACGTCGTGGGTCCCGCCTTCCGGGTCGCAGCGGCACTGGCGCTGACCGAGGCCGAGGCCGAGACGATCGACGCCGCCATTCTCGACGTGAACATGGCCGGCGAGGACAGCTATGCGGTCGCTTACGCTCTCAAGGCGCGCGACATCCCCTATCTCTTCGCCACTGGCTACGGCCGTCAGGGGCTGGAGCCGGGCCATGAGGACGTACCCGTGCTCCAGAAGCCGTATCGCGAGTCCCAGGTAAAGGCCGCGCTCAAAGAGCTGCTCGGCTGAAGCCAGGCCTCAGGCGTTTTCGGTTTCGCCCATCTTCCAGGCGACAACTTCGTCGTGAAGCCCGGAAGGATTGTCGATCGCGAAATGGGCGAGATCCTCGCCATCGGGCACGCCGACTGCATAGGTTGCCGACGTACAGGCCTCACTGCCGTCTGGGAGGCGGTAGCGGGCCTCGGCGACGACAACCGGCAGCACCGCGTCGCTCTCGACCGAAGCCGTCGGCAGGGCGACCGAGCTTGCCAGATGCCCGGCGGCGCCGGGAGCGATGGGCGGCAGGTCATCGGCGTCGCCATGGTCGATCAAGGCGCGCTCGGCCGCCGATCCGCCGGCGGCGAACATCCACGTCGAAACTCGGACATTGCGGGCAGGGGCGGAGCCAAGATTGTCGACTTCGAGCTCGAACTCAACCACCGCATCCTCGCCGGTGACGCCCGCGCGGACGGGCCGGAAGACGAGATCGAGCTCGGGCCGGCCCTCCTCCGCAGCGAGCGGGGGCGCGGCGGCGGCGACCGGCCCGGCGGCCGCGGCGGGTTCGGCGTAGACGGCCTCGTCCTCATGCATGGCCTGGCGGCGGCGGCGCATCAGCAGGAACAACGCGGCGGCGCCGAGCGCGAGCGCTCCCAGGACCAGCCAGAGCGGATGGAAGCCTGCGCCACGCTCCGCTTGCGCCGCAGCCGGCGGCGGCGCGGCGGCGGTCGGCAGCGTCACCGGAGCGGAAGGCGTGTCGGCGGCCGGCGCGGCGGGAGCGGCGGCTTCGGCCGCAGGAGCCGCGGCGGGCGCGGGAGCGGCCTCAGCGGCGCGGACGGGCGCCGCGGCGCGCGCCGGCGCCGGGCGTGCGGAGGCGCGTGCCGGCGCGCGGCGGGCGGGCGCCGCAGCGGCCGGCGCCGGCTCGGAGACGGTCGCAGCCGACGGCGCGGCCGCCTCGGGCTCCGGGATCGTCACCTCGACCGGTGCGGTGACGACCGGCGGGGCCGGGACCTCAACCGCGAACGGTTCGGGCGTCGGCTGGGCCGCCTCCTGGGCGGCGAGCGGTGCGAAGGGAAGCGCGGCGGCGGTGAGCAACAATGCGGCGGCGCGGCGAAGACGTCTCGTTTCCTGTTTCATCGAAGGATCGCGTTCCTTTTTCGTGACAGGAGAAGAATGACTCGCGGCCGTAACGGGCCCCGATTCACATTGTAAATGTGGGTTGAGCCGTGCCCCCGTGACGATGGGACGAGTATTTGGGGCTCAGCGGAACAGGGAAGGGAGCCGCGCGCTTCGCCGGGGATGCCGCACTTGCCCCAACCCGGTCGCTATTCGCCTGACCCTGCGATCGTGGCGCTTGGCAAGGCTTTCTACGACCCGGTCGACGCCGCCGATTTCCCGCAGGCATTGCTGCGCTTCCGCAACGACAGCTGGGCCGGGGCGGTGGGTTTGGGTGGTTTGTCTGACGAGCAATGGATCGCTCATTTTGGGCGCTTCCGTCCGCTGCCGGACAATCTCGAGCGCCCGCTGGCGCTGCGCTATCACGGCCACCAGTTCAGGGTGTACAATCCCGACATCGGCGACGGCCGCGGCTTTCTCTTCGCCCAGCTAAGGGACGGCGCTGGCCGGCTGCTCGATCTGGGCACGAAGGGCTCGGGCCAGACCCCGTACAGCCGCTTCGGCGACGGCCGACTGACGCTGAAGGGCGGAGTGCGCGAGGTGCTGGCGACCGAGATGCTCGAAGCGCTCGGTGCCGAGACGTCGAAAACCTTCTCGCTGATCGAGACCGGCGAGGCGTTGGAGCGCAACGACGAGCCGTCGCCGACGCGATCGGCAGTCCTGGTCCGCCTCCAGAACAGCCACATCCGCATCGGCACCTTCCAGCGCCTCGCTTATTTCGAGGAAAAGGAGAACATCGCGCGGCTCGTCGATTATTGCCTGAAGCATTATTATCCCGACGCGGTTGGCGCCGCGCCCGCGCCCCTGCTTCTCGCCAACGTCGTCCGCGAAGGAGCGCGCCTCGCCGCGTCTTATATCGCGGCGGGCTTCGTCCACGGCGTGCTCAATTCGGACAATATCGCGATCACATGCGAGAGCTTCGACTACGGCCCGTGGCGCTTCACGCCGTTGTGGGACGGTCCTTTCACCGCCGCCTATTTCGACCATGCCGGTCTCTATTCCTTCGGTCGCCAGCCCGAAGCGATCCACTGGGACCTGCTCCAGCTCGCCCGCTCGCTGACCCTCGTCGCCGAGGCGGACGACCTCAAGACCGAGCTCGAACGCTTCCCCGACCTGTTCCAGCAGGCGCTCGTCCAGGCGGTCTTCGCCCGTCTCGGCATCCTCCCCTCAGGCGAGCCGAGCGACGCCGAGCTGCTCGCGGCGATGGAAGCCGCGATGGTCAGACAGACGGTCGAGATCGACCGCTTCTTCTTCGACTGGCGCGGCGGCCGCAGGCGCGCCCCCTCCCCGGCCGACGCCGCCTATGCAAGCGACGAATTCGCCGCTCTTGCCGCGCTTCTCCAGGCCTGCGACCCCGCACCCGGCGCCCTCGACCACGACTACTGGACCGACCCCGCTCCTTGCTCGATGCACATCGAGGAAGTCGAAGCGATCTGGTCCGCCATCGACGGGCGTGACGACTGGACGCCGTTCGAGGCGAAGGTCGCGGCGGTGCAGCGGATGGGCGAGGCGATGCGGGGTAGTAAGGAGGACGGTTAGTCGGGAGGGGTGACGGCGGCGTCTTCCTGCGGTTGTCGGTGGAGCTCCGATGCGATCCGAGTGGCAATAAACGCCCAGACCGTCCCCGCCCCTCCCCTCACCGCCGAAACGCGACCCTGAAGCTCCCCCACAGCAACGCCAGGATCGCCGCGCTGATGAGTGTGCCCCAGAACCAGTAGGGGAGGAGCAGGACGTCGGCGATGGCGGCGGTGTCGGAGCGGTGGGGCTCGCCGCCGACGTTGCCGCCGGGGCTGAACAGGTAGCCGAATTGTCGCCAGGCGCTGATCGCGGCCTGGACGCCGAGGAGCTGGATGACGAAGCCTTGCCAGGCCGGCGGTGCGCGCAGGGCGAGCGCAGCGATCGCCAGGCCCAAAGCGGGGAGGACCAGCCAGCCGATCGGCGAGCGGACCCAGATCAGGGTGGAGAGGATGAGTGCGGCGCCGAGCGCCGCCAGAGCGTTGCGGGTGGCGGTGGGGGAGCGGGATGCGAGGATCAGCAGCGCGCCTGCGATCGCCGGGCCGAGGGGGCCGCTCGCGGCGACCAGCGCGTCGGTCAGCCGGTAGCCGTCGGCGGGGCGCCATGACTCGGCGACGCCGGAACCGTCGGCGAAGATCAGCAGGCGCTCGAACCCGCGGCCGGTGAGCAAAGCGGCGAGGCCGTGGCCCATTTCGTGGAACCAGGTCGCCAGGATCGTGAAGGGAAAAAGGAGGAGGCTGCCGAGCGCGGTCTGCCACAGCGCGATCGAGGCAAATGCGATCCCGAGCAGCAGCAAGGCGCGCCGTCTTTGGTCCTGGCCGGCAAGGCTGCTGGGCATTGCGGGTTCCAATTGAAGCGGTCGTCCTGCCTGGGACTAGGGTCCCTGCCCGGTCTCGGCAACTTCGGTGACGGGGCCGCTCGGCGGCCATGCCGGGTATTGCCGCTCCCGCCGCTTGATTCCGGCGCGCAAACATGGTGGTGCCCGGCCATGGCGCAGTTGACCTCATTCGAGCCCGCCACGGGCGAGATCTTGTGGAGGGGGGAGAGTGGCGACGTCGAGGCCGAGGTCGCGCGGGCGCGCGCCGCGTGGAGCGCCTGGGCGGCGAGGCCGCTATCGGTCCGCATCGAGACCTTGCGGCGCTTCGCCAATGCCGCGCGGGCGAAGAAGGACGCCTTCGCCGATCTGATCGCGCGCGAGACCGGCAAGCCGCTCTGGGAAGCGGCGACCGAGGTCGACGCCGTCGTCGGCAAGGTCGACATCTCGGTCTCGGCCTATTCCGAGCGCACCGCCCAGCGCCGGCTCGAAGGCGCGCTCGGCGCCCGCGTCGCCGTCCGCCACAAGCCGCACGGCGTGCTCGCGGTGCTCGGCCCGTACAATTTCCCCGCCCACTTGCCCAACGGCCACATCGTCCCCGCGCTGATCGCCGGCAATGCGGTTGTGTTCAAGCCGAGCGAGAAGACGCCGGCGGTGGGCGAATTCCTGGTGTCGCTTTATCATGAGGCTGGAGTGCCCGAGGACTGCGTGCGCTGCGTGCAGGGCGGACCGGATGTGGGGCGGGAGCTGTCGGCGCATCGCGGCATTGACGGTCTGCTGTTCACCGGCTCGGCGCGGGCCGGACTCTCGCTCCACCGCCAGTTCGCCGAGACGCCGCACAAGATCCTCGCGCTCGAAATGGGCGGCAACAACCCGCTGGTCATCTGGGACGCCAAGGACGTGCCGGCCGCGGCCCTGATCGCGGTCCAGTCCGCCTTCCTCTCCGCCGGGCAACGCTGCACCGCGGCGCGGCGGCTGATCGTCGAGGACGGCCGTCACGAGGCGCTGATCGAGGCGATCGCCAAGATCGCCGACCGGCTGATCCTCGACCATCCGCATGCGACGCCGGCGCCGTTCATGGGCCCGGTGATCGACAATGAGGCGGCCGACCGGCTGCAGGAGGCGGTGCTCGAGCTGATGGGCCGCGGCGCCCGGGCGATCCGCCGCCTCGACCGCCGCGCCGACGACCGGCCGTTCCTGACTCCGGCCATCGTCGACGTTACCGGCGTCGCCCAGCGTTCCGACGCGGAGCTGTTCGGGCCCGTGCTCCAGATCGTTCGGGTGCCCGATTTCGACGCGGCGATCGCCGAGGCGAACGCCACCCGCTACGGCCTCGCCGCCTCCCTGGTCGGCGGCTCGCCGGAGATGTACGACAAATTCTGGGCGAACGTGCGCGCCGGCGTGATCAACTGGAACAAGCCGACCAACGGTGCCCCCTCCAACGCCCCGTTCGGCGGCGTCGGCCTCTCCGGCAACCACCGCCCCAGCGCCTATTACGCCGCCGATTACTGCGCCTATCCGGTGACCAGCTCCGAAGCCGAGCAAGCGCGCGCGAGCATCGGCGTCGGGCTCAGGGAAGTGCAGTCGGCGAACGAGATCGAAGGCTGAAGCCCCTTCGCCGCTTCCGCGTCATCCTGACGAAAGTCAGGATCCATGAACTCCGATCTCCCAAACATTCTCGCAACCCGTGTTCATGGATCCCGGATCAAGTCCGGGGTGACGATGAAAGGGGACCGACTCGCGCGAAACATGCTATCGCCGCGCCACGGCAGCAATGGAGACGCGCGTGACCGAGGTTCGATGGACGCTGAAGGGGCGCGAGTTCGTCCATTGCAACTGTGCCTATGGCTGCCCCTGCCAGTTCAACGCTTTGCCGACCCACGGCGACTGCCGGGCGGTGGCGGCGATCGACATCGACGAGGGCCATCATGGCGACACCCCACTCGACGGCCTCAGGATCGCCGTCGTCCTCGCCTGGCCGGGGCCGATCCACGAGGGCAGCGGCCAGGCCCAGCCGATCGTCGACGAGCGCGCTTCCCCCGCGCAGCGCGAGGCGCTCCTCAGGATCATGAGCGGCGAGGACACCGTGCCCGGCGCGACCTTCTTCCAGGTCTTCGCGACGACCTACGAGACGGTCCACGAGCCGGTCTTCGCAGCCATCGACTTCGACCTCGACGTCGACGGCCGCACCGCGCGGCTCAGCGTGCCGGGCTGGATCGAGGCGCGCGGCGAGCCGATCCGCAACCCGATCAGCGGCGAGGAGCACCGCGCCCGCATCAACCTGCCGGACGGGTTCGAATATGACACGGCCGAGATCGGCCGCGGCTGGGCCGAGACGCAAGGCCCGCTCAAGATCTCGCTCGCCGATTCCCACGCCCAGTTCGCGCCCCTCCACATCACCGAAAGCGGCGTCGTCCATTAGCACGCGCGCGACCGACGGCCCGATCGAGAGACTCGTCCGGCGCGACCGCGCGATCGTGCTCGCCGCGCTCGCGATCGTCGCTTTGCTCGCCTGGGCCTATCTGCTCTCTTTGCACGGCGGCATGGAAATGGGCGCCGCGCCCGCTTTCGCCCCCTGGTCGGCCGCGGACTTCGCGCTGATGACGGCGATGTGGGCCGCGATGATGATCGGGATGATGACGCCCTCGGTCGCGCCGATGCTGCTCCTCTACGCCCGGGTCGCCCGCTCGGCCGAGCAGAAGGGGCAGCCCTTCGCGGCGACCGGATGGTTCGCTTTCGGCTATTTCCTCGCCTGGTCCGCCTTCTCCCTGCTCGCCGCCTTGGCGCAGATGCTGCTCGAGCGCGCGGCGATGATGACGCCCGCCATGGCGATCGCCGACGCGCGGATCGGCGGCGCGCTGCTGCTCGCGGCGGGCGCCTATCAATGGACGCCGGCCAAGGACGCCTGCCTCGGCCGCTGCCGCTCGCCCTTCCAGTTCATCCAGTCCCAGGGCGGCTTCCGCCGAGAGCGGCGCGCCTCGGTCCGCCTCGGCCTCAAGCACGGCGCCTTCTGCATCGGCTGCTGCTGGGCGCTGATGCTGCTCCTCTTCCTCGGCGGGGTCATGAACCTGCTCTGGATCGCCGGGCTCGCCGCGATCGTGCTCGCCGAGAAGCTGCTTCCGGGCGGGCGGCTGGCGGCGCGGATCTCGGGGACGGCCTTCCTTGTCGCGGGCGCCCTGCTGCTCGCCGGGTTGCTCTAGCGGACGGCAGGCCGGGGGCGCCGGACTCGACGGGCGCCAGATGCAGCCGCGCCGCGCCGCTTTGGTGGCGATCGTGTCGCCTACAAACCCTGTGCGAGGCGGTCGAAGGTGTCGTTCGCCACCGCCGCCATGGAGGCTGTCGGCCGCAGCCGGCAGGCGCGCTCCACTTCGGCGACCACTTCCTCCTCGTCCAGGCTCCTGCCGACCTGCGTCAGGAGCCGTCCCTTGGGACTGGTCCTCCCGGCATTCCTTCCGGTCCAGAAACCGGCGATCCACCGCCACGTCTCCTCGACCCGGTCGGCGTGGAACGCGGTCGCGCAATCCCACCTGCCGATGCCGAGGATGTGGAGCGGCTCGATCTCGAACGGCACCGGCGCCAGCGCCAGCGCAAGGCCAGCGGCGATCACTGCGGTTGCTCCGCCGGCTCGCGGGCGGCGGGGTTCTTGAACCTGCCGGGTTGGGTGCGGTTGTCGGTCATGTCGTCGCCATAGCACGTCCGGCGCCGGCTGACTCTCCCTTCCGAGCGGTGGACCAATCGGCTTGGCGTTGGTCCTGCACGATCGCTTGCCTCGCGCCACCGATTGCGGGGAATAAGCCCTTGCCGCGGGGGCGCGCCAATTTGGTGACGAAATCGGAGTTTACGAACCCAAGGCCGAGAACAATGCGTAAAAAACGGCCAGAAGCAGCGCGACCGTGCCCAGCGCGGCCAGCCATTGTCTTCGCGACCCTCGGGGCGGCGGCCACACGAACAGACAGCCCCCAGGTTCGCCCTCTATCACTCGGGCTTCTCCGCCGGCTCGTGCCTCACCCGCTTCGCCACGCCCTCCCGGATGCGCTCTGAATTGTCATCGCAGCCCAGCTCGCGCGCGGCGTCCTTGAACCTGCCGGATCGGCTGCGGTTGTCGGTCATGCTGTCTCCATAGCACATCCGGCGCCTGTTGAGTCTCCCTTCCGGGCGGGCGACCAATCGGCATTGCGTTGGAACGGTATGACCCGATTGCCTCGCGCAAGAGATCGCAGGGTGATGGACCCTTGCCGCGGCTGCATACCAGTTTAGTGGCTTTATTATACGAAGCGTACCCAGCTAGCGGGCGCGGCTTTTTAGCCACCTGATAATCGGGATGATTGGCGAGATCGCTATAAACCAGACGGGCGGGTTCCACGCGAACAGCGGCCCGATGCCTCCGGCGAACCCAGAAGACCACAGGAGGAGCAAAACTACGGCTAGGGTCCAAGCGATCGCGAGACCCAAAGCCCCCCGATCCCGCGCGTGCTTTCGTGGTGGTTCGCTCAATGCAACTCCTCCTCACCCGCGAACGCCTTGATCCGCTCTGACGTTACCACAATATCCGCGCGCTCCCCCATCGCCTCAACGCAGGCGACGTAGTCCTCGATCTGGCCGGGCTTGAGAAGAATCATGGCGCTCTCCTCTCAGTTCTTCTCCACGCTTTCAGCGCAAATTTGCAAGGCTAGTACGCCGACATGGTACCAAGTCGGTTTTTTTACTTGACAGCGTCACGCTCCTCTGGTAATTCTGCCTAGGCTGCGGCGAATGCGAGTCGCGGCGGACAGGGGCCGGGCGAGACGGAAGCAGACCCGGGACCGTCACCAGCGACTGCCCCTCCATGAACAGACCGGACGGCGACGCCGTCTTTTTGGGCCGTGCCGCGGGGCGCGGCCTTTTCTTTTGCCGAAAGGAGAGAGCGATGAGCGCAGGCGGGGGGAAGCGGAAGGCCGGCGAGGGCGGCGCGAGCGGCTCGGGGGCGAGGCTGAGCGGACAGGCGCTGGCGGCATTCGTCGCGGTGCTCGAGCAAGGCGGGACGGTGGTGGCGGCGGCGTGCGCGGCCGGGTGCAGCGTCAGCACATGCTACAACCGGCGCCGCTCGGACGCCGCCTGCCGCGCGGCGTGGGACAAGGCGGCCAAGCGAGGCGGCCGGCCCTGGCTGATCGCGTCGGCGAACGGCCGCAAGCTGCAGAAGTGGCGGCGGCGCCTGCTCTTCACCGCCGAGCGCAAGGAGGCCTACCTCACCCATTTCGCCGCGACCTGCGATTCCGAGGAGGCGGCGCGGCGCGCCGGCGTCGGCGACAGCACCATCTACTTCCACCGCCGCACCGACCCCGATTTCGCCGCCGCCTGGGCCGAGGCGCTCGACCAGGGCTATGCCCGGCTCGAGGCCGAGCTCACGCGCCAGCGGCTCGCGGCGATGAAGCGCTTCGCCGCCGCGATCGACAAGGCCGAGACCGATCCCGAGGCGGCGGTCGAGTTCGAGCGGGCGCTGCAGCTTTTGAAGCGCTACGACACGCGCCGCGGCCGCCCCGAGCCCCTCCCCCGTCCCGGCGGCCGCGACCGCCGCCCAAGCTTCGCCGAGGCGGTCGCGCGGCTGGAGAAGAGGCTGAAGGGGATGGGGTATGAGATCGACGAGGAGGCGGTGGCGCCGCGGGCGGACGATGCGGAGGCGGCTTAGGGGGCGGCGATCGACGAGCGGACGTCCAAGCGGATGCGGGGCTTGGTCTCAGCCCAAGGCTGGTCGAGGGTCTGCTGACCCACTACTTACTTGGAAAGAAGGGGCTCGGTTTGGCTGGAGATTAGCGTGGCGGACGACGAAGCGGTCACTTCAGAAGAAAATGCGGACGAGTATTATATCGTTCCTGAGGAGGCGATGCAGTATCTGCCCGAGGAGTGGCGCAACGAGTTGCAGGCCACCATCGAGGACGGCCGTGCGGTACTCCGGTCCGTGGACAAAGAGATCACGCGGCTGATCAAGCTGTCGGCTTCGTCAATGAATCTAGTCACGCTCAAATATGTTCGCGATCGCTTGCAAGCTTACAGGTTCGAGGCCACCATGGACGCCATCCTCGAATTGGAGATGCTCGTAACTGCGTTTGTGGTGACCTACGCGCGGCTGTCACAGGGCGGCGCCTTCAGCGGCTTTGGTCGGAACGAACTGCCTGAACAGTTCAGGCAATTCCATGATGAGATCGTTGAACTGCGGAACCAGCGCTTCGCCCATAACGACGGCCACCACACGATCCAGGACGCGATGGAGATCGGCTTCGAGGGCGACCGCTTTGAACTCCACATGAGTCAGGAAATTTGCGTTCAGATCGGCGGAGCTCCCGAATGGGCGGAGATGGTGGACTTCCTAGACGGGCTTTATGCCGACCGTATGAACAGGGTAGTTGCCCGGCTCACTGAGAAAACAGGCAAGAAGTGGGCTCTCCCCACCGGGCCTGATCCAAGGGACCTCGGCAACGGTAAGGCCATGCACAGCTAGGGATTCGAAAATCGCATATGCCCCGGAGGTTTGGGGACCCGCCCGACACGGTGCCGATGCGTTCTGGAGGAAAACAAGTGATGAAGGAACTGTTCGGGAGGCGGCGAGCGAAGGGGACGGGCGTGTGGCCTATGGTCCTACCGCGCCCATGGGATCTTACTCCTGAACCCGGTGCGACGATCGTTATTGACCCGATCGCCGTGTCGCAGGAAGCCGCCCGCGAACTGCAGAAAGTGGGTTGGCCCGGCATTGGCCTCATGGACGACCGATTCCTGTTGGGTATGCTCGAGGAGGGTGCAGACGTCTCTAGCATGGCCGCAAACTGGTTCCGAGAAAATCGGGCCGCTGTCGCGGCCGAAATTGACACCCGCGCCAGCGGTTACGGCATTGGACGAGTGTCCAAGTCGATCGAGGTCGCACTTAAGGAGGCGAGTGCATCGTATGCGGCGGGGCGGTACCTCACCACGGTGCGGGTGCTGATGCCGGAAGTTGAAGGAGTTGCTCGCTCCCTTGTTACAGACCGGTCGGTGGCGACCAGGCAAAGGCACGCAATTGAGGACTTCAAGCAGCTGATGCGCGGCGCTCCCATGATCCAGGAGGAACCCGTCGAAACCATGTCCATGTACGAGTTCATCCAGGACCAGTTGTTCGCAGCCTGCCACAGCGAAGCGGACGCACAGGCTCTCGGTGGCATCCCCAACCGCCATGCGGAGCTTCATGGGTTGAAAAGCTACGGTAACTTGCAAGGGGCGAGCTTGATGCTTTGCGCGACCGACCTGCTGCTCCGCTTAGCCTGCCGGATCCTCGACCTCGGATATCAGCCGCCGTCCGGCCTACGCTCATGAGGCGATCACCTAGATGATAGGGCGGAGCAAGCGCGGCCACACGAGCCGCTATTCGGGCAGCACTTGCAAGGCAGAACGCTGACATGAAGTTCGATGCACATGCCGACTTCAGACGGGACCTGACCCGGGTGCGCGTGTTGTACGAGGCGACCACCCAGGCGTACGAGACGCTCCACCGGACCGGTAAGGATGTGCTACGCAAGCCAGATCACCCCCACAATGTCGAATTCAAGGTGGGAACCAAAACGATCAAGCGCCCTTGGAAAAGCGTGACCTATCATGCTCGCGACATCTACCCGAAGACGCTGCGGTCAGTGATCCTAGTGCAGGCTATCTCCATCTACGAAGTCTTCCTCGTGGCCGTTGTCGAGGAAATGGCAACCCGCACGAAACAGTGGCTGAAGGACGACGGGCGAATCGAAATGTCCCACAGCCAGCTTTTGACCATTGCGTGGAACCAAGGGCTGGAAGCGTACATCCTTCAGAAACACCTCAACGGGCTGACTCGCGGCAGCCTCGCCGACAAGCGCAAGTTCTTTCGCACGAAGTTCCAGACGGACCTTGCCTCTTCTGACGCGACCTATGCTCAGCTGGACGAAGTTCACGATCGCCGGAACCTCTATGTCCACCGCGTGGGTTATCCCGACGCTCTTTTCCTGCGGAAGCATGCGTCCTCGGGCGCTCGCGAGGGCCAAAAGGTGCTGATTAGCGACGACTATCTAGAGAGTGTGTTCTCCACGCTCGAGGCATCAGCGCGACACATTGTCAGGCAACTTGAGAGCCAGCATCCTGAAAAGATTGTCCCTAACTACGCGGCTGGCTCCGCGCAATTAGCCGTGTCCGCGCATCAGGTTCACATAACGACAGTCCGCTGCCTCTCTGAGGCCGCCCTCGCCACGATGCGCGACAAGAGTCGGCCTCTCGCTGATGGCCACCCTCTCGAAGATGTGCTGGTCTGGCTCGCTGTGACCGACCAGCGGATCACCTATCTCGTCTCGGGGGAAGGCGTCGGTCTCAAGCCTTTTTTTAAGCAAATCGCTCGCGACGAAAAGGCAGGCGACATCAAGATCGAGCAGTCGTTCAGGGTGAACCGGAGAAACGTGCGGAGGATTAACCTTGCGCCCGCCGAGACTTCGCAGGTGCGAGGCGCCTCGCCCGCCGAACCGAAGCTGCAGGACGATCCAGCGACAACGAGCTCTCGCACGACAGACGAGTAGCGATTACTTAAATTCAGGCTCCCCCGCTCCCGCCAGCGGCCGTTTGCCGAGCCGCGGCGACCAAATGCTGAACCCGCTTTGCAGCGATTACGAAAGGTCTTCTTTTGCAAATTGAGTGCAAATAGCGGCTTGTCAGTTTCCGGCCGCCCCATTGAGCACGATGCTTCGACTCTTCCACCGTCTGAGCAACGAAAAGTCCAAAGGAGACCCCCCATGCCCCCCATTCTCACGCGCCGCCGGGCGCGGGCGATCCTGTGCGCGCTTCGGCGCATGCCAGCGGACGAGCGCGCCCGCGTGCTGTGCCGGATGCCGGAGCTCGTCGTGCGGGCGATCGAGGAGGAATGGTGGTGGCAGGCGCATGGCGGGCAGATCGAGCCGGCGGCCTACGACGCGGGCGCCGGGGCGTGGCGGGTGTGGCTGATCATGGCCGAGCGCGGGTTCGGCAAGACACGGGCGGGGGCGGAATGGGTGTGGGCGCGAGTGCGGGAATGGGGGCGGCACGGGGACAGTTACTTTCAGCAGGGCGGTGCCCGAACTTCGTCGCCAGCGGGTGAAAGTAACTGTCCCCAAGGTCCCCTTCGCATCGCCTTGGTCGGCGGGTCGCTGGACGGGGTTGCCAAGGTGATGGTCGAGGGGGAGAGCGGGCTCCTCGCCTGCGCGCGGCCGGGGGAGGCAGTGCGCTGGCGGCCGAGCAAGCGGACGCTGGAGTTCGGCAACGGCGCGGCCGCCTTCGCCTATTCGGGCGAGCGGCCGGGGATGCTGCGCGGGCCGCAGCACCATTTCGCCTGGTGCGACGAGCTGGCAAAATGGGAGCGGGCGGAGGAGAGCTGGCCCAATCTGCTGCTCGGGCTGCGGCTCGGCGAGCGGCCGCGGGCGGTGGTGACGACGACGCCGAGCCCGGGGCCGGCACTCGGCGCATTGCGGGCGATGCAGGGGGTGGCGGAGACGAACGGGCGCACGGTCGACAATCCGCACCTCGCGGCCGATTTCCGGAGCTGGATGATCGCGGCCTATGGCGGCACGCGGCTCGGGCGCCACGAGCTGGAAGGGGTGCTGATCGAGGAGGCCGAGGGGGCTTTGTGGACGCGGGAGACGATCGAGCGATCGAGGCAAGGTATCGCTTTGCCTCGGGAAGAATGCGGGCGGATCGTGATCGGGGTGGATCCGCCGGCTTCGGCGGGGGGGACGTGCGGGATCGTGGTCTGCGGCGCGGGCGGCTGCGGGACGCTGTACGTGCTCGCCGACCACAGCATTGCGGGCGCATCGCCGCTCGGCTGGGCGGCGAAGGTCGCCGGCGCGGCCGACGCGTGGGGGGCGGACCGGGTGGTGGCGGAGATCAACAATGGCGGGGCGATGGTCGAGACCACCCTGCGCAGCGCCGAGGCCAATTTGCCGGTGCGGACGGTCAGCGCCGGCCGCGGCAAGGTGGCGCGGGCCGAGCCGATCGCCGCTCTGTTCGAGAGCGGCAAGGCGAGGCTGGCGGGGTGCTTCCCCGAGCTCGAGGACGAGCTGTGCCGGCTCGTCCCCGGCGCCGCCTATCGCGGGCCGTCGCGGTCGCCCGACCGGGCCGACGCGATGGTCTGGGCGATGACCGAGCTCTCGCAGGCGAAGGAGCGCGTGCTGCCGCGGGTCAGGGCGCTGTAGCGGGGACAGTTACGAGCAACTGTCCCCGCTGCGTCAGTCGACCAGGCGGCGGCTGGCGTAGGTGAATTCGAGGGCGAGGCGGCGCGCCGTCTCCTGGAGGTTGGCGGCGGCGGAGTGGCCGCCCTGCATGTTCTCGTAATAATAATAAGGCTGGCCGAGCGCGGCGAGGCGCGCCGCCGCCTTGCGGCCGTGGCCGGGATGGACGCGGTCGTCGGCGGTCGAGGTGTGGATGAAGGGCGCCGGGTAGGTCCGCCCTGCCGTCAGGCGCTGATAAGGCGAATAGGCCTCGAGCCAGGCGCGCTGCTCGGGAATGTCGGGATCGCCATATTCGCCCTTCCAGGACGCGCCGGCGCCGAGCAGATGGTAGCGCAGCATGTCGAACAAGGGCACCTGGATGATCGCGGCGTTGAACAGTTCCGGCCGCTGGGTGATGGCGGTGCCGACGAGGAGGCCGCCCTGGCTGCCGCCGATGACGCCCAGGCGCCGCGGGCTGGTGATCCGGCGCGCGATCAGATCCTCGGCGACGGCGATGTAATCGTCCCAGGTGCGCTGCTTGTTGGCGCCCTGGGCGGTCTGGTGCCATTCGGGGCCGAACTCGCCGCCGCCGCGCAGATTGGCGACCACCCAGGCATTGCCGCCCTCGAGCCAGAGCCGGCCGGTGGTGCCGAGATAGCCGGGCGTCATCGAGCTCTGGAAGCCGCCATAGCCGTAGAGCAAGGTCGGCGTGGAGCCGTCCATCGCGGCGCCGCGGGGGCGGATGACGAAATAGGGGATCTTGGTGCCGTCGCGCGAGGTCGCCTCATGCTGCTCGACGACGTGCGCGGACGCATCGAAGCGCGGCGGCGTCGACTTGATCCGCTCGGGCGCGGCGGTGGAGGCGGCGTCGAACAGATGGAGCGAGGTCGGCTCGAGGAAGTCGGTCACCGAGATCATTGCGAGGTCGCTCTCGGACGAGGCGGCGGCGATGCCGACCGTCGCGTTCTGCGGCAGCGCCACCGGCCGGCTCTGCCAGGCGCCGCGCTCGTAATTCCAGACCGAGGCGCGGCCGCGGACGTTGTCGAGGGTGGTGATGATGAGGCTGTTGCGGGTTGCCGCAACCCCCGAGAGGGTCTGGCGCGGGCCCGGCGCCCAGACGAGTGCCGGGCGG
Organism: Allosphingosinicella sp.; assembly: GCA_036386475.1. Taxonomy (GTDB): domain Bacteria; phylum Pseudomonadota; class Alphaproteobacteria; order Sphingomonadales; family Sphingomonadaceae; genus Allosphingosinicella. Next base: position 1,310 of record DASVVQ010000017.1, on the reverse strand, counting down.
GCGCGCACGGGATCGCGCTTCCAGGCGGCGAGATCGTAGGAGACCACCGAATCGGGGGCGAAGTTGAGGCCCGGCGCCGCTTCCCAAGCCTCGTCGAGCGAGACCAGCAGGCGACCGTCGACGATGCCGACCGGCGAGGCCTTGCGCGGCAGCGGCAGGACGACGTTCCCGCGCGCGGTGAAGATCGTATATTCGTTCTCGAAGAAGCTGACCGCGCGGCCGACGCCGGTGGCGTGGACGCGTCCGGCGGCGTCGCGCAGCACCATCGGGAAGACGCGCACGTCCTCGGGGCGGCCGCGGAAGACCTCGACGGCCTGCGCCAACTCCTGGCCGCGGCGCAGACGCCGGACCGTGATCGGATAGCCCGAGCCCGACATCGTCCCCTCGCCGAAGTCGCGGGCGACGAGGATCTCGTTCTCGTCGACCCAGGCGACGTTCTGCTTGCCTTCGGGCAGGCTGAAGCCGCCCGGCACGAAGCGGCGCTCGGCGAGATCGAACTCGCGCACGAAATTGGCGTCGCGCCCGCCGTTCGAGAGGATGACCAGGCAGCGCCGCTGCTCCGGCGCCAGGCACTGCATGCCCTGATAGACCCAGTTCGCATTCTCCTCGCGGGCGAGGGCGTCGACGTCGAGGACCGTCTCCCATTGCGGCGCATCGCTGCGGTAGCTCGCCAGCGTGGTGCGGCGGACGATGCCGCGGACATGGTCCTGGTCCTGCCAGAAATTGTAGAGGCCGGACGGGCGCATGGCGACGAACGGGATGCGGTCGCGCGCCTGCAGGATCTCGAGCGCGCGGTCGTAGAACATCTGGTAGCGCGGATCGGACTGCAGCTCGCGCAAGGTGCGCTCATTCTCGGTCCGGGCCCAGGCCAGCGCCCGCTCCCCTTCGATCTCCTCGAGGAACGCGAACTCGTCCGGCGCGAGCGGATCCGCGGCCTGCGCCGCCTGTGCGGGAGCAGGCGCCGCGGCCGTCTGCGCGCGCCCGTCTGCGCTCATCGTCACCGCGGCCGCACCGGCGAGCAGGATCGTCCTGAAAAGCATCTCATCCCTTCCACATAGGCGGCGTGCGCGACCGAAGTTAGGGGCGGCGCGCGCGCGCGGCAACTCGCGAGGCGCGGGTCAGCCTGAAAATGTGCGAGGCCAGGCGGTCGCGCTGAAGCCCAGGGGGTCGGCCCCTAGAGGAAGAAGTCGGAAGCGGTCAGGGACTGGAGCGGGTCGACGGCGACGACCAGGACGAAATCGGCGACGCCGTTCCCGTCCGTGTCGCCATGCACCTCCCAGCGGTTGGTCAGGAGGTCGCTCTGGAAGGTC
>DASVVQ010000016.1:0-243504 GCA_036386475.1 Allosphingosinicella sp. | reverse complement strand
CTATGCGCAGGGCGGCGATTATCACAAGACGGTCAAGAAGGGGCTGAAGGCGCTCGCGCGCTTCATCGTCGAGCGGTCACCCAGCGAGCTGAAGGTGTTCGTAGACACCGCGCCGGTGATGGACAAGCCGCTGCGCGCCGCGGCGGGGATCGGCTGGCAGGGCAAGCACACCAACCTGGTATCGCGGACGCATGGCAGCTGGATGTTTCTCGGCGTCATCCTGACCAGCCTGGAGCTCGAGCCCGACGCCCCCGCGCCGCAGCATTGCGGCACCTGCACGCGATGCCTCGACGCCTGCCCGACCGGCGCCTTCCCCGCGCCCTACCGGCTCGATGCGCGGCGCTGCATCTCCTACCTCACGATCGAGCATAAGGGGCCGATCCCGGAGGAGTTCAGGGCGGCGATCGGCAACCGCATCTACGGCTGCGACGACTGCCTGGCCGTCTGCCCCTGGAACCGCTTCGCCGACGCGGCGCGGGCCAACAAGGCCTTCCTGCCGCGGGCCGAGCTCGCCGCGCCGGCTTTGTCGGACATGCTCGCGCTCGACGACGCGAGCTTCCGTCAGGTCTTCGCCGGCTCCCCGATCAAGCGCATCGGGCGAAACCGGATGGTGAGGAACGCGGCGATCGCGGCGGGCAATAGCGGCCGCGGGGAGCTGGCACCGGCGCTGGAGATGTTGGTGAATGACGAGGACGCGGTGGTCGCCGAGGCTGCAAGCTGGGCGCTGGGACGGCTTGATCCTACCGCACTCCCCGCGCCGCGCTGAGGGCGGCGATGCAGCTGGCGCGGTCCATGTCGCGGCCGTCGGGGAGGCGGGCGTCGATATGGGTGACGATCGCCTCGCCGCCGGCGGCGGGCGGATAGAGATAGGCGTCGAGGATGCAGGCCGCGCCTTCGAACTGGAGCTTGCGCCCGCTGCCCTCGCGTATGTCGAGCGCGGGCGGGCCGAAACGGGCGGTGAGGACGTTTGCGGTGCGGCCGAGCACGGCCTCGAGCCCGGCGACCGGGCGCGGCGACGGCACTGCCGCGGCAGGGGTGCGCGGACGCGACGGCGGCGCCACCTCGCGCGCCGCGCGGGGCGTGCATGCGGCGACGAGCGCCGCCAGCGCCAGAACCGAAATCGCTACCTTCATTTCCTTGCCCCCTGAAACAGATGCGCAGCCATCGCCGCGCCGACCACCGGTGCGAGGAGATTGGCGAAGGGGATCATGAAAAGGAACGTGACGAACAGGCCAAGCGCCGCGCGCCGGCCACGGGTCGCCGCAAGCCAGGCCGCGAGATCGGGTCCGCGGTGGCGGCGAACCGCGACCATCTCGCCGAGATCGCGGCCGAGCGCCACGCCGTTGATCGCGAAGAAGAGCAGGAACGGCCCGACGGCGGTGAACAGGAGGAGGATGTAGAAGGGGATGGCGAGCGCGTTCCACAGGACGATGCGGCCGGCCGAGCGCAGGCCCAGCGCGATCCCTTCGGCGGTCGTCGGACGCTGCGCGGCTGCCGCGGCTGCCGGATAATGCCGCGCCTCGACGGCCTCCACCACCTCGTCGCCGAAGATGCCGAGCACGCCGATGGCGACGGCGGGAAAAAGGAACCAGAGGCTGGCGACGCCCAGCAAGACGGCCAGCGCCACGCCGGCGCCGCCGCCGATCGTGCAGTCCCAGTCGAGCGGGCCGACGCCGCAGGGATTGCTGCCGGTGAGCAGCCAGCCGGCCAGCGCCGCCACCGCCGCGAACAGGAGCAAGGTCAGCAGCACCGATTTCAGGAGCAGCGAGCGGATGCGCGGATCGCCGAGCTGGGCGAGCGAGAGGCGAAAGGCGTTGAGCATGCAGGACCGTACGCGCCATGGCGCCGCCGCTCAACGTCGTTGACGCTGGCGCGCCGCGGCGGCTACGGGCGGCGCTTTCCCGTCAGTCCGAAAGCCTCGCCCCGTGCCCGAACCCCGCCTCGACGTCCTCGCCATCGGCAATGCCGTCGTCGACATCATCGCCGCCACCGACGACGAATTCCTCACCCGCGAGGGTCTCGAAAAAGGCTCCATGCGCCTGATCGACGCCGAGGAAGCGATGCGTCTGTACGATCATATGGGGCCGGCGCGCGAGGTCAGCGGCGGCTCGGCCGGCAATACGGCGGCGGGCGTCGCCGCACTGGGCGGCCGCGCCGGCTTCATCGGCCAGGTCGCCGAAGACCAGCTCGGCGAAATCTACCGGCACGACATCCGCGGCTCCGGAGTCGAGTTCGAGACCCCGGCGATCGACATCGGCGTCGCCACCGGCCGCGTGATGGTGCTGGTGACCCCGGACGGGCAGCGCACGATGAACACCTTCCTCGGCGCCGCCCAGCACCTCCCCGCCGACGCGATCGATCCCAAGCAGATCGAGGATGCGGCGATCCTCTATCTCGAAGGCTATCTGTGGGACCCGGAAGTCCCGCGCCGGGCGATGACCCAGGCGATCGAGATCGCGCGCGCGGCGGGCCGCAAGGTCGCCTTCACTCTTTCCGACAGCTTCTGCGTCGATCGTCACCGGGACGGATTCCTCCAGCTCATCGAGGGCGGGTTCATCGACATTCTGTTCGCGAACGAGGACGAGATCGTGGCGCTGACCGGCGCCGCGGACCTCGAGGCGGCCCTGACGGCCGTGTCGCCGAAGGTGCCGGTGCTGGTCGTCACCCGCTCGGAAAAGGGCGCGCTCGCGATCCGGGATGGCGAGCGGGTCGACGTCCTCGCGGAGCGCGTCGAGCGCGTCGTCGACACGACCGGAGCGGGCGACCTCTTCGCCGCCGGCTTCCTCGCCGGCTTCGCCCGCGGCCGTCCGCTCGGCGAGAGCCTGCGCATCGGCGCGATCGCCGCCGCGGAAATCATCTCCCATTACGGCGCGCGCCCGGAGGCCGACCTCCAAGCGCTGGTCGGCGAGCGGCTGGGCGCCGCAGTCTCGTAAATCTCCCCGGGACGGGGAGGATCTTCACTTCGCCTGCGCCCGCGCCTTGGCTCCCATCCGCACCGCCTCGAAGGCGAAGATGGCGAGCGCGGTCCAGATCGCGGCGAAGCAGATCGCATGGGCGATGGTGAAGCGCTCGCCGTAGACGAGCACGGCGAGCGCGAACTGGAGCGAGGGCGCGATATATTGGAGGAAGCCGAGCGTCGAATAAGGCAGGCGCCGGGCGGCCGCGGTGAAGAGGAGGAGCGGCACGGCGGTGATCGTGCCGCCGAGGAAGAGGAGGACGTCGGTCGGCAGATGTCCGGCGAGGAAGGCGCTCTCGCCGCGGTGCTGGAGCAACAGGATCCAGCCCAGCGCCAGCGGCGTCAGCAAAGCCGTCTCGATCGTCAGCCCCTCGATCGAATCGACGGTCGCGACCTTCCTCAAGAAGCCGTAGGTGGCGAAGGAGAAAGCGAGGCTGAGGCTGATCCAGATCGCCCCGCTCGCGCCGGCGGCGAGGATCGCGACGCCCACCGCTGCGAGGAAGACGGCGAAGACCTGCGCGCGGGTCAGCTTCTCCTTGAGGAGGAAGACGCCGAACAGCACGTTGACCAGCGGATTGAGATAATAGCCGAGGCTTCCTTCGAGGACGTGGCCGCTCACTACCGCATAGATCCAGATCAGCCAGTTGGCGCCGATCAGGATCGAGGTCAGGACGAGCGTCGCGACGACGCGGCGGGAGGCGAGAGCCGCCCGGATGCCGGGCCATTTGCGCCACGCCGTGGCGAGGATCGCCAGGAAAAGCAGCGACCACAGGATGCGGTGCGCGACGATCTCGACCGCGCCGACATGGTCGATCGCCTTGAAGTAGATCGGCAGCACGCCCCACAGGACATAGGCGCCCAGGCCGAGCAGCAGGCCGGCGCGGCGGGTCTTGTGCTCGTCCGTCATCGCCCCGGGCGCTAGACGCGGCGCCGCGCGGCTTCAAGCGAGCCCTCGCCTGTTGTCGCGGGCGCCGACGCCGACTAGTCTTGCAGGGGAGGAGAGGGCGATGAGGCTCGTTTCGATTGCGGCCGCGGCAGCGCTCGCCGGATGCGACATGCCGCCGTCCGGCGAGGGGGAGCGGCGCGAGGCGGCCAATCAGATGGCCGCCGAGCGGGCGCGCGCCGGCGCCGAGGGCAAGGCCGAGGAAGGCCGGATCTCGATCCAGACTCCAGGCGTCGACATCGCTATCAACGTGCCCGATTCGGTGCGCGGCCGCGCGCATGCGAACGTCCGCAGCGAGCTGCTCCCGCCGGGCAGCCGCGCCAGCGGACTGCACGTCCAGGGCAGCGACGGCGCGGCCGGCGGCGACAGCGTCGAGCTGCGCTTCGCGGTCGACCGTCCCCCCGCCGAAATTGCCGCATGGTACCGCGACCCCGCGCGCGCGCCGAATTTCACCATCGCCTCGGCCGCTCGCGAGGGAAATGCGATCGTGCTGGCCGGCACGAGCCGCGAAGGCGGGCCGATCCACGTGCGCCTCATGCCGCGCGGGAGCGGGACCGACGGGCGCCTCGTCTCGGCCGACCGAGACTGAAGGCCTTGGCGGAGCGGCTCGCCGACCCGGCCGAGATCCGCGCCCATCTCGCCGCTGCGGCGCGGGCCGGCGCGGCGGTCACCTATTCGGAGCTGCTCGGACGCCTCGGCTACGCCTTCTCGCGGCCGAAGATGCGCCAGCTCTGCGCCGTGCTCGGCGAAGTCGACGCCGAGGCCGAGGCGCGCGGCGAGCCCGAGCTCGCGGTCCTGGTCGTGCGTCAGAGCGACGGCATTCCGGGCCAGGGCTGGTGGGTCGCGGGCGGTGCCCGCTCGCGCGGCTATGCCGGGCCCTGGGACGGTCCCGAGGCGAAACGCTTCATCGAAGGGGTGCAGGGCGAAACCTTCGCCTATTGGCGGTCCCAGACTGGCACACAAGCGCCGAAGCGGGCGCGTTAACCATTAAAAACCAGTCCTTTAACCATGTCCGCTCACCCATTCATGGTAGCTTTCGCGCATAGGGCCGTACCCGATGAGGAAGCCGATATGCCAAGCCGCGCCGTCATGCTCTTCCGTCTGACCGCCTTTTCCGCCGTGTTCGCGCTCGCCGCCTGCGGGCAGGGCAGCGTCGCCAACGACGTCGCCGCGGCGAACGAGGCCGATCCGGCGCTCACCGCCGCGCTCGAGGATCCGATCCTGTCCGATCCGGACCTCGCCCAGCAGTCGAACCGCCACAATGTCCGCCCGCCCGAGCTGCCCACGCGGGCCGAATATCCCGGTCTGCGCACCGCCTCGGCGGAAGCGCCGCATCCGCCCGGCGCCGGCGCGCGCCCGCATGGCGGCTCCGCTCCGTCCGCTCCGGCTGCCGGCAATTGCGGCGCCGGCCGCTCGGGCGCGCCGGCATCGTTTCGCTACGGCATGGAATGGGCGCAGCGCCTGCCAACGGCATTCCCGCCCTATCCCGGCGGCCGCGTCACCGAAGCGGCCGGTCAGGACAGCGGCGCCTGCCGCGTCCGCGTGGTCACCTTCCGGACCTCGGACGGCTACCAGCGCGTGATCGACTGGTACCACCAGCGCGCCGTCGCCGCCGGCTATTCGGCCGAGCACCAGGCGCGCGGCCGCGACCATGTCCTGGGCGGCGTCCACCAGGGCACGAACGGCGCCTATTATCTGATCGTCACGCCGATCGACGGCGGATCGGAAGTCGCCCTCATCGTCAACAACGGCCGCTAGGAACGCCCTTCTCCGGGACCGTCGTCCCGCTGCGCTCTGGCGCACTCGCGGCACCGGCACTACATCGCGCGGCATGCGCATCCACCATTCCGCAGCGGCATGAGCGCCGAGGTCCGCCAGTTCACGGTCGCGGCGGACGACGACGGCATCCGCCTCGACCGCTGGTTCAAGCGGCATTTGCCGGACGCGAGCTTCAACCTCGTCTCGCGCTGGGCACGCACCGGCCAGTTGCGCCTCGACGGCAAGCGCGCGGCGCCGGGCGCCCGGATCGAGGCGGGCCAGGTCATCCGGGTCCCCCCCGCAGACCCCGCGCCCGCCGCTGCGCCGAAGAAGGCGCCGCGCAATCCGCTCAGCGACGACGAGGTCGCCTTCGTGCGCGAGCTCGTCGTCCACGAGGACGCGCAGGCCTTCGTCCTCAACAAGCCGCCGGGCCTGGCCACCCAGGGCGGCACCAAGACCGACAAGCATCTCGACGGGCTCCTGGACGGTCTCGCCGGCGACGATGCCGGCCGCCCCAAGCTGGTCCACCGCCTCGACAAGGATACTTCCGGCGCGCTCCTCGTCGCGCGGACCGCGCGCGCCGCCGCCTTCTTCTCCAGGTCCTTCTCCGGCCGCACCGCGCGCAAGGTCTATTGGGCCGTCGTGATCGGCGTGCCCGAAGTCGCCGACGGACTCATCGATTTGCCGCTCGCCAAGCAGCCGGGAACCGGCGGCGAGAAGATGCATGTCGACGAGAGCGAGAACGGCCTTGCCTCGCGCACTCGCTACCGCGTGATCGAGCGGGCCGGCAATCGCGCCGCCTGGGTCGAGCTCCAGCCCTTGACGGGCCGCACCCACCAGCTGCGCGTCCACATGGCCGCGATCGGCCATCCGATCGTCGGCGACGGCAAATATGCGGGCCAGGAGGCGTTCCTCACCGGCTCGATCTCGCGGAAGCTCCACCTCCATGCCCGCCGCATCCGGATCGACCACCCCGACGGCGGCCGCATCGACGTGGTCGCCGAGCTCCCGCCCCATTTCGCCGAGACCATGGCCAATCTCGGCTTCGACCCCGCTCTGGGCGACCTCCCGCTCGACGAGCCCAGGAAGGTCCCGAAAAAGGATCCGGCGGCGAAGGCGGCGAAGGAGCGGCGCCAGGCACGGCGCGGCGAGCGGCGTGCGCGGGGGAGAAGCTGATGCACCCCAATCGCAAGTTCCACATCGCCGACCGCGAGGAGATGGCGGCTTTGGTCGCCGAAGCGGGCTTCGGCATATTGATCGTCCCCACGCCAGCCGGGCTGCGCGCGGTCCACGTGCCCGCGGTCCTCGAGGGCGAACGCCTGCTCTTCCATGTCTCGAAGGGCAATCTCGTCCACGAAGCGCTTTGCGCGGGCGCCGAGGCCCTGTTCGTCGCCAACGGCCCGCACGCCTATATCAGCCCCGACTGGTACGGCCTCGACGGCCGCGTGCCGACCTGGTCCTACGTCGCCGTCGAGCTCAATGGTCGCGTCGCGTCGCTGCCGTGGGAGGAGCTCGTCCGCCTCCTCGATGCGATGTCGGCCGAGCGCGAGGCGCGGCTGGCGCCGAAGACGCCCTGGGCGCGCGACAAGATGGCGCCCGGAGCCTTCGAAGGCCTGCTCAAGGCGATCGGCGGCTTCGCGCTGGAGATCGCGGAATGGCGCGGGACGAGGAAGATCGACCAGGACAAGCCGGAAGAAATCCGCGCCCGCCTCGCCGCCGAGCTCATCAGGAATGGCGAAGCGGACATGGCCGCTCTGGTCTGCCCGCAATCTGCAAAGGCTTCGACATGACACCCGTCGACGACGCCGTCTGGCGCAACCGTTTCATCACTCTCCAGCTCACCCGCATCGGCGGCACCGCGATCGTCATGCTCGGCCTGTTCATCTGGTACGGCGATCTCGTCGCGGAGGGCGGGTCGATCGTGCTCGGGCTGCCGATGGCGCTCGTCGGGCTGGCGATCAGCTTCTGGGGTCCCATGCACCTCTCGCGCAAATGGCGGCGCCAGGACGGGAGATGAAGCGCTTCTACAAGGAAGCGGCCGTCGCGGACGGCGGCGGGGTGACGCTCGACTCTCGTCCGGTGAAGACGCCCGCGCGCAACGCGCTCGTCCTGCCGACGCCGGCGCTGGCCGAGGCCGTCGCGGCCGAATGGAACGCGCAGGGCAAGGAGGTCCGCCCCGGCACCATGCCGTTGACGGGCCTCGCCAACGCCGCGATCGACCGCGTCGCGCCCGGCAAGGAAGCGTTCGCGGCGGGGCTCGCCGCTTATGGCGAGAGCGATCTCCTCTGCTACCGCGCCGCGACGCCGGCGAGCCTCGTCGCCCGCCAGGCGGCCGAGTGGGATCCGCTCCTCGCCTGGGCGCGGCGGCGCTACGACGTCGATTTCGAGGTGACGCAGGGGATCATGCACCGTCCGCAACCGGCGGCGACCGTCGCCCGGCTGCGCCACGCCGTGCGTGCGCAAAGCTCCTGGGAGCTGGCCGCGCTGTCGCCCATGGTCACTCTCTCGGGCTCGCTGATCATCGCCCTCGCCCTCGCCGAAGACGCCGTGGCGCCCGGAGCAGCCTGGTCGGCCGCGACCCTCGACGAGGCCTGGCAGGCCGAACAATGGGGCGAGGACGAGGAGGCCGCGGCCCGCCTCGAGGCGAGACGCGCCGAGTTCGAAGCCGCCGATCGCTTCCTCAAGCTGCTGCGCTAGACCTCCGCGGGCGCGTCGGCGGGTGCGGTTCTCGCGTGCGGATGCGGCAGGAACCAGCGCACGACGACCAGGCCCGCGAGAACGAGGCCGGTCGTCTCCGCGAGGAAGGAGTAGAACCAATAGCCCCAGCCGAAATGGTTGAAGACCGGCTGGGCGAGAATCGTCCACAAGGTGATGCCGACGGAGACGAAGACGACCAGCCGCGCGCGCTCGGCGAAGCTCCGGTTCGCGGCGAGTGCCGACAGGCCGAGCGCGATCAAAAGGCCCGAGACGATCGCGAAGACGAAGCCCGGCAGGATCATCGACATGTCGTCCGGCGAATAGCCCTGGGTGTTGAAATGGACCGTGGCGATCGGCCCCTGGCTGTAGAGGACCGCGCCCTGGGCGCTCTCATGGGCCGGGACGATGTAGGCTCCGGTGCCGGTCGGCGAGAGGTTCTGCGCGAGCGCAAGCTGGACCGCGGCGCCCTGCGCGTCCGGCGCGGTCCTGTATGCGAACTGGGCGAGCGGCGTCGCCCAGAATATGAAGCCGACGACGAACAGGATGATGCCGGCGACGATGCCGCCGATCATGGTGCGCCCAGTGTTCAGCATGTCGCTCTCCCCCTTTTGCGCGGCGACCCTAGCGCGCCTGCGCAAGGCGGGCAAACTAGCCGGTCAGGCCGCGCACGAAATCGTGGAGGAATACGCGCCGCGTCGCCTTGAGGCGCTCGGCCTTCAATATGTTGTGGACGAGCTCGCGGCACTTTTCGGCGTCATTGTTGATCAGGACATAATCATATTCGGCCCAGTGGCTGATCTCGGCGGCGGCGCGGTCCATGCGCTGCCGGATGACGTCGTCGCTGTCGGTGCCGCGATGGGTGAGCCGCCGGCGCAGCTCGTTCATCGAGGGCGGCAGGATGAATACGCGGACGATGTCGGGATCGACCTGCTTCAATTGCTGCGTGCCCTGCCAGTCGATGTCGAGGAGGACGTCGCGGCCGCCCTCGATGACGCTCATCACCTCCTGCTTCAGCGTGCCGTAGCGATGCCCGAAGACGTTCGCCCATTCGAGGAATTCCTGGCCCGCGACCATCGCGTCGAACCGTTCGTCCGAGACGAAATGGTAATCCTCGCCATCGGCCTCGCCCGGGCGGATCGGGCGGGTTGTGGCCGAGACCGACATGGCGATGCCCTCGTCGGTTTCGAGGAGCATCCGGGCGATGGTGGACTTGCCCGCACCGCTGGGGCTGGAGAGGACGAAGAGAAGGCCCCGGCGCTTGATTGCGGCTGCGATTTCCATGGGCGCTACTGGCTTGGGCACCGTAGGCCCGTCAAGGGGAGACGCGGGCGAAACACATGCTAAGCTGGCGCGGATGGGGCGGCACGTCGGGCTTTTGAGGGCGGTCAATGTCGGCGGGCGCAAGCTTGCGATGGCGGAGCTGCGCGCGGTTTGCGCCGACCTCGGGTGGACCGAGGTGGCGACCTACATCCAGAGCGGGAACGTCGTCTTTTCCGCCGCAGGAGCTCGGGAAGCGATCGAAAGGCAGCTCGAAGACGCGATCGCGGCGCGCTTCGGCATGGACGTGCCGGTCGTGGTCCGCACCGCGGCGGAGTGGCGGCTCTACGCGCCCACCAATCCCTTCCCCAGGGCAGCCGCGGACGAGCCGAATCGCCTGATGATGCTGCTCTCCAAGCTCCCACCGGCGGCCGGCGCGGGGGACGCGCTCCAGGCGCGGGCCGCGGCCGGCGAGGAGGTGCGCCGCGCTGGCGATGCGATCTGGATCCACTTCCCGCAGGGCTCGGGCACGTCGAAGCTGACGCCCGCTTTCATCGACCGCGCGATCGGCTCGCCGGCGACGTCGCGCAACTATCGCACCGTCCTGACGCTCGGGGAGATGCTGTGACCGAAGTCCCGCTCGTCCCGCGCCGCTACTGGATCGCGGCCTTCTCGCTCGTCGCCGTCATGGCCGCGATCCTGCTCCTGATGGGGCGCCCGCCGATCTGCACCTGCGGCGCCGTCAAGCTCTGGGTGGGCACGGTGAACGGCCCGGACAACAGCCAGCACCTCGCCGACTGGTACACGCCGAGCCACATCATCCACGGCTTCCTCTTCTATCTGCTCGGCTGGCTCGTCCTGCGGCGCAACCCGCCGGGCGACAGGCTGATCGGCGCGGTGCTGATCGAGGCCGGCTGGGAATTGCTCGAGAACAGCCAGTGGATCATCGACCGCTACCGCGACGCCACCATGGCTTTGGGCTATAATGGCGACAGCGTGATCAACTCCGCCTTCGACGTCCTGTGGATGATCCTCGGCTTCGGGATCGCGCGGCGGCTGCCGGTCTGGGGAACGGTCGCGCTGGCGCTCGCCTTCGAGCTCCTCACCCTCTCGGTGATCCGCGACAATCTGACGCTCAACGTGCTGATGCTGGTCTGGCCGGTGGAGGCCGTGGCCCAGTGGCAAAGCGGGGGCTGAGCCATGACGGTCTCGGCCTAACCCCCCGAAATCCCCTCGATCACCTTGCCGGTGCCGCCGCAGACGGGACATTCGCTGCCGTCGGCGTGCCGGCCCTTGCCGTCGCAGTGGCGGCACAGATTCTCGCCGGTGCCGGACGTGCCGGGCGCGGCTTCGTCGCCGGGATTGAGTTCGGGATCGCTCATGCCTACCCAACCGGCAGGCCCGCTTGCGGTTCCGGCTCCGGAACCGGCCCGCGCCGCGACGGGTTCAGAGGCGGCGTTCGCCGAGGAGGGATCATGAAAGCCGCTACCGCCGCATTGTCCGTTCTCCTCCTCGCCGCGCCGGCTGCCGCGGCCGACACCGTGGTGCCGCCGACGCTGCCACCGCCGCGGCCCTATACGAACGAGGTCTTCGTCGGCGTCTACGCCCACGATGTCGGGACGCCGCTCAACCTGCGCGGCTTCGGCGAGGGCGTGGACTTCCAGCTCGGCTGGCGCGGCCGGCGGATGCGCGGCCTCTCGACGATCGGCTCGCCCTCCCCTTATGCCTTCGTCGTGGTCAATACCGGCGGCGACGTCCACTATGCGGCCGCCGGGATCAGCTGGAAGATCGGGCGGCGCGTCTACGTTCGCCCCGGCATCGGCCTCGCCGTCCACACCGCGCCGAGCTTCGACGGCCCGCGGCCCGAGCGCTCGCTGGGTTCGCGCATCCTGTTCGAGCCGGAAATCGCCGTCGGCGTCCAGGCGAGCAACCGCATCTCGGTCGAGGCGAGCCTCATCCATATGAGCCACGCCACTTTGCTCGACGACCACAATCCCGGCATCGACAATATCGGCCTGAGGCTGAACTACCGCTTCTGAAGCAAGCGCGCCCGCGGAAGATCGAAAAGTGGCGGAGCGGGAGGGATTCGAACCCTCGATACGGTTTTGCCGTATACTCACTTTCCAGGCGAGCGCCTTCGACCACTCGGCCACCGCTCCGCATGCCCTGGAGGCGTCGCTCCTCTAATCGTCCGTGCCCGCTTCGGCAAGCGAAGCGGCGAGGGCGTCCATCGCCGCTGCAAGCGCGAAGTCGCGTTCGGTGACGCCGCCGGCACTGTGGGTCGAAAGCGAGACCTCGACCCGGTTCCAGCTGTTCGACCAGTCCGGATGGTGGTCCGCCTTTTCGGCGGCGAGCGCGGCGCGAGCCATGAAGCCGAAGGCTGCGGAGAAATCGCGGAAATTATAGCTTCGCACGATCGCGCGCGCTTTGGCGTCGTAGCGCCAGCCGGCAAGCCTCGAGAGCCTTTCGCTGCGCTCGGCGTCGCCCAGGACGGCCATGCTCTTCCTCCTCGCGGCGGGGCGTTCTATGTCGCCTGATCGTGAGCCGCCGTCAAACCTACGCGCCCGATGCGGCCGAGATCGAACGGCTCGCCGACCGGGCGATCGCGCGTCTCCCCGATGGGTTCCGGCGCCACCTCGCCGGCGTCGTCCTCCGCGTCGAGGAGTTCGCCGACGAGGCCGTGCTCGACGAGCTCGGCATCGAGGACCCGTTCGACTTGACCGGCCTCTATAGCGGCCGGCCGATCGGCGAGCGCTCATCCATGCATTCGGGCGAGCTGCCGGCGATGATCCATCTCTATCGCCGGGCGCTGCTCGACGAATGGGTCGACAGCGGCGTCGCGCTGGAGGATCTGGTGACGCACGTCATCGTCCACGAGGCCGGCCACCATTTCGGCTTCTCCGACGAGGAGATGCACGCGATCGAAGCCGAGGCCGAGACGCAGTGAGCGGCACGGAGCTGCTGGCGCTGGAGCGGATCACCTGCGTGCGCGGCGGGCGGCTGCTGTTCGAGGAGCTGGACCTGACGCTGGCGCCGGGGGATGCGGCGCTGGCGACGGGGGCCAACGGCGCCGGCAAGTCGAGCCTGCTGCGCCTCGCCGGCGGACTCCTGCGCGCGGCAAGCGGGCTGGTCCGGCGGAGCGGGGCGGCGGCGCTTGCCGACGAGGGGCTCGCGCTCGATCCGCGGCGTACGCTCGGCGAGGCGCTCGGCTTCTGGGCGCGCCTGGACGGCGGCGATGCCGGCGTCGCGATGGAGGCGATGGGCCTCGCCCGCCTCGCGGCGGTCCCCGTGCGGATGCTGTCGACGGGACAGAGGAAGCGGGCCGTGCTCGCTCGGGCGATCGCATCGGGCGCGCCCTTGTGGTTGCTCGACGAGCCGGCCAACGGCCTCGACGGGGAGGGCCTGGAGCGCCTCGCCGCTGCGATGGCGGCGCACCGTGCGGCGGGTGGGGCGATCCTGGCGGCAAGCCATGTGCCGATCGCGCTCGCGGACGCAAGGGCGGTAGCGCTGTGATCGGGGCGCTCGTCCTGCGCGAGCTCAGGATGGGCGCCGGCGGCGGGGCGATGCTGCTGCCGCTCATCTTCTTCCTGCTCGTCGCGACCCTGTTCCCGTTCGCGGTCGGCCCGGACACGCCGCTCCTCGCCCGCACCGGCGGCGGCGCGCTCTGGATCGCCGCCCTGCTCGCCGCGCTCCTGCCCGTCGACCGCCTGGTCGAGCCGGACCGGGAGGCGGGGGTCCTCGACCAGCTCACCCTGCGCGGCGTCGGCGAGGAGATGGTGGCGGCGGCAAAGCTCCTCGGCCATTGGCTCGGCTTCGGGCCGCCGCTGATGCTCGCCGCCGTGCCCGCGGCAATCCTCATGAAACTGCCGCAGGACGTGCTCCTCCGGCTCGAGCTCGGCCTGCTTCTCGGCACGCCCGGCTTGGCGGCCTTGTCGCTGATCGCAGGGGCGCTCACCGCCGGCCTCAGGAGCGGCGGCGCCCTGGCTGGCCTCCTCGTCCTTCCGGTAGCGGTGCCGATCCTGATCTTCGGCGCCGGCCTCATCGAGCGCGGCGGCGATACGGGGGCGGTCAAGCTGCTGGCGGCGGCTTCGCTTCTCCTCGTCGCCATAGCCCCCTTCGCCGCCGGCGCCGCGATTCGGGCGGCGCGCGACTAGCGCGACCACCTCGCGAAGATCGCCGTGGGCAGGAGCAGGTCGCGAGCCTCCTCGCGGACGGCCATGTCGCCGCATTCGACGGTGCCGCCGAGATCGGCGAGGGCCTGACGGACGAGCTCGCCGATCGCCAGGGCCGACATGCGGACCGCGTAGACGGTGAGGACGAGGAAGCGGCTTTCGTCGTCGAGAAGCCTGCGGCAGTCGGCGACGAGCGCGGGCAGGCCCTCCTCCAGCTTCCAGATCTCGCCATTGGGGCCCCGGCCGTATTTGGGGGGATCGAGGATGATGCCGTCGTAGCGCCGCCCGCGCCGGACCTCGCGAGCGACGAACTTCGCCGCGTCCTCGACCAGCCAGCGGATCGGGCGATCGCTCATGCCCGAGAGCGCCGCATTCTCCTTGCCGGCCTCGACCGACTTTTTCGAGGCGTCGACATGGACGAGGCGAGCGCCGGCCGCGGCCATCGCCAACGTCCCGACGCCGGTATAGCCGAACAGGTTGAGGGCCTCCGCCCCCTCCCCCAGCCGCTCGCGCATCCAGGCCCATTGCGGCGCCATGTCCGGGAAGAAGGCGAGGTGGCGGAACGGCGTGGCGGAAGCGCGAAAGCGCAGCTCTTCCCAGCCCAGGACCCAGCCTTCGCGCGGCACCGGCCGATCGAATCGCCAGCGGCCGCCGCCTTCCTCGTCCGAGCCTGGGACGAACTCGGCGTCGGCATCCCACTGCGCCAGCGAAGGGTCCCACATCGCCTGCGGCTCCGGGCGAACGAAACGATAGGGGCCGTAACGCTCGAGCTTGCGGCCACCGCCGGAGTCGACCAGGCCGTAATCGGCCCAGGGCTCGGCGACGAGCGTTGATAGCGTCACGCGGCGCGGACGGCCGGCACGCCGATCGTCGCGCGTGCGCGGGGGCCGGCGAGGATCTTCGCACCGGCCGCGCGAACGTCCTCGACGCGCACCTTTTGAAGTTCGGCGATCACTTCGTCGGGATCGACGAGACGGCCATAGACGTGGAGCTTTCGCGCCAGATAATTGGCCTGTCCCCACGTGCTTTCGAGCGACATCATGAGCGCCGCCTTGGCCTGGGTGCGCGCCCGCTCCACCTCGCGCGGGCTTGCCGTTTCCGCCGCCTCGGCGATGACCTCCCCGATGAGCTGCGCCGCCGCGCTGCCCTCGCGCCGGGAAGCGGCGGCGTAGACGTAGAAAACGCCCGTATCGGCATGGGGGTGGAGCGTCGAATAGATGGAGTAAGCAAGCCCCCGCTCCTCGCGCACCTGCTGGAAGAGCCGCGAGGAAGCGCCTCCGCCGACGATGTCCGAGAAGAATCGGTGCGCGAAATAATCCGGGTCGAGCTGGGCCGCGCCCTCGAAGCCCAGAGCGAGGTGCGCCTGCTCGGCCCGCACCCGGCCGATGCGCGTGCCCCCGGTGAAGACCGCCGGTTCCGCAGCCGCGATATTTCCCTCGGGCAGGCCGGCGAAGCGGGCCTCGGCCAGCGCGACGAGCGCATCGTGATCGACCTTGCCCGCCGCGCAGAGGGTAAGGCTCCCGGCGCGGTAGCGTTCCTCGCGCCAGCCGTGCAGGTCGTCGACCGCGATCGCCTCCAGGCTGCGCTCGGTGCCGAGGATGGAGCGGCCGAGCGGCTGGCTCGCAAAGGCAGCCTCCCAGAGGTCGTCGAAGATGATGTCGCTCGGCGTATCGCGCGCTTCGCCGAGCTCCTGCAGGACGACGTCCTTCTCCCGCTGCAGCTCCTCGAAATCGAAATGCGGCCGCAGGATCAGGTCGGCGATCAGCTCCACGCCAAGCGGCACATGCTCGGCGAGCACCGATGCCGTGAAGCTGGTGCCGTCGCGCTCGGTGCACGCGTTGAGCTCGCCGCCGACGTCCTCGATCGCTTCGCTGATCTCGCGAGCCGAGCGCCCGCCCGCGCCCTTGAACACCATATGCTCGTAGAGATGGGCGATGCCGTTCAACGCCGCCGGCTCGTGGCGCGATCCGGCATCGGCATAGAGGCCGACCGCCGCCGTCTCGACGCCGGGCATGAAGCGGCTGGCGACACGAAGGCCGCTGGCAAGGGTGGTGAGGCGCATCATGAGGCGGAGTTAGGGCTTCGGCGCCGCGTCGGCAACGTTCGCCTGCCGGCGGCGGAGCGCCAGGAGGTAGATGATTGCGGCGGTCAGCGCGAAGAAGAACCATTGCCAGGCATAGAGCATATGGTTGTTGGGAAGGTCCTCGGGATTCGGCGCCGCGCTCGGCTGGAGGCCGGCCACGGGCGCGTCGGCGACGAGGCGGATGCCGTTTTCGCGGTCCGGCGCGATGACGCCGGAGACCGCGCCGCCGCGCCAGCCCCGCGGCGCATGGTGGTCGCGCGACCAGCCCATCTCGGCGTGCATGCCGGGACCTTCGAGCCCGCCGGTACGGCAGCCGGCGATATGGACCCAGCCCGATTGCCCCAGGCGATTGCGGCCGGCGACGGCGCGCCAGCCCGTCACCTGCGTGCAGAAGCCGGTGGCGCGGCGGTAGAGCAGGGCCTCGCGGTCGCCGGCGCCCGCGGGCCAGGCGACGGGCGGCTGCCCCGCGGCGGCGCGGTAGCGCGCGATCAGGACCTCCTTCTCGCCGGCGCGATCGAGCTGCCAGACGCCGAGGCCGATCATCGTCGCGACGGCGGCTGCGACGATCAGGGTGGGGATGAGCGGCAGGCGCTTCATATCGGCCCGGCCGGCGACACTCCCCGCGCTATCCGTGGACCTCGGCGCCCCAGCCGCCCCAGACGTAGACGGCGAGGAACAGGAACAGCCAGACGACGTCGACGAAATGCCAGTACCAGGCGGCGGCTTCGAAGCCGAAATGCTGGCGCGGAGAGAAATGGCCTTTGTAGGCGCGGACCAGGCAGACGATCAGGAAAATCGTGCCGACGATGACGTGGAAGCCGTGGAAGCCCGTCGCCATGAAGAAGGCCGAGGTATAGATATTGTCGTCGAAGCCGAACGGCGCGTTGGCATATTCGTAGGCCTGGATCGAGGTGAACAGGAGGCCGAGCGCGATCGTCGCCCACAGGCCCTTCTTCAAGCCTTCGCGGTCGCCGGTGATCAGCGCATGGTGCGCCCAGGTCACGGTCGTGCCCGAGCAGAGCAGGACGAGCGTATTGAAGAGCGGCCAGCCGAAGGGATCGAGCACCTCCATGCCGTGCGGCGGCCAGACCCCGCCGACCGCCTCGACGTCCGACGGGAAGAGCGCGGCGTTGAAATAGGCCCAGAACCAGGCGACGAAGAACATCACCTCGGACGCGATGAACAGGATCATGCCGTAGCGCAGATGGAGCTGGACGACCGGCGTATGGTCGCCCGCATGCGCTTCGTGGACAACGTCGGTCCACCAGCTGAACATGGTGATGAGGACGCCGATCAGGCCGAGCGCGGCGACATAGACCCCCGCCGGATTGTCGTGCATCCACATCACGCCGCCGCCGGCCAGAGCAAGAGCGGAGAAGGCGCCGATCAGCGGCCAGATGCTCGGCGGCAGGATGTGGTAGGGATGGTTCTTCGCTCCGGCCATTTTCCGTCCTCGGTCTGTCGTCGTCATGCCGGCCAGTGCCGGTGCGGTGGCACCGCCGCCTCTAGCTTCCCTCTCGCGCCGAATCCACCGGGTAAAAGGTGTAAGAGAGAGTGATCTCGCTGATCCGGCGCGCATTGGGGTCCTGGAGGATGCGGGGGTCGACGTAAAAGACGACTGGCATGCGCATTTCCTGCCCCGGCTCGAGCCGCTGCTCGTTGAAGCAGAAGCACTGGATCTTGGTGAAATACTGCCCCGCGCTCGCCGGCGTGACATTGAAGGTGGCGGTGCCCGTCACGGGCCGGGCGGAGAGGTTGCGCGCCGTATAGAAGGCGATCGAGCGCTCGCCGATCGCCACCGCATGCGTCGGCTGCTCGGGCTCGAAGCGCCAGGGCAGCGCGCTCGAGACGGTCGCGTCGAAGCGGACCGAGATGCGCTGGCCGGCGCCGCCGGGCGCGCGCGCGCCGACCGCCATCCGCGTCGTCCCTGCAAAGCCGGTGACCTGGCAGAACAGGCGGTAGAGCGGCACGCTGGCAAAGGCGAGGCCGACCATCGCCAGCGCGACCAGAGCGGCAAGCGCGGCGGTGCGGCCGTTGCGGCGCGAGCGGGGAAGCGCGGCCTCGCTCACCCGCCGGACATGCGCGCAATGGTGATGAAGTACATGAGCGCGGCGAACGCGGCCAGGGCGAACGCCATCGCGACCGCCGTCCTGCGCTGGCGGGCGCGGACCTCGCGGGCGCGGGTCCGTTCGTCCTCGGGGATCATGCGACCAGCCAGCGGTCGGCGACGAGCGCGCCGAATATGGCGAAGAGATAGAGGATCGAGAAGGCGAAGAGGCGCTTTTCCGGCGCCATGCGGGCGGGCTCCGCCGCCTCGTTCGCGTTCACGTCCAGCGCCAAGGCGACGAAGCACAGGCTGAGCGCCGCCGCCGCCCCCCCGTAGACGAAGCCGGCGAGGCCCAGCGGCCAAAGCGAGACCGCGACCGCCGCCATCGGCAGGCTGTAGAGAAGGATCTGGCGCCGCGTCGCTTTGGCTCCCGCCACCACCGGAAGCATGGGCACGCCGGCCGCGGCATAATCGGAGCGGACGAACAGGGACAAGGCCCAGAAATGGGGCGGGGTCCAAAGGAAGATGAGCGCGAACAGGAGGAGGGGGAGCAGGCCCGCCTCCCCCGTCGCGGCGGCCCAGCCGATGAGCGGCGGGAAGGCGCCGGCAGCGCCGCCGATGACGATGTTCTGCGCAGTCCGGCGCTTCAGCCAGACCGTATAGACGAGGACGTAGAAGAGGATGGAAGCGGCGAGGATCGCGGCGGCGAACCAGTTGGTCGCAACGCCCATCAGGATCACCGACAGGAAGGAGAGGCCGACGCCGAAATGGAGCGCCGACTGCGGGTCCATGCGGCCGGCCGGGAGGGGCCGCGAGGCGGTGCGCTTCATGCGCGCGTCGAGATCGGCTTCGTACCACATGTTGAGGGCGGCGGCGGCGCCCGCCCCGAGCGCGATGCACAGGATCGCGGTGAAGGCGAGCACGGGATGGAGCCGCACCGGCGCAACGAGCAGCCCGCACAGCCCGGTAAAGACGACGAGGCTCATCACCCGCGGCTTGGTCAGCGCGACGAAATCGCGCCAGTCGGCGGGAAGCGCGCGCTCGTGCGAGGTGGCGGTCACTGCAGTCATATAGTCTTCGTACCGGCGTCCTTCGAGACGGGCCTTCGCCTTAGTTCATCCTGAGCGACGCCGCAGGCGGCGTCGAAGGGCTCAGTCCCTCCTCAGGACGATCAGTGGCGCCCGCCCGCGTCGATCACCGGCAGCGTCTCGAACTGGTGGAAGGGCGGCGGGCTCGACAGGGTCCATTCCAGCGTCGTCGCGCCTTCGCCCCACGGATTGTCGGGCGCCCGCCGGCCCGCCAGCAGCGACCAGATCACATTGACGAAGAAGAAGACCATGCCGACCGCCATGATGACATAGCCCCAGCTCGCCACCTCGTTCCAGTTGGCATAGGCGTCGGCATAATCGTTGACCCGGCGTTGCATGCCGTCGAGGCCGAGGAAGTGCATCGGGAAGAACAGCACGTTGACGCCGATGAAGAAGATCCAGAAGTGGAGCTGGCCGAGCAGCTCGTTGTACATCCGCCCGGACATCTTCGCGAACCAGTAATAGAAGCCCGCGAACAGGGAGAACACCGCGCCGAGCGAGAGCACGTAGTGGAAGTGCGCGACGACGTAATAGGTGTCGTGGAAATAGGTGTCGACGCCGCCGTTCGCCAGCACGACGCCGGTGACGCCGCCGACGGTGAACATGAAGATGAACCCCAGGGCCCAGAGCATCGGCGTCGGAAAGCTAATCGAGCCGCCCCACATGGTCGCGATCCAGGAGAAGATCTTGATGCCGGTGGGGACCGCGATCACCATCGTCGCGGCGGTGAAGTACATCTTCGTGTTCACGTCGAGGCCGACCGAGAACATGTGGTGCGCCCAGACGACGAAGCCGATCACGCCGATCGCGACCATCGCATAGGCCATGCCGAGATAGCCGAAGACGGGCTTGCGGCTGAACGTCGCCACCACCTGGCTGACCATGCCGAAGCCCGGCAGGATCATGATGTAGACCTCCGGGTGGCCGAAGAACCAGAAGAGGTGCTGGTAGAGGAGCGGGTCGCCGCCGCCGCGCGGATCGAAGAAATGCGTTCCGAAATTGCGGTCGGTGAGCAGCATGGTGATCGCGCCGGCGAGGACCGGCAGCGCCAGCAGCAGCAGGAAGACGGTGACCAGCATCGACCAGACGAAGAGCGGCATCTTGTGCAGCGTCATGCCGGGCGCGCGCATGTTGAAGATCGTCGTGATGAAGTTGATCGCGCCGAGGATCGAGGAGGCGCCGGCGAGGTGCAGCGCGAAGATCGCCATGTCGACCGCGGGACCAGTCGAACCGGACGTCGACAGCGTCGGGTAGACGGTCCAGCCGACGCCCGCGCCATTGCCCGCTCCGCCCGGCACGAAGGCGGAGCCCAGCAGCAGGATGAAGGCCGGCGGCAACAGCCAGAAGCTGATATTGTTCATTCGCGGAAAGGCCATGTCGGGCGCGCCGATCATGATCGGGACGAACCAGTTGCCGAAACCGCCAATCATCGCCGGCATGACCATGAAGAAGACCATGATGAGGCCGTGGGCGGTAACCAGCACGTTCCAGAGATGCAGGCCCTCGTCGAACGATGCCGCGGTGCCGCCCAGAGCCGTCGCCCAGCCCTGGAGATACTGAACGCCCGGCTCGGCGAGCTCGAGCCGCATCAGCCCCGAAATGGCGCCGCCGATGATCCCCGCCACGATCGCGAACAGGATGTAGAGCGTCCCGATGTCCTTGTGGTTGGTCGACATGAACCAGCGGGCGAAGAAGCCCGGCTTGTGGTCCCCATCGTGAGAATGGTCGTGCGCGGCGGCCGACGCATTGGGGCTCGCATTGGCGGTGGTGTCGGTCATGCTTAGTGGCTTCCGCCCTCTCGGCTGTTCGTGGCGCCCTGGCGGGAGACAGGGGGCGTGGTCGTTCCTGGATTGACGCCGGCCGGGGCCGGGCTGGTCTCGGTGGCCTGGCCCGCGCCGACGCCCTCCTGGCGCGGCGCGGCGCCGGCGGCGGGGGCCGCGGCGGCGGGACCGGCGCCGCGCCTGTGTCCGCCGCGCCCGGCGATCCAGGCGTCGTACTGCGCGCGCGACACCACCTCGACGGCGATCGGCATGTAGGCGTGGCGGGCGCCGCACAATTCGTAGCAGACGCCGTAGAAGATGCCGGTCCGCTCGGCGCGGAACCAGGTTTCGTTGACCCGGCCGGGGACGGCGTCGATCTTGGTCCAGAAAGCGGGGACGCCCCAGCTGTGGACGACGTCGTTGGAGGTCACGAGCAGCTTCACCGTCGCGCCGACCGGCACCACCATGCGGTTGTTGACGCCGAGCAGGCGCGGCTGGCTGGCGGCGCGCGCCTCCTCCTCCGTGAGGACGTTCGAGACGAACTGGACGCCGTGATCGGGATATTCATATTCCCAATACCATTGGTTGCCGATCACCTTGATCGTGACGTCGGCCGCGGGCGGCGAATATTGGCGGGCGAGGAGCTTGATCGACGGCACCGCGATGACGACGAGGATCAGCACCGGGACGAGGGTCCAGACGATCTCGAGGAAGGTATTGTGGGTAGTGCGCGAAGGGGTCGGATTGGCCGAGCGGCGGAAGCGGACGACCACCAGGAGCAGGAGCAGGAGAACGAAAATCGAGATGATCGTGATCGCCGGCATCAGGATCCAGTCGTGGAACCACTTGGCCTCGCGCCCGATCGGGGAGAATTGCTCCTGAAGGCCGAAGCGGCCGTCGGGCTGGCCGACGCTGGCCTCGGGCTGGAGGTCGCTCGCCGCGGTGCTCTGCGCGACGGCGGCGTCGCTCGGGCGCTCCGAGGAGGTGTTGGCGGCGGAGACGTCCTGCGGTTGCGCGCCGCCCTGTGCCTGCGCGGCGGGGGCGGCGGTGCCCGGGGCGGGAGACGTCTGCGCTGCGGCCGAAGCGGGCGCCGCGCGCTCGGCGGCGGGCTGGGCAGCCGGTGCCGGTGCGGCCTGACCGAGCGCGGCGGCGGGCGCGAGGCCCAACGCCGCGGCCGCTGCGATGATCTTGAGAAGAGTCTTCATCGAAACCCCGTTGGACCCGCCGAGCGCGCGGGAGTGGATGCATCGCCCGGGGGCGGTGCGCGCGCCTTATAGGCAGGACCGGCACCGCTCTCAAGCGCCCAGATCGCGCGCCCGTCCGGGGCCCGCAAGCGTATGAAAAGGACTCCGAATCCGGGCGCGCTTGATGCCTCGTCCGGCCTCGCCTATCTCCCGCCCGGCGCGGGGCAGGAGGCGCGGGCATGACCGAAGACGAGATCCTCGCCGAGTTCCGCGCCGCCGACGCCCTGCTCGAGGGTCATTTCATCCTCTCCTCGGGCCTGCACAGCCCGCGCTATCTCCAGTGCGCACGCGTCCTGATGGACCCGGCCCGGGCGGCGCGTCTCGCCTCGGCCCTCGTCAGGACCCTGCCGATCGACGTCAAGAAGCAGCTCTCGATGGTGGTCTCGCCGGCCATGGGCGGGATCATCGTCGGCCACGAGGTCGGCCGCTCCCTCGGCCTGGAAGCGGTCTTCCTCGAGCGGCCGGCGGGGACGTTCGAGCTGCGCCGCGGCTTCCGCCTCGAGCGCGGGCAGAAGGTGCTCCTGGTCGAGGATGTCGTCACCACCGGCCTCAGCAGCCGCGAAGCGATCGCGGCGGTGGCGGCAGCGGGCGGCATCGTCGTCGCCGCCGCGTCCCTGGTCGACCGGTCGAACGGCCTCGCCGATCTCGGCGTGCCTTTCTTCCCGCTCGTCCGGCTCCACGTGCCGGTCTACGAGCCGGAAAACCTGCCGGCCGACCTCGCCGCGCTGCCCGTCGAGAAGCCCGGAAGCCGGCGGGCCGCATGACCCCCCATCTCCGCCTCGGCGTCAATATCGACCATGTCGCGACGATCCGGAACGCGCGCGGCGGCGATCATCCCGATCCGGTCCGCGCCGCCTTCGCCGCCGCCGCCGCCGGCGCCGACGGCATCACCGCGCACCTGCGCGAAGACCGCCGCCACATCCGCGACGACGACATCTCTCGCCTGATGGAAAAGCTGACCGTCCCCCTCAACCTCGAAATGGCGGCGACCGAGGAGATGCTCGAAATCGCGCTTCGCCACCGGCCCCATGCGGCCTGCATCGTTCCCGAGAAACGCGAGGAGCGGACCACCGAAGGCGGCCTCGACGCGGCCGGGCAGGACAATCACCTGCTTCCGTTCGTCGCGCGCCTCGGCGATGCCGGGATCCGGGTGAGCCTCTTCATCGAGCCCGATCCGCGCCAGGTCGCCGCCGCGGTCCGCCTGGGCGCGCCCGTCGTCGAGTTCCATACCGGCCGCTACGCCCACCTCGAGGGCGAGGAGCGCGCCGAGGAGCTGCGCCGCATCGCCGACGCCGCCGCGCTCGCGGCGAAGAACGGCATCGAGCCCCATGCCGGCCACGGCCTCAGCTTCGACAATGTCGCCCCGATCGCCGCAATCCCGCATCTGCGCGAGCTCAATATCGGCCATTTCCTGGTGGGAGAGGCGATCTTCATCGGCTTCGACGCGAGCATCCGCCGCATGCGCGCCGCGATGGACGACGCACGGTGAGGCGGATGTAGAAATGGGGACAGTATATATTTATCGGCACCCTCCGGCTCGTCGCCATCCCCGCGCCTCGACCGCGATAAATATATACTGTCCCCATTTTCGGGAGCCGTCATGATCGTCGGCATCGGCTCGGACCTGTGCAATATCGAGCGCATCCAGAGTTCGCTCGACCGGTTCGGCGAGCGCTTCGAGCGGCGGGTGTTCACCGACGCCGAGCGCGCCAAGGCGGCGAAGCGGCCGCTGACCCGGGCCGGCACCTATGCCAAGCGCTTCGCCGCCAAGGAGGCCTTCGCCAAGGCGGTCGGCACAGGCTTCCGGCGCGGCGTGTTCATGCGCGATATAGGTGTGGTGAATAAGCCCTCCGGCGAACCGTCGCTGCTCCTGACCGGCGGCGCCAAGGAGAGGCTTGACGCGATGATCCCCGAAGGCCACGCGGCCGTCATCCACCTGACGATGACCGACGATCACCCGTTCGCCTTGGCGTTCATAGTCATCTCGGCGAGCCCCGAGGAGCCACAAGCTTGACCGACAGCGACCGTCCCGTCGCATCCGCCGCCGACCCGTCGCCGCCCGCGGCGGGGCCCGGCGACGTGCGCCCTGCGCAAGGGGAGGGCGATGGAGCCGCCGCGATCCAGGACGTCGCCAGCGGGCTCGCCGTCCGCGCCGGAGCCGCCGGCCCGGCGGGCACCGACTGGTGGGGCGAGGTGAAGGCGATCTTCTGGCTGATCCTCGCCGTCCTCGCCTTCCACAGCTTTCTCGCCAAGCCCTTCTACATTCCATCCGAATCGATGATGCCGACCCTCCTCAAGGGCGACCGGCTGGTCGTCTCCAAATATCCGTTCGGATGGTCCTGGGTGAGCCCGAGCTTCCACATCCTGCCGGAACGGCCGGGCCGTCTGCTCGGCGAGATGCCCGAGCGCGGCGATATCGTCATCGTCACGCCGCCGGGCGGCAATTCGGACTATATCAAGCGCGTCATCGGCCTCCCCGGCGACCGCATCCAGATGATCGCCGGCCAGCTCTACATCAACGGCGCGCGCGTCCGCCGCGAGCGCCGGCCGGATGCGATGATCCCGATGGACGACAATGTCACCTGCGCCTTCGGGCCCGGCGCCTCGATCGTGCGAGCGCCGGACGGCCTGCGCTACTGCCGCATGCCGATCTTCCGCGAGACGCTGCCGGGCGGCCGCAGCTACGACACGGCAGATACCGGTCCCGGCGCGGACGACTTCGCGCCGCAGGTGGTGCCGGCGAACCATCTCTGGCTGATGGGCGACAATCGCGACCACAGCGCCGACAGCCGCGTCCCGCTCATCGCGGAGGGCCTCGGTGGACCGGTGCCCTGGGAGAATATCGGCGGGCGCGCCGAATTCATCACCTTCTCGCTGGACGGCTCTTCGAGCTATCTCAATCCGGTGAGCTGGTTTACGGCATTGCGCGGCGGACGGGCGGGAACGTCGCTTCATCCGGAGGAAGCGGCGCCGGCCCGCTAGGGCACGAGGAGGGGGCGGATATGGCTGAGGGCGCGCATATCGAGGAAGCGGGACCGACTGAGCTGCGCGACCCGATCGTCCGCACCGAATTGAAGCGCGCCGCGGTCTGGATCGGCCTCACCCTCGCCGTCCTCGGCATCATCGTCCTCGCGCAGCCGCTGCTCCTCATCCTCGGCGGCGTGGTCTTCGCCTCGATGCTGGACGGCGGCACCCGCCTGCTCGGCCGCGTCCTGCCGATCGGCCGCGGCTGGCGGCTCGCCATCGTCAGCCTGCTCGCCGTCGCCTTCATCGTCGCCACGATCTGGATGGCCGGCGTCCAGCTCTCCGCGCAAGCGGCGGCATTCACGGCAACCGTGACCGCCCAGGCCAACCGCGTCCTCGCCTGGGCCGGCACGCACGGCTTCACGCCCGGCGACGTCCAGATCGACCAGCTCGGCCAGCAGCTGATGGGGGGCCTCGGCCGGCTGACCTCCGCCGTTTCCTCGGCGATCGGGGCTGTGACCAGCCTCGTCATGATCATGGTGATCGGCGTCTTTATCGCGGTCGAGCCGCGCCTCTACGAGCGCGGCATCGCCTGGATGCTGCCCTTGCGCTCGCGCGAACCCTTCTACCGGACCTCGAGCCGGATGGGCTTTACCCTGCGGCGGCTGATGGCGGGACGCCTGCTGGGCATGGCGGTGGAGGGCTTCGGCACCTGGATCCTGCTGTGGATGGGCGGCGTGCCGATGGCGGCCCTGCTCGGGCTCCTCACCGGCATCCTCGCCTTCCTCCCCAATATCGGCGCGATCGTCTCGGGCGTCCTCATCGTGCTGGTCGGCTTCAGCGCGGGCATCGACACGGGGCTCTGGGCGATCGCGGTCTACGTCATTGTCCAGGTCGTCGACGGCTATCTGATCGTCCCCTACGTGGCGAGGAAGACGGTCGACCTCGCGCCGGCGGTCGTGCTCGGCACGCAGCTCCTGTTCGGCGCGCTGTTCGGCATCCTGGGCCTCGCTCTGGCCGACCCGATCGTCGCCATGGCCAAGGCCGCCTTGCAGCAGATGTCGAAGGAAGGCAGCGGCGGGGAGGCCGCCGCCGAACCCTGAGCGGGCGGGGAAGCGCGAACCGGGTTCGACAGGCCCATCCCTGGCGGCCCAGAAGTGGCGTTGGCTGGAGCCAATCCGTCATCCCGGCGAAGGCCGGGATCTCAGGACGAGAAGACGCTGCCGCAAGTGCAGCGCTCCATTTGCGCCGCGCTTTTCACCCGCTGAGATCCCGGCCTTCGCCGGGATGACGGCGTGGGACGATCAGCGCGTGCTGTTGCCCTGGGGCGCGGCCTTCTCCTGGCCGCGGGAGCCTCTCGCTCCGCCTTCGCTGCCGGAGGAGGCATTGCCGCCGGCCGCGCCGCCTTCGGCACCCTGCGGAGGCGCACCGGCGCCGCCGGCGCCGCCTGCCCCGCCCTGCTGCTGCATCATCTGCATCATCTGCATCTGCTGGACTTCCTCGGCGGTCAGCGCGCGGAAATCGACCAAAGTGACGTCGAACTCGAGCGTCGCATTGGGCGGAATGACGCCGCCGGCGCCGCGGGCGCCGTAGGCCAGGTTGGGCGGGATGCGCAGGCGATAAATGGAGCCCTTGTTCATCAGCTGGAGCGCTTCGGAAAAGCCCTCGATCGAGCCGTTGACCGGCAGCGGCACCGGCTGGCCGCCCTCGTTCGAATCGAACACCGTGCCGTCCTGGAGGCGGCCGGTATAATTGATCCGCGCAAGATCGGTCGCGCGCGGGTTCGGACCCTCGCCGGAGCGGATCACGCGATATTGGAGGCCCGACGCCGTGGTCGTGAAATGAAGCCGGCCCGTCGTGTACCAGGCGGCGGCGGCGGCGAGCGCGACCAGAGCGATGACGAAGAGCCAGAGCTTCAGGACCGAGCCCTTCTTGAGCGGCTGGATCGGAACTGCGGTAACGGACATCGGACCCCCTTATGGCCGGTCGAACGGCCCTCAAACGCGAAGGGCGGCGAACCTATCGCCGCCCGGGAAAGAAGCAAGCGCGCCGGGCCGCGCGGGGCGGCCCGGGAACGGCCGTCCTAGCGGGCGGTGCCGCCGCCGTCGCGCTCGGCGCGCTTGCGCTCCAGCTTGCGGGCGCGGCGAATGGCGGCGGCGCGCTCGCGGGCGCGCTTCTCGGACGGCTTCTCATAATGGCGGCGCAGCTTCATCTCGCGGTAGACGCCTTCGCGCTGGAGCTTCTTCTTGAGCGCTCGCAGCGCCTGGTCGACATTGTTGTCGCGAACTAGAATCTGCATAAAAGCCTGTCACTCTCCGGTCCGAAAGGCGCCGGTCCGGCAGCCCGCTGGGGCCCTGCCGGAGCCGAAGCGCCGATAGCATAAAAATCGGTTCGTCGCGAGCCACTTCCCGCGCCGTTGCGGGCGCCGATAGCAGGGGCGCCGGTCGCTTTCAAGCGCGAAGCCTCGCGATTCACTCCGCCAGCGGGCCGAATTGCGCGGTCTCTTTCGAGAGGCGGGCGCGGACCGCGGCGGTGAGGTCGGCGCTGACGAGCGTGCCGGCGTTCCACAAAGCGACGTGGCGCAGCCCTTCCTCGACCGGGCGGCCGCGGCTGTAGTTGAGGCTGAGCTTGGCGCCGGCGACCGCGAGCGGCGACTTGGCGGCGATCGTGCCCGCCAGCTCGAGCGCGGCGGCGATCGTCTCGTCCCTCGTGCCGGCGAGCAGATTGGCGAGGCCGTAGCGGGCGGCTTCCTCGGCGCCCATGCGGCGGCCGGTGAACGTCAGCTCGCGCAGCACGCCGTGCGGGATGAGATGGCCCAGGCGCTGAAGCGTGCCGAGATCGGCGGTGATGGCGACGTCGACCTCGGCGACCTGGAAGTAGGCGTCGGCGGAGCAGATTCTGAGGTCGCAGGCGCTCGCCAGATCGACGCCGGCGCCGATGCAGCCGCCGTGAATCGCGGCGACGACCGGAGCGCGCGCCGCCTCGACGGCGCTGAACGCATCCTGCAGCCACTGGATGTGGCGAAGGCGCGCCTCGGCGGCCCGTCCGGGATCTTCCGAAGGAGGGAATTGGCTGCCGGCATATTCAAGGTCGAGACCGGCCGAGAAGTGGCGGCCCCGGCCCGAGAGCAGGATGGCGCGGACGCGGCTGTCGGTGCCGAGACTGCGGAAGGCCTCGCCGATCGCGGCGAACATGTCGCCATCCATCGCGTTCAATTTCTCCGCGCGCGCAAGCTCGACATGGGCGACTGGCCCCGCGATCGACACCGCAATCCTTGCTTCGGCCACCTTGCCTCTCCTCCGCCGCGAGCGCCTCCCTTAGCCGCTGCCGCGCCCGCGTCCACTCGGGCGCAGTTTTCGCTGCAAAGCGCAACCGAGTTATGTTACGAATCGCATTCGACCTGGGGGGGGAAATCGATGACTCATCGCAGAAATTTGTGTGACTTCATTCGTCCGACGCTGAAGAATCAGAAGATCACGCCCGAGTTGGTTGCTGCGCTCGATCTAGTGCTCGACCGCGCAGGCGTGGCTCGCGATGATGGCAGTGCGCCCTCGGCTGCGCGGGCAGGCCAGCCCCTTCCGCCGTTCCGCAAGGAGCTCACCGAGCTGATCCGGCCGCACCTTGCCACCGGGAAATTCTCGGGCGCACAGGTCGCGGGGATCGACGACCTGCTTGATCGCGCCGGAGTGCCGAGAGATTCCGAAGCGGCCGCACCGCCCGCGCCGCCCGCGCCTCCCTCTCCGACGGGCGGCGGCACGAGCGTGCCCACGAAGCGGTTCGACGCCGCGGGATTCCGCGCCTTCCTCGGCGTGCCTGCCGGTGCCTCGGCGGAGACGTTCAAGCAGACCCTGATGCAGCGCCTCAGCAACACGAATGCACCGGCGTTGAGCGAAGAGGACTACAAACAGGCCGCGGCGAACCTCGGCGTGCCCGTCAAGCATATAAAGGCGGTCCGCACCGTGGAGGTGCGGGAGGACCCGTTCGATGACCAGGGCCGGCCAACGATCCTGTTCGAGCGGCACATCTTCGCAAAGCACTGCGTTCCGGCGGGGCGGTTCAACGCGTCGAACCCGGCGATCAGCGGGGGGCCCTATGGCAAGGGAAATTACGGATCCAAAGCGAGCCAGTATGAGAAACTGGCGGCCGCCTGTGCGCTCGATCCAGAAGCGGCGTTCCGGGCCTGCTCCTGGGGGGCATTCCAGGTGCTGGGACAGAACGCGGTCGATCTGGGCTACGGATCGGCCGTCGCGATGGGGTTCGCTCTAACCAAGAGCGAGGCCGCGCATCTCGACTGCTTCCTGCGCTTCCTCAAGGTCAACAAGCTGGTCGACGAGCTGCAGGCCTGCCGGGCGGGCGATCCCGCGAGCTGCGTGCCGTTCGTGAAAAAGTACAACGGGTCGGGCTATGCCACGTTCAGCTATCACAAGAAGCTTGCCGCCGCGTTGGCCTGACCTCCCGCGATTGGCCGTATGAATGGCATTGCGGCGGGGCTAAGCCCGGGCCATGACCCGCTTTACCGTGAACGGTCTGGCCGTCCACTATCGGCTCGATCCCGAGACGCCGCTCCTCTGGGCGCTGCGCGACGCGTCCAACCTCACCGGCACCAAATATGGCTGCGGCACCGGCCATTGCGGGTCCTGCACCGTCCATGTCGACGGCCGCGCCGTCTTGAGCTGCACCGTGCCGATCGGCGCGCTCGAAGGCAGCCTCGTCACCACCATCGAGGGCTTGTCGCCCGACCGCTCCCACCCCGTCCAGCAGGCCTGGGCGGCCGAATCGGTCTCGCAATGCGGCTTTTGCCAGCCCGGCATGATCATGGCCGCCGCGGCGTTGATCGAGCGCGCCGACAGCCCGAGCGACGCCGAGATCGACGCCGCGCTCGGCAATCTCTGCCGCTGCGGCACCTATCCGCGCATCCGCGAGGCGGTGCGCCGCGCGATCCGGGTGCGCACCGGCCAGGAGCGCGCCGCCGGAGCGCCGCCGCCCGACATCGCTCCCGAGGATGCGGCGCGGGCGACGCCGGCGCTGCGGCCGCGCCCTCCCGCGCGGCGCTGATTTCCTGTCGCCGAGCTTTCCGCGCAGTTCAGCTTCCGCTCATCCTGGCGCGGGCACATGTCGCCTCATCGAGGGCGGGGACTGCCGCCGGTCTGAGGAGTGGGACGATGCGCAAGGCATTGATTGGGATTTTGCTGGCGGCCTCGGCGGCGACGCCGGCATTCGCACAGGACGGCGAGCCGGCGCCGCAGACGCGCTACCAGCAGCGCTTCGAGCAGCGCCAGCAGCAGAACCAGCAAAGGTTCGAGCAGCGCCAGCAGCGCCAGGAGCAGCGCGTGCAGCAGCGCCAGGAGCAGGCTCCCGCACAGCCGCAGGAGGCGCGCCAGCAGCGCGTCGAGCAGCGCCAGCAGCGCCAGGAACAGGGCCAGGTCGCCCAGCAGCAGGGCGGCGGGGCGCGCCAGGAGCGCCGCGAGGATCGCCAGGAGCGCCGCGCGGAGCGCCGCGAAAACCGCGGCAATTGGGGCGGCGGCCAGCAGCAGGGCCATGCCGACGGCTGGAACAATGTCGACCCCAACGACCAGCGCGCCGTCCGCGCCCGCGACCGCTACGAGCGGCTCGAGGACCGCAACCAGCGCGAGTATCGCCGCGACCGGCGCGAGGACCGCCGCGACTGGCGCGACGACCGCAGGGCCGAGCGCCGCTGGGACCGCCGCTGGCGCAACGACCATCGCTACGACTGGTACAGCTATCGCAACAGCTACCGCGATCTCTACCGGCCGGGCCGCTATTACGACCCCTATGGCTACGGCTACAACCGCTTCAGCATCGGCATCCGGATCGGCGCGCCTTTCTATTCGAGCCGCTACCACATCTCCGACCCGTGGCGGTACCGGCTCCCGGACGCCGGCCCCGGCTACGCCTGGGTGCGCTATTACAACGACGTCCTGCTGGTCGACACCTGGACCGGCGAAGTCGTCGACGTGATCTACGACTTCTTCTGGTAGGCTCGCGCCCGCCGAAGCAACGATGCATGGCCCGGATCTCCCCCAGCGGAGGTCCGGGCTTTTGCTTGTGCCAGGACGAAGGCCCCCCCGCAAACGCGCAAAAACCGCGCTTGCATGAATCGGCGCGCGTAGCGCATGGCAATTCGTCTTCCCTGCCGAGGTCCGCCTTATGATCGCCCGCCTCCTCCTCTTCGTCGCAGCCGTCTTCGCCGCCGCCGTGCCCGCCGCCGCGGAGACCGTCGTCATCCATGCCGGACGGCTCATCGCCGACGCCTCGCAGCGGCCGCGCGGCCCATCGACGATCACGATCGTCGACGGCCGCATCACTGCGGTCGCCGACGGGCACCAGCCGGCGCCCGCAGGCGCGCGCTTCATCGACCTGTCCAGTCGCACCGTGCTTCCCGGCCTGATCGACAGCCACGTCCATCTCTCGGGCGATCCCGGCGGCGACTTCTGGCGCGAGGCGGTCGAATCGGACGAATGGTGGACCCTGATCGGCGTCAAGAACGCCCGCATCACCGCGCGCGCCGGCTTCACCACGGTGCGCGATCTCGGCTCGCCGCCCCGGGTCGGCTTCGCCCTCGCCCGCGGCACGACGGAAGGGATCATTGTCGGCCCGCGGATCATCTCGTCGGGGCCGGCCATCTCGATCATCGGCGGCCACGGCGACGTCAACGGCTTTCGCCCCGAGGTCCTCCAGGCGCTCTCGGCGAACAATACCTGCACGGGCCCGCAGGAATGCGCCGCCCGCGTCCGCCAGCTCGCCCAGGCCGGCGCCCAGGTGATTAAGTTCACCGCGACCGGCGGCGTCCTCTCCCAGCAGGGCCGCGGCCTCGAAGCGCATTTCAGCGACGAGGAGATGCGCGCGATCGTCGTCACCGCCCATTCCCTCGGCCTCCGGGTCGCCGCCCATGCCCACGGCGCGCGCGGCATCGAGGCGGCGGCCCGCGCCGGCGTCGATTCGATCGAGCACGGCACCTTCGCCGACGCCCGCGCCCTCCAGGCGATGCGGGCCTCGGGCAGCGTGCTGGTGCCGACGATGATGGCGCTGGTCGGCGTGCGCGAAGGCCTCGGCCGCGGCATCTACACGCCGACGGTCGAGGCGAAGATCCGCGAGACGGTGGAGCATCTCGGCCGGGCCGGGCGCGCCGCGCGCGCGGCCGGCGTGCCGGTGGTGTTCGGCACGGATGCCGGCGTCTTCGCCCACGGCCGCAACGCCCAGGAGCTCTACATGATGGTCGACCTGCTCGGCATGAGCCCGGCCGAAGCGCTCGCCTCGGCGACGACCGCGGCGGCGCGCCTCCTCAACCTCGAGAGCGAGATCGGCCGCATCGCGCCCGGCATGTCGGCCGACATCATCGCGGTCGACGGCGACCCGCTCCAGGACGTGCGCCGGCTGGAGAGCGTCGCCTTCGTCATGGTTCGCGGCCGGGTCGTCGATTGAGCGCGCAATGACTCCCGAGGAATATCGCGCCGCCGTCGGCGAATATGTTCGCAACCGCCTGGCGCGCACGCCCGACACCTTCCGGCTGCCCGTCAAGCAGGCGGACCTCTACGTCGTTCGCGACTTCCTCAGCCACGACGAATGCGCCGCGCTGATCGCCCAGATCGAGGCCAACCGCTTCCCCTCGGGCGTGCTGAGCGACGATCCGGACCCCAGCTACCGGACCAGCGACAGCGCCAATTTCGACCGCTACGATCCGCTCGTCGCCGGCATCGAGGCCAAGATCTCGCAATTGATGGGCATCCAGCCCGAGCTCGGCGAGACGGTGCAGGGCCAGCGCTACGACGTCGGCCAGCAGTTCAAGCCGCATCACGATTTCTTCTACACCAACCAGAATTACTACAAGAAGGAGGCCGAGACCGGCGGGCAGCGCACCTGGACGGCGATGATCTTCCTCAATGAGCCGGAAGCCGGCGGCCAGACCGCCTTTCCCGAGCTCGACCTCAAGGTCACGCCGCGTACCGGCAACCTCCTCGCCTGGAACAATATGGACCTGCTCGGGCAGCCCAACCATTTCACGCTTCACCAGGGTATGCCGGTGATCGCCGGACTCAAATACATCATCACCAAATGGTATCGCGAGCGGCCCTGGTGTGCGCCCGTGAAGGACATCGTTGTCGAAGCGCCGGCCGGCGCCCGACCGTGACGGAAAAAGGATTTTCGATGACCCTCAAGACCCTGTTCCTCGCGGCCGCCGCGCCCTGCGCTCTCCTGCTCGCCTCGTGCGCGACGCCGCAAGCGGGCGAGGCGCCGGTCGCTTCGCCGGCCGCCGCACCGGCCGCGCCCGCCGCCGCCGCCCAGTCCCCTGCCGAACGCCTGCGCGCCTTGTTCGCGCGCAGCGACGAGGACCAGCTTCGCCGTATTCCGCTCGCCGCCCTCTATCGTGGCGACCTGCGCTATGCCGACCAATATGGCGACTATCTGAGCGACGCCTTCTTCGACCGCGAGCGCGCCGCCCAGCAGGCCGAGCTAACGGCCTTGCTCGCGATCGACCGCAGCGCGCTCGATGCGACCAACCGGCTCGCCTACGACGTCTTCCGCCGCGACAAGGAGATCGCGATCAGGCAGCTGACCCCCGAAATGCTCGCGCTGACCGCGGTGCGGCCGATCGACCATTTCTTCGGTTTCCACACCAGCTTCGCCGATCTTTCCTCGGGCCGCGGCGTCGCCCCGTTCCGGACGGTCGAGGATTATGAGAACAGCCTGAGGCGCACCACCGGCTTCGTCTCGCAGATCGACGCGGCGATCGCGCGGTTCCGCCAGGGCATGACGACCGGCGTCACCCAGCCCAAGCTGGTCGTCAACAACGTCATCGGCCAGCTCGACACCATGCTCGAGCAGGGCGTCGAGGGCTCCACTTTCTACCTCCCCGTCCAGAACTTCCCGGATACCGTTCCCGAGGACCAGCGCGAGCGGCTGCGCACGGCCTACCGCCAGTCGATCACCAGCGAAATCCGCCCCGCCTTCACCCGGCTGCGCGATTTCCTGCGCAACGAGTATCTTCCGGTTGCCCGCGAAAGCGTCGGTCTCGGCCAGATGCCGGGCGGCGCGCGTCTCTACACGAGCCTCATCGAGGACACGACGACGCTGCCGCTGACCGCCGATCATATCCACGAGCTCGGCCTGCGCGAGGTCGCGCGCATCCGCGGCGAGATGGAAGCGATCCGCCGCGAGACCGGCTTCCGCGGCGATCTCCAGGCCTTTTTCGAGCACATCCGCACCGACCCGCGCTTCAAGCCGGAATCGGCCGAGCAGCTCGGCAACGGCTATCGCGAGATCGGGCGCCTCGTCGACCAGCGCATCGCGACCCTGTTCCGCACCCTGCCGCGCACCGCGCTGGAGATTCGCCCCGTCCCCGCCTTCCTCGAGCGCAACCAGGCCGGCGCCTATTATCAGGGCGGCACGCCGGACGGGTCGCGGCCCGGCGTCTTCTATTTCAACACCTACGATCTGCCGTCGCGGACGACGCCGGGCATGGAGACGCTCTATCTCCACGAGGGGGTGCCCGGGCACCATTTCCAGATCAGCCTCGCCCAGGAGAACGAGCAGCTTCCCAATTTCATGCGCTTCGGCGGCAACACCGCCTTCGTCGAGGGTTGGGCGCTCTATGCCGAGAAGCTGGGGCCCGAGCTCGGCCTCTTCACCGATCCCTACCAGCGCTACGGCCATCTCGACGACGAGATGCTGCGCGCGATGCGCCTCGTCGTCGACACCGGCATCCACGCCAAGGGCTGGAGCCGCGACCAGGCGATCCAGTACATGCTCGCCAACAGCGCCATGGGCCGCACCGACGCCACTTCCGAGGTCGAGCGCTACATCGCGATCCCCGGCCAGGCGCTGGCCTACAAGATCGGCCAATTGAAGATCCTCGAGCTGCGCGCCCGCGCCCAGGCCGCGCTGGGCGACCGCTTCGACATCCGCGACTTCCACGAGCAGGTCCTCGCCACCGGCGCGCTTCCGCTGACGGTCCTCGAGCGCAAGATCGACGACTGGATCGCCAGCCGCCGGGCGGGGTGAGGAACACGCGGAGGGACGTGTCCTAGTGAAGTCTATCTTTGCGCGAAAAATAAGCTAGCATGGCCTCATCCACGCCTCTCAGTTACCTCGACGCGGAAAAACTTGTTCGTGTGCCCAAGACGATGTGGGCACGGCACGAGTTCTGTTTTTATATACACGACCAGATGCTGCATCTGCTTCGCGAGGCAGACGCGTCGCATATGCGCAGCATGGAAGTCGATTTAACTTCGGAGGAGCAGCAAGCTTTTTTGGCCACTCCAGAAGATCCTATTGGCGTGCTCCTTCAGACTTCCAAACGGGTCGAGACAAAACGTCTCCTACTTAATCATGTAATGCTTGCACTTACCGCGGACATGCTAGATTTCCTCTACGATGGACTCATTGCGCTAAGCAAACGCAAGTACGTAGTGGGATTCGCACTGCTTCGAAAGCCTCTCCGTGAAACCCTTTTTTATCTTAGCCTCCTACTATCCGACGAGGAGGAGTTTTTCCGACTTTTCGAGAATGGGCCGGCTCATGGTTTGCGGCTTCGGGAATTCCGCCCTGACCAGAGAAAGTCAATTTTCTCCGGTGCCATCAATGCCATGTTGATCGATGATCTATTTAGCGCCACGCATCTAAATGACACTGTTTTCGATAAGTCAAATCCAAATGGCCTTGCGATCTTATTTGATCAAGCCAATCATCTCGTTACGAGTTTCAACGCGAACTTGAAAACCGATTCCCTAAATTTCAATTTCGTCTTTAAGAACCCGGAAGACGATGACGTATTTCACACGACCTATCCGCAGCTCGCATACGCGCTTATGTACATGTTTGGAATAGTCACGTCTCTTTTTTCCCGGACTCTCCCGATTGACCGGGAGTACGTGGGCCGTCTGGTCCTAATAATGTTTGCTGTCTATCACAGCTTGTTCTGCCGCGGCAGTTCGGGACTTTTACGGCAAATCAACCTAGCATTTGGAGAACTGCTGAAGTGCAGCGTCTGCGAAATGCCATTCGTAATACGGAAGTCGAACGCCCCAAGGTTCTTTGTGGCTGAGCGCATGGTGTGCAAACGCTGTGGCTCCGATACCGATTTCCCAATTCTGTGGTTACTCGGACAAGCCAAGCTCTCCTTTGCCAAACCGGCAGACGCCTCGCCGCGCTAGTCCGCCAGCGCCTCGGCGATCAGGCGGCGGCTGTTGTCGATGCCGTAGAGGGCGATGAAGCTGCCCATACGCGGCCCCTGGCTGGTGCCGAGCAGCGTTTCGTAGAGCGCCTTGAACCAGTCGCGCAGCGGCTCGAAGCCGTGGGCCTTGCCGATCTCGAAGACGAGGTTCTGGATTTCCTCCGCGCCGGTCTCCGCCGGGAGGGCGCCGAGGCGGGCGTCGAGATCGCGCAGGGCCGCGGTTTCTCTCTCGTCGGGCGGGCGGCGGCGAAGCGAGCCGGCGACGAAGTCTCGGAAATAGGCCAGAGCATGGCCGATCAAGGCGTCGAGGTCGGGATGCGTTTCGGGCGAGGCGTCCGGCGCATAGCGGCGGACGAAGCCCCAGAGCAGGTCCTTGTCGTCGGTCGAGGAGACGGCGACGAGATTGAGGAGCAACGCGAACGACAGCGGCATCCGCGCCTCCGGCACCTTGCCGGCGTGGACGTGGTGGACCGGATTGCCGAGGCGTTTGTCCCATTCCTGCGCCGGATAGGCGGCAAGGAACTGATAATATTCGTCCACGGCTTTCGGGATGATCCCGAACGAGAGCTGCTTCGCCCTTCTCGGCTCGCGGTAGATGTAGAAGGCCAGGCTTTCGGGGGGGGCGTAGGTGAGCCATTCGTCGAGAGTGACGCCGTTGCCCCTGGTCTTGGAGATCTTCTCGCCGTTTTCGTCGAGGAAGAGCTCGTAATTGAAGCCTTCCGGCGGCCGGCCGCCGAGGATGCGGACGATCTTCGAGCTCTGGACGACCGAGTCGATCAGGTCCTTGCCCGCCATCTCATAGTCGACCCCGAGCGCGTACCATCTCAAGGCCCAGTCGACCTTCCACTGCAGCTTCGCGCCGCCGCCCAGGATCGACTGCTCGACCGGGTCGCCGGTCTCGGGCTCGACATAGCGCACCAGCCCGGCCTCGGCGTCGACGACCTCGACCGGGACCTGCAGCACCTTGCCGCTCACCGCGCTGATCGGCAGCACCGGCGAATAGGTCTTCCGCCGCTCCTCGCGCAGGGTCGGCAGCATCACGTCCAGGATCGCATCATGGCGGCGCAGCATCTGCCGCAGCGCTTCGTCGAAGCGGCCGGAGCCGTAGCAATCGCTCGAGGCGAGGAACTCATAGTCGAAGCCGAACCGGTCGAGGAACTGGATCAGGAGATTGTTGTTGTGCGCGGCGAAGCTGGCGTGGCCGCAGCCATAGGGGTCGGGGACGCGCGAGAGCGGCTGGTCGAGATGGTCGTGCATCATCTCCTGGTGCGGGACGCCGGGCGGCACCTTGCGCATCCCGTCCATGTCGTCGGAAAAGGCGATCAGGCGCGTCGGCCAGCCGGTCATCTCGGCGAGGGCATGGCGGACCATCAACGTCCGCGCCACCTCCTGGAAGGTGCCGAGATGGGGAAGGCCGGAAGGTCCGTAGCCGGTCTCGAAGACGATCCCGCCGCCGCCCGGCCCGTCCGGGTAGCGCTTCAGGATCTTGCGGGCTTCCTCGTAGGGCCAGGCCTTGGAAACGAGAGCTGCCTCTCGCACTTCGTCGGGGATGGACATGGCGCTGCCTTTGCCGCTTCCCGCGCCCGGTGCAAGCCGCGCCTAGGGATCGGCGGCATTGACGAGAGCTTGCACGGCGCTGGCGAAGCCGATTCCGAGCAGGCCTGCAACGGCGGTGATCCAGCCGTGCGACAACAGCCCTTCCACCCAGCGGCTTGCCGCCCAGCTTTCGGGGAGGAGCTCCTTTATCGGGAGAGAGGGCAGCCGGTCGGCCCACTCCGCGGCCAATGCGAGGTCGTGGAACAGCGCGGCGATCATCGGGGGAACCATCAACATGAGCAGCAGCGTCGCTGCGACGGCGTTTCTGCGCAGCATGGCAATGGCGGCCTCGCCGAGCTCGTCGGCAGCGGCCAGGGTCCAGTTCAGCCAGCTCTCGCGCATCCAGCGGTACAGCCCGATCACCAGCACCAGTGCGACGAAGAGACCCGCGACGGGGCCCAAAGCGGTCCGCAGACCGGCCTCCAAGGCGGTCCAGTCGAAGAAGGACTGGCGATCCTCGCCTGCCGCCTGACTCAACGCTCTGGCTGCCAGAACGATGAGGGACGCGGTGACTACCCACAAAAGGACGATCAGCACGAGGTACCACGCAGAAGCGGCAAACCGCGCCGTACCCGCGCCCGCGTCTCGCAGCTCGATGTCGTCGGCACTTTCACCGAGCAGCCACTCGCCGACCGCGATGCGCTGGCCTTCCTCCGCTTTCTGGAAGCGCTCGAATCCCCGAAAGTAGCGGATATGCTCGAGCCCCGCCCAAATCGACCAGCGGGCACGGCAGTTTCGGGGCGCGGGCAATCCCAACGGAATCTGGCCGTAGGAATCGCTTGGACCCGCCACCGGATCGGTCGGCGCGTAGAGATTGACCCACCGCATCGCCCGCTGGAACGGATTGGCCCGGTCCGTCGCGGTGGCGACGATGCGCGGCCATAGGCCGGCAAACTTGTCGAGCGGGCTGCCATAGGTGAGGAAACCGCGCAGCTTCTTGAACAGCAGGTTGCGGTTGATCACGTCGTCGTGCGCAAGCCAGAGGGGGCGGGCCGGCATCATTTGGTCCGTATCGTCGGCGTTCCGCTTGCCCGTCTGCTCGTCGCGCTTCCAGGCATCGGGGACCTGCCCCCACTGCTTCTCGGTCAGGTAATTGGGCAATGCGTGCCCGATTTCGGTGAGGCCGTTATAGGCGACCACGGTGCCGAGGCTGTGCGCGAGCACGTACCAGCTCCCGATGTCTTTCCGCGATGCGAGCGCAACCATCTCGCGCACCATCCGGCGCCGGATCCCGACCCGTCGCGGAAATCCGGGGTCGCTGAGCGCGCTGTCGCCCGGCGCCGCTCGCTCCGTGAAGGTCCGGACATCGCCGACATATTGGACGATCAGCGTCGGGGAGGGCGTCTTCCCGCGCAGGGTCGCGAACACGCGCTTGGCCAGCGACCAGGTGCAAAAGACGAAGGCGGCCGCGAGCGCCGCCGCGAACAGCTGCAGCCGCACCCAGATTTCGAGCGGCCGGCCCACCACCGAGTCGGGCAGCTTGCTGAGCGGACGTTCCTCGGGCGGCCGCAAGGCGAGGCGGCTTGCATCCAGCTCGCGATAGATGGGCGCGCACCACTGGCCGAGCCCCCAGAGCCAGAACCGCAATGTATCCAGCGGTCCCGATCGGCAGCCGAGATCGGCCCACCATACTTCGTAGCATTCGAAGCGCAGCTTCTGGCCGTCCGCCCGCCGGACGTCCATGGTCAGCGGCGCGCGCTGAAAGTCGGGCTCGTCCGCCGCCGCCTTCCACGCGCCGGTATCGTCCTGGATGGTAACGCTGGCGACGAGGTCGCTTTGGCGGAGCAGCTCGGCAAGCTGCAGGACCGAGCTGTGGAGATGCTCCCACCTTTTCTGCTCGCCGATGCCGTGGACGAACAGCAGTCCAATCCCTTTGGGCTTAGAAGCAATCGTCATTCCGGCGCTCCCCCTACGTCGACCGAGACTATGCCCCGGCTCCAGCAGGTCAATGAGAAGCTGATCCGGATCGGGGGCATCCCAACCCGGTGCAGGGCGATGCGGCTTCGATGTTGTCGTTCGCGGGTTCGGCAGGACGCCCTAGGGCGGGCGCACTGAGGCGGTCACCGCCCCAAAGACGGCTTGGGCGACCATCCCCGATAACCGAACGGCACGCCGACGCGGCAGCCTCTCAAGGGCGCCTCTTCGCGCAACGGCGCGCGCTTCGCCGCCTCTTCCTCGCGCCTCTGGCGGTACATGGCTTCCAGATCGCCGGCATGTCCGATCTGATTTCGGGCTATGGAATCTTTCGAATGTTTGGTGCGGCGTCGCCTATCCTATGTTAAGTCCGCGACTCTTGGGGGATAGGGCCGAGGATTAAGTTCCTGCGGCGCTGGGTCGCGTCGGAACTCCGCATTCCGGCGCGATTCGCCCTCTTCCTTGCCTCGCAGAATTTGGAGCGAACCGATCCGTGGTGACTGAACGCTCCCGCCTCTTGGCTTCAGCGAAAAAGTGCCGTGATCTCGCGCGAGCCACCCCCGACCAGCGCACTGCCGCCACGCTTCGGGGCATGGCTCAAGAATACGCAGAACAGGCCGCAAAGCTATCGGACAAACCCATCCCGCCGATCCCTGTGTCTTAGCGGTCGCGAGATCCTTCGCCGCCGCCCCTTACCCAATTTGCGAGGCGCTCGTCCGCTGTTGCCGTTTCGTTCTTGATCGATCATTGTGCCGCGGTGTCTACGTCGCTCCCGCACCCCGCGCTGCACGCAACCCATGGCGGCATCTGGATGGCGCACGCCGACGGCCGCGTCGAAGGGCTGAGCCGCGGCGAGGCGATCGCGCGGGCGGCCGAGACCCCGCTGATCATGCTGAACGCGCCTTTGGTCGGCCAAAGGCTCGGCTATCCCGACCTGTCCGGGCTCGATCTGCTCGAGCTGTTCGCCTTCGTCCATCCGGCGCGCTTCGCCGTGCCGACGCCGAACGGCATGGCCGGGGCGCTCGGCCTCGCGCCGCCGGCAAGCGATGCGGAGGCGGCGGCCTTCCTGCGCGAGGCCGCGGCGGCCCTTCTCGCGACGATCGAGCGGGACTGGCCCGAGCGGGAAGGCGCCTGGGCGTCGGCGCAGTCGCTCTGGCGGCTGCGCTGGACCTGGGCGCCGGTCGTCGGGCAACGTCTGCCCCGGCCCGAGCGCGACGAGCCCTGGCTGTTCTCGCGCCTCCCCGAATGGGCCGAGGCCCCTCCACGCCAGCAGCCGCGCACCGTCTCCGTGGCCGAAGACGAGGCGCAGGCCCGGCTCGGCCGGCTCGTCGGACCCGGCGCCGAGGTCCGCGAGGGTCAGCGCGATTATTGCGGCTCGATCGCGTCCGCCTTCGGGCCGCGCCGCGTCGAGGGCGAGCCCAATTTGATCCTCGCCGAAGCCGGTACCGGCATCGGCAAGACCCTGGGATATCTCGCTCCGGCCTCGCTCTGGGCGGAAAAGGCGGACGGCGCGGTCTGGGTCTCGACCTTCACCAAGGCGCTCCAGCGCCAGCTCGACCGCGAGAGCGGCCGCCTCTTCCCGGACGCGGCGGCGCGCCGGGAGAAGGTCGTCATCCGCAAGGGGCGGGAAAATTATCTTTGTCTGCTCAATCTCGAGGACGCGCTTCAGGGAGGGTTTGCCGGCCGCGCCGCGATCCTCGCCGTCCTCGTCGCACGCTGGGCGGCCTATACGCGCGACGGCGACATGGTCGGCGGCGACCTGCCGGGCTGGCTGACCAGCTTGTTCCGCCGCGCCGGCGCCGCCGCGCTCACCGACCGGAGGGGCGAGTGCGTCTATGCCGGCTGCCCGCATTACCGGCGCTGCTTCATCGAGCGCTCGGCCCGCGCCAGCGCCGACGCCGATCTCGTCATCGCCAACCATGCCTTGGTCATGGTCAACGCCGCCAGGGGGCGGGACGGCGGCAATCCGCCCACCCGCCTTATCTTCGACGAGGGCCATCATCTGTTCGATGCCGCCGATTCGACCTTCGCGACGGCGCTTACCGGGCAGGAGCTGATCGAGCTCCGGCGCTGGATCGTGGGACCAGAAGGCAAGTCGCGCGGCCGCCGCCGGGGCCTGGCCGCCCGGCTGATGGACGTCGCTTCCTACGACGAGGCCGGCTCCGCCGCGCTCGACGCCGCGGTCCAGATGGCAAGCGCGCTCCCGGGCGACGGCTGGCTGCAGCGCATTGCGGAAGGCATGGCGTTCGGTCCGCTCGAGACGCTGCTCGCAGCGGTGCGCGGCACCGTCTACGCGCGCTCCAATGCCCAGGATGCGGGCTACGGCCTCGAGACCGAGCTGGCCGAGCTGGATCCGCAGCTCATCGAAGCCGCCGCGCCCGCTCTCGAGGCGCTCGAGCTCCTCCACCGCCCGCTGGTCGCGCTCGGCAAAAGGCTCGAAGCGGTGGTCGAGGACGCGCCCGACTGGCTCGACGCGCAGGCGCGGGCGCGCGTGGAAGGAGCGCTCGGCGGCCTCGCCTGGCGGGCGCAGTCGCTCCAGGCCTGGATCGCGCTGGCGGCCCGGATCGGCGGTCCCGCCGACCCCGATTTCGTGGACTGGCTCGCCGTCGAGCGCGTCGACGGGCGCGAATACGATATCGGCCTCCACCGCCGCTGGCTCGACCCGACCCGGCCGCTCGCCGAGACGGTGCTGAAACCCGCCCACGGCATCGTCGTCACCTCGG
Source organism: Allosphingosinicella sp. (assembly GCA_036386475.1). Lineage (GTDB taxonomy): Bacteria > Pseudomonadota > Alphaproteobacteria > Sphingomonadales > Sphingomonadaceae > Allosphingosinicella. The sequence goes on along the minus strand of DASVVQ010000016.1, from coordinate 201,111 downwards.
CGACGCTGCGCGGGGGCGGCGACGACTGGGCCGCCGCCGACGCCAGGACCGGCGCCGCCCATCTCGGGCGCGAGCCGCAGCGCTTCGCCGCGCCCAGTCCGTTCGATTATGCCGGCAATAGCGAGGTCCTGATCGTGACCGACCTGAGGCGCGGCGACCTCCCCGCTCTGGCCGGCGCCTATGCGCGCCTGATCGAGGCGGCGGGAGGGGGAACATTGGGACTGTTCACCGCCATCCAGCGGCTGAAAGCGGTCCACGCCCGCATCGCCGACCGTCTCGCCCCCGCCGGACTGCCGCTCTACGCCCAGCATGTCGATCCGATCGACACCGGCACCCTCGTCGACATCTTCCGCGACGATCCGCGCGCCTCGCTGCTCGGCACCGACGCATTGCGCGACGGCGTCGACGTGCCCGGTCATTCGCTGCGCCTCGTCGTGATGGAAGGCGTGCCCTGGCCGCGGCCGACCGTGCTCCACGCGGCGCGGCGGGCCGCGCATGGCGGTCCCGGTTACGACGACCGGGTGGTGCGCGGCCGTCTCGCCCAGGCGTTCGGACGCCTCATCCGCCGCGCCGAGGACAGGGGCATGTTCGTCCTCCTCTCCCCGGCGACCCCATCGCGGCTCCTCACGGCCTTCCCGCCGGGCGTCGCAGTCCGCCGCGTGCCGCTCGCGGAAGCGATCCAGCGCGTCCGCGCCCGGCTTTCAAGCGGAGACGGTTTCGGGCATCAGTCGGATGAGGATCTGCGGGAAGGCGCGCACGAAGGGATCGAATGAAGACGCTGACCCTGTTGAGGCACGCCAAGTCGACCTGGGACGATCCGGTCGCACGCGACTTCGACCGGCCGCTCAATCGCCGCGGCCGCAAGGCGGCGCGCCGCATCGGCGCCGAAATGCGCGCGCTCGGCCTGGAGTTCGACGCGGCGATCGCCTCGCCGGCGCTTCGCGTCAAGGAGACGCTGGCAGAGGTCGAAGCCGGCTACGGCCGATCGCTCGGCGCCCGCTGGGAGGACGACGTCTACCTCGCCAGCGTCCAGACTTTGCTCGAGATCGTCCGCAAGTCCGACGAAAATGCGCAGAGCCTGCTCCTCGCCGGCCACAATCCAGGCATCGAGAGCCTCGCGATCGCCCTCGCCCGAAAGTCGAGGCTGCGCGACGACGTGACGGTCAAATATCCGACCGGGACGCTCGCCCAACTGGTCTTCGACGCCGAAAGCTGGCGCGGCGTCGGTCCCGGCGCCGGCCGGCTCGAACGGTTCATCCGCCCGCGCGACCTCGACCCCGAGCTGGGGCCGGACGAGGACAGCTAGCGGCGGGATCAGAGAGGGAGCACGCATGGAGCTGAAGTTCAAGGTCTCCGCCCACGTCTCGCGGCCCGTGCGCGAGGTATTCGAGGCGGTCGCCGATCCGGCGCAGCTGTCGCGCTACTTCACCACCGGCGGGGCGGTCGGCAGGCTCGAGCCGGGCGCGACCGTCAGCTGGGACTTCCACGATTTCCCGGGCGCCTTCCCGGTCGAGGTCGGCGAGGTCGAGCCGGGCCGCCGCATCGTCCTCTATTGGCAGGCAAATGAAGGTCCGCCGGAGGAGGCCGCCGAAACCGCGGGCGCGGGCTACAGGACTAAGGTCACGATCGAGTTCGAGCCCACCGCCGACGGACGCACTCGCGTCTCGATTGCCGAAGAAGGCTGGCGCGAGACGGATGCCGGCCTGAAAGCCTCCTACGGCAATTGCATGGGCTGGTCGCAGATGCTCTGCGCCCTCAAGGCCTGGCTCGAGCACGGCATCAACCTGCGCGAAGGCATGTACAAGTGAGGGTGCCACACCGTCATCCCGGCGGAGGCCGGGATCTCCGGGAGAATAAGCCCGGCGCTCGTGCAGGACGCCCTCCGCCGGCGCCGGTGCTCTTCACCCGCTGAGATCCCGGCCTTCGCCGGGATGACGCCGTGGGATGGGAGACCTCTTTCTTAGGAAAGCTGCAGGCTTGCGGATGCGAGCGCCTCGGCGAGCGTACGGCGCAGCGCCTTCAGCTCGTCGACGCCGACCGCCGGGCGCGCCGCGGCAGGCGCGCGCGCAGGCGCCGCCTCCTCCTCTTCCCCGCCGCCGCGCGAGGCGAGCAGCTGCTGGACGCCGCGGATCGTATAGCCCTGCTCGTTGAGGAGGCGGTGGATGCGCCTGGCGAGATCGGCATCGGCGGGGCGGTAGTAGCGCCGGTTCCCGGCCCGCTGGAGCGGACGCAGCTGCGGGAAGCGCGTCTCCCAATAACGGAGGATATGCTGGGGCACGCCGAGCTCGCCGGCAAGCTCGCCGATGGTGCGGAAGGCCTGATCGCTCTTGCGGCTGGCGTCGTCGGCCATCCGGGGGGACTCAGTCGCCCGCGATCCGCTCGCGCATGATCTGGCTGGCGCGGAAGGTGAGGACGCGGCGCGGCGCGATCGGCACCTCGACGCCGGTCTTGGGGTTGCGCCCGATCCGCTCGCCCTTGTCGCGCAGGATGAAGCTGCCGAAGCCGGAAATCTTGACGTTCTGCCCCTCGGACAGAGCGTGGCACATATGGTGAAGGATGCGCTCGACGATGTTCGCCGATTCCGCGCGCGACAGGCCAATCTCGTGATGGACCGTGTCCGCGAGGTCCGCCCGCGTCAAAGTCCCGGCGTCGGGCCGCCTGATCGTCCCTGCGTCAGCCATGCTTTCGTCCTTTCCCCCCCGGAAGTCCGCGAAGTCTAGTCGAGCTTGCGAAAGAGCGCAATCGCCCATTGCGGCAAGGTGTTAGTAGCGGACGACCGCGGCGCCCCAGGTGAATCCGCCGCCCATCGCTTCGAGGACGATGAGGTCGCCCGCCTTGATCCGCCCGTCCTTGACGGCCGTGTCGAGCGCGAGCGGGACCGAAGCCGCGGACGTGTTGGCGTGCTGGTCGACGGTGACGACGACCCGATTCGGATCGAGGCCGAGCTTCTTGGCGGTCGCGTCGAGGATGCGCTTGTTGGCCTGGTGCGGCACGACCCAGTCGACCTCGTCGGCCGTATGGCCGGCGGCCTCGAGCGTCTCGGTGAGGACGGCGGCAAGGTTGGTGACCGCGTGGCGGAACACCTCCTTGCCCTTCATCCTCAGCTTGCCGATCGTGCCGGTCGTCGAGGCGCCGCCGTCGACGAAGAGGAGGTCGTTGTGGCGGCCGTCGGCGTGGAGCCTGGTCGCCAGCACGCCTTTGTCCTGCGCCTCGACCGACTGGAGGACGAGCGCGCCGGCGCCGTCGCCGAACAGGACGCAAGTCGCGCGGTCCTCCCAGTCGAGGATGCGGCTGAACGTCTCCGAACCGATGACGAGGGCAAATTCGGCCATGCCGCCCTTCAGCATGTTGTCGGCGACGGAGAGGGCGTAGAGGAAGCCGGTGCAGACCGCGGCGACGTCGAAAGCGATGCAGTCGTCGATGCCCAAGGCCGTCTGGACCCGGGTCGCGCTCGCGGGAAAGGTCTGGTCGGGAGTCGCCGTCGCGAGCACGATGAGGCCGACCTTGCCCGCGGGCACCCCGGCTGCGGCGAGCGCCTTTTGCGCCGCTTCGGTGGCGAGCGTGGCCGTAGTCTCGCCGTCGGCGGCGATATGGCGGGCCTCGATGCCGGTGCGTTCGACGATCCATTCGTGGGTGGTGTCGACCCGCTCGGCGAGCTGGGCGTTGGTGACGCGGTTGGGCGGCAGGGCCGAGCCTGTCCCGACGATGATCGAACGCCGGCTCATTTTGCCGGGACCCCTTCCGGCGCCGGCGCGGGAGCCGGCCGCAGGCTCACGCTGGCGAGATCCTCGGTGATCTTGCGGGTGAGATCGGCGCGAACCATCCGCGCCGCGACGCCGATCGCATTTTCGATGCCCTTGACGTTGGCGCTGCCGTGGCTCTTCACGACGAGGCCGTTGAGGCCGAGGAAGACCGCGCCGTTGTGATTGTTCGGGTCGAGATGGTGGCGCAGCAATTCGGTCGCCGGGCGCGAGATGAGAAAGCCGAACTTGGAGCGGATCGAGCTGGTGAAGGCGCGCTTCAGCAGATCGGTGACGAAGCGCGCCGTCCCCTCCAGCGACTTCAAGGCGATATTGCCGGAAAAGCCGTCCGTCACGACCACGTCGACGTCGCCGCGGGAGATCTTGTCGCCCTCGATGAAACCCTCGAAGCGCATCGGCAGATGCGAAGCCTCGCGCAGGATGGCCGCCGCTTCCTTGAGCTCGTCCGTGCCCTTGAGCTCCTCGGTGCCGATGTTGAGGAGCTGGACGCGCGGCCGCTCGAGATCGAGGACGACGCGCGAATAGGCCGCGCCCATCACCGCGAACTGGACGAGGTTTCTGACATCGCATTCGGTATTGGCGCCGAGATCGAGCATGACGAGGTCGTTCTCGCCCAGGGTCGGCAGGAGCGCGGCGAGCGCCGGGCGGTCAATGCCGGGCATGGTCCGCAACGCCAGCTTGGCCATGGCCATCATCGCGCCGGTATTGCCGGCCGACACCGCCGCATTGGCGTCGCCCGCCTTCACCGCGGCGATGGCGCGGCCCATCGAGGTCGTCTTGGCGCGCCGGATCGCCTGGCTCGGCTTGTCCTCGGGGGCGATGACGTCGGGCGTGTGGACGACTTCGCAGACCCGCGCGAGGCCTTCATGACTGTCGAGCTCGGCTCGGATCGCCTCTTCGTCGCCGAACAGGATGAAGCTGAGATCCGAGCGCTTCTTATGCGCGCGCGCAGCGCCGGCGACGGTGACCGCCGGGCCGATATCGCCTCCCATCGCGTCGATTGCGATCCGGGGCGCTCTCGCCAACGGCTCGTCTCCTCGCTGTCCGAGCGGCGTTCTTAGGCGTCCTTGGAAACGATTTCACGCCCATTATAGTGGCCGCAGCCGACGCACAGATTGTGCGGAAGCCTGAGCTCGCCGCAATTCGGGCATTCCTGGTAATTGACCGGCTTCAGCGCGTGATGGCTGCGCCGCATGTTGCGCTTCGAGGGCGACGTTTTTCTTTTGGGGACGGCCATGCTGGCACCTGTTCCATTCGCTGACGTTCGTGATGCGGCGAGATCGTAAGCCAGTTTCCACGGCTTGGGAGGGCCGCGGGCCTGGCGGCCGAGTGCTCGCGCGAGCGGTGCGGGCTATAGCGAATTCCGCCGCGGTTGCAAGCGGCCCCGCCCCGTGCGAGTCTCCGCCTCGAACAGGGGGAAGACCATGATCCTGCCAATTTCTCTGACGATCGCCGCCGCCGCCGCTCTGGTTCACATCTGGCTCGCCGCGCGGGTGAGCCAGCTCCGGCGCAGGCATCACATCTCGGTCGGCGACAAGGGCAACGAGACCGTGCTGACGCGAATGCGGGCACACGGCAATTTCTCCGAGAACGTGCCGATCTTCCTTGTCCTGCTCGCGCTGATCGAGCTCGGCATCGGCAGCGAGCTGTGGTTGTGGGTCGCCGGCCTCCTCTTCATCCTCGCCCGCCTCCTCCACGCCTTCGGGATGGACCGGCCGGCGCCGAACCTGCCTCGGATGCTCGGCATGGGGCTGACCGCGCTCATCCTCCTGGGACTCGCCGGCTACGCCATCTATCTCTCCTATTCCGAGCGGCCGCAGCCGCGCCGCTTCGATGCACCGGTGACTCGCGCCGAGGCGCCGCGCACCTAGGTCAGGCGCGCTCCTCGCCGGGCGGGACGAAGGACAGCTGCGCGAAGCGCCAGCTGCGGTCGGGGTCGCCGGGCCAGAGGGCGTCGAGATCGACCTTTTCCGTGGGCGCGGCGCAGGCGACCTGCGCCCGGATCAGCCGCCCGGTCTCGCGCAGCCTCACCTCGCTGTCCGGGAAATGGAGCTCGAGGACGCGGCGCAGCGCCTTGGCCTCGGGTGCGACGACGTCCTCCTCGAGCTTGCGCGGCGCGCCGTCGACCAGCTCCGCGGTCGAGGCGCGCAGCTCGCTGATGCCGTCGTGGAGGATGCCGAACGAGATGAAGCCCGCCGCCGCCGCATCCGCCCACCAGAAGCCGAGGCCGATGCCGATCACGCCGGCAATGGCGGCAAGGCCGGTCATCCAGTCCGCCTTCTGCATCTTGGCGTCGGTGTGGAGGATCTTGTCGTGGATGGTGCGCGCCACCGGATGCTTGAGACGCCCCAGGATCATCGAGGGGATCGTGCTCCAGAGCAGCACCGCGATCATCGGCCAGCCGAGCCAGATGTCCCGCCCGAATAGCCGCGTCGTGCCGACCGTGGGATGCTCCTTCATCGCCAGCGTCATCACCGCTTCGAACAGCAGATAGGCGCCCATCAGCGTCAGCGCGACCGCGGAGATGATGAAGGCGAGGCTGTTGACGCGGTCGAAGCCGGCCGGGAACTTCTCGCTCGGTTCGCGGCGCTCGAAGCGCGCCGAGATCAGGTAGACGGTTGGGGGGATGAACCCCAGCATGTCCTCGATCCAGACCGTCTTCATCGCCTGGCTCGATCCCATCACGATGAACATGAGCGGCACCACGGTGACCAGCCATGCGAGCGTCCAATATTCAAGCCGTGCGCCCTTGCGGATGCCTTCCTCGACATGGGGCGGATATTCGCGCCTCACTTTTCCGTCTCCGGCAAAGCGCGGGCCTCGCGCTCGACCAGCGCGATCCATTCGTTCTCGCCGTTCTGCATCGCCGCGGCGAGGATGATCTCGGTCTTGCCCTGCTTGGCCTTGGCGAGCGGGGGAGTGAGCGACACCATCGTGCTCCACGGCGTGGTGGCGGTGAAGCGGCCGATGACGAGGTCGACCTCCCCTTCCTCGAGCCTGGCGAGGAGCGGCTCGCCGTCGCCGGGGAAGATACGCGGCCTCGCTCCCGTCGCCGCCTGGAGGCGCTGAAGAAGCGCGGCGGCGCGGCGGTCGAGCGGCGCGTCGGGACGCGAGAGAACCAGGCCGACCCGGATCTCCCCCGCGCCGCGGATGCGCTCGAGAGTCCCTTCGGTGTCCTTCGGGAGCCCACAGGCGGACGCCGCCGCGCAGAGCGCCGCAAGGAACGGGATGAGACGCAGCTCTTTCATTTCGGCAGCGTAAACGCCAGCCGCGACCGCAGCGTTCCTCAGGCCTGCGCGAGCACCCTGTCGGCGACGAAGGGATTGGTCTGCCGCTCGCGCCCGAACGTGCTCATCGGGCCGTGGCCCGGGACGAATGCGGTGTCGTTCCCGAGCGGCCAGAGCTTGGACGTGATCGCGTCGATCAGGTCCTGGTGATTGCCCATCGGAAAGTCGGTGCGGCCGATCGAGCCTTGGAAGAGCACGTCGCCGACGATGGCGAGGCGCGACGGCGGGTGGTGGAAGACGACGTGGCCGGGCGTGTGGCCCGGGCAATGGTAGACGTCGAAGACCAGCTCGCCGACCCTGGCCTGGTCGCCGTCGTCGAGCCAGCGGTCCGATTCGAACGGCTGGCCCCGGATCCCGTAGCGGGCGCCGTCCTCGGCAAGGCGGTCGATCCAGAACTTGTCGGCGATGTGCGGCCCTTCGATCTTCACGCCGAGCTCCTCGGCGAGGGTCTTTGCCGATCCGCAATGGTCGATATGGCCGTGGGTGAGGAGAATCTTCTCGATCGTCACGCCGTGCTGCTGCGCGGCCGCCTTGAGCCGGTCGAGGTCGCCGCCCGGATCGGTGAACGCGCCCTTCATGGTCGCGGTGCACCAGAGCAGGCAGCAATTCTGCTGGAGCGGCGTCACCGGGATAATCGCCGCCTTGAGGGGAGGGTTGGCCATGGGGGCGAGATGGCGGGCGACACCGGCTTATGCAAGCTTCGGGCTTGCGCAGCTTGCGCGGCACTTCGGGGGCGATCGAGCCCGAGGCGCATTCGCGCGGTCCTGACACAGCCGGGTGCAGCGGCCCTCAGATCAATGGACGTGGCAGATGCGGCGCGCACGACCGCCGGCGGCACAGCCCGGGTGTCACGCGCTAACGATCCCAGATCGGGGTCGCCTGCACCTGCACTCGATCCGCATTCTTGGCGACCCGCATCAAGCCGACCAGTCGAGCGCGCGGAAACCCTTGCCCCAGATCTCCCGCCAATGCCGCCCTGAACAGCCTTTGCAACAACGTAAAGCGGCTTGCCTGCTCGACTATGGTCCGACGCTCATCCCCCTTGCTGACCCAGCTCGCGACGCTCTGTTCTACCTCCGCAGCGACCATAGGAAACTCCCAGGGTGGCCTTCCTTCCGCCCGCTGACACTCGTCGGTCACACAATCGTCTTGGGGAGCAAAGGCAATCTGCATCATGAATCGAAGCGGGTGGCCACTTCGGGGCCCAAAGGCGCCGGGCTCGAGAGCAAATGCGCGTTCCCGCACGCCGGTCCAGACCGTACCGGGCTGATCGCGGTAGTGGCTTCGGTCAACGGTGTACGCGGACAGGCAGGCGCGAAATTGCACGTCGGCCGCGCCGGCGTTCCTCGCGCACGCGATGATGCGCCGGACCAATCCTCTGTCGAAGCGGTCGCTGTGATATGCAAAGAAAGACTGCCGCGGATCGTCCACGTTCCAGTCGGGCGGAAAAAGTTCGGCGACGTTCGCCGGCAGCTCGCTGGGGAAGTCCAGACCGGGTCCGGCGGCGACAGAGGGAGCGGCGATTTGGTAAGCTGCGCGGTACGCCTGCAACTGCCGCCCCGCTCGTCGCTGCCAGATCCCGGCGAGGCTGCGATCCTCGACTGCAGCATCCGCGACGGCGTCGATCAGGACGAAAGTACGGCCGAGCTCGGTGTTGACGAGTGCTGGGTGAACATGAACTCGGAGTGCCCGTCGCAGCGGCCCGCTAGTCATCGTCACCGTCGTCACCCTTCCATCGGCGGCATAGGCCAAAGCCTGCTGGACCATGACGCCGGAGAAAGTGCCGACCTCGTGGCGCCCGCCACGCCGGTCCACGAGCGCCAACTGCAGTTCATTCCCATGTCGCGCCCAGACGAGATCGGTGAAATCGAGCCTCTGCCCGCCGCTGTGTTGCGCGCCGATGACGACGCCGCCGACGCGGAAGGAGCTGCTCATCCGCGCGAAGCTGCGCGAGGTGCCCGCAGGGCCGCTGGAGCTACGCGCCGGGGTGGAGGCCGGCTGGCCGCCACCGCCGCCACCGCCACCGCCACCGCCACCGCCGCCGCCGCCCGGCAGATCGGGCGGCACAGGAGGAATGGATGCTTCACCTAGCGCGATGCCGAGTGGTGTGCGCTGCGCCGCGCCGCGTTGACCGGGAAACAGGTCCTCGTAGGTGCCGAGGTGCCCCTCGAGAGCACGCCGCCGCTCGGCAGGCGTCCCTTCGATTTGATTCGCAAATGCCCGTGCCGCGGTCTCCATCTGGTCCGCTTGCGTCGTCGAGATGCGCTCGACGAGACTGGGAGGACGTTCTGCCAAGGCGGCCGCGATCGCGCGCCGATCCGACTCGGCGGCTCCGAAGACATCGCGCACCAGCGCGGCTTCGTCGCGGTGGAACAGCATTTCCGCGCCATCGGCGGCGCTCACCGCGCGCATTGCCGTCGCATAATCCTGGTTCGACGACAGGCCGTTCAGCAGGTCCGCAAGCTTGTGCTCGGCGAAGCGCGCGGCGGCCGTCTGAACGGATTTGGACGCGCCGCTGCGGATCGGCTGAGCCAGAGTGGCGCCGTTCGCCGGCGCCGGAAACGCCAGCTTCACTGCGTTCGAGACGAGCTCGCCCAAGGCGTCGGTCGCGAAATCGGATGCGAGTCGCGGCGCGGTGAAGCTCGCCACGCCCGCTCGGATCCGCTCCCGGACCCTCGGCGAGCCGCGCGCGGCCGCTCTCAGCCAATCGGCGACGCGCTCGACCGCGTCCGGCCAGGCGGATGGGTGCCCTCCCTGGGCAAGGCGCGCGCGATAGCGCTCGTATCTAGGAGGAACCGGCTGCGCGGTGTCCGTGCCGCCAAGCGCGACCGACGCGATCTGGCGCTCGGCATCGACGCCGGACGCGCCGATGCGCAGGATCGATTCCCGAACCGCGGCCTCCTCGGCGACGTCCGCCAGCGAAGCGGGGCGCGCGGCGATCAGGTCGTTCGGCCGGGAGCGGCGCAAGGCAGCCTCCCAATCGGCCGAGCGGGCGAGCGCGCTCAGGAAATGCTCCGCCGCCCGCGTGTAGATTGCGTCCTCATCCTCCTCCTCGCGCTCCACAGCGGGCTGCGCTTGCGGCGGCGTCTGCGCCGTTTGGGCCGCGATCCGCCGCAGCGACGCCCGCGCCGCCGCTTCGTTGCGGAGCACCTGGAGATCGACGAGGCGATCGAGCGTCGGTTCGATCCCCATGGTGGCGATCGCAGGCGAGGCGATCCCAAGCATCAGCACACATGCCAAAGCGGTGCCGAGCCGGGCCAACCATCTCGAGGCGCCGGACAGCGTCTCGCCCATGCCGCGGCTGAACAGTACCACCCCAAGCCATCCAAATAGCCCCGGTGGAGGGGCCTCGAATACGGGGATCTTCGTCAGGTCGATCCGCCGGCGGAGGTCGAGGTCGCGGATCCGTCGCTGTTGCTGGTCCCGCAATGTCATCAACGGCCGAAGGACTTCAGCAGGCCTGCCGTCTCCGCGAGCCTTTCGGATACGCGCGTCGATGACCGCCAGCTCGCTCGTCGCCTTCTCCATCTCGGCGTCCAAAGGCAGGTCTTCGAGCTCGCCCTCCGTGGCGCGCTTCTGAAGTGCTTGCATCTGCTGCCGCTGCTCGCGCTCCAGCGCCCCTTCGAGTGCGCCCTTGCGGGCGCGATAGGCGAAAAAGCTCAGCGCGAGGATCGCGATCCAAAGTGCCGCCAGGGACAAGGCGTCCCGGACCCACTTCGTCCACGCCTCCAAGGTGGCCGCGAAGTCATGGAGAGCGACGAGAGTCGCGCCACTGGCGCCGGCGGAAACCACCGCGATCGCCCAGAAGACGACGACGGCACTAAGGAAGACCCAAAAGGCAATCTTGAGGAAGTCGCCGATCGTCCGCACACCCGCCACCGCACCCGCCTTGCTCATCTTGGCGGCGGTCGACGCACCGTTCCAGCGCGCCTCGATCAGAGGCAGCGCGAACCATGCTACGAAAGCATATCCCGCGAGAACCGCGAGCAAAGCGCCGAAAATAGACACCCCCACCTCCAGCTACAGCGGGCCCCTCCGGGCCCTGGGCGACAGCTGAACAGAGCCGCCCGCGACTCGGCGACGGTCGGGCGTCTCGCAATAGTTTGTCATGTCGGTGCGGCCAGAACAAGCGGACGAAGAGAGGAAGGCTTCTGCAGACGGCGCGGCTGCGCTAGCGTCCAGGCGATGCGCCTGCTCCTCGCCTTTCTCCTTTTTGCATTCGCCGCGCCCGCGGCCGCCATTCCCGAGGACGAGCTCGACGTGCCCTACGTTCCGACGCCGATGCGGGTGGTGGAGCGCATGCTCGACATGGCGGCGCTGACGCCCGACGATTTTCTGATCGATCTCGGCTCCGGCGACGGCCGCATCCCGATCGCCGCCGCCGGCCGAGGCGCGCGGGCGCTGGGCGTCGACATCGATCCGATGCGGATCGACGAGGCCTACGCGGCCGCGCGTTTCGCCGGCGTAGAGACGCGCGCCCGCTTCCGCCGCCAGGACCTTTTCGCGACGCCGCTCCGGCAGGCGAGCGTGGTCACCATGTACCTTCTCCCCGACATCAACCTTCGCCTGCGCCCGCGTCTCCTCACCGAGCTGAGACCGGGCACGCGCATTCTCAGCCACAATTTCACCCTCGGCGAGTGGCGGCCCGACGCGGAGGAGGAGGTCGACGCGAGCCGCATCTACATGTGGATCGTGCCGGCGGTGGCGGGCGGCTCCTGGTCGATGCGGCTCGCCGACGGCACGGTCCTGCCGCTCGAGCTCGAGCAGCGCTTCCAGGAAGTGACCGGCACGCTCGGCGGCGCTGCGATCCGCGACGCTGCGCTCCGCGGCACGAGCATCCGCTTCACGGCGATGACCCGGGCCGGCCTCCAGACCTTCCGCGGCATTGTCGGCGACTCGGCGATCGCCGCCGACCCCGGCGCACCGCCCGACGCCGTCGGCGGCTGGACGGCAAGGCGCGTGGACTAGAACCCGCGCTCGCCGCGTTCGGGCAGATTGCCGAGCAAGGTCCGCTGCCAGAACATCAGGCTGGCCCAGAACTGATAGTCCTGGTTTTCCTTCCTCGCGAAGCCGTGGCCCTCGTTCCGGCCAAGCAGGTGCCAGGCCATGCCGCCCTGGCCGCGCACCGCGGCGACGATCTGGTCCGCTTCCGACGCGGGCACGCGCGGATCGTTGGCGCCGGTCACCACCATCAGCGGAATGCGGAGCTCGCTGACGCGGGTCAGCGGGCTGATCCGCATCAGCTCGGCGCGCTGCGTCCTCTCGTCGCCATATTCGACGCGCCTCAGGTCCCGGCGGTAGCTCTGCGTGTTCTCCAGGAAGGTGACGAAATTAGAGATGGCGACGACGCAGTTGGCGGCGCGCAGCCGGGTCCCGAAATGGATCGCCGAGGCGTAGCACATATAGCCGCCGTAGCTGCCGCCGGTGACGCCGATCCGGTCGCCGTCGACGCGCTCGTCGCGACCGAAATGATCGAGGAAGGCGCCGATGTCGCGCACCGAATTCTCGCGCAGCGCCGGTTCGTTGTCGAGGCCGACGAAGCGCTTGCCGTAACCGGTGGAGCCGCGGACGTTCGGGTAGAAGACGGCGATGCCGAGTTCGTTGATGAGATAGTTGTTGCGGCCGAGGAACCCCGGCCGCGTCTGGCTTTCGGGCCCGCCGTGGATGTTGACGATCAGCGGCCGCCGCCCCGGGAAGCGTGCCGGATCGGGCCGGTAGAGGAAGCCCGAGACCCGTTCGCCATCGAAGCTCCCCACCTCGATCAGCTCCGGCTCGGCATTGACCTCGGGATCGAGCCCGCCCGTCTCGCTGCGCGTCCAGCGGGTGACGGCGAGCGTCGCCGGATCGACCGAGAAGGCGTCGGCCGGGCTGCTCGCCGAGCTCAAGGTGAGGCCGATCGTCCCCCAGGGCGCGATCTCGAGCCCGCCGATGATCCCGGCTGGCAGCCCCTCGACGGTGCGCACCTGGCCCGAGCGCCGGTCGAGCAGCTTGAGGCGTCCGATGCCCGCTTCGTTGGTGACGTAGGCGACGAGGTTGCCGTCCTCGGAAATGTCGAATGCATCGACGTCCCAGCGCGCCTCCCGGCTCACCGGCGTGAAGCGCCCCGTGGCAGGATCCACCGTGCCGAGGCGCTGGAAGTCGGAGCCCTCATCGGAGGTGACCCAGAGCGTCCCGTCGGGCCCGAACTCGCCGCCGCCGAAGGCGATGTCGCGCGCGGGATCGCCGATCGGCGTCATCCGCCCGCTGGCGATGTCGAGCAGATAGAGGTCCGAATTGGTAACCTGGCGATAGTTGATCACCACCGCCTGCCGCCCGTCCGGCGAGAAGCCCGCAATGTTCCAGCCGCCGCCCTCGACCTCGGCGACGAGCCGGTCGGTGGAGCGGTCGCGCGGGTCGATCACGTAAAGGTCGGTGTCGGTGCCGTTGCGCCGGGTCGAGCTGTAGCCGATCCAGCGCCCGTCGCGGCTCCAGGCGCCGAAATTGTTGCGGCTGCGCCCGTCGGTGAGCAGGGTCAGGCGGCCGGCGGCGAGCGTGTAGAGCTGGAAGAATTCGTCGCCGCCGACATCCTTCGAAACGACCAGCACGTCGCCCGCCGGCGACCAGCTGCCGCCGACCGGATCGGGCTCGAAGCTCAATTGCTGGCGATAGTGCATCGGCGCCGCGACGCGGTGGAGCTGCGCCGTGTTCGCGAAGCGCGTCGCGATCAGCATCGAACGGTCGCGCGGGTGCCAGCCGGCAAAGCCCGCCGTCCTGAACTCCATATAGGGCCGCGTCCGGTCGGCGAGCTCGGCGGGCACGTCCGGTATGCCGTCGGCGACCAAAGCGGCGGGCCTCGCCACCACTGTGGCGGCCGGCGCGGGGGCAATATCGGCCTGGGCGGCGGCGGCGGCGGCGGCGGGAAGAGCGAGCGAAAGCAGGACGAGCCGGAAGCGCAATGGAGGTCCCCTCGGAAAAAGTGCGGCCGGGGGCGAAGTAATGCCGGCGCCGGCGTCGCGCAATCAGGCGTGGACGGCGTCTCCCGCCGCCGCCGTTCCCGCTGCTGCTGCCGAGTCCGCCGCTGCCGCTTGATATCCGGCGTCGTTCTCGAACTGGCGCCGTGCCGCCATCCGCGTCGCGCGGTAGAGGAAATAGCCCGGTACCGCGATCAAGGTTACGAACAAGGGCAGCAGCGGCACCTTGTCGGCGAGCGCTACCGAAGCCGCGAGCCAGGCGAGGTTGAGCGAGGCGACGACGGCCATCGCCGTCTCGTTCACCGTCGGAAAGGCGTAGACGGCGCCGCCGCTTGCGTCGCGCACGCCGTGCAGGCCCTTATGGTCGATCGCCTCGTAGAGATAGAAGCGCCCGCTCGTGCCGGGCACGAGCCGGTCCGCCACGGCCGCCCCGACGACCGATTTCCCGACCGTCACGGCGCGGCCGTCGGCGAGCCGGAACTGCATCCTGTCGTAGACGGCGGCGCCGGCGCGGCGCCGCTTCAGCCAGACGGCCTCGAGCGTGCCGTCGATCGTCCTCGTGCCCATGCCCTGGCTCCCCCGTGCCGGCCCTGGAAGCCGCCATTGGCCCACAGGGGCGTACCGGAGTCAAGGACGGGCGACGATCCGCTCCGCTTCCGCGAACAGGGCCGGATCGACGTTCGCCCCGGACGCCGCCGCATTCTCCTCGACCTGCTCGGGGCGCGTGGCGCCGATGATGGCCGAGGCGACATTGGGCTCGCGCAGCACCCAGGCGAGGGCGAACCGGCCGAGGCTGAGGCCCGCCTCGGCCGCGAGCGGCTTCAGCCGCTGCACGCCTTCGAGCACGTCGCGGCGCATCAGCCTCTCGATGAAGCCGCCCATCTCGGCGCTGGTCGCGCGCGTTCCGGCCGGCGGCGGCGCATCCGGTGCATATTTGCCGGTCAGCACCCCTTGGGCGAGCGGCGACCAGACGATTTGCGAGATGCCGCTGGCCGCGCAAATCGGCATGACCTCGGCCTCCGGGTCGCGCCAGAGCAGCGAATATTGTGGCTGGCTCGAGACGAAGCGCGCGACGCCGGCCATTTCGAGCGCGGCCCGGATCTTGTCGGCAGGCCATTCCGAGAAGCCGAGCCAGCGCACCTTGCCGCTGTCGACGGCGCGCGTCAGCGCCTCCATCGTCTCCTCGAGCGGCGTCTCCTCGTCGTAGCGGTGGCATTGGTAGAGATCGATGACGTCGGTCCGCAGCCGCTTGAGCGAGGCATCCAGCTGCTTCTCGATCTGGGCCCGGGAGAGGCCGCGATCCTCGTCCGTCATCGGAAAATAGAGCTTGGTCGCGAGGACATAGGAATCCCGCGCGCGCCCCGAGAGCGCCTCGCCGAGGAACGTCTCGGCCGCCCCGCGCCCGTAGACATTGGCGGTGTCGATGAAGTTGATCCCCACATCGAACGCCCGCTCGAGGCAGGCGCGCGCCTTGTCCGCCTCGACCCCCACGCCGTAGGTGAGCCACGACCCCAGCGCGATTTCGGAGACGCGAAGGTCGCTCGCGCCGAGCTGCCGGTATTGCATGAGGATCCTCGCTATTCTGCCTGTTTGCGGAAGCGCTGCTGCGGCCGTTGGTTCCGGTCCATGCTGCGTTCAGCGCATGGGTGGCTTTTCTCGCGCCGGCGGCGAAACGATCGCGCGCGCCGGAAGGAGAGTGGGATGTTATTGACCATAGCCGCCGCGCTGCAACTTGCCGCCGGGGCGGCGGAATCCGCGCCGCCCGCGCCGCCCGAAATCGCCTATGTCCACATTGCGGGCGGTGCGTATCGCGCGGTCGCGCCGGCGGACCGGTTGCTGACGAGCCTGGAAGCCGAGGAAGGACCGCGCCTGCGCCGGGCAGCGCTGGACACCGACGCGCTCGACGCC
The DNA here is from genome assembly GCA_036386475.1 of Allosphingosinicella sp. Classification (GTDB taxonomy): domain Bacteria; phylum Pseudomonadota; class Alphaproteobacteria; order Sphingomonadales; family Sphingomonadaceae; genus Allosphingosinicella. The sequence continues at coordinate 185,205 of DASVVQ010000016.1, read as the reverse complement.
TGCCTCGCCCGCTCGACCATGATCGACGACGCCGAGCATTGCGTGCGCGCGCTGCTGCCGCGGCGCGACGGCGGCGCGCCCGTCGTCGCCGTCTTCGTCGAGGAGGACCGGCGCCCCAACATCATCGGCACCGTCGTCAACAAGAGCCTCAATGTGCGCTGCGTCGGCTACCGCGCCGTCGCCCGCGCCGAGCTCGACACGCTCGACCGGCCGGACCAGATCGAGCGGGCGAGGGTGCCGGTCCGGCAATGCATTGCCGCCGCGACCCGGACGCCCGCGCAGGCCAGCGTCGACGAGCCCACCGGCGCCGCCACCTGGCGCTTCCCGCTGCGCGAGGGCGGACTGATCAGGGACTCGCTGCAGGCGCGCGGCAACGGCCTCGAGCGCGCCATCGTCGAGATCGAGGAGACGCACAGCGCGGACGGGACGATCGGCGGCCGGTGCAGCCTGTCGGCGCGCGTCTCGCGCGTGCTCGGCGGCTGGTGGCTTCGCGCCGGCGATACGGTGGAGCTCGGCCTTCCCTGCCATGCGAACGGCGTCCGCCACGCCCGCCCGGCGCTCCTGTTCGTCAATTTCGAACGAGAGCTCCACTATCTCGAACCGCTTTGACTTGGCCTCCTTCGCGCGGCTTCAGCACGCCACCACGTTGACCGCGAGGCCGCCGAGGCTGGTCTCCTTGTAGCGGACGTTCATGTCGAGGCCGGTCTTGCGCATCGTCTCAATCACCTGGTCGAGGCTGACGCGGTGGGAGCCGTCGCCGACCAGAGCGAGGCGGCTTGCCTCGATCGCCTTGATCGCACCCACCGCATTGCGCTCGATGCACGGCACCTGGACGAGGCCGCCGACCGGATCGCAGGTGAGGCCGAGATTGTGCTCCATGCCGATCTCGGCGGCGTTTTCGACCTGGGCCGGCGTGCCGCCAAGGGCGGCGGTGAGCCCGGCCGCGGCCATCGAGCAGGCGACGCCGACCTCGCCCTGGCAGCCGACCTCGGCGCCGGAGATGGAAGCATTCTCCTTGAACAGCGAGCCGACCGCGGCGGCGGTGAGGAGGAACGTACGGACGCCCTCGTCCGAGGCGTGCGGGGTGAAGCGCTGGTAGTAGCGGATGATCGCCGGGACGATACCGGCGGCGCCGTTGGTCGGCGCGGTGACGACCTTGCCGCCGGCCGCATTCTCCTCGTTGACCGCGAGCGCCCACAGATTGACCCAGTCGATGACGGTGAGCGGGTCCTGGAGCGTCCGCTCCGCACGCTCGATAAGGAGCTTGTGCAGGCCCGGCGCGCGGCGCTTGACGTTGAGCCCGCCGGGCAGAATCCCGCCGATCGCCATGCCGCGATCGATGCAGGCGGACATGGCGGCGACGATCTCGCCGAGCTTCGCGTCGATCTCCTCGTCGCTGCGCACCGCGCGCTCGTTCGCGCGCACCAGCTCCGCGATGCTGAGCCCTTCGGACTCGCAGATCGCGAGCAAAGCCTCGGACGAGCTGAAATTAAAGGGCACGTCGGAGGGGCCCTCCGGCGGGGCGTTGCGCGACACCGCCGCCTCGTCGACCACGGCGCCGCCGCCGGTCGAATAATAGACCTTGGCCTCGAGCTCGGACCCGGTTTCGTCATAGGCGGTGAAGCGCATGCCGTTGGAATGGTGCGGCAGCCGCTCGCGCTGGAGGAATTTGAGGTCCCGCGCCTCGTCGAAAAGGATCTCGCGCGCGCCGCCTAGGCGCAGGCGTCCGCCGGCGCGGATCTCGGCGACCAGGCGCTCCGCTGCGTCGGGATCGATCCGGTCGGGCCGCTCGCCGGCGAGGCCGAGCAGGATGGCGCGGTCGGTGCCATGTCCCTTGCCGGTCAAGGCGAGCGATCCGTAGAGCTCGGCCTGGATCCGCGCCGCGCGCTCGATCTGGCCGGCTTCGCGCAGCCTCTCGACAAAGCGGCACGCGGCGGTCATCGGCCCCATGGTGTGCGACGAGGACGGACCGACCCCGATCTTGAAGAGATCGAAGACACTGGAAACCACGGCGATCCTCCTCGGCCCGCAGTTCCGCGGGTCCGGCGCCGGACATGGGCGCGCGCGCCCGCGATGACAAGCGCGCAGCCCTTCGTCCTCCTCGATGGCGGCAGCAGCGGCAGCAGCGGCGGCAGCGGCCGCTCGCTTTTGTTTCGAGGCGCGAGCGGGATCGTGGAGACGCGCGATCCGGCTGGGGTCCGCGACGCGATCCGGCGGCTGGAAGGGTGCCATGCGGCGGGCTTCATCTCCTACGAGGCCGGACACGCGCTCGAAGCGAAGCTCGCGCCCCTGTGCCGGACGCCGGCCGAGGACGCACCTCCACTGCTCTGGTTCGGCCTGTTCGGAGAGCCGGAGGAGATCGATCCGACCGAGCTCCTTCCCGACGCCGCCGGCGCCTGGGCGGCGGCGCCGCGGCCGCGGATCGAGCGCGCCGCCTATTGCGAAGGCGTCGAGCGCATCCTGCGCCGCATCGAGGCCGGCGACATCTACCAGGCGAACTTCACCTTCCCGGCCGAGATCCGCTTCGCCGGCCACCCGCTCGCTCTCTACGCCGCCCTGCGCGCCCGCGCCGGCGCGGCCCACGGCGCCGTGGTCTTCACCGGGGCGCACTGGATCCTCTCATTCTCGCCCGAGCTCTTCTTCGAGATGAAAGGCGGCCGCATCCTCGCCCGGCCGATGAAGGGCACGGCGCCGCGCTCGGCCGATCCGGAAACGCTGCGCGGCGACCCCAAGCAGCGCGCCGAGAATTTGATGATCGTCGACCTCCTCAGGAACGATCTTTCGCGCGTCTCCCGCCCCGGCAGCGTCGAGGTGCCCAGCCTGTTCGCGGTCGAGACCTATCCGACCCTCCACCAGATGACCTCGACCGTCACCGCCGCGCTCGCCGACCACATCGGCCCGGCGCGCGTGCTCGAGACGATCTTTCCCTGCGGCTCGGTGACCGGCGCACCCAAGATCCGGGCGATGGAAGTGATCGCAGAGGTCGAGACGGCGCCGCGCGGCGTCTATACGGGCGCGATCGGCAGGCTTGCGCCCGACGGGGAAGCCGAGTTCAATGTCGCCATCCGGACGCTCACCGTCCCGGCCGGGGGCAATGTCGCCGCGATCGGCCTGGGCTCGGGCATCGTTGCGGACAGCCGCGCCGGCGAGGAGTGGCGCGAATGCCTCGCCAAGGGAGAGTTTGTGAGCGATCCGGACCGGAGCTTCGACTTGATCGAAACCATGCGCTTCGACCCGCACGAGGGCATGCCCGACCTCGAGCGCCACCTATTGCGTCTGAAGCGCAGCGCCGACGCTTTGGGCTTCGCCTTCGACCGCCACGACGCCCGCAACGAGCTCCAGGCAGCGACATTCCGCCTCCCAGAGCCGGCCAAGGTGCGGCTGATGCTGTCGCCAACCGGCGCGACCGCGATCGAGGTCCGGCCGCTCGGTGCCCCGCCCGCCGAGCCGGTCGAGGTAGCGCTCGCCCTGCGCGAGGTGGCGGCGGACGACTTCCGCCTCGCCCACAAGACCAGCGACCGCGCTTTTTACGACGAGCCGCGCCGCGCCGCCGGCGCCTATGAGGTCCTGTTCGCGGACGCGGCCGGCTTCCTCACGGAAGGAAGCTGGACCAGCCTGTTCGTCGAGCGCGGCGGCAGGCTGATGACCCCGCCGCTCGCCCGCGGCCTGCTGCCGGGCATATTGCGCGAGCGGCTGATCGAGGAAGGCAGCGCCGTGGAGGCGGACCTCGTCGCCGCGGACCTCGTCGCGGGCTTCCTGATCGGCAACGCCGCGCGTGGCCTGATGCGGGCTCGCCTCGCCGGGAGCTGAGGCCCGTTGCGGGAAGGAAATGGCTGGTCGGGCGTCGCCGCCTCCTCTAAGGCGAGGCGCAGTCGCGTAGAACGACAACAGGGAGAGTGAGATGAACACCCGGACTTTCGCGATGATCTTCGGTATTGTTTTCCTCATCGTCGGCGTCGGCGGCTTCTTCATGATCGACACGACCCAGGCCCCCGATCCCGATCTCACCATGCGGCACGGCTTCGGGCATGAGCTCGGACTGTTCCCGGTCAACACCGTCCACAACGTCATCCATATCGTCTTCGGCCTGTGGGGCCTCGCCGCCTCGCGCAGCCTCGGCATTTCGGTCACCTATGCACGGGCAGTCGCGATCATCTACGCGCTGCTCACGGTGCTCGGCCTGATCGACGCCACCAACACCACCTTCGGCTTCGTGCCGATCTACGGCAACGACGTCTGGCTGCACGCTCTGCTTGCCCTCGTCGCCGCCTATTTCGGCTGGATGCACCGCAGCACGGGCACCGCCGACCGCACCTGAACCGAGGGCCGGCCCGGCGCGTGAAAAGCGCGCCGGGTCCGTTACTTAGCACCATAAGGGGGCCGGCAACGGCCCGCCGCAAAGCGCGCCGGTGAGACTAGCGCCGGGCGTGCTCTTGTCGTAAGCTCGCCCCATGACCAAGCTCTTCCGCCTGTCCTCGCTGGGGATTCTCCTCGCGTCCCCCACCGTGCCCGCGGCCATGCAGACCGCGGCCCTCGCCCAGGCGCAGCCGGCTGCCGAGGCGGCGGTCGCGCCGCTTCCCGCCGCAGTCTGGAGCCGCGACAGCGCGCAAGCGCTGCTCTCCTATGTCGAAGGCGTCGGCGCCGAGGGCCTCAATCCCGCCGCCTACAATCCCGGCCGGCTGCGCGACGCCATCGCCGCGCGCAGCGATTCGCTGATCGCTTCGGCCGCCACCGACAGCTTCCTGCGCCTCGCCGCCGATCTTTCCGGAGGTGCCACGCCGTCCAATGCGCGCGTCGACTGGCACATGACGCCGACCGCGCTCGATGCTTCCGCGGCCCGCAGCCTGATGGCGCGAGCCGTTGCCGGCAACGAGATCGAGGAGGCGCTCAACGGCCTCCTTCCGACCCATCCCCAATATCGCGGCCTCAAGCGCGCGCTCGCCCAGACGCCGGAGAGCGACGCGGCAAAGCGCGACCTCATCCGCGCCAACCTGGAGCGCTGGCGCTGGATGCCGCGCTCGCTCGGTGCCCGCCACGTCATCGTCAACGTCCCGGCCTTCACCGCGGCGATCGTCGACGACGGCGCCGTCACCGCCCGCCACCGCACGGTGGTGGGAGCTTTGCGCACACCCACACCGCAGCTCAACGCCACCATCCGCGCCGTCACCATGAATCCCTGGTGGCACGTGCCGCAGAGCATCATCCGCGAGATGGGCGGCCGCTTCGGCGCGGACTATGAGGTCACGCGCAACGGCGGCCAGATCAGCGCGCGCCAGCGTCCCGGGCCGCGCAACTCGCTCGGCCGGGTCAAGATCGAGATGCCGAACGACCACGCAATCTATCTGCACGATACGCCCGCCCAGGCGCTGTTCGCGCGGCCGGTCCGCGCCTTCAGTCACGGCTGCATCCGAACCCAGAACGTGCGCGACTTCGCGGCCAAGCTGCTCGCCCCGACCGGCGGCTGGAACCGCGGCCGGATCGACCAGACGATCGCCGCCGGCCGCACCGTCTCCGCCAGCCTCGGTCAGCCGATCCCGGTCTACATCGCCTATTTCACCGCGGCCGCGACCAGCGACGGCGACATCGTGCGCTACAACGACATTTACGGCCGCGACGCGCCGGTGAAACGCGCTCTCGGCGGCTGAGCCGGCCTGGGACCGGCGCCCGTCGGCTCAGACCGCGATCTTGTCGGCGTAGAGGAAGCGGCCGGGCCCGAGGCGGGCCAGGGATTCCTGGAGGCTCGAATAGGACATTGCGAAGCAGCCTTCGCTGCGGCCGAGGCGGCCGTGCTGCGCGACCTGGTTCGGCTCGGCATACCAGGCGCTGTGGACGACGATCGCGCGCGCATGCGCGTTGCTGTTCGAGGGATCGAGGCCGCTGACGCGCATCGAACGGCCGTAACGTCCCTGATAGAAGTCGCCGGTCACATAGGCGCCGTTGGACGAGGCGTTCGATCCGATCGAGTTTGAGAAGCGGTGCAGCCACCCGCTATGGTCGGGATCCGAGCCGCGCCCGTGAGAGACGAGATGGGTGGTGACCCGGCCGGTATAGGTATCCATCAGATAGAAGCGCGGCACGGCAGAGGGCCGGGCGAAATCGGCGATTCCGACGACGTCGACGTGGCGGAGGCGATTGCGGTGGCGGGCGAACGAGGCGCGGGCGCGGGCGAGCAGCCGCGGGTCGATTACCGGATCGACCATGACGCGCGCCGGGCTGGAATGTATCGAAGGCGTCGTCGCCCGGTCGAGCGCGCCGGCCAAAGCAGGCGATGCGGACAAAGCGGTTACGGCCCCGGCCGCGATCCCGCGTTCGACGAACTCCCTACGCGACAAATACATTGGTCGCCCTCCCCGGCAGTGCCGGTTGTACGGTTTTTCCCATTACCTCTCAATTACGTGCCCGGCCCGAACCGACTCGGCCCGCCGCGTCTTCGATGCCGTTCGCCGCATCATGGCGCGATTCCGTTAATGGAGCGTCACTGCGCCGATACGGATTCCCCCAAGAGGGAACCGCGCCCGCGGGAGGAGAGTCTCTCCCCGGCAACGAATGCTGGAGGATGCGTGGCGAGCCTCGCCGGACTGGAGCTGAGCCCGCCGCTGCCGCCGATGGAGGCGAAGTCGGTGGCCGACCTTCCCGACTCGCCCGGCTGGCAGTACGAGCCCAAATGGGACGGCTTCCGCTGCCTCGTCTTTCGCTCGGGCGACGCCGTCGAGCTCCAGTCGAAGTCGGGCAAGCCGCTCGGCCGCTACTTTCCGGAAGTGGTGGATGCGGTGCGGGGAATGAAGGCGGGGCGTTTCGTCCTCGACGGCGAGCTCGTCATTCCGATCGGCGGCATCCTTTCCTTCGAGTCGCTCCAACTGCGCCTCCACCCCGCCGAGAGCCGGATCCGCAGACTTGCCGCCGAGACACCTGCGCAGCTGATGCTGTTCGACCTCCTGGCCGGCGAGGACGGCGCGAGCCTCGCCGAGCGGCCGCTTTCAGAGCGGCGCGCGGCATTGGAGGCGCTCCATGCCCGCGAGAGCGAACCTTCGGTCCTGCTTTCGCCGATGACGACGGACGTTCGCGTCGCCCGGTCGTGGCTCGAAATGGCCGGCGGCGCGCTCGACGGCGTGATCGCCAAGCGCCGCGACGGCCCGTACGAATCCGGTGAGCGCTCGATGCGCAAGATCAAGCAGCTGCGCACCGCCGACTGCGTCGTCGGCGGCTTCCGCTATGCGACCGGCAGCCGCGAGGTCGGCTCCCTCCTGCTCGGCTTGTTCGACGACGCGGGCAGGCTCGACCATGTCGGCTTCACCTCCTCGTTCGGCAACGAGGACAAGGCGGCGCTGACCAGGTGGCTCGAGGCCCTGATCGGGCCGCCTGGCTTCACCGGCGACGCGCCGGGCGGCCCCAGCCGCTGGGCGACCGAGCGTACCGGCGAGTGGGAGCCGCTGCGGCACGAGCTGGTCGTCGAGGTCCGCTACGATCATGTCACCGGCAATCGCTTCCGGCACGGCACCAAGTTCCTGCGCTGGCGCCCGGACAAGGCGCCGGAGCAGTGCCGCTTCGATCAGCTCCTCCACGAGGCCCGCCCGGCCGAGCTCGCCGCCGAGCTGGAGGCGGCGTCATGAGCAAGCCCGAGCGCATCGTCGAGGGTGTCCGCCTCAGCAGCCCGGACAAGGTGCTCTGGCACGAACAGGGCATCACCAAGAGCGAACTTGCCGATTATTATCTCGCCGTCGCCCACGTCATGCTCCCCCATGTCGCGCGCCGCCCGGTGACCATGGTCCGCTGCCCGACCGGCGCGGAAAAGAAATGCTTCTATCAGCGCCATGCCGCTTCGGGCGTTCTTCCCGAGCTCAAGGAAGTGCCGATCCCCGGGTTCGACGAGCCCTATCTCTATATCGAGGATGCGGCCGGCCTCGTGGCCATGGTCCAGATGGGGACGCTCGAAATCCACCCCTGGGGCGTCCGCATCGAGAAGCCCGACCGGCCGGACCGGATCGTCTTCGATCTCGATCCCGATGAGGGCCTCGGCTTTTCACACGTGGTTGGGGCAACGCTCGAGATCCGCGAACGGCTCGCCGCCCTCGGCCTCGCCAGCTTCGTCAAGACGACCGGCGGCAAGGGCCTTCACGTCGTGCTGCCGATCGCTCCTGCGCACGACTGGCGCGAGGCGAAGTCCTTCGCCAGGAGCTTTTCCGAGATCATGGCCGCCGACGCGCCGGATCGCTACCTCACCCGCATCTCCAAAGCCGAGCGCGAGGGCCGCATCTTCATCGATTATCTGAGGAACGACCCGACCTCGACTGCGGTCGGCCCCTATTCGACCCGCTCCCGGCCGGGCGCCCCGGTGGCGACGCCGCTCGAATGGGAAGAGGTCGCCGCGGGCCTCGACCCGAAGGCCTTCACGGTCGAGACCGTCCCCGGGCGCGTGCGGTCGCTGAAGCGCGATCCTTGGTCCGAAATGGACCAGTTCGCGCAACGCCTCCCGGCCCTGCCCTCGGGCGACGATCGCAACTAAGTCCGATATGCGAGTCTTAAATGGCTTGCCGGGCGAGCGCGTCCGGCCCATTTTCGCGGGCGTCTCGCCTGGGAGACCTTGGAAAGGCCCGACTCCTGAGTGCCCGTGTCGTTTATGTGGTGGACGACGATCGCGACGTCCGCCTGATGATCAGCTACATGCTGGCCGACGCTGAGCTGAAGTCCCACCCCTTCGCCAGCGGAAGCGACTTCCTTGCCGCGCTTCCCGACCTCACTCCCGGCTGCATCCTGCTCGACCTGCGCATGCCTGACATGGACGGCCTCGCCGTCATGGCCGAGATGTCGCGCCGCGGCGTCGACTGGCCGGTCGTGTTCATGACCGGCCATGGCGAGGTCCAGGTCGCGGTCGAGGCGATGAAGCTGGGCGCGATCGATTTCCTCCAGAAGCCGTTCGAGGAAGCGGCGCTGCTCGCCTGCTTCGGCCGCGGTTTCGACCAGCTCGACGAACGTCGCGAAGCGAGCGGCCGACGCGCCGGCGCCCGCGCCCGCGTCGAGCAGCTGACGGCGCGCGAGCGTGAGGTACTGCAAGGGCTGCTCGCCGGCCTCGCCAACAAGCTGATCGCGGACCGGCTCGGCATCTCGCTGCGCACCGTCGAGATGCACCGCAGCAACATGATGGATCGGCTCGGGGTGGATAATCTGGCCGAAGCGCTTACTTTGGCAATGCAAGCCGGGCTCACGCCCGCACCGGGCAAACCGGCTGAAAAGTAAGCGAAACAGAGGTCGAAATGGCACGCGAACAGGCGATACTGGCGGGCGGCTGCTTCTGGTGCACCGAGGCCGTCTACAAGGACGTGATCGGCGTCGAGGAGGTCGAGAGCGGCTATATCGGCGGCCACGTCCCCGACCCGACCTATCGCCAGGTCTGTAGCGGGGGCACCGGTCATGCGGAGGCGATCCGGGTCACCTTCGACGCCGCCGTGATTTCGCTCGGCGAGATCCTCGACATCTTCTTCGCCACGCACGACCCGACCCAGCTCAACCGCCAGGGCAACGACGTCGGCACCCAGTACCGCTCCGCGCTCTTCCCGCTCGACGCCGAGCAGGAGGCGGCGATGCGGGCCGCGATCGACCGCGCCCGGCCGGAATGGCCCGGCCCGATCGTCACCACGATCGAAAAGGCGAGCGACTGGTACCCCGCCGAGGCCTATCATCAGGATTATTGGGAAGGCGAAGGCCAGCGCAATCCCTATTGCCTCGCCATCATCCCGCCCAAGCTCCAGAAGCTCAGGAAGAGCTTCGCCGAGCGCGTCAGGAACGCCGAAGCCGGCGCTTGAGCCCCACCCCCTTGCCCGCTTCCACCGGCCGTGCGAGTGAGCGCCGCGGGGAGGAATCCGAAGAATGGAGGAGCGTGGCCGCGCCCATTCCGCCAAACGGCTCGACGCTTTCGTCGATGCCGCTTTCGCCTTTGCCGTCACTCTCCTCGTCATCGGCAACGGCGCCGTCCCCGTGCGCTATGCGGACCTCGAACAGGCCATGCGCCAGACGCCGGCCTTCGCGATCGGCTTCGCCTTCCTCGCCATCTTCTGGCACGGCCATGTCCGCTGGCGCGCCTATGCGAGCCGCCGCGGCGCATTGCCGGTGCTCATCAGCCTCGTCCTCGTCTTCTTGGTGCTGGTCTACGTCTATCCGCTACGGCTGATGTCGATCTCGCTCGTCGAGTTCATCACCCGCGACACTCCCACGATACGCAACCGGGACGAGGTGGCGAGCCTGTTCGCCCTCTACGGCCTGGGCTTCATGGCGATGGCGGGCGCGATGGCAGCCCTGTTCGCGAGCAGCCTCAAATGCCAGCCCGACGCCGCGGCGAGGGGCGGCGTCTTGGGCGAGACGATCATCTGGCTGATCCTCGCCGGGTCGGGCCTCGGTTCGGCCCTGCTGTCGCGCATATCGCCCATCCTCGCGCCGTGGATCTACAGCCTGCTTCCGATCGCGATCGGCCTGTTCGTCCGGCGCCACGATTGGGCGCCCGCGGCGGCTAAGGCCGAGGCGCCGCCGCCCGCCGCAGGCGATCGTTGATCGCCGCGCCGACGCCTTCGGGCGGTATCGGCGCCACCGCGATCCTCGGCCTCGCTGCCCGATCCGCGCGGTGCAGCGCCGCGAACAGCCTCGACGCGGCCTCGTCAAGGTCGCCCGCGGCGCTCAAAGTGTCGTCGCCGCCGATCGTGCCGAAGCCGATCAACCATTCGTCCTCGCCTGCCTCGCTCGCATCCAGCCGGAGCGGCTTGGCCGGGGCATAGTGGCTGGCGAGTTGGCCCGGCGCCTCGATCCGTTCCGGCAAGTCGACGTGAACCGCCTCGAAGGCGACCGGCCCGGGGCGGAGCAGCCGCGCCGCGCCGCCGTCGAAGGCGACGATCGTCGATTCGAGACCCAGCGCGGTCGGGCCGCCATCGACGATCAGGGGAATGCGGCCGCCGAGGCCGGCGAGGACGTGCTCGGCCGAGGTCGGGCTGATGCCGCCGCTGGCATTGGCCGACGGCGCCGCCAGCGGGCGGCCGCATGCCCGCAGCAGCGCCTGCATCGCGGGGCCCGACGGGCAGCGCAGCGCGATCGTCGGAAGGCCGGCTGTGACCGCCGGCGCGATCCCGCGCCCATCGCGGAGCGGGACGACGAGCGTCAGCGCCCCCGGCCAGTGCGCCTCGGCCGCGGCGCGCGCGGGACCGGAAAACAGCCCGATCCGCTCGGCGGCGGCGAGGTTCGCGACATGGACGATGAGCGGGTTGAAGCCCGGGCGTCCCTTGGCTTCGTAGATCCGCGCCACCGCCTCGGCATCCGTGGCGTCGGCGGCGAGGCCGTAGACGGTCTCCGTCGGAACCGCCACCGGCAGGCCTTGGCCGACCAGCGCAGCTGCGCGCGCGATCGCCTCCGGCCCGTACGCCAGGACCGCGGTCTCGAAAGGCAGGTTTTGCGGCGCCACGGGTCCGCGCTATAGCCGCTTCGCTTTCCCGCAAACAGGGTCCCCGATGAGCTACACCCCGCCCGCTGCCGAGCAGAATTTCGTTCTCGAGCACGTCGTGCGGCTCGGCGAGCTCGCCGCCCATGCGCGCTTTGCCGAAGCGACGCCGGACCTCGCCGCTGCGATCGTCGAAGGCGCCGGCGCCTTCGCCGCGGGCACGTTCGCGCCGCTGAACCGCGCCGGCGACCAGATCGGCGCGAAATGGTCTCCGGACGGAGTGACCATGCCGCCGGGCTTTCGCGACGCCTACCGCGCCTATGTCGAAGGCGGCTGGGGATCGCTCGCCGCTCCGGCCGAGCATGGCGGCCAGGCCCTGCCGCTGTCGCTGGCGACGGTGGTCATGGAGGATCTCGGCTCGGCCAACATGGCCTTCTCGCTTTGCCCGATGCTGAGCTTCGGCGCGATCGAGGCGCTGGCGCACCACGGCTCGGACGCGCTCAAGGCGCTGTATTTGCCTAGGCTCATCAGCGGCGAATATACGGGTACGATGAACCTGACCGAGCCGCATGCGGGCTCGGACGTCGGCGCGCTCCGGACTCGCGCCGAGCCGCGCGGCGACGGCAGCTTCCGCCTCAGCGGCCAGAAGATCTTCATCACCTTCGGCGACCACGACCTCACCGAGAATATCGTCCACCTCGTCCTCGCGCGCACGCCGGATGCGCCGGCGGGGACCAAGGGCATCTCGCTCTTCGTCGTTCCCAAGATCCTGCCCGACGGGCGGCGCAACGACCTGCGCTGCGTGTCGATCGAGCACAAGCTCGGCATCCATGCCTCGCCGACCTGCGTCATGTCCTATGGCGACCAAGGCGAGTGCACGGGCTGGCTGATCGGCCCGGAGATGGGCGGCATGCGCGCCATGTTCACGATGATGAACAATGCCAGGCTCAATGTCGGCCTGCAGGGCGTCTCGGTCGCCGAGCGTGCGATGCAGGCGGCGGTCGCCTTCGCACGCCAGCGCGTGCAGGGAAGCCGCGAGGGTAGCCCCGCGGCCATCATCGGGCACCCCGATGTCCGCCGCATGCTGCTCAGGATGAAGGCGCTGACCCAGGCCGCGCGGGCGCTCGCTTATTATGCGGCCGGCCAGACCGACCGCGCGACCTTGGGCGACGCTGCAGCGAAGGCCCGCGCGGACCTGCTGACGCCCTTGGTCAAGGCCTGGGGCACCGACATCGGCGTCGAAGTCGCCAGCCTCGGCGTCCAGGTCCATGGCGGCATGGGCTATGTCGAGGAAACGGGCGCCGCCCAGCTGTATCGCGATGCTCGCATCTCACCGATCTACGAAGGCACGAACGGCATCCAGGCGGCCGACCTCGTCATGCGCAAGATCGGCCTCGAGGGCGGCGCCGTGCTCGAAAATCTGCTCGCCGAGATCGAGCGCGATGGCGGCGGGGAGGCCGCGCTCCTCGCCCTCGCCGCGGACTGCCGGACCGTAGGGCTGGCCATGCTGAGGCAGGCGCCGGACGACCGCCTGGCCGCTTCCTACCCCTATCTGACGATGCTTTCGGTCGCCGTCGCAGCCTGGCTGATGAAGCGGCAGCTCGGCGCGTTGGGCAATGACGCGTCCTCTCCCTTCGCCGAAATGAAACGCGCCGCCGGGCGCCACGTCCTCGACCGCATCGTTCCGGAAGCACGAGGGCTGCTCGCCGCGGCGTCCGCGGGCGCCGACATGCTCTACGCAATTCCGGACGACGCATTCGATGCCGCATGAGCGCGGAACCGAACCGGGTCCGCAACATTTGTGCCTTGCGCGGGATCGGCCCGCCTGGAGACAAGACATGCGCATGGGCATCAGCCTCGGCGGCCTCATCCTGCTCATTCTCATCATCTGGCTGCTCTTCTTCCGCGGCTGAACGGGCGGTAGAGCGGGAACAAGCCCCAAACCGTCATCCCGGCGCAGGCCGGGATCTCAGGACGAGAAATCGCGAGCGCCAGTGGCGCGCTCCATCGGCGCTTGCGCTCTTCACCCGCTGAGATCCCGGCCTTCAGCCTCTGGCTGAAGTTTATCCTGAGCGCCTGCCTTGCAGGCAGTCGAAGGGCCGGGATGATGTGAGGTGGGCGGCGTCCTAGACCCGCTTGGCGAGGTTGTGCTGGCGCTGGCCGACCGTGCGGTAGATGCGCGGGCCGAGGTCCAGGCGGAACGCGCCCATCTTGTCGCTCTGCTCGCCGAGCTCACGGCCGATGACATAGGACTTGGACGTCTGGCCGGTCCGGCCCTCGCCCCAGTCGTAGACCAGGTTCACACCAACGACCGGGATGAACAGCAGCTGGTCGTTGACCTGGAGCGCGCGCATCTCCTCGCGCGGCATGCTCACCGTGCCCTGGACGAGGCCGCGCTCACCGGCGGGAAGCTCGCCGATGACGTGGGTCTTGCGGCCCTCGCCTTTGGTCTTGAAGAAAGCGCCGATCTCCTTGTCCTGCTCGCGCCCGGCGTTGAACATGCGTGCGTTGATCCGGATGTTGCGCGCGGCGCTTTTGCCGGTGTTGCGGATGATCATCTCGAAATCGACCGACGCTTCGGCGTCGGTCGAGGCGGCGCGTTCGGCGGTGAGCTCGAGCTCCAGCCAGGGACGCGCAACCGGCTCCGGCCGCGGAGGCGGCGGCGGATTGTCGAGCAAGGCGGCTGCCGCCATCGCCTCGTCGCGCGTGGCGGATCCGCGGCGGCGGCGCAGCAACAGCAACGCTCCGAGAGCGACGAGGAGCGCGGCCGGCAGGAGATAATAATAGAAAGGCGTCCCGCCTTCGCCGCCGTCGGCGGGCGGTGGCGGGTTCGCAGCAGGCTGCGGGGCCGGGGCTTTCGGAGTCTCGGCAGCAGGCGCTTCGGGAAGCTGGAAGACGTCCTGCGGCTGCGACGGCATTTGCGGCGGCGCGTCGCGCTCCGGATCGCCGGCGCGGGGTGCGGGCTGCGCGGGGGCTGGCGGCGGCGCAGCCGGTCGCTCGCCGGCCCGCGGGGCGGGCTGCTGGCCCGACGGCGGACGCTGCGCCGCGGGCGGCGGCGTCGGTGCCGGCGTCGGCGCGACCGGCTGCTGGCGCGGCGCCGCGCGGCGCTCGCCCGGCAGGCGGAAGTCCTTGAGCTGGGGCGGGCCGAGCGTGTTGCCGCTCTCCTGGGCGAGCGCCGGCGCGCCCGTCGCGGCCAGCGTCAAGCCCGTCAGGACGGCGACCTCAAGTCTCCGGCGGCATTTCAACATCTTAGGGTCCCCACTCCCGCGGTCCTTTATCCGCCGACGCGACCTCGAGTCTAGGCCGGCGCCGCGCAACCGGGGGTGAACGGACCTGCGTGAGCGATCAATGGTCCTCGCCGTGCGGGCCATGCGCGCCGGCAGCCTCGCTCTCGCCTTCGCGCACCCGGGCGCAGCGAAGGACCTCGCGCTCGCCTTGCGCCGCTGCGGGATCGAGCGGCGCCTCCAGCAAAGCCGCTTCCTCGCCTTCGGCTGCCCAGATGAGGGCGCTGCCGGGCGTCAGCCCGTTCTCGCTCCGGTACCGAAGGCCCGACATGGCAGGATCCGGCGCCATTTCGAACTCGCGCCCGTCGAAGCTGAGGCGCGCCGGCATCCGGTTCGGGTCACCGCCGCCATAGTGGATGCGCGCCGTACGGCCGTCTGCGCAGGCGTAAGGAAGGCCGCTCGGCCCGGCGATCTCCGCATGATGGTCGCAAGCCCCCAGCGCGGCCGCCGCCGCCCCGGCGAGCATCAACGCTGCGCTGTCTGGCCTCATCGTCTTTTCCTCTCGACGGCGATGGTGGCGCGGACGCGGCGGCGAAATCAAGAGGGCCAAATTCGGCTTCCATCGCCATGGCCGCGCCGCTAACGCCCGCAGGCCGGCTGCCAGGTGGCGGAGGCAGAGGAGCGAGCGCTCCCAAGGGGTTTGAAGTTGCGTAAGCTGGGCATGATCGGCGGGCTGAGCTGGGTTTCGACCGCGCTCTATTACGAGCAGATCAACAAAGGCGTGAACCGGAGGCTCGGCGGCGTCGCATCGGCACCCTTGATCCTGGAGAGCGTCGATTTCGCGCATTTCAGCGCGCTCCAGCAGGGCGGCCGCTGGGACGAAGCGGCGTCCATCCTCGCAGATTGCGCGCGCCGCCTGGAGGGGGCCGGCGCCGGCGCCATCGTCCTGTGCTCCAACACCTGCCACAAGATGTACGAGCAGGTCGCGGCGTCGGTCTCGATTCCGATTCTCCATATCGGCGACATCACCGCCGCGCGGCTGACCGCGGACGGGGTCAAGCGGGCGGGATTGATCGGCACCAAGTTCACCATGGCGGAGAGCTTCTACCGCGAGCGGATCGAGGCAGCCGGCGTCGAGGTTTCGGTCCCCGATCCCGGCATGGCCCAGGAGATCGACCGGATCATCTTCGAGGAGCTCGTCCGCGGCACCGTCAGCCGCATTTCGGAGCGCACGCTCAAGACCTGCCTGACGATGATGAGCCAGTCGCGCAACCAGGCGGTGATCCTCGGCTGCACCGAGCTGGTCATGCTCGTCGATCCCGGCGCGAGCGTGCTGCCGGTCTACGACACGACCGCGATCCACGCGCAGGCCGCGGTCGAATGGCTCCTCGCCGACGAGGATCCGTCCCGCAAATAGCTCCGATCCGGACTCCGTTTCGGGCCACTCTCGCCGTTTCGGCACTTTCGGCGACCGATAGCCTGATTGACGGGGGTCGGCGCACAATGTCATCTGGCAGCCGGTGGTGCCGATGGGGGCGGCGATGGCGCCTGAGGGGCTCGAGCGAATCGATTACCGGAACGAACGGCGTCTGTTGCTCTTCGGGGACAGCGCGGCTGCGGTGGCGCGCGCACGGCGCACGGTCGAGCTCGCCGGCGGCACCGTCGCCGACGCCCGCCCGGTCGAGGGCGCTCTCGAGCGGCTCGGAGCACAGGTCCACACCGACGCGGTTGTCCTCGAGGTCGACGGAGACTGCGACGGCCTGGACCCGCTCCTTGCGGAACTCGATCTTCGTGCGCGCGAGCACCGCCACGGCAGCGTCGTCATCGCGCCCGAGCGGCTCATCGACAGGATCGCGGCGCAAGCTCCCCACCGCGACGTCTTCCACCTCTGCCGCCCCAGCGAGTTCGAGCGCGTCGCCGCAGTGGCTCTCGCCAGCACCCGCCGCCAGCCGCGTCTTCACGACGGCAAGGAGGACGTGCACGCCGCGCTGAGGCAGCTCTCCGACGAGGTCGCGCGGATCGCAGGCGCGCTCGCCGCGCTCGCCGAGGACGAGGCCGAAGGCGCTCTCGCCGAATCCGGTGCCGACGACAGGGACGGGCCGTCGATCGACGCCGGCCTGATCCGGTCCATCATTCGCGCGCGGCGCTTGCGCGACCGCTATCTCAAGGGCGGCCTGTTCGCCGATCCGGCCTGGGACATGATGCTGGACTTGATGGCGGCGCGCCTCGAAAAGCACCGCGTCGCCGTCTCCAGCCTGTGCATCGCCGCCGCGGTGCCGCCGACGACCGCGCTCCGATGGATCAAGACCCTGACCGACCGGGGCATCTTCGTCCGCTGCGCCGACCCGGCGGACGGGCGCCGGGTCTATATCGAGCTGTCGGACGAGGCGGCGCGCGCCCTTTCGGCCTATATCCGAGCCGCCCAGCGCGTCTCCCCGCTCGGCCTGTAGCCGGGCTTGCGGCGCCGGCTTCGGGCTGGCAGTGATCGCCCGGCACAGGGCGGTTAGCTCAGTTGGTAGAGCATCTCGTTTACACCGAGAGGGTCGGCGGTTCGAGCCCGTCACCGCCCACCACCCGCAGGGCGTCAGCCGCCGAGCCAGCCCGTCGCCCAGAGCAGGAGAAGCGTCCCGATGAGGGTGACGATGAGCGAAGTCCCGCATCCGGCGCGGTTCGAGAAGAAGAAGAACAAGCCGATCCTCCCTGGTGGTGACGCCCCAACGCGCTCGGCGGCCGCATGAGCCGCCCGGGATTCACCGGCGCGGGCCTCGACCGCGCCGATCGGCTGCGGCTCGATGCCGAGCGGCTGCGTGCGCTCGCCGCGGCGGACGAGGCGCGTTTGATGCGCCTCACCGGCCTCGATCCGGTGCTCGGCGACGACGGGCGACTCGCGTGGGAAGCGGTGGCGGACGAGGCGGAGCTTCTTTTCCTCGGCCTCGACGGAGAAACGCCGCTGTTCGCTCCGCTCGTCCGCATCGAAGGGCCGCGGCCGAATCCGCGTGCCGTGTTCGCCTTGGTCGAGGCGATGCAGCCGGAAGAAGCCGCCTTGTGGGGGACGGCGCGCGCCCTCATCGAATGGCACAACCGGCACCTGTTTTGCGGCGCCTGCGGGAGCGCGACCGTCTCCTTCCGCGCCGGCTGGGGACGCAAGTGCGACGGCTGCGGGCTCGACCATTTCCCGCGCGTCGACCCGGTCGTGATCATGCTTGCCGAACATGAGGATCGCGTGCTTCTCGGCCGCCAGCATCATTATCCGCCCGGCCGCTATTCTGCGCTCGCAGGCTTCGTCGAGCCTGGCGAATCGATCGAGGAGGCGGTGGCGCGCGAGCTCGCCGAGGAGGCGGGCGTCGTCGCATCCTCGGTCCGCTACGTCGCGAGCCAGCCCTGGCCTTTTCCCGGCTCGCTGATGATCGGCTGCATCGCCCCGGTCGATGCCGACGCGCTCACCCTCGACCTCGATGAGCTCGAGGACGCATTCTGGGTCGGCCGCGACGGCATTGCCGCAGCCCTGCGAGGGGATGCGGCGGCGCCGTTCCGGGCTCCTCCGCCTTTGGCGATCGCGCATACCCTGCTCGTCCGCTGGCTCGACGGCGCCTGAGCGGGGGCCGGGCCGGCCGGCGTCTTGCCCCGTCGCGACCGCCCTTCTAAAGGAGCGCCATCGATCGCACAGGCGCGCGGGCCCGCGCGCCGCTCGGAGGCTGGAAAAGCGGCATGGACAACCGGTTCAACACGATTGCGGGATGGACGCTGGGCGCGGGCATCGTCTTTCTCGGCGCCTGGCTGGTGACCGGCGAGATGTTCCATGAGGCGCGGCCGAACCCGATGGGCTATCCGATCGCCGGGGTTTCGCAGGAGAACGAGAAGGGCGGCGAGGAGGAGCAACCGATCGCCCACTATCTCCAGACCGCCGACGTCGCTCGCGGGCAGAACCAGTTCGGGCGCTGCCAGACCTGCCACACGATCGATCAGGGCGCGGCCGCCCTCCAGGGTCCGAACCTGTGGGGCCGGATGGGCGCCCGCATCGCGAGCGTCCCCGGCTACAATTATTCCGAGGCGCTGCGCGGCAAGGCGAGCGAGAGCTGGACCTGGGACAATATGAGCGCGTGGATCCATTCGCCGCGCGATTATGCGCCGGGAACGCGGATGGGCTATGCCGGCATGAGCAATCCCCAGGACCGCGCCGACCTCCTGCTGTTCCTCAACTCCAAGGGCGGCAGCCTGCAGGTGCCGCCGCCGCCCGCGGGCGCCGCCGGCAGCGACGGCGCCGACGCGCCGGGCGAGAATGCGGCGCGCGCCGCCGACGCGCCTGCGGCCGGCGACCGCGGCTCGCCCCAGCCGACGCCGAGCGTGCCCACGCCGGGCAAGTCGGGCGGCGAGGCCGCGCCCAATGCCGGCCGCGGCGAGCAGCCGAGACCGAGCGGCCACTGAGTCCGACCATTCCGCCCGGGGACGGCAGCCGCTAGAAGGCGGCGGTGGACGACGACCTCAAGGCCTCGATGTCTCCGGACGAGCTGCGCGCGGCGATGCGCACATTGGGGTACCGGACGCAGAACGACCTCGCCGCCGCGATCGGGGTGAGCCGCTCGGCCGTCAGCCTCTGGCTCGAGGGCAAGATCGGCGTCCCCCGGCCCGTCGCCATGCTGCTGCGGATGCTGATCGCGGCGCAGCGAAGGGCGTTCTGACGCGCTCGCTCTCCACGTGAATTATTCACCTGTGCGCCGAGCCCGCTGGACGCCCGCGCTGCGGCGCACAAAGCTGACCGCGCACCTTCCACCGATTCTCGAACGAGGCATCTCATCATGGCGAACGACGCGGGCAGCATCTTGAAGCGCATCGAGAAGGAGGAGATCGAATGGGTCGACCTGCGCTTCACCGACCCCAAGGGCAAGTGGCAGCACCTTTCGATGGTCGCCTCCGCGATCGACGAGGATCAGCTCACCGACGGCTTCATGTTCGACGGCTCCTCGATCGCCGGCTGGAAGGCGATCAACGAGAGCGACATGATCCTGAAGCCCGATCTCGACGCGGCCTATGTCGATCCCTTCTCGGCGACGCCGATGCTGATCCTGTTCTGCGACATCGTCGATCCCGGCTCGGGCGAGCTCTACGCCCGCGATCCGCGCTCGACCGCCAAGCGCGCCGAAGCCTATTTGAAGGCGACCGGCATCGGCGACACCGTCTATGTCGGCCCGGAGGCCGAATTCTTCATGTTCGACGACGTCCGCTTCGAGGACGGCTACGCCAGCTCCTATTTCCAGATCGACGACGTCGAGCTGCCGACCAATAGCGGCACCAAGTACGAGACCGGCAATCTTGGCCACCGTCCCCGCGCCAAGGGCGGCTATTTCCCGGTCGCCCCGGTCGACAGCGCGATGGACATACGCGGCGAGATGGTCTCGACCATGATCGAGATGGGCCTGCCCTGCGACAAGCACCATCACGAGGTCGCCGCCGCCCAGCACGAGCTCGGCCTGACCTACGGCACCCTGGTCGAGACCGCGGACCGGATGCAGGTCTACAAGTATGTCGTCCACATGGTCGCCGCCGCCTTCGGCAAGACCGCGACCTTCATGCCC
The DNA here is from genome assembly GCA_036386475.1 of Allosphingosinicella sp. Taxonomy (GTDB): domain Bacteria; phylum Pseudomonadota; class Alphaproteobacteria; order Sphingomonadales; family Sphingomonadaceae; genus Allosphingosinicella. The sequence continues at coordinate 164,992 of DASVVQ010000016.1, read as the reverse complement.
AAGCCGATCAAGTCGGACAACGGATCGGGCATGCACACCCACATGTCGCTGTGGAACGGCAGCCGGCCGCTCTTCGCCGGCAACGGCTATGCCGGCCTTTCCGAGACCGCACTCTACTTCATCGGCGGCGTCATCCGCCATGCCAAGGCATTGAACGCCTTCACCAACCCGACGACCAACAGCTACAAGCGCCTCGTCCCGGGCTTCGAGGCGCCGGTGCTGCTCGCTTATTCGAGCCGCAACCGCTCCGCCTCCTGCCGCATCCCCTACGGCGCCGGCGAGAAGGCGAAGCGGGTCGAGTTCCGCTTCCCGGACGCGCTCGCCAATCCCTATCTCGCTTATTCGGCGATTCTGATGGCGGGCCTCGACGGCATCCAGAACCGGCTTCATCCGGGCGAGCCGATGGACAAGAACCTCTACGATCTGCCGCCGCAGGAGCTGGTCAACGTTCCCACCGTCTGCGGCTCCCTGCGCGAGGCGCTGACCGCGCTCGAGGCCGACCGCGCCTTTTTGACCCGCGGCGACGTCTTCAGCGACGACCAGATCGACGCCTATATCGAGCTCAAATGGGAAGAGCAGATGCGCTGGGAGACGACGCCGAGCCCGGTCGAATACGAAATGTATTATTCGAGCTGAGCCGGCGCCCGCGCGCTGCAACCCGCCCTTCGACAAGCTCAGGGCTAGCGGTTCTCAACGTTCGCCCTGCCAACCCCGCTAGGGCTGAGCCTGTCGAAGCCCGGGGTGCCGCGCGTGGCGTGCGCGCGGGCGAAGCGCGCGCTCGCCGCCTGGCCGCGGCGGCAGGGCCGGCGACCGCCGATCCGACGTCAGCGGGTTGGCGATGCCGATCTCGGGGCGGCTGGCGCGGCCGGTGATGTGCACCGCGGCCCCCGATCCGCCCGGCGGGCGGGCGACGATGTCGAGCCGCGGATCGGGCGGGCTCTCGCCGGCGAAGACCATCCTCCCCCGGCTGAGCTCGAAGGCGCGGCCGAGCACGCGGTAGCTTCCGCTCAGCAGCACCGCCTCGCCGGTGAGCGCAGGCGCGCCGGTGGTCCCGCCGAGGCGCAGCGCCGCCCGCCAGCGGCTGTCGAGGCCGCGGCCTTCGACGTCGACCCGCTCGGCGTCGAGCCTGAGGGCAAGCCGCCACCCCCCGGCCCCAGGGGCGCCGCCCCCGCCGTCCGCGCCCTCGCTGCCTATGCGGATCCGCGCCCGCGACAGGCGCAGCGCGCCCGATATGGTCCCGCCCTCCCTCGAGGACTGGATCCGGATCGGCCCGGTCGCGCGGGCGCGAAGCTCGGGCGAGTCGAACAATTGCGCGCCGTCCGCATCGATTCTGAGATCCAGCGCGCCGCCGAAGCCGATCAGGCCCGAAGCCGAGATGCGCCCCCCGCCCTCGGTGCGTCCCGCCAGCGATTCCAGCACGAGCCGATCCCGGGAGAAGCTCGCCCGGGCCTCGATCCCGTCGATCGCGGTGCCGGCCGCGCTGCTGAGGAAGCGCCCCCGGTCGAGCTGGACGGTGCCGCTGAGGCCCGGTTCCTCGACGGTGCCGCCGATCAGCACATCCGCGCTGAACGGTCCGCTGAGGGTCGCGCCGCTCACCCCCGTCATCGCCCAGAGCCGGTCGGCGGCGCCGTGGAGGCGGACATGCCCTGCGAGCCCGCCGCCGCGAACGCCCGTCGTCAACGCCGCCTCGATCCGGCCGCTGCCGATCGGCACCCGTCCGAGCCGCGCGTCCCGCGCCACCAAGCTGGCCTCGAGATGCTGGGCGCCGCCCTCTGCGGCGAGCGTCAGCGGTCCGGACAAGGATCCGCGGAAGTCGAGCCGCCCGGAGAGGCCGCCGCCCGCCGGCCGCAGCACCCCGCTGGCGCTGGCGCCGGAGACGTTCAGCGACGCGACCTGCAGGGCGGCGGCGCGCCCGCCCGGCGCCGCCACCGTGCCGCGCGCCGCGAACGGGCCGAGCAGGGAGCGGCCGGCGGCGCTGTAGCCGAAGCCCGCGCCGGCCGGAACGACCTCGACCCGAACGTCGGCCAGGCCGAGGCTGGGCGAGGGCCGCGCCAGTCGCAGCGAGAGACGCGATCCATCGAAGCTCAGAGAGAGCGGACCGAGCGAGGATTGCCGCCCGCTCCCTTCCACCGCGAGCGCGCCGTCCGCGCGGCGGGTGGCCCGGCCGCTCAATTGCAGGCGCGGCGAGGAAAGGCGCAGCGCCGGCAGCTGCACCGCGCCGTCGGGCGCCGCCGCGACCTCGGTCTGGAAGCGAAGCGGGCCGCCCGCCGCCCATTCCAGCGCCGCATTGTCGAAGCGGCGGACGATTCCGCGCGCCCCGCCGGCGACGGTGAATCCCCCGCTTCCCGAAGCCACGCGCCAGTCGCCGGAAATGTCGACCCTGCCGACGCCCGGCATCTCGTAGCCGTCGCTGGCAGCGGTGCCGGCGAGCGCCGCGCGACCGCTGCCGAGATCGGCCTGAAGCCCGAAACGGGCGCGCAGCCGGTCCGAAGCGAGAGTCAGGCCATCGCCGCTGAGGCGATCGCCCTCCGCCCGCACGGTCCCGCCGAGACGGACGTTGGCGAGCAGCTCCGTACCGCCCGCGGTCACGCGCCGAGCGGTCGCCGCGAGCGGTACCAGGAGCCTGCCGCCCGTTCGCCGCCCGGAGCCCGAGGCGGCCAGCGTCTCGAACGTAGCGCCGCCGATCTCGATCCGCGGCGCCGCCACGCGGTACGCGATGGCGGCGTCGGCGAACGGGCCGTTGGCGAGCAGCGTCAGACGAGAGCCCGCCCCGGCGACGGCGCCTTCCAGCAAGGGCAGCGGCCGCAGGAGCAGGAGATCGGCGCGTAAATCGTCATAGAGGTTACGGCGCAGGTCCGCCGCGCCCTCCGCCGAGAAGCGCGCGGCCGGCGACGCCGCGGTGAAGCGGCCGTCGAGCACCCCTTCGTCGAACCGTCCGTCGGCGCGCAGATCGAGGCGCCCTCCCGCCAGCGCCGCGAGCCGCGGGCCGAACAGCGGGCCGGCGTCGATCCAGCCGGCGGCGCCGTAGCGGCCCGAGCGGGCGGCAATCCGGATGTCGCCCGCCTCGCGCCCGGCCGATGCGATTCTCCCGCGTCCGTCCCAGCGTCTCCAGCTCCCGGCGCCCTCGATCTCGGCTTGCAGCGGTGCGGCAAGGCCGAACAGGCGCGCGAGGACGCCCCCCGTCGGCGCTGCGAGCGCGAGATCGAGATCGAGCTGGTCGCGTTCGGGTGCCGCGTCGATCCGGAGAGCGAGCCGATCGCCGCTGCCGCGCACCGCGCCGTCGAGATCGAGGAGAAAACGGCCGCGGCGGAACTCGGCCTCGCCCACAAGCCGCGCGGCGCGACGCGCACCCGCCACCGCCGGCTCGAAGCGCAGCTGCGCGAAGTCGAAGCGGCCGATATGGACGTCGTAATCGGGGAGCGGCGGCTCTTCCCGGGACGGCGGCTCGAACCGCGGCAGGCGATGGACGATGGCGAGCTCGCTGCCGATCTCGTTGATCACCAGCCGGTCGAACAGCCACGAGAAGGGTCGCCAGTCCAGCCTCATCCTGGGCGCTTCGGCCCACAGGCCGTCGAGATCGTAGAGGCGGACGTCGCGAAGCTCGGTCCGCCCCCAGATCGAGCCTTCGATGCGGCCGATCCGGATCCTGAAGCCCGAGCTCGGCGTCATCGCCGCGACGCGGTCGAGGATCAGCCGGTGGCCGAGGTCGGTATCGAGGAGGAGGCCGAGCGAGAGCAGCATCAGCATCACGACGGCGACGAAGCTGAGCGCGAACTTGGCGAGCGCCGACCACCAGCGCACCGGCCGGCGCGGCACGCGTTCGGGCGCGGCGGGCGCAAGCGCCTCGATGATCGCTTCAGCCATGATCAGGGCGCCGCATCGCGGCGAGCCTAGCCCGGCGACATGTACCGCGCCAGAATGATCGACGCCAATTCCTCCCCGAGCTCGTCTCGGGGAGGGGGACCGCGCGAAGCGCGGTGGAGGGGCAGTCGGACTCAGTATTGCCCCTCCACCACGACGCTTCCCGTCGCGGTCCCCCTCCCCAGCGAGCTGGGGGAGGAATGGCAAGCTCTGACTGACTAGTGGAGCGTCGCCTCGCCGCGGCCGGCGGCGAGCAGGCCGATCATCCGCTCGATCTGGCGCCAGCGACAATAATGAACGACGTTGCCGAGGCTGCGGCTCTTGCTCGCACGCCGCGCCGCCTCGCCCGCCGCGAACGCGCCGAACCTCGTGATGAGCTCGTCGGCCTCGGCCGCGGAGGCGCGGTCCGTCAGATACACATTGTCCAAGATTCGCTTCCCCGCCTTCCTTTTTCCCTGCGCGCATGGATAGGCGCGCAGCTCTTTCCATTTGCCCCAGCGAAATTGCTCAACGCCCCGTTCACCAGAAGCGTCTTGGAAGCGCCGTCGCCGCCTGCCATGACCCAGCCATGGCCGACCGACCGACCAGGAGCGCGCAGGCCGGCGGATGCCTGCTCGCCTTCGCTCTCCTCACCGGTGTCGCTGCCGGCCTTTATGCGCGCGAGCCGAGCATCGGCTTCCTGGCCGGCGCCGGCATCGGCCTGCTGCTCCTCGTCCTGGTCTGGCTGGTCGACAGACGGCGCGGCTGAGTCCGCGGCCTGAGCCTGTCCGAGCCCGATCGCCGAGCGCTCACGCCAACCGCCGCCCGACCCACACGACGCGGCCGACGATCTCCACCGAGGCCGGCTCGACGTCCGGCCAGCTCGGATAGGCGCCGTTGTCGCTGCGGATCGAGAGCGAGCGTCCGGCAGGATGCGCGGCCACCCGCTTGACCACGAGGACGTCCTCGATGCGAAGAACGTAGATGCCGTCGCGAAGCCGCTCGCCGGCATCCCCGCGGTCGACAAGGATCTCGTCGCCGTCCGCCAGCGTCGGCGCCATCGAATCGCCCTCGACTCGGATCAGGGAGAGGCGCTTGGGGTCGGCGGCGACGCGTCGCAGCCAAGCGGGGTCGAACCCGATATGGCCGTGGGTTCGCTCGTCGCCGGCAAGGGCCCCCGGCCCGGCCGAGGCCCCGACCGCAAGGCGCGCGACGCGGACGAGGCCGCGCTCTTGTGCCGGCGCCGGGCGAGGCCCGCCCAGAAGCTCCTCGGCGACTCCGAAATAACGGGCGAGGAGGCGGCGGTCCTGCTCGGCCAGACGCCGCGGCGTACCGCGTTTGATATATTGCTGGATGTAGGCGGGGTTGCGGCCGAGCATCCGGGACAGGCCGGCATAATCCGCCCCCTGCTCGTCGATCATCCGCGCCAGCGCGGCGCGCGCGTCCGTCGCATCCATGTTTTCGAGACTAGCATAGGATTTTTCCTAGACAAATAGGAAATGTCCTCCGAAGTTGGAACGGAACAGGAACAGCGATTCGCGAGGAGACCGCAATGACGACCTTGAGACGCCGCATCGAGCAGCTGCTCGAGACGGGCCGGCTGACCCCGACCCGGCTTGGACGCGAGGCGCTGAGCGACCCCTGCTTCGTGCACGATCTGCGCCGGGGGCGCCGGCCGCGGCCGGAGACGGTGGCGCGGGTCCTTGCCTGGCTCGACGCCGCCGAAACGCCCCGGAGCGACGACTCATGCGCGCGCTGACCGAGGACGCGGCGACCGCGCTTTTGTGTGCACTCAGTGCGAACATTGGGACCTTTCGCGGTCATTTCCGTGTCGATTCGATCAGCAGCCGCCCATGGGCGAGCGTCACCTTCAGCGGCGCGCGTCACCGGATCGCCTTCACCCTCGAAGGCGAGGGCGCTGCGGCCACCGCGGACGCCTTCGCGGCGCGGCTCGGCGATGCGGAGTTCGACATGTCCGGGCACATTCTCGCCGACATCGCGCTGGTCGGCGATGAGCGCTCGCCCGCGGGCGACAGGGTGCAGGTCCGGATCGAGGCGCTGACGGTCGAGGATCGTTAGCCGGCGCGCGCGGCCATCTTCTGGAGATTTTCCATGGCGCTGCGGAGCCTGTCGTCGCCTTGGCCGCCGAATCCAGCGGGAACCGCCGGCGACTGCGCCTCGCGGACCGGTGCGGGCCGCGCGGCGGCGGAGCGCTGCTCCAGCTTGCGGGCGAAGCCGCGTTCGAGCCGCTCCATCAACTCGGCGATGCTGGCATCGGCGGCGGGCGCCGGCGCGGGTAGCTCCGTCTCCTCGCGCGGCGCGGCTGCGACCGGTTCGGGGGCAATCATTTCGATGTCCGGACCGCCCAGATCGAGCGCATCGAGCACAGGCTCCCTAGCGCAGCTCTCGGGCGCGAGGCTTGCGGGCGCAGGCTCGGCGGTGAAATCCCGGGCTGGCGCAGAAGGAGCCGGAGCCGGCGGGGTTTCGGGCTCGCCGAGCTCTCGCGCGGCGAGGATCGGCCGGCGCGCAGGGGCGTCTGGATGGACGTCGGCGCGGCGAAGACGCGGTGCCATTGCCTCCATTTCTTCCACTTCGTCGACATTGAAGATGGCGTCTCGATCCTGCTCACGCGCCGGAGCGCTTCTTCCGCCGAGCCGGCGCAGCAGCAGGAAGACGGCGGCAAAGGCTGCGAACGCGGCGGCCGCGCTGACGCCGACGCGCGCCGTGGTGCCCAGCGGCGGCTGCGCCGCGGACAGGACGGAGGGGAGCCCGCTCGCCTCGACCAGGCGGGTGAGGATGCCGTCCGGCATGACGAAGGCGGCAAAGCCGACGGCCAAAGCCGCCGCTGCCGCCAGCGGCAGGTCGATGGGGCTGTTCCTCCGGCTCGCGGCCGCTGCGTATCTCGATGCCATCAAAGCGCCTTGCCGGTCAGTTTTTCGTAGACCGGCGCATAACGCGAAATATTTGACGACCAGTTACGATCGCGCTCGACGAAGGCCCGCGCGGTCGACCGGCGCAGGTCCCAGCCGCTACGGTCTTCGAACAGGCGGGCAAGCGCCGCGGCCATCGCCGCGGGGTCGCCCGGCGGAAACAGGGTGCCGGTGACGCCGTCCTCGATCAGCTCGCGGTGCCCGCCGACGTCGGAGGCGGCGACGAGCTTGCCCTGCGCCATCGCTTCGAGCGGCTTCAGCGGCGTCACCAGCTCGGTGAGGCGCATCGCCTTGCGCGGATAAGCGAGCACGTCGACCAGCGCATAATATCGCTCGACCTCGGCATGGGGCACGCGGCCGGCGAAGACGATCCGCCCGGCCGCAGGCGAGGCCTCGGCCTGGGCCCTGAGCCGCGCCTCCATCGGCCCGCCGCCGACGAGCAGCAGCCGGGCCTTGGGCCTGCGCGCGGCGAGCGGCACCATGGCCGCGATGAGGTCGTCCAGCCCTTCATAATCGTAGAAGGAGCCGATGAAGCCGACCACTTCGGCATCCTCCAGCCCGAGCGAGCGGGCGAGATCGCCGTCCCGGACCGGCGGCGCGCCGAACATGTGGAGGTCGACCCCGTTGGGAGAGACCGTGATTTTCATGGGATCGACGCCGCGCTCGACCAGGTCGCGGCGCAGGCCCTCGCAGATGACGGCGACGGCGTCGGCCTTGGTCGCCGCCCAGGTCTCGAGCTGCCTGGTCGCCCGGTAGCGCGCCGATCCTTGGCGGCCCGTGCCGTTGCCGACCGCCGCGTCCTCCCAGAAGGCGCGGATCTCGTAGAGCAGGGGAACGCCGCGGCGCCGTGCCGGGCGGATTGCGGCAAGCGCGTTCAGCACCGGCGAGTGGACGTGGAGCTGGTCGGGCCGGAGCGCGGCGATGGCCTCGTCGATGCGCTTCGAAAATGCGGTCACTTCGCGCCATTCGCGCAGCGGCGAGGGACCGCTCGGGCGGTATGCGGTACGGTGGAAGGTGATGCCGTCGACGATCTCGGGGCCCTCGCTCTGCGCGGCATGGCGCGGCCCGGTGAGGCAGAGCGGCTCCCAGCCGCGCTCGATCTGAGCCTTGACGATGGCGCGCGTTCGGAAGCTGTATCCGCTCTGGAGCGGCAGACCGTGGTCGAGGACGTGGAGGATGCGCATCGCGCTCATTCCCTGCCACGACAAACTTAACGCGCCGTCAACCGCCCGCGCGTAAGAGCCTTGCCATGAAGCGCGGGCGCGGAGCGGCGGCATGATCGACAATTTCGCGCTCGCGCTCAGCCACGGGCTCATCCTGCTCGCCGCCTGGCGACTCGTGCGTCGTGCGGAGCTGGACGACGACGATGCGCCGTCGCCCTCGCCGGGCAAGGACGGCGCCGGTGCGTGACCTCTTCTTCGTCGGTTTTCTCGGGAGCCTCCTCGCGCTCGGCCTGCGCCGGCCGTTTCTGTTCGTCCTCGCTTACGCCTATGTCGACATCGTCGCGCCGCAGCGCTTGTCCTACTATCTGTTGAGCGGCGGCAATCTCGTCATGTACGTCGCCGTCGCGGCGATGGGCTCCTGGCTGCTGTTCGACGACAAGAAGGGCGTCCGCCTCAGCGGCCGCCAGGCGTTGATGATCCTCCTCCTCCTCTATGCCGGCTACACAACGTTCTATGCCGACGTGCAGGAATTCGCCTGGGACAAGTGGGACTGGGTGTGGAAGTCGATGCTGTTCGCGATCTTCCTCCCGCTCACTTTGCGCACCAAGCTGCGGGTCGAGGCCTATGTCCTGTTCATGACGCTCGCCGCCTCGGCGATCATCATCGTCGGCGGGATCAAGACCCTGCTGTCGGGCGGCGGCTACGGCGCGCTCAACCTGATGGTCGACAACAATAGCGGGCTCTACGAGGGCAGCACCATCTCGACCGTGGCAATCGCACTGGTGCCGGTCATCCTCTGGCTGGCCCGCCACGGCACCGTCTTTCCGAGCGACTGGCGAGTGAAGCTGTTCGCGGGCGGCCTCATCTTCGCCTGCCTTCTCATTCCGATCGGGACCGAAGCGCGAACCGGCCTCGTCTGCATCGCGGTCCTCGCCGTGCTGATGCTGCGGGACGTCAAGCGCCGCATCCTCTACATGAGCCTGGTCGCGCTCGCCGCCGCCGCGGCGGTGCCGATGCTGCCTTCGAGCTTCACCGACCGGATGGGGACGATCTCGACCTATGAGGCCGACAGCTCGGCGAGCACCCGCATCGCCGTCTGGCGCTGGACCTGGAACTATGTCCAGGACAATCCGATGGGCGGCGGCTTCGACGCCTATCGCCGCAACCGCATCGAGGTCGCCACCGTCAGCGAGACCGGCGGCGCGGTCCAGCAGCGCGTCCATTCCGACGAGGGCCGCGCCTATCACAGCTCCTACTTCGAGATGCTCGGCGAGCAGGGCTTTCCGGGCCTGATCCTGTTTCTCGCCTTGCACCTTGCCGGCCTCGTCCGGATGGAGGTGCTGCGGCGGCGCTGGCGGCATGCGACGGGCGACACGGCCTGGATCGCGCCGCTCGCCACCGCGCTGCAGAGCTTCCAGATCGTCTATCTGGTCGGCTGTTTGTTCGTGGGCATCGCTTTCCAGCCGTTCGTCTGGATGGTGATGGGCGTCCAGATCGGCTTCGACCGCCACGTCTGCCGGCGCCACCGCCCGGAGCCGAAGCGGCCCTCCCCCGCTTTCGTCCGCCCGAACCCGGAACGAAGGGAAGCACCCGCGCTTTAGAGCGCGCGATGCTGCGCTATGTCGACGATTCCCGCCCCGGAGTGACCCGCAGGCGCCGCGGCCGTTACTGGATGTATTTCGACACCGACGGCAACAGGATCACCGACCGCGACGAAATCGACCGGCTGAACGGCGTCGGCATGCCGCCCGCTTATGAGAAATGCTGGTTCTGCCCGGACGCGAACGGCCATATCCAGGCGGTCGGCTGGGACGCGAGGGGGCGCAAGCAATATCGCTACCACCCCTCGTTCCGCGAGCAGCAGGAAGCGCTCAAATATGAGCGGCTCGCCCGCTTCGGACATTGCCTGCCCAAATTGAGGAAGCGGATCGAGGAGGATTTGAAGGGACGCGCCACGGACAAGGAGACGGTGCTCGCCGCCGTCGTGCGCCTGATCGACGAGACGCGGATGCGCGTCGGCAACGAGGAATATGCCCGGACCAACAAGAGCTTCGGCGCCACCACACTGCGCAACCGCCACGCCAAGGTGGAGCGCGGCAGCCTCAAGATCACCTACACCGGCAAGCACGGCGTTCGCCGCACCGTGACTGTCACCGACCGCAACCTCGCCCGCATTGCGCGCCGGACGCAGGACCTTCCGGGCCAGCATCTGTTCGAGTTCGTCAGCGAGGACGGCGACGTCTGTCCGGTCACCTCGAGCGACGTCAACGCCTATATCAAGGACGCGATGGGCGAGGAGTTCACCGCCAAGGATTTCCGCACCTGGGGCGCGAGCGTCATCGCCTTCGAGAACATGGTGAGGACCGCGGAAAAGCATGGCGCGGTCAAATTGAAGAGCGTCATCGAGCCGGTCGCCGAGGCGCTCGGCAATTCGCCGGCGATCAGCCGCAAGTCCTACGTCCACCCCGCGATCATCGAGGCAGCCAAGGATGCCGGCGCCTTGGGGACGCGCAAGCTGCCCCGCTCGACGCAATTCCTGAGCCGGCACGAGCGTGCGCTGATCGAGTTCCTCGAGGCTCTGCCCTGCGAGGAGAAAAGGATCGGCCGCGACGAACGCGCCAGGATCCGAGCCGCCGCGAAGCTGGAAGGACCGGCCGAAGCCGCCTGAGCGCTTGCCACGGAGTCGCGCGCCGCATTAGACCGCCGCTATGAGCAGTGCCGACAACGGAAACGTCATCGACGCGACGCGCAGCCTCGGCGAGCGCGCAGCCCGGCTGGCGCGCGAAGCCGGCGACTGGCTGAGCAGCAACAGCGCCGATATCGCCCTGTCGCTGCTCGCGGCCGCCTTCATCGCCTTGCTGCTCATCGGCGTGCGCGGCCTGGGCCGGCGGCAGGTGCGCAACCGCAGCGAGGACGTCCAGTGGCGGACCATCTTCGCGCGCGTGCTGGCCAAGACGAGCCTGTTCTTCATCATCATGTGCGCCGTTCAGCTGGTCGTCGGCCAGACCGATGCGCCCCGCGCAATCCGGCGCGCCTCGGAAGTCCTGTTCATCGTCGCGGCGGCGCTGCAGGCCGCGATCTGGGGCCGCGAGCTCATCCTCGGCTTCGTCTATCAGCGCGTCGGCGAGGCCGAGGAGCACAGCACCCTGGGCTCGGCGATCGGCATCATCCGGCTGCTCGTCACGATCGCCTTGTTCGCGATCGCGCTGATCCTCATCCTCGCCAATATCGGGGTGAACGTCACCGGCCTGGTTGCGGGCCTCGGCATCGGCGGCATCGCCATCGGCCTGGCCGCGCAGGGCATCTTCTCGGACCTGTTCGCCGCGCTCTCGATCATCTTCGACCGCCCGTTCCGAAAGGGGGATGCGATCAGGGTTGGCCAAGTCCAAGGCCATGTCGAGAATATCGGTCTCAAGTCGACGCGCATCCGCTCGCTCGACGGCGAGCAGGTCGCCATCTCGAACGCCAAGCTGCTCGCCGAGCAGATCCACAATTTCAGCAATCTCGAGCGCCGCCGCTTCGTCGCCAGGTTCGGCCTCGTCTACCAGCTCGGGCCGGACAGGCTGCGGCAGGTCCCCGACATGGTGCGCCGCGAGATCGAAGCGCGCGAGCGCACCAGGTTCGTCCGCTGCGGCCTCGTCGCCTTCGGCGCCTCCAGCCTCGATTTCGAGGCCGTGTTCGAGATCGACGGCGTCGACTTCGAACAAACCTTCGCGATCCGCCACGACCTCCTGCTCGGGATCCTCGAAGCCTTCGCGCAGAGCAAGATCGAGCTCGCCTACCCGACCCAGACGAGCTTCACCGCCGCGCCGGACGGAACCCACATCATGCCCTACCCGCCCGAGCCGGCGGCGGACCCGTCCCAAACGCGTCTTCCCGGCCCTTCGACTGCCTGAAAGGCAGGCGCTCAGGGTAAACTTCAGCCGAAGGCTGAAGGCCGGGATCTCAGGGGGTGAGAGGCGCGAGCGATTATGGAGCGCTGCCCGGACCGCCGCGTCGTCTCGTCCTGAGATCCCGGCCTTCGCCGGGACGACGGTTGTGGCTCAGGCGCCCTGTGCCTCCAGGTAGGCGTCCAGCTTCGCGATCTGCGCTGCCTTCTCCTCTTGCGGGAGGAAGGAGCCGAGGAAGCTGTTGCGGGCGAGCTGCGCCAGCGCGCCGCGGCCGAGACCGCGTCCCGCCGCCGCGGCTCGGAAATTGTCGTTGATGTAGCCGCCGAAATAGGCGGGATCGTCCGAGTTGATCGTCGCGCGCAGGCCGAGCGCGAGCATTTCGTCGATCGGATGGGCCTCCATGTCCGCAACGACGCAGAGCTTGAGGTTCGACAGCGGGCAGACGGTCAGCGTCATGCCCTCGGCGGCGAGCCGCGCGACCAAAGCCGGATCCTCGAGCGAGCGATTGCCGTGGTCGAGCCGATCGATCTTGAGAAGGTCGAGCGCCTGCCAGACATAGTCGGGCGGCCCCTCCTCGCCGGCGTGGGCGACGCGCTTCAGGCCCATCTCGGCCGCGCGGGCGAAGACGCGGGCGAACTTCTCCGGCGGATGGCCGACCTCGGAGGAATCGAGGCCGACCGCCTCGATCCGGTCGAGCCAGGGCTCGGCCTCGGCGAGCGTGGCGAAGGCCGCTTCCTCGTCGAGATGCCGCAGGAAGCAGAGGATGAGCCTGGAAGTGATGCCGTGACGCGTCTTCGCCTCGTCCATCGCGGCGAGCAGGCCGCGCACGACCACGCCGAACGGGACGCCGCGGTCGGTATGCGTCTGCGGATCGAAGAAGATCTCGGCATGGGTCACGGAATCGGCCGCGGCACGGTCGAAATAAGCGGCGCCGAGATCGCGGAAATCTTCCTCGGTGCGCAGCACGTCGGCGCCGGCATAATAGATGTCGAGGAAGTCCTGCAGGTTGGAGAAGCTGTAGGCCGCCCGCACCTCCTCGACGCTCGCGAACGGGATCGCGACCGCGTTGCGCTTCGCCAAAGCGAACATCAATTCGGGCTCGAGGCTCCCCTCGATATGGATATGAAGCTCGGCCTTGGGCAGGCGGGCGATGTAGGCGGCAAGATCGGTCATCGCCCATCGTTATCGGCTGGCGCCGCCGATTTCCACTTCTCACTCGGTGCCGCTCCATTATCCCGTGCCGATGAAATCGCCGCCGATCATCTTCGCACTGGTCGCGCTCGGGCTGGGCGCCGTCGAGGCTCGGGCTCAGGAGCTGCGCGACTACTGCCCGGACCGTCCGGGGCTCGGCACGCCGCCCTGCACGATCGACGCGGGCCATTTCGACGTCGAGCTCGGCATTGCCGACTGGACGCTGGATCGCACGAGCGACAGCCGCAGCGAGACCTGGGCCGTGGGCGACATGCTGCTGCGGTTCGGCCTCACCGACAGCCTGGAGGCGCAGATCGGCTGGACGGCGTTCGGGCACGTTAGCAGTCGCGACCTCGCGACCGGGTCCGTGTCGCGCGCCTCGGGCGTCGGCGACGTTTCTTTTGCCTTGCGGCAGAATCTCCGGAACCCGGACGGTAGCGGTTTCTCGCTGGCGGTAATGCCTTTCGCCACGCTGCCGGCCGGGAACGAGGTGCTGGGCGCCGGGGACTGGACGGCGGGATTGGTGGTTCCGCTAAGCTACGAGCTCTCGGGCAATGTCCAGCTCGGCTTCACCGCCCAAATCGAGGCGGCCGCGGACGACGACGGGGCGGGCCGCCACTTGGCTTATGGCGGCGTCGCGGGTCTCTCCTTTTCGCTCAGCGACCAGCTCGGCGCGACCTTCGAGATCGCTGCGACCCGCGACGAGGATCCGTCCGGCCATGCCACAGAGTGGCTTGCCGGGCTCTCCGCGGGCTGGATGGCGGTCGACGACCTCCAGCTCGATCTCGGGGCGAATATCGGCCTCAGCGAGGCCGCGCCGGACGTGCAGCTCTATCTCGGCATCGCGCGGCGCTTCTAGTCGCTCGCGGCAGCGCAACGTCTCGGAGACGCCCCTTTCGAGTGGCTTGGTGACCCCAACGGGAGGAGCCACTTTCGACGAATTAGCCAACTAGATCAGTAGTTTAGCAGCACGCGTGGGCACCGTAGATCGGGGCATTTGTACTACCGTTTTGTACCAGCTCTGGCAAGAGCCTGGTGACGCTTGATCGCGTACCACCCGCACCACCGCATCAGTGAACTTATGCCAGCCGCAAACGTGCTCGTCGGGGCGCCAGCCGCCAGCGGCCGAGCAGGGGCGGATGCTTCTTTGGTGGCGGGCCGCAGATCTCCTCGATATCCCCTGTGCTCAATGACGTATGATCCTGAAATCGCGACGACGCCCGCCGATCGAGTAGCTTTGGTTCTCCCGGGCGCCTCGAGCGCGGAGCAATTCATCCAAGAGCTGACGCGTTCTCAGCTTGAACACGCGCTCGACGCCCACGTGCGGGGGCTGAAGGTCTACGAAAGCCTGCAGAGCCTCAATGAGGTGATCGGCACGCAATATGGCGAGCGGGTGCTGTTCGAGCTCCTGCAGAATGCGCACGATGCCCATGGTGCGGACGAGCGCGGCGAGGTCTCGATACGGCTTCTGGTCCATGGCCCCGGAACTGGCGAACTTCTCGTCGCCAATCGTGGCCGCCCCTTCACCCGCTCGAACCTCGACGCGCTCCGAAACATCGGCACGAGCGACAAGAAAATCGGCGAGGGGATCGGGAACAAGGGACTCGGTTTCCGCAGCGTTGAGGCGTTGACCGACGAAGCCAGGATCTTCTCCGCCGGAGCCGATGCTCCCGCTGCGCAGTTCGGGGGCTTCTGCTTCCGCTTTGCGACCGTCCACGAGATCTCCACTGGTCTCCTGGAAATCGGCGCCGACGCGGAAACCGCCGAGACCGTTGCGCAGGTGGTTCCGCGCTACCTCGTGCCAATTCCCCTTCACGGACAGTCGGAGGAGGTGCGTCGGCTGTCACAAGAAGGCTACGCCACTGTGGTGTGCCTCCCGCTTACGTCGAACGGGGCTGTCGACCTCGCCCGCAGGCAGGTTGCCGCCATTCTGGAAAGCACGGTGCCGGTGCAGCTCTTTCTTGAGCGCCTCCACTCGCTCGAGGTCGCGGTGGTGGAGGCGGACGGAAAGCGTGACGATAAGCGCCTCGAGAGGCGCGTCGATCCGATCTGGAGCGCCGAGGGCGGCCGGATGAGACTCGAGCGGGTCACGCTCTCGGACGGCAACGAGCTGCTGCTCGCTCGCTCGACGCTCGACAAGAACAGGGTGCTGAAGGCCGTCCGTGATAGCATCGCCGCGGCCCCCGCTCTCAAGCGCTGGCTCGACTGGAGGGGCGAGGCGGTCGTGTCGGTCGCGGTGGGGTTAGGCAAATCGCCGGTCCACGCGCCGCGGCTCTTCAACTTCCTGCCCCTCGACGAGCAGGCGCAATCCCCGTTTCTGGGCCATGTCGATGCGCCGTTCTTCGCCGACATCGATCGCCGCTCGATCAAGCCCGACCTCCCGCTCAACCGATATTTGCTCGAGGCTGTCGCCGAGACATGTGCGAAGGCGGTGCTGGCAATCGTCGACGAAGGTCTGGATATCCCGCCCACCGCTGCGGTCGATCTCGCAGCCTGGTCCGGTCCGCACCTGCCGAAGATCGTCACCGCGTTCGACGCTTTAAAGCGGCCCCTTGGAAAGGCGGCGGTCTGGCCCACCGTGCCGGAAGGCAGGCACACCTGGGCTTCGTTCGAGACGCTGTATGCCTGGCCGGAGGTGCGCACGAGGCAGTTGACCCCCGCGCGCATCGCGTCTGCCGCCGACGCGGATATCCTCGCGGATTCGCTGGGAGAGACGAGGCTCGGCAAGGTGGCAGGTCTGGCATGCGCGGTGAACCTGCCTCTTGATCCGGGAGGCGAGTTGCTTTGCCGATGGACGGAGGCGGCCGCTGCCGATCTGCTTTTGAAGGGGCTTAGATATCCAGGCCGCTGGCGCGAATTCTACGACGACGTGGTAGCGCTCTTCGCGGCGCGTGGGGGAGCCTTGCGCCAGCTGGTGGGGCGGCGCTTCCTGCTCGGGGCCGATGATACCCTCGTAGTGGCGACCGCGACGGGGAGCGAAGGGGCGCCGCCCGTATTCCACAGGGCCGGGACGCCGGGACGCGGAGGAGCGGATCGGCTGCCGCGTCCTCCCTCCGCGCTGTCCCGGAAGTTCCGCTTCCTCAATGCGCGCGTCGAGATTGCCGAGGCGACGTTCCGCGCCTTCGAGAAGGCGGAGCTCCTTCGTCGCTACGATCCGATCGAAGCGCTTCAGAGTCTCAAAGGCGCGCTCGGCGCAAACGCCACGGAGACCCAGCGTCGGGAGGCGCTGCTCTGGGCGTTCCGGGTTTGGCAGCGGGCCGGAGGCAAGGCCACGGAAGAGGCGCTCGGCGAAGCCGAACTCCACGTGCCCTGCGTCGGCGGCTGGGCGCCGGGCCGGTCGGCACTCATGTCCGGGTCATGGAGCGCGCTCGGCCGCATCCTAGAGCGCTATCTCCACGAGGCGGCGGGCGCGTCGGAAGACTGCCGGACCAGGCGTAGGGCTCTGCTCGTCGGCTTTCCCGAATGGCCGAAGTCGGCTTCGGATGACAAGCGCGAGGACTGGCTCCGATTCCTGTTCCTGATCGGCGCAAAGGACGGACTCCAGCCGGTCGTGGGCCAGATGCGGCGAAAGTCCACGCCGTCCGCTTATTGGAACTACCTCTTCCTTATGGGTGACGCAAAGCTCGGTCTGGACGACCGTTGGACCGAGCGGTCCCGCGGCACTTCGCTGAAGGGGCCGCAGACTGAGTATTGGCTGGACGGGGAGGTTTGGCGCCTACCCGGGCAGCTCGAGCACGCGTTGCTGCCTCAGGGGGCGCGGGAAGCCCTGTCCGACCTCATCGTCGCCTATCTGAGGGAACACGGCGTCGCGCATTTCACCTTCCGCATCTCGCACTGGCGCGGCCGCGCGTACGAATCCGTAGAACTCCCGACGCCACTGCAGATCTTCCTGCGGCATGGCGAATGGCCGGCGAGCGTCCTCGGCGACGAAATCGTCTTCGCGGCGCCGGCTTCAAGCTGGTCGAGCACTTCCGCGCGGCTGATACCGCCCCGTTTCGTCGCACGCTTCGGTGCCGAACAGGGAAGGGGATCGGGCCTCCCGGAGATCATGTTCGAACCGAGGATTGGCCTGCGCGACTGGTCGCGTCCGTCGAGTGCGCCCGAGCGGCTCGATACGCTTGCGGGATCGCTGGCTGATCTCTCCGCTGCGGAGCGGCGCGATCTGCGCGACCAACTGCGACGCGCCTGGGGCGAAATCGCCGCAGCCCGTGCCCCGCTGTCTCCGGCCACAAGACTTGTGGTCGACCGCGCTGGTGGCCTCGATCTCTGCCTGCCCGACGCCGCGTCTCCCCCCATTGTCTACGTGACCGGGGAGCGGCAGGGGTTCGCGGCCCGAGCGCTCGCCGATGCCGGCGAGGCCGTCCTGGACGTCGGCGACGCGGATGTCGCAGCGGTGGGGAACGTCCTCTCCGCGACCGGCGCCTACGCAGTCCGCCTTGCAGATTCCGGTGACGTCCAGCTTGATGTCGACGGTGCCAAGTTCGAGCCTTCAGCGGAGGACCCGCTGCTGGTCGTCGGCGAACTCTCTTGGCTAGGCGACGTCGCGGCGCTCGCCCACGAGTTCCTCGGCGACTCACTCGAGCTTCGGACCCTCCCGGTTGCCGAGCTTGATCGTCGCATCAGGCTGATACGAGTCCGCTGGTGCGACTCATTCGACCTCACCGTGGGTGGAAGGATTCTTTCTTTCGAAGGCGAGGAGCGCGCTCACGCCGTGCCGCACCCGCGGTTGCCGACGCTTCTCCTGAAAGGCGGCCGAGCGCTCGACATCGACCTCCTGCTCGAAGCCTCTGCCCCGCTCACTAAGCTGGTCGGGTCGCGTCGGAATACACTGGAGATCATGCTGGGCCGCCTGCAGCGCGAGGGCTTCAGGGGCGGCGCGGCCACGCCCGCGGAGGACATGCTCGCGCGGGCGATCAGGCGAGACGTCGGTGTCATACGCGACCATTTCGCGGCGACGCTTGGTGGGGTGGAGCGGCGCGTGATGGCAGTCCTGCCCGTCGTGGCTTACCTCGCGGGCCGAGAGGCCGCCGACCGGCTGGCGGCCCAGCACGGGCGGCTGGGGCCGGCGCTTCGCCTTCGCGACTGGATGATCGCCGAGCTGGGGGAGACGGCGGCCGAGAATGCGCTGGCAGCGATCGACGAGAATGACGATCAGCGGCTGATCCGGCGGCGACTAGGCTTCGACTTCGTCGCTTACGGACGCACACTGGCCGAGCTGGGCTATCCGCCGCTCAACGAGGAGGCCGACTTTCGGAGGCTGTTCTCGGTCTTCCTGGCGGAAATTGGGCCGTCGCTGCGGGACCGGCTGCGCGCCGGGTACGCCGACGTGTGGCGGGCCGGCGGAGACCTCTCCGAATATGTCGCGCTGAGGGATCTGTCATTCATTCCGTTCGACCCAGCGTGGCCGCTGGAGAGGGAGGACATCGACCTATCCTTCGTCTCGTCCTACGCCCACGCCATGCTCGATGCTCGGATTGGAGTGTCGGACGCATCGGTGCCGCTGCCGCCCTTTGAGGTGGTCGCGGCGGGCAATCGCAAGTTGCTTGGCGCGCGATACGGCCGATTGGCCAGTGTCGTACGGGCCTGGTGCAGGACTCATGATGTAGTCCAACCGGCACTGATGGCGTCGGCTGATCCGCTGCCGCTCGTCCGCGCCCTCGACGAAGCAGGCCTGCTCGACTTCGAACCATTGAAGGCTGGGAACCTACCAGCGCTGATATCTCGGGTCGGTGGGTGGCCTGAACAGATGCCGCAGGGCGACGATCTCGGCGATCTGGGACTGACCGACGCGGATCTGGAGCATGAGGAACGCGAAGCCCGGGAGGCCCGGCTAAAGGCTGACGCGGCGCGAAGGACCATCCAGTTCGGAGATCGTAAGCTCGACACGGGAGCGGAGGACTTCGCCACGATCTTCGCCGATCTGGCGGAGGCGGCGGTTGCCGCCGACCGAGGCTGGGTGGGACGCAGCCGGCCGCCGAGACTTGCCCACCAGGAGCAGGGAGAGCGTCGGCGTAAGGCGCCTGGGGCTAACAAGGGTACCGGTACCGACTGGCAAAACCAGCCGCCGGAGAAAGTGCGCCAGGCCATGGGCATCGCCAGCGAATGGCTGGCCCGCGAATATCTGCGGCTGCGTCATCCCAAGGAGATGACGGACGAGTGCTGGAAATCGAGCAACCGCGCGCTCTTTTGCGTCGGCCCTCTTGGTGATGACAGCCTGGGCTATGACTTCCGCGTCGAGACCGCTCGGCATGAATATCTGTACGAGGTGAAATCCGCGATCGACGAGGGTGGGGACTTTGAGTTAACGGCCCGGGAGCTGGAAGTGGCCGGCAGCGCGAGCGCGGACAAGAAGCGCCGCTATCGGATCCTCTACGTTCCCTTCGTCTTCGACCCGACGCGGTGGCGAGTGCTGCCGCTCGCAAATCCGGTGGGGATCGCAACGCGCGACAGGTACCGTGTGGTCCGAGCGGGATCGGTTAGATACCGCTTCGAGCGGAAGTGACGAATGGGATCGGCAGCGGCGGTTTAGCAAGCGCGCCCCTCGCCGGCCGACTAGGTCGAAAGAGAAGGCGGGCGGGAACCGGGCCAGCGATGGGTGCGGAAGGAGGGTCGCGGTGCGTGCGCACCTGCGGTACATCCAGCGCGACGACGTAACTCGCCACGGCTAGCCGGGAGCCTTCCTACCCGCGCGGGGATGTGGCCGACGGCGGACCTTCCTGGAATATGCGACGGCTCTCACCATCACCAGCGGGCGTTAGGGAAGCTACAGATTCCGCCGGATTTGTGGAAAGTTAGTTTTTGTTTGGGTTTGGCGACTGTCAGGGCTGCCTTAAGCGATTAGCCGTTAAAAAAGTAACGTAGCCGACTAAGTCCGTTCACCACCGATATCCATTTGTTCTATCGTTTTGCAGCACGTCGGGCAAGTCTACTTCGCGATGACTGCGTCAATAGGTGTCATGCTCGAAATTGTCGAAGCTCATGTCGGGTATGTTCATCACGAGGCGATGGTGGTTGAGCATGGGGACAGGGTGCTTGGCATGGGGGTTGAGAAAAAACGCGTGGTTGCGCGGCTTCTCCGACGATGGCTTCTGCCGGGCATCGACGAACATGATTCCGGACAGCAGCCTCGACGCGGCCGCCCGCGTGACGCCGAGCACCTTGCTGCGGTCCGAGCGGAACTGCATGAAGGTGCGGCGCGCGAAGCTCCGCATGAAGGTTTCGGTCTCGTTCGAAAAGTTGGTGCAGAGCCGGAACCCGCCCAGCCATGGATGGATCACGAACACCAGGATGAACGGCCTGCGGCGGACGAACTGCTTGGCGAACCTGAACGCGTAGTCGGCGTGGTTCTTCGCAAGCTCGTATGGGTTGGCGAAGTTGGTGACGAACTGCACGCGATTCTGCGGCTCCAGCCTGATCTCGAGGGCGCCCCGGGTCGCCTTCCGCACGCTTGTCAGTTCGGCGGCGAGTGGCTTAAAGTCCTTGCTCAGCAGATCCGACAGGGCGCTGACGCCGACATCGACGCTGCCGCCGATCGACACGAAGTCGGACGGGAAGATCGTTGACAGCTTCTCGCTGAGCTCCTCGGCGAGATATTCGTGCAGGCCGAACGCCTTCACGTCGAAGTAGACCGGCGTGCTGATCTTCAGGACGCCGTCTAAATCGGACCCGTTGGGATTGAGGATGGCCGTTCCGCGCATCGGCACCTGCATCTTGAACGGGATGCCGGAGTCAAGAAGCAGACCGTAGGCAGCGAGTTCCGAGAAGGTGCCGTATGTTTGCGGCTGGTCAGGTCGATCAGCAACTTCTCGATCTGAGGCAGCGGGAAACCGCGGTTGGCCATCTCGTCGACCCATCGCGCGATCGACGCGTTGTGATCGGGGCATCCGCTGAGGTTGTAGGCGACGGCATTGGTCGCCTGGTTGGCGGCCTGGTCCCAATAGCCCTCGTCGGCTGGCATCGACAGCCCAGCGATGGTGGGGCTGAGCGCGGCCAGGTCCTTCCACCAGTCGTGTCGCGTCGCTGCCATTCCATCCTCCGATGTGTCTCCGTGCGCCGCCTTGCACGAGCACCCGCGCCCAATTCGGTATTCCCGTGGCAGAAAGCAACGCTGGCTGCCGCACATGCTCACCCGTGCGGCCGATCCGCCTCTAGGAGTCGGAACCGGCATAGGAACCGGCATAAGAACCGGAATAAGTCGATTGATCGCCTAGGGAAAAATGCCTGTTTAGTACCGATAAATCGCTATATACATCCGGGTCATAAACCGGCACAATGCTGCCATGAGCGTGACGGCGATGGAACCGATGGTGCCTGAGGAGGCGGCGGCTGCCGCTCTCGAGGATGAGGTAGTCACCCTCATCGCCGAAGCAAACCAGCTCGCCGGCCGCATTCACCCCATCCTGCAGGGATCGATCGGCGACCTCGTTCGGTCCATGAACTGCTATTACTCGAACCTCATTGAGGGGCATGACACCCACCCGCGCGACATTGATCGCGCGCTCGCCAACGATTTCTCCGAAGAGCCCAAACGCCGGGAGCTTCAGCAAGAAGCCCTCGCGCATATCCACTTGCAGCGGCTTATCGACACCGGCCGCGACCCTGATGTCTGGCCCGCGTCGGCCGCTTACGCGTCGTGGCTTCACGAGGAATTCTGCTCCCGGCTGCCGCCAGAGATGCAGTGGGTGACCAACCCGCGCACCGGGGTGCGTCTGCCGATCGTGCCTGGGGAATGGCGCCAGCACGATGTCAACGTCGGCCGGCATCTTCCGCCCGAACACGGCAGCCTCCACGTGTTCATGGCGCGCTTTGACCGGGCATATCAGTCGCCTCCTCTCAATCGGTTCCGACAAATCCAGACCGTGGGGGCGGTTCACCACCGCTTTCTGTGGATCCATCCTTTTCTCGACGGCAATGGGCGGGTTGCCCGATTGATGTCGCACGCCTTGCTCAAGCGCCTCGGGATCGGAACCAGCCTGTGGTCGGTGGCGCGTGGGCTGGCCCGCGATGAGGAGCTCTATAAGAAGCTGCTGATGCAGGCCGATCAGCCCCGCGAAGGAGATCGCGACGGCCGCGGCAACCTCACTCAGCGCGGTCTGGTAGCCTTCTGCAAATTCTTCCTCGACCGCTCGATCGATCAAATCCGCTTCATGAGCAGCCTGCTCGAGCCCGACACTCTGCTCATGCGCATCGAGATCCATATCGAGGAGGAGGTTCGGGCCAAGCGATTGCTCCGCGGCAGCTTTGCCGTCCTTCGGGAAGCTGTGCTCGGTGGTGAGGTGGAGCGTGGGAAGATCCCGCTCCTAACTGGCTATGAAGAGCGCGGCGCCCGAAACGTCACAGCCGCGCTCGTGGAGCGCGGCTTCCTGTCGGCCCCCTCGCACCGCGCGCCGCTTCGTCTCGCCTTTCCGGCCGAAGTGGCCGAGCGATGGTTCCCCAATCTCTATCCAGCCAATGCGGGGTCGAGATCATGAGGGATATTGTGGTCCAGCTGATTCGTCGCTTCTTGCCGGTTACCGCGCCTGCAGGTGACTGGGATTTTCTCATGAGCGCCCCCGGCGGACGGCCGCAGCGCTGGCATGAACTCGAAGATGCCCATCGTGTTCTGATCCTGGCCGACCCCGGCGCGGGCAAGACGTTTGAGGCGCTCGATCAGGCTCGCAGATTGCAGGCGCGCGGCCGCAAGGCCTTCTTCATCCGGATCGAGGCGATCAACGCGGCATTCGAGGATGCGTTTGAGGTTGGAACCCGCGAGGAGTTCAGTGCGTGGCTGGGCTCCAGCGAGGATGCGTGGTTCTTCCTGGACTCGGTCGATGAGGCGCAGCTGGAGACCCCACGCGCCCTCGAGGACGCGATCCGCACCTTTGGCGCCCGCGTTCAGCCGGCGCGGGAGCGGGCGCATATATTTATCACCAGCCGTGAGGATGCTTGGCAGGCGCTGAGCGACCGCACCTTGGTCGAGCAGCATCTCCCGTTCGGCGCTCCTCCCGACCACGAAGCGGGCGCCGAGGCCGCGGACGAAAAGTCCGACCCGGTGCTCAAGATCTTCCGGCTTGCCGGACTCAAGCTCGACGAGATCAGGCTATTCGCCAGTTACTATGGCGTCGGAGACGTCAACGCCTTCGTGGCGGCGATTGAGCGCGGCAGTCTCATGACGCTCGCCGAGCGGCCGTTCGACCTCAAGGCCCTGATCGCTAAGTGGCAGGCCGATCGTGATCTGGGTGGAAGGCTGGATGTGTTGCGCCGTATGGTGGAGCTTCAGCTCGCGCCGCTATCAGCCAGCGCCGCTTCGGTCCGGCTTGATGCCGTGAAAGCCCTTGGGGCCGTCCGGGCACTCGCGGCTGCCGTCACCCTTACCGGAAAAACCGTGATCTGCTGCCCAGACGGAATCCTTAGTCCGGACCGGATCGACCCGAAGGACGTGCTCCCCGACTGGTCGCAGGAGGAGCTTGATGCGCTCCTCCGCGCGGGGGTGTTCGACGATATCGTCTACGGGAGTGTCCGCTTCCGCCACCGCGAAATCCGAGAGCTGCTGACCGCGGAATGGGCGAAGGGGCTAGCAGAACGCCCGGGGGGGCGTGAGGCGGTCGAGAACCTGTTCTTCCGCTCACTTTATGGCGAAGCCGTAATCGTCCCCCGGCTGCGGCCGACCCTCGCCTGGCTCATCCTCCTGGACGAGCCGATCCGCGAGCGGGCGCTCGCGCTTGAGCCCGAAATCGCGACCGAGGGCGGCGATCCCTCGCAGCTGCCGCTACCGGTCCGCCAGAGCATGCTCGGGGACATCGTTAAGCGGATCGCCGACGGCAAGGATTGATGGAGATCATGGACAATAACGCCATCGAGCGGATCGCCGCGCCGGACCTGGAGCCGGACGCGCTTGCTCTACTGAAGGAATATGCCGATCGGGACGATGTCATCTTCTTCTTGGGCCGGCTGGTCTGGCAAGGCCAGATGGCGGCCTGCATACCTGATCTCCTTGCCATCGCCTGCGATCCGAAGCGTGGGCGCTACGCCCGAATCGTCTCCGTTCGGGCGGTCATGTCCGTCGGCGATGCTCAGCAGCAGGACCAACTTTGGGAGACTTTGGCGGCTAGTGCTGAGCTCGATCGACGCATCTTCGCTGAAGTGCTTGAATGGGCGCCGCCGACGAGGCGCAGCGTGGATTTACTCCTACGCACAATCGACAGGCTCCAGCCCCATGAGCGCTTCGAGGTGACCGGCCTTGATCAGGCATTGCATGGGTTCATCGACAAGTTGCCCGTCATGACTGACTCGGCGCCCGATCAGCCCCTTGCCCGCCTCGTGGAGGGCTTCAATGATTTCGTGGACCGTCCGCCTTTCATCGAACGGGGTGAGTGCCACGTCTCGGAGAAATTCTCTTGGCTTATGCCGGCGGCGCTGCACGCTGTAGATCGCCTGGTTGCGGCCCGCGCAACGCAGGCGCTGGGCGCTCCTTCGCTCGCGATACTCTTAAGAATACCGGCCCTCCGCTTTTGGCGAGGGTCTGACATGTCGGACTACAAATCGGCCCTCGGCGAAAACGTGCCGCGCTGGCGAGAGCTGAACGATGCACTCTACTGGGCGAGCATCAGCGAAGCTCGCGCGCGGCTGGAGAAGAAGGGGGAGCGGCTGATCGACGACTGGCGGGTGGCCTTCCTCGGGCACTTCTGGCGCTTCGGTCCAGACGATTTCGACCGCTGCCTCGATTGGGTTGTCTCCAGAGAGCTGCTCGACGACCGTCTGGTCGCGCAGTCGCGCTGCGTCACCCTCTACGTCGAGTCTGATCGACCCACGGCATGGCGCGAGCGCATGACCACAGCAAGCGCGTCGGAACCGGAACTCGAGGCCGCGCTCAGCACTAGCCTGGATCCGCGCCCCTCACCGATGGTCGAGAAGATGGAAGCGGACGACCGCAACCGGAAGCGCAAGCGGGAGGAGCAAGAGGCGCTGGAAGAGCAGCAGCGGGCTGATTGGATCAGAATGCTCCAAGCTGATCCCGACAGGGTCCGCCGTCCTAAGGGACTGAGGCCCGGCGACTTCAGCAGCGACCAGTTCCATCTTATGAGGGCCATCTCGGATGGAAGTTTGATGAGCCGCGAGCAGGGCACGGACTGGCGCGCTCTGATTCCGACCTTTGGAGAAGAAGTCGCCGAGGCCTACAGGGACGCCGCGGTCGCGCATTGGCGCGCCTATCGGCCGGCGCTTCGGTCTGAAGGGGCCGACACCAGCAGGACACCATATTCGCTCATCTTCGGGATGACCGGCATCGCGATCGAAGCGACCGGGAACCCCGAGCTTTTCGAGACGCTCGGCGCCGACGAAGCTCGCCATGCGCTGCGCTACATCACATGGGAATTGAATGGCTTCCCGAGCTGGTTCGAAGCTCTCTACCGCGCGCACCGTGAAATCGCGCTGCAGGCGGTGACCAAGGAGCTTATCTGGGAGCTGGAGCATACTGGCGTCGAGCCGATGCACTACATGTTGAGCGACATCCTCTACTATGCGCCTTGGCTGCACGCTGATGTCGCGCCGGTAATCGTTGATTGGCTGCTGGAACGGGACCTCGCCAATCAGGAGAGCCTCCGTTACGCCCTCTCCATCCTTACAAGCGGCGGCGTGGACGTAAACGATATTGCCCGGCTCGCCGCCGCGAAGATCGAGACCGCCTCAAGCGAGGCCAAGCCCCGCTGGTTCGCACTTTGGGCCGATAGCGCTCCGGATGTCGCCATTCCCGCGCTGGCGGCCGAGCTCGACCGGCTGGACAAGGACGCATCGAGTGCGTTCGCTCAGCAGTTCATCGTGAGCCTGCTTGGCGACCGCCACGGTTCGGGCGCCCGCTTCGGCGCGTTTCGAAGCGCCGAACATCTGAAGACGCTATACGTCCTCATGCACCGGCATATTCGGACGGCAGACGATATCGATCGAGCCAATGGCGGCGTATATTCGCCGACCTTGCGGGATGACGCTCAGGAGGCGCGCAATCGGCTCTTCCAGATCCTCTCCGAGATTCCGGGCGCCGAATCATATGCCGCAATCAAAGCTCTTGAGAACGATCATCCGGACCCCGCTTATCGCCGCTGGATGGCAATCCGGGCGCGCCAGCGCGCAATCGCGGACGCGGACGAACCTGCCTGGACGGCGACCCAGGTTCACGAGTTTGCCAGCGGATTTGCTGCTGGTGCCGATGGCCACTGAAGTCACTCGCCAGCGAGAAACGCCTCCAGCTGGCCCGGCCTCGGTTCCTTCTGCTCGAAAGCGAGCGTCCCCGTCAGTGCCTGCTCGGCCGTAGTATAAAGACCCCAGTAATCAAGTTGCCCGCCCCATCCCTCGCCGCGCGTGGGCCCGCCATGCGCGCTCTTCTCACCGGTGATGATCCAGACCGCCTCGAGAGTCTCGCGGCTGAGGAAATCGATGAATGCTTGTCGGTCCACAACGGCGGCACTGAATCCCGGCTCCTCGGCAGACGGGTCCTTGAAAAGCACCTTCCCGTCCGCGCCGGCGAAGGCGAGCGCGTGCCCTTCCGCGAGGCGAAGATCGAGCCCTGCCATTAGCGCCGGTGCCGGAATCTTCAGGTTGAAGCTGTCCTCGATCGAATAGTCGTGACCCGAGCGTTCGGTGTAGCGGTCGACGACCGTGGCCTGGACGGGGATCGGCCTGCCGCACGGCGGCTCCAGCGTCCAGCTCCCGTCGGAACCGGCGCAGGAGGGATGCCATGCATATTCGCCGAGATAGGCGTCTGACGACAGCTCGACCTCCGGCGGATGGTCCCGCTCCCGCTCCGAGCCTGCAAGCAGCTTGAGGAGGCGTCCCCGGTGTGCCGTGGGCACCAGCAGGCACTTGATCTTGTGCCAGGTCATCCGGTGCGCGGTCCGCTCGCCGTCAACCATGTGCCACTGATTCCGGCTCATCGACATGTCGAGCACCAGCCAGGGCCTGCCGTCCCGGTCGGTGACGTCGATCTGCTTCAGCGGATCCGGGACATCCCGCTCCCGATCTGCCATCCAGGCGCGGCGCGCAGCCGGTGGGTCGATCTTCCATCTCGGTGCATGCGGCGCCCACCAGGTCGCCGGCTGGTCACTACGTTCGCGATTGGGGGTGCCGGTGACCAGCATGGACGGGTCCATCTCGCGAATGTCGATGTCCCACGGCCCCTGATAGACGCCAGTCTTCTCGCGCCACCCGCGCCCGACCGCGAAACCGTCGGAAAGGCGGCCGACCAGTTCGTGGAGCGCGATCCACTGATATTTCTTGCCGATCCGTTCGATCCGGTGCTCCATGCGCCCGCTGTCAGGCACCATGTGGTCGAACTCGCCGAAGCGCTGGGCGGTCCAACCGAGATCGTGCGCTCGCCAGGCGACCCAGCGTCGCGCCTGTTCGCCCTCGTGTGTCGGGCGCCAGACATTGCCCTTCGGGCTCCAGGCGCGCTCGCGGACATAGCCGGCGGCGCGGATCCGGTATTCGCGGGCGCCGTCCTCGCCGAGCAGGCGCTCAAGCTCCTTCTCCGACTCCTCTCGCTCCGCCTCGAGCCGCTCACGCTCCTCCTTGCTGGGCGCGTTCGCAGGCCGGGGCTTGTCCCAGAACGCCCAGTCATGCGGCAGCTCGTGAAGGGTCCGGCTGGCTTCGAGCAGCAGCTCAAGCGCCGCGATGCGTTCTGAATGCGGAGCGATGGCCTTGCGACGCCAGCGCTCGAAGATCTGCTTCGGCGTCCGGCCGACGTCCTCGATAGGGAGCTGGAGGAAGCGACCGACGGCCCGGTCGATCACGTAGCGCGCGAAGTCGCCGTCCATAATCGCCGAATAGTAGATGCCGTCGTGGAACGCCCCGCGGCCGCGATCCTCCTGGAACTGCTCGATGACGTCGTCGCCGATCGGCTCAATCGGTCGCCGCGCCGGGTAAGGCGGCCGTGCCCGGTTCGGATCGAGTCTCGTCGGCAGCGCGTTGCGATAGGCGGCAAGTTCGATGATCCCGCGGGCGTGGTCGCGGATCAGGGCATGGTCCGGGATGGGGTCGCGACTGAAGACCGCGTCGAATGCCGCCGCCGCAACGTCGGCGAGACCGTCGTCAGAATGGCTCCTGAGCGCGCCGCCATAAGCGGCCGCAAGCACCCGGTCGAGGATATAGGCATCGTCGATGTCGGCGAACAGGCGGACGAGCTCCGCCGCGAGGCGGCGGCGGGTGACGAGCAGGGCGGCGAGGGCCTTGGTCGCGCGGTCGCGGACAGCACGGTGGCTGAGGCTGAGCAGCCATGCCAGGGTGATCCCAACCAGCCTTGCGCGCGCCGGCTCGATCGAGTGGAGCGCGTTGGCCAAGGTCCACTCGATGAGGGTCTCGACGGGGTTGCCTTCCTCCTCGGCGAGGCGGGTGACGCCGGTCGACCATTTCTCGTCGCGTTCGGGCATCGGCATCGCCCTGAGCTTGCGGTCGAGATGGTCCGCATTGAAGCTGTTATCCGGCTCGGTAGCGATCGCCAGAAGCGTCGCCAGCACCGGGTCCGAGCCATAGCTCGGAGCGAGCTTGCGGACGAGTTCAAGCGTTCGTTTCGTGAACGTCTTCTGCTCGCGCCACAGGAGGCTCAGTTCGAAGGGATGCCAGAGGTCCCAGCGCGCGCTCCTGCTCTGGACGAGGTCCGGGAGCTCGACGCCATATCGCTCGGGGAGCTGGACTGCGAAGGCTTCCACGATACCGGCATGGCGGTAGCTGTCCGGTCCTTCCACATAGCGCTCGAGTGCGCCGCCCTGCGCAAAGGCCGGTGCAGGGTTGCCGCCGCCCACGTGATCGTCGAGCAGCCGAGCTGCGATGCGATGGTCGCTCAGACGCTCAAACGTGAAGCGGACATGCTCCTCGAGCGCGCCGCCGACCTCGACCGGCTCGACGGCGATGACTCCTTCATTCTCCAGCTGGAAAAGCAGGCTCTGCTCGTTCTGACCTCGGGAGGAGTGCACGGCTTCCAAGAGCGTGATGGCCTCGTCCAACGCTATGTAGCCGGTGCCCTGCTGGACCATCTTCGCCGTAAGGGCGTCCAGCGCCCGCTCGACGATCCTGAAGCGCCGGTTGAGGCCCATTCGCAGCGTCAGGGTCTCGGCCACCGCGCTGAAATAGAAGTCGAAGATGGCTGTGACTCCGGAGAGACCGCGCGGAAGCTCCGTCTCACCGCGACGATCTAGCAGGTCGCAGCAGGTTCGCAGGAACAGGGGGTTTTCGAATTCCGGCGCGAGGGCCGGAGCGGCCATCCTCACGATGCCCCGCTGGTCTAGATACCGCCGTGCGGCCTCCGCGGCTCGTCCCGCGAAGCCCGGATGCGTGATACGTGGCAGGTCCACCGCGCCCAGCTGCGGGTCGACGATCCACGGGACGAAGGTGGTCCGGCAGGAGACCACGATCGCGACTCGCGGAAAGCGCGCTGCCGTCTGCAGAAAGGCGGCGAGGCGATGGCCCCAGACGGCAATCCCCTGGCGCTCGTTTATGGCATCGATCATGACGATGGCGCGCGCGCCCGCGGCTTCTGCGGCGGCGTCGAGGGCGCCGAGGAAGTCGTCGGGCGTGGTGCCGGCAAGCCCGAGATGCGAAAGGGTCTGAGTCCAAGGATCGGCGTCGCTGAACATGCCGCCCAGGATGAGCACCGCCGGACGGCCATTCGCGACATGATCGTCGGCGACGTCGGCAAGGAGATGCGACTTACCGACCCCGGCCTCGCCTTCGACCAGCAGCCGGCGGACATTGGCAAGGGCCGCGGACGGCGAGCTCATCTCTCCGGCCACGTCCTCAAGGACGTCGCGGAGCCGCCAGGTGAAGTGCAGCGCCGCATCGCGATCCCGCTTCGACTCGGTCTCGTGCGGCTCGTTCCACAGCACGATGCTGCATTCCTCGAGCGCCGCCGCCGCCTCGGAGAGGGCGGATTGCCATTGGTCGATCGGAAGCTGGTCGGCGGGCTCCTTAGGAGCCAGACGCATGTTCCTGACGAGCACCGGCAGCGTTGATTCCAGTCGGCGGACTTGCGCTGTCCCCGACCCTGTGACCTGAGTGCGTAAGTAACTGATTGCTCCGTGAAACGCCTCATCGAGACGGTCCGCCCAGCCTTCCACTTCCCTGATGAAACGTGGATCACGCACGAAAGCGGCGAGGGCACGCCTGATCGGAAGCTCGACGTTCAGCTCCGGAGCGTAGCGTTCACCGAGAGCTGCTCGCGCGATGTCGAACCGCGCTCGGAACCAGTCTTGGCCAAGCTGCGTCCCGCCGAACCAATACATCCGGCGTCCCGAGTAAAGGGGATCGTCCCGTCCAAGACGTTCGCCGAGTTCGAAGGCACCCCACAGCTCGATGTCCACCTTCCGCGGCGCGGCGGCGGCGACGCATCTGCCTACCCAGTCATCCCACCGCTGCCTCTGGCTCTTCTGATTGCCCACCCTCCCATCGGAGAGGTTGATCGGCAGGCAGACAATGTATTTCTGGAGCTGGGGATGCCGTTCGAGCGCGTGCTCGAAGGACTCGGTGAGCTGCGAGACCTGCGAGCTCCCGAATTCGAGGAAGTACTTGGCTTGCCACCCGCTTTCGGTGCCGTCGATCTCGACCCGGTAGCATTCGACGCCGGCGTCGGCGCCCGGGCCCTTGCGATGGAATGCGCGGCCGGGCGAGTCGAGAGCAGCAAGCTGACAGCAGAATTCCTCGAATCCGCTGTGCTGGCTGCCATCGTGCGGACGAATGGACCGGAAATCTAGGGGCTGGTGCGGCATGGCGGCTATCTGGGCTACGCACCGGAATCAGGCAAGCTGGCGACGAGGCCGAGAAGTGATCGAGAAGTGAGTTCAGCTACCCGAGGATGCCGCGACACGTCCGCTTGAATCGAATGGTTTAGGAGGCCCTTACTCTCGCCCAGCGTAAGGCCTGCGTCGTGAACTGGTCAGTCCTTTGCAGCGTCTCCAACGAGAGATGCCGCCGACGGGTCATAGGTCATCCCGACGATCGACCCGTCGCCAATGCGGGCGACCAGCTCGTCGATGATAGGCAGGGGCACGAGGAACCATTCGCGCGGCCGCACGGGCTTTCCGAACCTGTCGGCGATCTCGATGTTGAAGCGGACGGCGCCGAGCACGCGGTGGATCAAGGCTTCCAGCCGCTTCCGGTTTACCTCGTATAGCTTGTAGGTCGCGACGACATCGACGGGTGCGAGGAGATAGGTAGGATCGTCGGCCGCGCCGGCGATCCGGGCCTCCACGTCACCGCCGGTGATGCCGATCTTGTGGACCAGGTCACGGTTCGCAGCGACGGTTGGGTGCGAGGACCGGCTTTGGAGCACGTAGAGCGTCCCCGTCGGTAGATATTCGTCGTAGTCGGTTGGCTGTGGCTCGGCGAAGAGCGGGCCGGCTGCGGGTTCGGTGACGCGCCGCCCGCCTTCATCCTTGTAAAGACCGCGCTGCAGCGACCTGAGCAGAAGGTCGCTCTCGGTGCCGTTCGAGTAGATGACGCGAAGCCGGGCATCGGTCTCCCCGTTCGGGGCGCGAAAGGTCTCACCGACGTCGGCGACATAGGCCAATTGGCCGCCCACGACGAAAAACTCGCCCTTTGAGATGACCGCCTTGGAAAATCCCGCGTCCTTCACAAACGGGCGTGTCTGCCGAACGCCGGAGTCCAGCTCCCGTTGGACTTGGTCGAAGAGGGGCCGGAAGACCGAGAAATCCGCGCAAGGAGTGCGGGTCGCGATGTCCTCCGCTGCCCGCTTTTCCTCATAGGATCGAACGTGGCGGAGTTGGGTGATATCTTCGTCGGCACCTCTGTCGACGCCAAGCTCCGCGAGGAGGGCGTCGTCGTCGAGCGCCTCGGCCGGCGGCGACGGCTCGCCGGCTCCATCAAGCAGCCCGAACCGATCCAGATCGGCCAGCAGCTCGCGGGATTCCGGCAGTAGGCGCAAGCGGTCGAGGCGGACGGCGTAGAGGCGCTCGAAGATATCACGCGTCTCGCCATGCTCGGGCGCGCGGCCGTGCTCGTCGCGGAACTTCAATATGTCCTCGAAGCCGGCGATGATTCGCTCCTCTCGCGGCGTCCGCGCGCGCACCTTCTTCGGCTCGAGGCTTACCCCGAGCTCCGCCAGGATGTCGTCGTCGGACATCTCAGCCATTGTCGGCGGCCTTTGCCTTGTAGCGCGCGAACGCGGCTACGCCCTCGGCTAGCTGCCGCTCCCAAGGGTCCTGCGAACCAATGTCAGGCGCCCGGCCGCGCTCGCGCTTCCACTGAACCGCGCGGATCGCGAAGGCGCGGGCATCCTCTTCGCTCAGGGTCGTCTTGCGGGCGCTGATGACAGCCTGCACTTGGCGCAGAGTGCCCTCGTTCATCGCCCGCGCCAGGATGGCATAGGCCGCGTCGAACGGGTTGATGTGGTCGATGAGGTCGATGTCGAGCTCACGGACGTTGATGAACTTGCGGACGCCATCGACGAAGGACGTGTTCGCCTTAAGCTCGCCGCCTTCTTCTTTGGCCGTCTCCGCGATGATCTTGCTCGCCTGCTGGGTGATGGCGAGGGTCGCGACGGCTTGCTGGCGGATGGCTTCCTGATCGGTCTCGCTGAGCTCGGGATAGCGCTCGCGGACGATCCTCCCCATCCGGATTTGCGTCAGCTCCTCCGGCGGCGTCTCCGGGTCGAAGAGACCACGCTCGAGCGCTTGCTTGTCCTGGACGAAGGCGGTGATGACCTCATTGAGGTCCTCCTGGCAGATGCGGCGCGCCTCGGGCGTGGTCGGCTCGATGAGGCCGGGCAGCTCGAAGTGGAAGACGCCGCGCTCTTCGTGGAAGCCGACATTCGCCTTCCCCTCCTGATAGCCATCCGGGCCGTAATCGAAATCCTCCCTTTTGCCGATGTCCTTAGGCGTGAACTCGAAACGCGGCGCCAGCACCTGCTCCATGAGGAGGCTGGCAGCGATCGCCTTCAGCGTATCGTTCACCGCGTCGGTGACGACGTCGTCGGCGGCTGCCGGCTCGGCGATGAGGTTGGTGAAGCGCGCTACGGTCTTGCCCGGCGCGTCGCGGGTTGCACGGCCGATGATCTGGATGATCTCGGTCAGGCTCGAACGGTAGCCGACGGTGAGCGCATGTTCGCACCAGATCCAGTCGAAGCCCTCCTTCGCCATACCCAGGGCGATGATGATGTCGACATAGTCGCGGTTCGTGCGGGCCGCCGGACTCTTCAGCGCCATGGTCACGCGGTCCCGCTTCGACGGATCGTCGTCCACCAGATCGGCCACTTTGATCGTCCGGCCGTCGGCGCTCTCGATCAGCTGGAAGCCCGTTGCTTCATCCGTGCCCACCCACTTGCCAAGGTGATCCATGATCTCCTCGACCTCGCGGTGCTTGTCCTTGGTGCTCTCCCGCGAATTGACGCTGGGGATGTGGACGATCGTCTTCACCGCGGGATCGAGCAGCTCGTTGATCTTGTCGACGTAGCGGCCGGTGTAGAAGGAGTAAGCGATGTCGAGCGTCTTCAGATACTCGTAGCCGTTGAGCTGCTCGTAATAGGTGTAGGTGACGGTGACGAACTTCGCCTCGTCCTGCGGATTGAGGACCGCCACCGCGTCGCCGCGGAAATAACTGCCGGTCATTGCCACGAGGTGGACCTTGTCCCGCTCGATGAGGCGCCCGAGCTGCGCTCCGAGCCTGTTGTCCGGGTTGGCAGAGACGTGATGAAACTCATCGACGGCGATTACCCGCTCGTCGAAAGCCTCCACCCCGAGCTCGTCCAAGGCGAAGCGGAAGGTGGCGTGGGTGCAGATCAGAATCGGGTCGGCGCTGGCCAGGAACTCACCGACAGCCTTCACCTTCGACTTCGCGACTTTCACGTCGTCCGCACCCGGGACATTGCAGAGGTTCCAGTGCGGGCGCACTGTCCAGTCCCAATAGAAGCCGTAGTTGCTGAGCGGCTCGTCGGCGAAGCTGCCGCCGATCGAGCGCTCCGGCACAACGATAATGGCCTGGCGAAGCCCTTGGTTGTGGAGCTTATCGAGCGCGATGAACATCAGGGCGCGCGACTTGCCCGACGCCGGCGGCGACTTGATCAGCAGGTACTGCTCCCCGCGATGCGCATAGGCGCGCTCCTGCATCGGTCGCATTCCAAGCTCGTTAGACTTAGCGGAGGCGCCTGTGCGGGCGGTGGTGAGCGTGATGGCGGGGATCGAGCGCCCCTCGACGACGGTCATGCGGCTTTCCTGCCCTTCTTGGCCTGCGGCTGCTCCGCCGTCATCCTTGTGTAGAGCTCGAAGAGCTTCTCCAGCCGCTCGGTATCGTTCCGGAAGCGGCGTCCGATATAGATGCGCTCGAGCACCTCGTCGTTCTCCTCATGAGCCCGGCGGAGATCGTCCGGCGTCGCTTTGGGACCATAGAGTTCGGCGATAGTCGCGGGGAAATGTGCCTCACGGGCGAGCAGGATGTTTTCCGCCGTGCGGGTGAGGTCCGTCTTGTTCTGCTGAGTCAGCTTTGGAACGGGAAAGGTGTTCCATCCCAAGGTGTTGGAGTAAGAAAAATCCGTCCGCATCCGGACGCAAACAGTGCCGATCCAGACCCAGTGAAGGCGCGAGACGACGAGAGCCAGGGTCCAGAGCGGGGCGTCATATAGGGCATACAACTTGTTCGATACAATCGTGTCAGGAGCGAGCAAATCACAGGGAAGATATTCCCGGTTTTCTGAGCTGATCCCAGGAATCGCGACAACTACCTCATCGCCCGACTGCCTGATTTCACCGAAGCGCCAGGGGCGATCAGCCAGCTCCCGGGTGGTGCCTCTCGCGCTCGCGGTTCGCGCGCCGCGAACCTGACGAAAGCGTGCGGCAAGCCACTCGTTGCGGCCCGCCTCCGAGGCCGCGCCCGCCCCGACCCACACGCAACGTCGCTCCTGCCCCTGCACGAGTTCTTGGGAGCCGAGGAACCGCCGAATAAAGCGCTCCGGCACACCGTGCTCTAACACTGCCGATCTCGCCTCATTAACATCGAGGAGCAGCGCGCCCCCGTCGTTTGGCATGTTTCCGAATGACATCGGAGGGACGTCGCTCAGCGGCGTTGAGCGGCCGGCCACAATCAGCACATCCCCTGAGACGAGATACGGCGAGATGGAAGGGACTGCTTGGCGGGTGCCGTCGTCGAATAGGTGGCGCTCTTGGCCCGGCAAGTTACTCACGCCGATGATGTTGACGGTGACACCAGCCTTGTCTGAGGCGAGGTTGGCCCACTTGATGTTGCGGTGGGCGAAGGTGATCGCGACGCCGCCCGTCAGGATGAAAGGCCAGAGCCCCTCCACCTGTCGGCCCTGATTGATGCTGTTCGTCGTCACGAACGCGAAGCTACCGCGCGCGCGGCCCAAGTAGCGCCGCGCCGCCATGAACCAGCCAGACACGTAGTCCAAGGACGCCGGCGACGCGGCCTCGCCCGCGAAAACCGCGCGAAGATCGGCCTTCTGATCGTCCGTTTGCCACTGGCTGCCCTTGTAGGGTGGGTTCCCGCAAATATAGGTCTCCCCGGCGGCTCCCTCGCCGAGACCGCTCCCTTCCAGCGCCAGTCGGCCAGTTGGCCCCGCAAGGTCGTGCTCGGCAGCAGTCTGGTGGATCGGAGGAGGGCAGACCTCAAGCCAATCCAGGCGGAGGGCGTTGCCGACTGTGATCTGGCCCGTTCGGTGCAGAGGCAGCACCATTGCGCGGGCCTCCTGCTGGCTGAGGTACAGGCAATCCGCCTGGAATTCGGCGATCAGCAAGGCGAGGCGGGCGATCTCGGCGGCGAAGCCCTTTATCTCGACGCCGTAGAAGTTCGCGAGTGGGATGACGCTGCGGCGGTCCTCCAGCTTGAGGTTTGCCTCGCCGCCGAGCCGTTTCACGATCTCAGCTTCAATCGCACGCATCTCTTTGTAGGCGATGACGAGGAAGTTGCCGGAGCCGCACGCAGGATCGAACACGCGGATGTTCGCCAGCCGCTTGCGCAGGTTGCGAAGCTTTGGCTTGCTATCGCCCGCCGCCTCGAGTTGTTCGCGCAGACTATCGAGGAACAGCGGGTTCAGCACCTTCAGGATGTTAGGCACGCTCGTATAGTGCATGCCGAGCTCGCCGCGCTCGTCGTCGTTGGCGACGGCCTGGATCATCGAGCCGAAGATGTCCGGATTGATCTCCTTCCAGTCGAGCTCCCCGGCGCGGAGCAGGTAGGCGCGGGCCGTGCGGCTGAACCGCGGGCACTCCCGCGATCCGTCGAACATGCCGCCGTTCACGTAGGGAAAGACGTCGGCCCATGGACGGATGCTGGCGGCGCGGCGATGCCGATCGTCGAATTTGCCCTCGTGTTTCACGGGCATGTCCATCGCCAGAAACAGGTGCTGGAGAACTTCGTGGGTGTTGCCCCACTTGTCCTCGCCGCTGCCGTGCCCGGCGTGGCTCATCTGGGTGACCGTCGCGGTGAAGGAGCCTTCGCGGAAGATGCCCGTGTCTTCCGCGAAGAAGCAGAAGATGAGGCGCGCCATGAACTGGTTGAGCTCGTGCCGCCGCGCGTCGGTGGCCCAGTCGGGATTGTCCTTGAGCAGCTCGACGTAGAGGCGGTTGAGGCGTCCCGTCGCCTTCACGTCGATCGGGTTGTTCTTGATCTCCTTCACGGCCGAGATTCCGGCCAGCGGCAGGAAAATGGCAAAGTGGCGCGGGAGATCTGCGTAGGGGCAGGC
Organism: Allosphingosinicella sp.; assembly: GCA_036386475.1. Lineage (GTDB taxonomy): Bacteria > Pseudomonadota > Alphaproteobacteria > Sphingomonadales > Sphingomonadaceae > Allosphingosinicella. Next base: position 128,310 of record DASVVQ010000016.1, on the reverse strand, counting down.
GAGCACTTCCCCAGAGACGAGATCCTCCGCCTCGACGGTCTCACCGTCGGTCGCCAGCAGGAACTTGGCCTTAGCGCTCGCGGTCTTCGGACTGGCGCGGAGCGCCGCGAGGCTGGCGCCGACCTCGCCCGGCGCGGCGACGGCGATGTGGATGTTGTTCCGTTGAAGCACGCCGCCGGCGACGTCGGACGCGTTGGACTCGCCCTTGCGCAGCCGCTTTATGGTCGTCTCCTTGGCGCCGTACGCCATGAGGAACTGGAACGGGAACTCGTCGGCAGCGAAATCCTGGGCGACCAGATCGGATACGGCTTCCTCAATCTCGACGGCGTTCATTCCAGGCGATTTCCCATGGCCCCGAGGCGAAGCGTCCCGCCTTCCCAGCTTCCATCGCTTCTAGGACGGACTTCGAGATTCGTCATCCGCCTTTGGCGAAGCCGGGGCGGCGACCGGCTGGACCAACGGCCTCTGGGCCGCCAATATCGGGAGCATGGCCAAGGCGATCCACCTCATCAACCGACGCGACGGCGCAATCCTCCATGGCATGAGCCGATGGCCCGGCGAGCCCGGTGGCTGTCGAAGCTGCTGCTGGCACATCAGCGACGACCAAGCGGCCGAACTCATTGGCGGCTGGGTCTACTTTCATGAGACCAAAGCCACGCCCGCTCGCTTTGGCGGACTGATACTCGGGTTCGAGCCCAGCCAGGGGGATATGGCCGACCGCAAGATCATCCTGTTTCGAGGGGACGGCCGGTCTCGAGGCGCGAAGTGGCGGGGCGCGGATCACGGCATGGCGATGTGGAGTGGCCTCATCGACGCCGACCTTCCGCACGAAGCCGAGTAGGGGCGCCGTCGTGGTGAGCGCCACGAGCCTGACCGGCGCCGCCGGCGAACACTTCGTCATGAGCGAGCTGCTCCGTCGCGGGATGATAGCGGCGCTGGCTCCGGCCGGCGTGCCGAACTGCGACATCGTCGTGACCGACGACATCGGCGAACGGCTCTGCGCGATCCAGGTCAAGACCCGGAGGGGCAAGGGCTCGGATCGCGGCTGGCATATGGGGAAGAAGCATGAAAGCCTGACGTCGCCGAGCCTCTTCTACTGCTTCGTCGATTTCGCCGCCGGCACGGGGGAATCGCCCTTCACTTACGTGGTGCCGGCGCCTTTGGTCGCCCAGACGCTCAGAGAATGTCACCAAGCTTGGCTTGAGAAGCCCGGCGCGAAGGGCCAGCCGCACAACGACAGCGACTTCCGCCGCTTCCTCCCGGACTACTCGCATCTTGAGATGGGCACATACGCAGATGGTTGGCTTGAGCCGTACCGCGAAGCTTGGCATTTCCTTCACCAGCAGTCGCAAGCCTAGTTCCCCCCTAGAGGGCGTTAGAGCCGCTGGAGTGCCGATGATGAATTCGGCAACATTTTTCACGCTTTTCGCAAGTTCGTGGCGAGGGGGTACTTGCATCCTCCGCCGCTCCGTGGGACCATTACCCCGCTTGCCGCTTTGCGGCAGGTCGAGGCGTAGAAACCTCGCTGTAAGAGCCGGTTCTGACCTTTGGTCGACCGGGTGGCGGACGCGTATGTCCAGGGCCACCCGGCCTAAAGGCGTCCGCGCGCGTCTTACAGCGCGTTTCTAACATCCGGTTCCAGGGGCCGGCATCGTCTCGCAACAGGGGGACGATGCCGCCGGCTGGCGCTTCGTCTCGAGCGAAGGAGAAGCCGGATGCGCGCCAGAAGCTTTGTTATCGCCGCCGCTGCCGTTCTGTCTGGCTGCGGCCAGCCAACCGAGGCAGCAAATCTGACAACCGACGCGCAGGCGGCGGGGCAACGGTCCGCCCCCGTCCGCTTCGACGTCGCAGGAGTCCGTGTCGGCGACGCCGTCGACGCCGCCGCCGCGTCACTGAGGCAACGAGGCTGGACGGTCGACGTGCAAAGGGGTGGCTGGAGCTTCGAAGACTATGTGCGGAGAGCGCAGGCGCAGGCAGCAGGACGCTCCGCCTCTCCGCGTCTCGACGGGCCGCAAGCCCTCTCGGCGCGCAAGAACGGCGAATTCATCTTCGCGCGAGTGCGGGCGTCGCCGAGCGGCGGGATTATTGAAACAGTTTCCTATACCAGCCCCGGCGCCGGCCGCAGCCGCGAGCAAATGCTTGCAGAGGTCCAGGCTCGGTACGGCCCAGGGGTCCGCCGAACGCCGCGCTCCGCCGACTGGCGTATCTGCGTTCGAGCAGAGCCCGCGTGCGGGCGCAATCCGAGCCAGTTCAACCACATCGAGTTCGAAGTCGGCCCGGAGCTCGAGATCTCCGTTTTTCCCGGCGTCACCGAGAGGCGGCAGTGGCAGGCGAGCTTCGATGTGGCGCTGCGCGCGCGCGTCGGCCCGGCGCAGTCTACGTATTGAGGAGGGGGATCATCGCCTGCTCCGGAGACAACAAGGCGGCGCGCGTTGAGCAGTTGGTGGTGGACGTGGTTCGCCTCATGACAGAAGCCGACGAGGTCGGCCTCCTGCTCACAGCCTCATACCTGTCGATGGCGCTCGACAGCGTCGAACGCGAGCTGAAGGGGGGACGAAAGCCCGATCCGGGTGTGCACTAGGCCGCGCTTCGGCAGCACCTCTCGATCGCGGCCACTTGCGGTGGTGAGGCAGCGATCCGGCATATTGGCGACCGTGAGCGGCGGCGTGAAACCGCGCGCAAATCGCCGCGCAACGTACTTCGTCAGCGTCGCCAACGCGGAGCCAACACTCCCCCAAAGATCTAACAAGAACGAAGGAACGGCTATAGCCGCAGACCAGTAATGAAAAGGTTTGGGGCCATAGAAGCCGAGGTCCCAAATGAATGACGAACCCCCCGAAAGCATAGTTTCCCTCGCCAAGCGCCGGCGTCTCCGCCGAACGCTGGAATTCCTCGCCGCCACGATGGGCACGCGGCTGGACGATGGCAAACCGGCACCCGCTCACCGCTTCGGCGATCTGAAGCAGCTCGCCGGCCTGGCGATCGATGTCGCCGCCGTCCGCGCGATCGCGCCGAAGCTGAGGCGCGAGCTCCTTGCCCACGTCCGGCTTCGTCGGCAAAGTTGTATTCTCGCCCGTCTGCGTGACCCCATTGAAAACGTTGTAGAAATTACAGTTGACGTCGCGCTGTGGGATGTCGGCGTATGCACCTTGCACGACCTTAGCCTGTATAATTCTGGCGTAAATTTCTGGCTCATAGGCCGGCCGGGAGACGTCCTTTTCCGCCTTACGGAAGAAGGTCCGATCCCGACGATGACAGAGCCTTGGGCGCATCCGCGCATCAGCGCTGCAGATGCAGGCCGCCAGCGGTGGAGCGGCATATCCGAGGCCGAGAGGCTTCTCTCAGACTACATCTGGTCGGCGTAGCACATACCGCACCCCGTGGCCGCGTGCGCCGTAGCGCCGGGCGCACGCCCCCAAGAAGAACAAGAGAAAAACTGGGGGAAACGGGAGCTTGTCCGCTCTCAAGAAGGAAACCGAAACGTGCTCCAGCAACTTGCCCACCCCCTCACCACACCCTGCTCAACCCGCCGGGTTGCCCAAGCCGCGGTGGCAATCCTGTCGCTGCTCGCCTCTGGCGCCGAGAGTCCGATCGAGGTCGAGGTTGACCGGTCATTCCTTTGCGTCAGGCTGCACGGCTTCACGCTCTGGTCCACCCGTTGCGATCGGCCGCTGCTGATGGATCAAGCGGCAGACGAGGTCAGAGGCCGAGGGCGCGACGCACTCATCCTGCGCTTTGCAACAGCGTCGGAACATGCCTCTCCGCTCGTCTTCGACTGGCTGCCCGCAGGCGGCGACTGGCGCACAGGTCTTCTCCCGGCACTACCGTGCGGCGGCGGCCTTTCGCTGGTCGGCACGGGGGACGACGGGGTGCGCCTCGACCTCCGGGCCGACGCAATCGTGGTCCGCGACGATATGCCGCCCGTATGGGATTTGCAGCGCGATCTGGCGATCGCCAGGGCATCCGCCGTCCTCAACAACCGGCTGTGGGGAGGGCTGTAATCATGACGAAGCCGCCAAAGCGCGCCCCCAAGGTGGGCCGCAACCGAGCAGCGGGTAGCCGTGGCAGGTCTTGGTCGCCGCAGATGTACATGAACCCCGGTGGTGAGACGCCCGGCTTCTCCTATGGGGTGCTGCGCCGGACCTACAGGGGCCAGGCGTGCAGCGTCACCGCGGCAGAGTTTGTAAGGCGGAAGCTCTACCCGGTCGACGCGCCGCCTGAGGGTCGTTGGGATCGACCTTTCTCATGCCTGCGCGCCGATGTGCTGCTGCCGCCGGGCGCGGTCGATGAGTTTGTGGACCCCCGGCGGCTGCTTGACGCGTACGAGCGCCATCTGCCGGCCTGGCGCCAAGGCCTCCTCTGCGCGATCAAGGTAGAGCAGCCGGTCAGCGAGCCCCTCCAGGCGTCCTACGAGCGGATCCGGACGGCCGCGAGAATCTCGTTCGCGCTCCGCCGGAACCTCCCCGCGATCGTGATAGCGCATGCGCCTTTTCTTTCAGGCACGGGTGTCGATCACCGTCCACCACATGTCCACGTGGTCGGGCTCTCAATCGCCATCCCAGGCATTCTCGGCTTTTGCGGCTTGGACGATGAAGTGACCTCGGACGCGGGTCACCTGACGCTCTACGAGGAGTTCCGAACGGCTGGGGCGGTCCGCTGATCTGAGTGGCCGGGCATGCTCGAGTGACCAGCGCCCGTCGCGGTGTCGCCTGGCTTTCGTCGCGCCGCTTTCCGGGGCGCGGCCGTGATCTAGATCGAGTGCGATGACCGGTAAGATGGAACCGGCCTTCGCCCGCTGCAGCGGCGTCGAACGCCAGGCTCTGAGACGCTCGTAAACGCACTGCCACTGGCGGGGGATCTCACCGCTGCCGACGCTGAATTCCAGTGCTCCGCAGTACGCTTTCTTGCCGTCTGTCGTCGCACCCCTATCGCTCCCTGGTAGTCGCCAAGCTCGTGCCGCCGGAGCGGCGCCGACGCACCGCGGCAGCGGTTCACCAAGAGCGCGTGCAAGGGAGACGGGCACCTTCCGGCGGCGACCCGTTGCCGTTCGCGGCGAGGACCCCGGAGGCGGAGAGATCCACCCAACAAAGAGGCGGAATAAGGGTCGCTCGACAGCTCAGCGGTGATGGCGCGGACGCCACGCGCATGCGGTGCGCGAAACGCGGGATCCCAACGGCCGACGCGTGGGCTTCTCAAGCGATCCCGTTCGAAAAATGGCGCGCCCCGGCGGCGGGTTCCTGTGATCGGAAGCTGAACACTTCAGCAGACCCTTCCCTTGTACGCTGTCACGCGCGGCGGACTGCCAGCGGGGTGCGCTGCGCATTTACAAAAGCGCGGCTACATCAACCGATGATCGGGCGCCGGCGGCGCTTACAGCCTGGCCTTCCTTGGCCCGCTTGTCGGCCCCCTTTTCCGCCGCCGCGGAAGCCTTCGGTATCGTTTCCAATCGGGCGCAAAACGGGCCGTCCAATTGGGCATCGCGGACTGTGCCTCCAGCTTGAAATTCGCGCCGGGCTCAGGCTGCTTCAGCCTCGCTCGCATGGCCGTTCATCACCCCGCGAGCGTCGCCGAAACCAACAGGTTTCGGGCCGCAAAAGGCGACGGTAACATCGCCGAACGAACGAGGCGTCGCGGCGCTCGCCAGACTTGTCTTTTCTGGCTCGCCCAAGGCCCCGTTGCCGGGAGCCGTACTCGCTGCGCCAGCCGCTTCCATGCGATCGCGAAAATCGCGAGCCGGCTCGGCGTCGAGGCCAGCGGCGGCGGCGGACATCCACGCAGCGCCACGCTCTTCAGTCGCCCTTCGCGGGGGCGCTTCATCACCTGCCTCGAGCGTCGCCAGAACCAATAGGTTCGGGCCGCGAAAAGCGACGATGACATCGCCGGACGAACGAGGCGTCGCCGGCGATCACACCCTTGCCTTTCTGGCCCGCCCAAGGCCCCGGTTCCCGGCAGCCCAACTGGCTTTGCCAGTCGCTTCCATGCGGTCGCGAAACGGTGACCCGGCTGGGCGTGGCGGGCCGGCGGCGGCGGCTGACCTACACGCCGCATAAGGTTCTTCACTCGCCCCTCGCGGGGCTCTTCATCGCCTTCTGCGAGCGTCGCTCGAACGCGGCCGTTCGAGCCCGGACCAGCCCTTCAGCGCGACGGCTCGCACTTCCGGACTGCCCCGGGACAGGCGCAATAACGTATAGCTACGTCGAAACCGCTGTTTCGAGCGGCTCAAGTATAGCCGCCTCGCTTTATCCCCGTAATCCACAAAAACCCCTGTGTTCACCTCCTGTTCGAAAGAGTACATCCCGGGAACGGATGTCGGCGTGGCCGGCCCTAGAGGAGTATCCGCCCATGTCCGATGTCGCGCCACTTCGAGCAGCATCGCAAGCCCTCATGGCCTTCAGCATCAGCGTCGAAGAGGCCGAAAATTTGGTGTGGAAACGAGCGCCTTCGCGGTGGGCTGGGGAGGTCGATTTTGGTCTGCCGTCGCCGCCGAAATTTCGGCCGACGATCGACGGTCGCCGCGCGTTTCACTTCGCATGGACGCCCATCAGCAAAGCCACCTGGCCGGAAATAAGCGGGGTCCTGATCGGCGGTAAGGACGGCAGCCTCGGTAAGGCTCCCCGGTTCGAATCCTACCTTGGAAGGCCGGGCGCGGCAGAGCTCCTTTCTGGAGAGCCTGACAGCGAAAAATACCTGCTGAGGGAAGGTGGTCCTGAAGAGGGTTTGGACGCTCGACAACCAAGCGACGAAGGCGACCTTGCGATCTCGAATATCGCCGCGGCGCGGGACCATCGGGAGAGCTTCTGGCGACAGGCCGAAGAGCACGAGCGCAAGCCAAGGCACATCCAGATTCAGCTCCACCCAGAGTGCGGAAAATACTTCGACCAAAACCTCGATCCCGACATTCCCGCAGCCGTCCGCAGCCACATCAAAAGCGAGTGGGAAAAGTACCGGGACCGCGATCTGAGCAGCAGCGCGCGGCGCCATCGAAGCGAGCCCCTTTCTGTAACCAAGCGAGTTGCTGGGCTGCTCCTCCTAGATGTCATCAATCGCCGCATGGCCGGGGATCGCCCGGTACGCTTATTTTACCCGACGCTGGAAGCCGTGGGTGGGAAGAATCCGGCATCGCCAATCACATTTCACACGACTGGCGGCGGCCGGATTCAGTACCGCGTGGAAGCCGAACTTCCACACGCTCTTCCTCGCAAGGCGCGTCGCACAATCGCGGCTCTTTTCGGCCGATTGCTGGCCCGGTGGAAGCTTCGTTTCACGATCGTCGTCCACAAACCGGACGCGCATGGCGACCCGCGAAACAAGCACCTTCACGCGATCATCTATGACCGGAAATGCCGCTACATCGCCGAGTTCGGAAAGTGGGATTTCGCCATCCGCGATGAGAGTAGCGGAGGGCGAGGAAAGAACTGCTATCCCTACCGCCAAGGCAAGGTACTTGCCGTAGGGCAACGTCCCGAAAAGGTCGCCGAATACCCGAACGAGCGAAAGCTTCCGCCCGGTTGCACGGACTTCGTTGACTACCTGCGAAAGCGCTACGCGCGCCTCGTCAACGCGGTCCTCGCCCAGCACGGAATATCCGAGCGCTACGACCCTCGATCCTACGAGAAAATGGGGATCGGTTTCACGCCGACTTCCCATTGGGGGCAAGGCGCCGCGGCGCTCGAGAAAGCGGGCGTCCCGACCAAGAAGGTCGTTACCGAAGCCGTCTTACGGTGGCACGAATTGGAGGAGGAAGAAGAGAATAAGCGGCTCGCCGCAAAGGCGCGCGATCGGCAAGCCGAGCGGGACGTCGTCGCGTTCGTGGAGAGCGATGCGGAACGGCCCAACGGGCAGGCGCTTCTGGATCTCGCGGCGCGCCGCACGAAACTCGCCGCGGCTCGGGCGGATGTTGCCTATGAATACGCGATCATGAAGCTGCGTCGGAAGCGGGCTCGGTCACGGGCGGCGACTGTCCTGCACGCCGAGACATGGGCTAAACCGGCTGACCTCGTAAAGGCCGGGCCGAGGTTCGAGGCTGCACGCCGGCACATCGAGGCGATCGACCTCGCGATCGAGCCATACCGGCCGGCGGTCGCCGCGATCCTGCGCAAGGACCGCGAGCGGCGCGTGGAGCTCGCGGAAGTTGAGCGCCAAATCCAGCTCGCCAAAGCCGATCCAGCGTACGCGCCGCCCGCCCAAGCCGGCGGGCTTCCGGTGAAGCAGGCGGTCACGCAGGCCGCAGCCCCGCCGGCTGCGGCGAAAAATAGCCTCGTTGGCACATCGGCCCGCGGACCATCGTCCGCGGCCGTACCGGCGCCTGCACGCGCAAGCACGGCGGCGACGCCCGGCTCGAAGCCCGCCGCACCGCCGCCGGCTCCGGCAGACCCGCTTGATGACGCGTTGCGCCGAGTCGAAACAGACGGCTCTTGGGTTCGTCGCACGGCAGCAGGCCTTGTTTTCGATAAGGCCACGCTTCGGAGCTCATTGGAGCCGACATTCGCTGACCCAGCGATGTTGAAGCGGGCCCAGCCGCGGATGGAGGCGCTCTACAATATCCAGGAAGCTTTGGCGCAAGCGCTTCGAACCTCGCCGTCGATCCGCTTCGGGCCGATGGGGATCCTCCCCGAGAGCGTCCCGGAGGGTCTTCGCAAGGACCTGGAGAGGCGCAATGACTACAGCGTCTTGAAGTCGGTTGCCCGTGAGCGCGCTGAGGAGCTCGGAAGCGGAGCACTCGCAGCGCTTGCCGCCGAGATCGCGAGCAAGGCGATCAGGGTCAAACATGGAGCCGATCCTCGTATGCCCCGCAGTTTTGGAGTCGATCACGAGCGACTATCGCGGGAAGGCCGCGCGACTCTTTACAATTACGCGCTCGACCAGGCCGTCCAGCGCGAGCTCGGCGAGATCTATGAGCTGCAGACGGCCGAAATCGAGAACTTGGTTTCAGCGATCGGCACAGACACGAACGTCCTCGGCAGTGATGGACGACCGCGCGCTGCGTGGCTTGCCGCGAATTCGAAGGCGTCGGGCTGGCTGGGCGAAACGGAGATCACTGTCGCCCTTGCCGAACGGCAACAGGCCGACCGAAAACAAGCCGAGGAACGCGAGATAGCTAGTATAGCCAAGGCCGCCGCAGAACAGGCGGAGCGGGACGCCCAGGCGGCCGCGGAGCGGAAGGTCGAGGCGGAGCGGATCGCGAAGGCGGAGGCCGACCGGCTCGCGAGGGGGGAGGCCGAGCGGCTCGCGAAGGCGGAGGCCGAGCGGCTCGCGAAGGTGGAAGCGGACCGGCTCGCGAAGGTGGAAGCGGACCGGCTCGCGAAGGCGGAGGCCGACCGGCTCGCGAAGGTGGAATCCGACCGGATCGCGAAGGCCGAGGCCGAGCGGCTCGCGAAGGTGGAGGCCGAGCGGCTCGCGAAGGTGGAGGCCGAGCGGACGGCTAAGGTGGAGGCGGATCGGCTCGCGAAGGCGGACGCGCAGCGGATAGCCACGACGGAAGCGGAGCAACGCCGCTCTCGGGTCGCCGAAGCCCACGAGGGGAGCGGCAGAACGGCGCAGGAAATCGACGCTGCGCTGAAGATCCTTGCGGACAAGGGAAAGGCGCTCAAGATTGTCTTCCGGCCGGAGGGTCCGGACCTCACTGGCCTCGCGGCGGACGACGCGGAGCTCATTCGCCGCCATCTTCTTAGCGAGCCGGTGGCGGAACGACTGACGAAGCTTCGAGAGGAGGAGGATGCGTTTCTCCGGCTAGCGGGCGGTTTCCAGCCGGGAAAGAAAGGCGTGGGCGAATGACGCATAACACAAGCGTTAGCCCGTCCCCGGATCATTTTGAGGGTGCCTTAACGCCGCTGCCGCGCACCCTGCTCACGCTGAGACCCGACCAGCTCGAGTTACGATGGGCCGAATGCCGCGCGCCCTTGATCGACAATGAGTCCCGCCTTGTTAATCTGTAGCAGCGCGCAACGCCCAGACGCAGGTAAGGAGGGTTCCATGATGAGGCTTTTCAGATCCGTCACAATAGTTGCAGCACTGGCTACGAGCGCGCCCGCGACGGCGACGCCAAGCGTATTCGTGCAGTCCGAGCCAGGCGGCGTCTGGTGGAACGGCCAGATGAACGCCCGCATCCTTGGGCAAGCCGTGGGCCCGGTGACCGCCGAGCGGTTATCGGCTTATCTCGAGCGGGAACTGATCTACGGCCCTTATCGGGTCTGCTCGTTGGAAGCGGTCCAAGCCGATACCTTTGTGGGCGTCGACCGCGCGACCCAGGCGGAGATCAACGCCACGCAGCCCCACGTCGCATGGCGCGCCACCGGGGTCACGCCCGACGGCCGCCGGGTCGTCGGTCAGAGCGTCGTCTTCGAGGGCTGCGATGCCGAGGACCCGCGCGGCGCCGCCCTGCTCGTCACCGATGCTGCATCCGGCGAGATCCTGCGATGGGAACCGCTCGGCGGGCGAACGGTAGGCGGCAGGTCGGTTCCCACCTGGGTGCTCTTCCTCAGCCCCAAGCAAGGCGACCACGATCTCTTCTCCTATTCCTATTGCACCGAGTGCGGCGACCGGACCTATGTCTACTATGATGTGACCAGGCGTCGTATCTACACCGAGCACAACGGCCACTGAGGTCTGACGCCTCGGGCAGGCCCGCGCGGCGCGATCACCAAAGCGCGGCCCCTACAAAAAAGTACCGCGCGGCCTCATCACCTTTTGCTGATCCACACCAAAGCGCGTACGGACGAGCTGAGGGAATCACATGACTCCAGAAGCGAAGCGCCAGCGCGCAGCGTGCATCCGTGAGTGCGCCGCCGGATTCAGTGACAGCGTTGCCCAGACGCTCCTTGAGCTAGCCGAGGGCCTGGAAGCAGAGGCGGCGAGCCTAGAGCGCGCTGCGGCTGAGCAGCCCATCAATCGGCCGACGCCCTGCTGACGATATCGAGCGGGACCCCCTAACAGGCGGTATGGGACTTCGACCCTTTTAGGGAAAATGGCAGTCAGCTCCCCAGCGCCGCCGGGGCCGGATGACGCGGCTGCATCTTACACATCGAACGACGCCAAGATCGGGCAAGGTCCCTTTCCACCTCCGCCACACTCCCGCGCCAGTCGCTGAAGCGCATCTCTCGCCTGGGCGAGTTCCGCGATCCTCGCATCCAAGGCCTCCACTCTGGCCCCGGCAAGCTCGCGGGCTCGGGCCCGGTCTTCGCCCGCGTCTAATGCGAGGAGCTCTTTGATCTCCTCGAGGGTGAACCCCGCGGCCTGCGCCTGCCGGATGAAGCGCAGCCGGCGCACATCCTCTGAGCCGTAGCGCCGGATCCCCGTCTCGCGCGTTGGCGTTTCGAGCAGGCCTTTGCGCTGGTAGAAACGGATGGTCTCCACGCCGACGCCGCCGGCCGCTGCCAGCTTGGCTATGGTCAGCGAAATGACCCCTTGACTCTGTACCATGGTACAGAAGCTATATCAGCGCCGACGAGATCGCAAGGAGACGTGAAATGTCGGACATGAGCAGCCATCCGGTCGGCACGAAGAAGGCGGTGATCCACCGCATGGTGATGCCGAACCACACTTGCCCCTACGGGCTGAAGGCCGTGCACCTGCTGAAGCGCGCCGGCTACGAGGTCGAGGACCGTCATCTCACCAGCCGCGAGGAAACGGATGCTTTCAAGGCGGAGCATGGAGTCGCGACGACGCCCCAGATCTTCATCGGGGGCAAGCGCATCGGCGGTCACGACGAGCTCCGGCGGTTCCTCGGCAAGCGCGTCGCGGACCCGAAGGCGACCAGTTACCGGCCCGTGATTGCCTTGTTCGCGATGACAGCGCTGATGGCGCTGGCTGCCAGCTACGCCGTCACCGGTAGCGTTCTCACCGTGCTCGCGGCGGAATGGTTCATCGGCTTCTCCATGGTCGTGCTGGCGCTGTTGAAGCTCCAGAACATCGAGACCTTCGCCACGATGTTCCTGAACTACGACCTCCTGGCGAAGCGGTGGGTGCCCTACAGCTACGTCTATCCGTTCGCCGAAGGGCTGGCCGGCGTGCTGATGGTCGCGGGAGCCCTGACGTGGCTGTCCGTCCCCGTCGCACTGTTCATCGGGACGATCGGGGCCGTGTCGGTGTTCAAGGCCGTCTATGTCGACAAGCGCGAGTTGAAGTGCGCCTGCGTCGGCGGCTCGAGCAACGTGCCGCTGGGCTTCATCTCGCTGACCGAGAATCTGATGATGATCACCATGGCCGTCTGGATGGCTTTGGGGACCGTCGGGCTTGCCGTCGGCGGCGGGCATGCCGGTTGATGGGCGAGGACTAGTCCGGTGATTGCAAGTCTCTCTCTCGAGGCCTATCTGCGGGCCATGGTTGCAAGGCGCCTTGTTCGGATCCTGACCATGCTCGCGCTGCTTCTGGCGCCTGTGAGCATGATCGGCGGACATGCGGCCATGGCCATGCCGGCCCCTGCGGAGGCGTCTGCGTCCCACCATGACCCGGCCGCCAGCCAGTCGGCTCATTGTGCCGAGATGGCGGGCCAGAGCGAGGACGACGACGACGGCAGCTCGCCTGGCGACTGTATGACCGACTGCGCGGTTGCTTGCTCGGCCATTCCCCCGCTCGGCAGCGCGATGGCGGACCGGCCGATGGCGCCTGCCATGGGTCAGCCGCTCTTGCTCGTCGGCCGGATCGACGGGCTTCACCCCGAGTCGGCAGACCCTCCTCCTCGAATCGCCTGAGCTTCGAATCGACTTTTCGTTTTCGAACGACTCAGGAGACATTGAGATGAAGATTCTTGCCAGTGCGATCGCGCTTGCGCTCGCCGTGCCGGCCGCCGCCCAGACGGCGCCTGCGGCACAACCGCACCAGGACCATTCGCAGCACCAGCCGCAGGGCACACCCGCCCAGGCCGGGCACGCGGGCCATTCCGGGCACCAGGCGCCTGCGGGTCAGCAGCAGGGTGGCCAGCACGGCCAGCCTCAGGGCCACGACATGAGCGGTGGCTGCTGTGCGGACCGGAACGGCAACGGCCGGATGGACTGCTGCGAGGGCATGGCGGGCGGCGGCGGTTGCTGCCAGGGCCGTCGCGGCGGGGCGGCTCAGCCGCAGCCTGCTCAGCAGCAGCCGGCACAGCCTCAGGCTCACCAGAACCACTGATCGGTCGCGGACGGGCGGCGGCGTGAGCTGCCGCCCCGAAGCGCCCGTTATCGAGAGGGCGCGCGTGCGGCCCCGGGAAATGCATATGAACGACAAGCGTATTCTGGACCGGCGGACGCTGCTTCGCGGTGCCGCGCTCGGCGGCGTCGGGCTCGGCCTCGGCCCCACCGGGCTTTTCCCGGCCTGGGCGCAGACCGGGACGGCCGGCGCGGGCCCCGACATGCCGACGCTGTCGGGCGAGCATATCCAGCTTCGCATCGGCCATTCGCCGTTCACGGTGAGCGGCAGGACCGGCCATGCGATCACGGTCAACGGGACGTTGCCCGCGCCGCTGCTTCGGCTGCGCGAGGGGCAAAATCTGCGCATTTCGGTCGCAAACGCGCTCGATGAGGACACGTCGATCCACTGGCACGGGCTGTTGCTGCCGTTCCAGATGGACGGTGTGCCGGGAGTCAGCTTCCCGGGCATCCGCCCGCGCGAGACGTTCGTCTACGAGTTCCCGGTGCGGCAGAGCGGCACCTATTGGTATCACAGCCATTCCGGCCTTCAGGAGCAGCAGGGACTATACGGCCCGATCATCATCGATCCGGCCGGCGTCGATCCGGTCGAATACGACCGGGAGCATGTCATCGTGCTCAGCGACTGGAGCACCGAGCTCCACGCGCACGAGATCTTCGAGAAGCTCAAGCAGGAGCCGGGTTACTTCAACCGGCAGCGGATGACGCTCGCCGGTCGGATGAGCGGCGACCCGGAGCATCGGATGCCGGCGGCCGACCGGCGGATGTTTGCCGAGATGCGGATGGATCCGACCGACATTCTCGACGTCACCGGCTCGACCTACACCTATCTGATCAACGGGCATGGTCCTCGGGAGAACTGGACGGGCCTGTTCCGGCCCGGCGAGCGTGTGCGGCTTCGGATCATCAACGCCGGCGCGCAGTCGATCTTCAACATCCGCATTCCGGGCCTGCCGATGACCGTGGTCTCGACGGACGGGCAGAACGTGCGGCCCGTGGAGGTCGACGAGTTCAGGATTTCAGCGGCCGAGACCTATGACGTCATCGTCCAGCCTACCGAGGACCGGGCTTACACCTTCGTCGCCGAGGCCATCGATCGCTCAGGCATGGGCCGCGCGACGCTCGCGCCGCGTCTGGGCATGACGGCTGAGGTGCCGCCGCTTCGCGAGCGGCCGGTCCTGACCATGCGCGACATGGGCATGGATCACGGCGCGATGGGAGGCATGAACCACGGCCCGGCCGCCGCCACCGCGGCCCCTATGGCCGGCATGGATCATGGCAGCCCGAGCGCCGCACAGCCGCCTGCCGCCGCTCCGACGACCGGGACGGACCACGCTGCGATGGGCCACGGCCCGGCGGGCGCTGCGGGCACAGATCAGATGCCGATGTACAGTCGCTCGAATCCGCCGCCTGGCGTGAGGGTCGGTGTCGGCGTCGACAACATCGCAATGATGCCGGTGGATCGCACCGGCGAGCGGGGAACGGGTCTGGAGAACGTTCCGCACCGGGTGCTGACCTATCGTGATCTGATTTCGCTGGCGCCGAACGCCGACCGTCGGCCGCCGACACGGACGGTGGACGTCCACCTGACCGGCAACATGGAGCGCTTCATGTGGTCGTTCGACGGCGAGAAGTTCAGCGAGAATCCGGATCCGATCCGCTTCGCGCGGAACGAGCGTGTGCGGATCAGGCTCATCAACGACACGATGATGGCGCACCCGATCCACATTCACGGGCACTTCTTCGAGCTGGTGAACGGGCACCAGGGGTTTCACCCTCTGAAGCATACCGTGGACGTGCTGCCGGGCGGGATCGTCAGCCTCGACATGACGGCGGATGCGCCAGGCGACTGGGCGTTCCACTGCCATCTTCTCTACCACATGCACGCCGGGATGATGCGTGTTGTCACCGTCCGGCCGCTGGAAGGAGACGCAGCATGAAGCGGCTTATCCCCTTCCTCCTCGCGACGGCTTTTGCGAGCCCGGTGCTGGCGCAGCATTCGGCACACACGGCGCCGGCGCCGGCCCAGTCGCCGGCTCCGACGGCGGCTTGCACCACTGAGCACGCGGCCATGGGGCACTGCAGGATGCCCGCTCCAGCTCCAGCTCCAGCTCCAGCTCCAGCTCCAGCGACCGCGCCTGCACCGGCGGCGACCTGCACGCCGGAACATGCGGCGATGGGTCACTGCACGTTGCCGGCACCCGCCCCGACTCCGGCGCCCGCGCCGGCCCAGGCTTGCTCGCCTGAGCACGCCGCGATGGGACATTGCACTCTATCGGTTCCGCCGCCCGCGCCTGCACCGGCGTCTGCGCCGACTTGCAGCCCCGAGCATGCGGCCATGGGTCACTGTAGCCCGGCGACTGCGCCGGCGAGCAGCGATCCGCATGCGAGCCATGCGATGGATGCCGAGACCGCGCCTGCTCCGCCGACCGGGCCGCCGCCTGCGGAAGCGCTGAGCGGTCCCGCGCATGCCGCCGATGCTGTGTTTGGCGCGGACGCTATGGCGAGGGCGCGCGAGGAGGTCCGTGAGGAGCACGGGGCCATGCGCGTTTCTCGCTTCGGCGTCGATCAGCTGGAGGTGAACCTCAGAAACGGCCGCGACGGCTATGCCTGGGAGGATCTCCATTTCTGGACCGGCGGCGACATCGACCGGCTCTGGATCAAGAGCGAGGGCGAAGGCGAGTTCGGCGGCTCGATCGAGCGGGCCGAGGTCCAAGCGCTTTGGAGCCGTGCGATCTCGCCCTTCTTCGATCTCCAGGCGGGCGTTCGCTACGACATCCGGCCGAATCCGGAGCGGTCATATTTTGTCCTCGGCGTGCAGGGCCTGGCGCCCTACTGGTTCGAAGTCGACGGCGCCCTCTTTGTGTCGCACCGCGGCGACATCACCGCGCGCTTCGAAGGAGAGTACGACCAGCGCATCACGCAGCGGCTGATCCTTCAGCCGCGAGTGGAGCTCGACTTCTCGCTGCAGGACGTGCCGGAGCTCGGGATCGGCTCGGGCCTTTCCTCCGCGGAGGCGGGCCTGCGCCTCCGCTATGAGATCGTCCCCGATTTCGCCCCGTATGTGGGCGTTCAGTACGAGCGGTCGTTCGGCGACACCGCTCGCTTCTCGCGCACGGCCGGCGACGATGTCGGCGGATGGAGCCTGGCCATGGGAGTGAGAGCATGGTTTTGAACCTGTTTCGCCTGACCCTCGTGATGCTCCTCGCGGCGCTCGTGGCGTTCGCTTCGTCGCCCGGAGTCGCCCACAAGGACCACAACAATATGGTCGCGGCGGAGGAGGCTGCCGACGCTCAAGCGAAGGCGCCGCGAGGGAACACGCCCGGCGCCATGCACGAGATGATGGAGGATCATGCCGAGGCGATGGAGGAGGCGCGGCCGAAGACCTTCTCCGAGCGCCTGATGAGCTGGGTCGGGAGGACGCACCCATTCGCGGTTCACTTCCCGATCGCGCTGTTCCCGGTGGCGCTAGTGGCCTTGGTTCTGGCGCGGCGACGAGGCGAGACCGTCGAGCTCATCCGCGCGCTAATCATCGTCGCTGGTGCGGCGAGCGTGATCGCGGCGGTTCTCGGATGGTTCACCGGCGGGTTCGTCCTCGTCGATGCCGACGCGGTCCAGTTTTGGCACCGCTGGCTGGGGACCGGTCTCGCGGTGATCGGCGGCGGCCTGGCCGTCTGGGCGTTGCGGCGTCGCGACTCTGTCTATGGCCGCGGAATGGTGGTCGCGCTCAGCGCGATCACGCTCATTCTGCTGGTGCAGGGCTGGCTTGGGGCAGCGCTCGTCCACGGCATGGATCACATGAATTTCTGAGGATTGCCGGGGCCACCTGGCGCATTTTCGAAGCGCGAACGAGGAGAAGAATGATGAAGCGGATCACGACACTGTTGATGACGGCGGGAGCGCTCGCCCTCGCAGCCTGCTCCGGCGGCGAAGAGGGCGGCAACAATGCTGCCGCGAACGCGGCGGCCGAGAATGCCAGCGCCAATGTGATGTTCGACGAAGCGAACAGCTTCGGCAACGTAGACGGGGCGGCGCCCGCTGGGGCGGAGGAGACCGAAGGCAACACTGCGGGCGCGACGTCCGCTGCGCCTGTGCCGGACACTCGCCGGCCGAGCACCGCCCCGAAGGCGGCGCCGGCTCCCCGGCGGGCACAGCCGAAGACCGCTCCGCGGCCGACGCCGACGCCGGAGCCTACTCCCCCACCGAAAGTGGAATGCACGCCCGAGCACCGAGCGGCGGGTCACTGCTGATGATTTCGTGACGGGCAGCCCCGGGGCCGGCGGTGAGATGCCGCTGAGCTCCGGGCTGCTGATGGTCTGTTCCAGACAAGGGGAAAGCGAATGAAGGGCTTTCTGTTCGCGAGTGCGGTCGCAGCGGGGTTCAGCGGGGCTCCTGCTCAGGCGCATCAAACCGACTGCGGGCCTCAGCGGCCCGCGATCGAGCGAGTGCTCGCGGACTATCGCTCGGCGATCGAGCGCCTGGACGCGCGAGGCACCGAGCGGCTGTTCGCGTCGGATTCCGCTATCTTCGAGAATGGCGGCGTCGAGGGCACCTATGCGAACTATCTGGCGCATCATCTCGGACCAGAGCTCGGGCATTTTCGCTCGTTCCGTTTCGCCGATCACCGTCTGGACCTCTGGTGCGACGGCCCGGTGGCGGTGGCGACCGAGACCTACACGTACCGGATCGAGCGGACGGAGGGCGCTCCGCTCGAGCGCCGCGGCGTCACCACATCAGTGCTTCGCCGGACGGGCCGCAACTGGCAGATCGTCAACATGCACGGATCCTCGCGGGCGCCGCGGCCGGCGACCTGAGCGGCGAAAGCCGCAAAGCTAGGAGGGGCGCGGCGGAAGCCTGGTGCCCCGAGGATGACGGAAAAGGGGAGAGAACGAGAATGTCGGCGACAGCGCGCGTTGCGGGTAAGGTTCACAAGTGGCTTGCCTTGCTGATGGCGATCCAGATCCTGTTCTGGTTCGTCAGCGGGCTCTTCTTCGCGATCGCACCGATCGAGCAGGTTCGCTCCGAGCATATGAAGGCGGCGGCTCCGTCGGCTCCGATATCCATGAATGTCGCGGCTGCCGGCTTGCAGCGGATCGCGAGCGCGGCACCGGGCGAGCGGATCGAGATAAGGACCATGCTGGCGCGACCGGTGGCGCTGGTCTCGCCGCACGAGGGGCGGCCCCGGCTTTACGACCTCACCACCGGCCGGCAGATCTCGCCCGTACCGTCGGCACTGGCAGCCCAGATCGCCGAAGCGGACTATGTTGGGGACCGGCGGGCGGCTCGCGTCAGTTTCGTGACCGAGGAGTCGCCGGAATATCGCGCAGCCCTGCCGGCGTGGCGGGTCGACTTCGACGACGATGCGAACAGGGCGCTCTATGTGGCCCAGGACACCGGCGTCGTGACGGCGCGGCGTTCGACGCTGTGGCGCGTCTTCGATTTCCTCTGGGGGCTCCACATCATGGACTTCAAGAACCATGAGGACTTCAACACGCCGCTCCTGATCGGCTCGACGGCCCTCGCTCTGGTCATGATCGTCGCCGGGATCATCCTCTTCCCGAGCCGCTTGGGGTACAATGCGTGGCGGCGACGGCGGAGGCGTACCCGGTCGTCGAGCGAACGTGTAGGCAGCGGAACCTGAGACGACGCTACCGATTTATCGCAGGTCTGCACGGCGGCACGAGGCTGATGCTGGATGTTGGATGCTGTCAGCGGTAATCCTGATGATACTCTGGATCGCGGTTTTTTCGGCTGCGGTCATCAAAGCAAGCTGGCGCGAGCGGGAGATTTCGACAGCAACTACCTCCACCTGCGCGAGGACGAAGCCGCGCTGGTTTGAACGTTCGCTTTCCACCCATTGCGGACGTTCGCTAGCGGCCTTCTGCACCGGCGCAGCGGCGCGTCTCAGGGACGCCATCTTTTCGACATGGAGCCGACACGTCCTCCTCATTGGCGGGCCGGGTGATGTCTAAGGCGATAGGACGCAAAAAGAGGGCCGGTATGGGGGGCCGGCCCTCTTGTGGACGCCTCCAGCAGCGCAGGAGCGTTTGCGCCGCTTCAGACAACATCTGTCCTAGTTTGAGAGAGTTAACACGTCGTATGGAGGCGGCTCGCATCAACCGCAGGGTCCGCGGTCGGGGATGTCCGCTTTCGACCCACGGCGAACATTTCCGTAGAAGACCTCAGCCCGGCCAATCGCCTCCCCCGTGTCTCAGAGCCTGTCTTGGGTGGGGAAGAACATCGGTTAAGTAGAAAAGTGGAGATTTGACTCGCTTTCCCGTCAGATTGAGCGCCATCCAGTGGGATGGGCAGGGGACTGACAGGGGCCTCGTCGGCGACGCGCGCGATGACTCACGTCTTCGTCAGCGATGAAATGGCCGCGCGCCCTCCCAAACGAGCCGATTGCCAGCGCGAAAAGAAGGCGATGCTAGATCTCGCAGCTCGCCTTGCGGATGCTTCCGGCGAAGTGCTGCCTCGCTTCGTCGAGCTGGCGATGGAGATCACCGGCGGTGTCTCGGCCGGTCTCAGCATCTTCGACGCGGACCGCGAGCCGGATCTGTTTCGCTGGAAGCATTTGCATGGGTCGCTGGCGCGCTTCGAGGGTGCGACGACGCCCCGCGACAATAGCCCCTGCGGGGTCACGCTCGACGCTGGCTCGCCTGTGCTCGCGGCTCATCCCGAGCGGCTCTACGACTGGATCGCGGCTGAGAAGCTCATTCTTCCGGAAGTGTTGCTCGTGCCTCTCAACGTCGGCGGTGACGACGCGCTGGGGACGCTTTGGGTTGTGGCCGACGCTTCCGGGCATTTCGACACTGGCGACGCCCAGGCCCTGACAGATCTCGCGGTGTTCGTTGGCATGGCGCTACTCGTTCGCAAACGGGAAGAGCAGTCCCGGCGAGCCTTGGATGAGCAGGAGATGGTCGCCGAAGAGATGGGGCACCGGCTCAATAATTTGTTCGCGCTGACCGAAGGGATGATCCGCGGCAGCGCCCGGGGCGCCAAGAGCCCCGCGGCCATGGCCGAAGTACTCTCGGGAAGGCTTCACGCTCTGGCGAGCGCCCAGTCTTTGGTCCGCCGAAAGGCAGGCGACACCGGCGCGTTCCCGGATGAGAAGGATCTCGGTGAACTCATTCAGGCTATTGTGACTCCGCATGGCCCGGGAGGCGAGCGCAGCGCTTCACCGTTTCGAATCGAAGGACCTGCGGTCAACTGCAGCGGTCATGCGTGTAGTGGGCTCGCCCTTATAATCCACGAGCTCGCCACCAACGCTTCGAAATACGGAGCCTTGAAGAATGTAGAGGGTCGCATCGCCATCACCTGGGAGACGAACGGACCCATGCTCCATCTCAAGTGGACGGAGAGTGGCGGTCCGGCCATCGACTCGGTGCCGACCCGAAGCGGCTTCGGCAGCGTCCTCGCGCAGCGCACGGTCAAAAGTCAGTTCGGCGGCGTGCTTAGTCGAGACTGGGGCCGGGAAGGCTTGTCGGTAACGATGACCCTCTCGATAGCTCGGCTATCGGCCTGAAAAGTCGGCGAGATCGATCGGAAACGGCCCCTCTTCGCCATCGCGGAAGGACGGCTCGATTCCAACCCGTTTCCTTGTACCATGCGTTCCTCCCGCACCCGCGTCGTGCGCCCGCAACGTCCGCTTTCCACCCGTTGCGGACATTCGGCGGAGCCACCCCTATTGGCTGCTCATGGACGACAGCGGTCCGCTTTGGTGCCTAGGTGCCGTTGTCGGCCATTCCCGTTGCGCTCCGTTTGCTGAAATGCGGACGCTGCGGTCGGGCGCATCGAATCGCACGATCGGTGGTCTCGCCAGTGCCCGGCCTAGTCCAAACCTGACTTACTCACTAAAGCACCCTGCGCAGTTCGAAACCGGGGGACAGACCCTGGCTGCCCCCCCGATCACGTCACTGCGTGGAGACGCCTGCGTCGGTAGGTGCACTGGCGTTCTGGTCAGGCGCCGTGGCCGGAGCTGGTGTCGTCAGCGGTTGCTCGGAAGCCGGTGGCCCAAAGTCATCATCCCGGCCGCCGCGTCGACCGTCGTGACTGCCGCCGCGATGCCTTCCGCCTCCACTCCGCAAGGCAACCACACGTCCATCGCCGCCGACAAGGTAGCGCGCACGAAGAACGCCGTCCTGATAGCGGCCCTGGACGGACACCGTCTGACCGACGGCAAGCGTCGTGGCCGCCTCGTCCAAGCGGCGGCGCTGGCCGGTGTCGACAAGCACCTGGCCGCTACCGTCGTTGAGAACGAGCTGGCCGCCGAAAACCTGGGCGATGCGACCGTGGATGGTCACTACGCTCTCCGCATCGCCAATGAACGACCGCGAGGCTTGCTCCAGCGAATTGATCGCGACTGGCGCGGCCGGTGCCATCGCCTCGACGCGGTGGCCGTCGTGCGCCGCAACGGCGCCAATGCCGCCGCCGAGGAGGAGAAGGCCTGCTCCAGAGATGGCAAGGCCGGGCTTGGTCATTAGTCTGTCTTTGAAAGTCATGGTGTCGCTCCTTTGTTGCGGCCTGAGCTAGCCGATTCGTCCCACCGCCCGCTGAACATCGCCGTTCAGATTGGGTTTGGGTAAGGAGCCTATTCGGCGCCTAGGAGTCCATATGCGCATATTGCTGGTCGAGGACGATCCGGCGCTCGCCGAGGAGCTGGTGCGTGCGCTACGCGCGGAAAGTTTCGCGGTCGACCACGCGGCGAATGGCGAGGACGGCGCCCACCTTGGCGACACGGAGCTTTACGACGCAGCGGTCCTCGACCTCGGCCTCCCCAAGATGGACGGGATCTCGGTTCTCCATGGCTGGCGGGGGGCCGGGAGGTCGCTTCCAGTCCTCATTTTGACGGCGCGCGATGGCTGGTCGGAAAAAGTTGCCGGCTTCAAAGCCGGCGCCGACGATTATGTGACAAAGCCTTTTCGGGTCGATGAGGTGGTGATGCGGCTGCGGGCTCTGGTACGTCGCGCTGCAGGCCATGCCTCGGCAAAAATCGATTGTGGACGCCTGGTCTACGATGCCCAAATCGGAAATTTCGAGCTGGATGGCCTGCCGCTCCGCCTCACCGCCTTCGAATGGAGAGTGCTCTCGGTCCTGGTGTTGAGGAAGGAAAGCGTGGTCGAACGACCAGAGCTCCTCGAGCGCGTGTACGAATATGACGCTGACGTAGACTCCAATTCTCTTGAGGTGATCGTCGGCCGCCTCAGGCGCAAGATCGGAGCCGAGATGATCGAGACGATCCGCGGCCGAGGGTACCGCCTCACCTGCGGCGTGCCGTGATCGGCCGCCTTTCCCTCCACGCTCGTCTGCTGATCGTCGCAGCATTGACCGGCCTCGCCGCGCTGGCCTTCGCCTTCTTCGCAATTGGACATGTGCTGGAAGGCTTCGTCCTGAGGGCACTCGACGACAAGCTTGATACGCAGGCGGCAGTGCTGGCGCGGGCAGTCGAGCCCGATGGACGACTCGATCCGACGCGCGTGGTAGAGCTTCCCGACTTTGAGACGCCCGGCTGGGGCTGGCGGGTGAGGAGCGCCGCGGGAGAATGGTCTGGCGGGTCAGGTGTTGCCGGCCACCAGACGCCGCCAATGCAAGGGCGGGGCCTTCGCGGCGGGAAGGGACGTGGGCGTGACGGTCGCGCCCTCTACGTTCGCCGGCTCGATATTGAAACGGCGACCGGGCCGGCTGAGATCGTCACGGCTGCACCGCGCCGCATCATCGACTCACCACTCCGAGCAGCGATGATGCCTATGCTCGTGTCGCTCGGGCTGCTCGCGCTCGGGCTGGCGGTCGCGACACTCATTCAGCTCCGCTACGGCCTGCGGCCGGTGCGGACGCTTCGCGATGCGGTAGCGCGAGTGCGCAAGGGCGACGCGCAGGTTTTGCCTGTCGACCAGCCGATCGAACTCCGGCCGCTCGCCGAGGAAGTGAACGCACTCATCGCCCAAAACGAAGCGGGGCTGCAGCATGCGCGGCGCCACGTCGCTAATTTAGCGCACGGCCTCAAGACGCCGCTTGCGACCCTGTCGCTGAAACTTGCGCGCGACGGATCTTCAGCCGAAGCGCGGGCGCTTGTCGGCGAACTGGACCAGCGCATTGCGCACCATCTCCGCCGCGCCCGCGCTGGCGCCGTCGCAAGCGGGCAGCGTGCGCGCACCAACGTCCGCGAAGTTGTCGCCGATCTTGTCGATGCGGTGTCGCGGGTGCACGCAGGCCGGCAGATCGAATTTGAAGTCTCCGTCGATTCGGACCTTGTCCTTGCCGTTGATCGGCAGGATCTAGACGAGATGCTTGGAAACCTCTTCGACAATGCGGCGCGGCATGCGCGCCGGTGCGTACGGATCACGGCTGCGGTCGAGGAGGCGATGGTTCGCCTTGTCGTCGATGACGACGGGGCGGGAATGGGTGAGAAGGATGTGGTACTCGCGATGACGCCGGGCGCGCGCTTGGACGAAAGCGGCGTCGGCTACGGTTTTGGGCTCGGGATCGTACGGGAGTTGGCTGAGCTTTACGGCGGGGCGCTGTGGCTACTGCGATCAAAGCTAGGTGGTCTCTCAGCTCAGATCCTGCTGCCCCGGTAAGCGTGACCGTTGGCGAGGAACGGCAAACGCGCCTTGCGAAGCCCGAGCGACGCTCACCCTCGCCCGGCGAGCGTCGTCATTTCAATCCGACTAAACGAAAGCAGACAGTTTCAATTGCGGCCGAAGCGACTGACCGCGGGGCGCGAACGTCCGCGTTCCACCCATTGCGGACACTCGCCGGCAGCTGTGGTAGCACAAGCGTCGTTACCGGGGGACGAGATGGCCACAACAGCAGAGGTCGGACACGATCGGGCGCCTAAGCGCCAGCTGTTGCGCATCCTTGGCCTGGCCTTTGCTCTGGCGGTCGGCGTGGGCAGCGTCATTGGAGGAGGCATTCTCCGCACGCCGGCCGCAGTCGCCGACTCCGTCGGTAGCGTGCAAATCGCCTTGCTGCTCTGGGCAGTGGTCGCGGTCCACTCCCTTCTGCAAGCCAATGTCGTAGCCGAATTGATGGCGGCATTGCCCAAGGCCGGCGGGTTCTTTGTTCCAGCGAGGGCTGCCTTTGGCGAAGGCGGCGGCCTGCTGATCGGTTGGGTCGATTGGCTCAACATGGTTGCGGGTATCGCCGCGCTCTCCATCATCAGCGCGGAGTTTCTTGGGATACTCGTGCCGGCAGTCGGTCTGCATCCGGGGATCTGGGGCGCGATCATTGCCGCTGCATTCTACGCGCTGAACTGGCTCGGCGTCCGCGAGGGAAGCATCACCCAGATCGTCGGAAGCATCGCCAAGGTGGCATTTCTGCTCGCCATTGCCGCCCTGATCTTCGCGTTCCCACCCGAAGCTGTTCCTGCCGCATCGGCCCCCACGATTTCCCCGCCGGTGACGCTGCTCGGCGTCGTGGCCGCGTACCAGATCATCATCGGAGCCTATGCCGGCTGGGCAAATCCCATCTACTTCGCCGAAGAGGACACGAACCCCGGCCACAATCTACCGAGGGCGCTTTTCGGGACGGTGCTGGCAGTCGCGGCGCTTTATCTGCTGGTAAGTGCCGCCCTTTGCTACGCCCTTCCCCTAGAGGCGCTCAGAGCTTCGAACCTCCCCGCTGCCGAAGCCGTCGGCGGGATCTTCGGATCGCTGGCGCTCCAAGTCGTCGCGGGCGTAGCCGTGCTCATCGCCGTGACCTGCCTCAACGCGAACATCATGGCGACGCCGCGCATTCTTTACGGCCTTGCCGAGCAGCATCTCTTTCCACGGGTTGCTTTGGCCGTGAACAAGGGAGGCACCCCGTCGGTTGCTTTGGTCCTGACCGCTCTGGCATCCATCGCTCTGACGCTTTCCGGCGAGTTCGAGACCGTCTTTCGGATTATGGCGGCCTTGGGCATGTTCCCGCTCCTGATAGCGGATCTGGCCTTGTTCAAGCTCCGGCGCGATGCGCCCGCGCTCCCCCGCCCTTATCGGGCGAAGCTCTACCCTTACCTACCTGCTCTGGTCCTGTTGCTCGACGTCACCGTGCTCGGGGCCTTCCTCGTGTCAGACTGGACGAGCGGTCTCTTCATCCTCGCTGCGGTCGGCGTCGCCTGGCCGATCGGATCATGGATGCGGCGCCCCTCCGCCTCTCCCCATAACTGAATGTCCGCTTTCGACCCATTGCGGACATTCAGCTTGCCATGCGAGGTCGTCATGCACGGCGAGCAATCGTCCGGCCTCGGTGCCTTTTCCGGCGACCTGGTGATCCGGTCAATGCGGTTTCGGCCAGCCTCTGCGACAACAAGGCGGTCGCTTCCCTGCGCCAGGCCGGAAGGTCCGCGTGCGGAGGCTGAGGGTCTTTATCGCCGCCGGCCGGATTAAGCTCAACTATGCTCACTCACGGCTTCCGCTGGATCAGATCGAGGAAGCCTACGAGCTCTTCTCGAGCGCCAGCGCGACGGCTGCTCAAGGTTGCAATTCTTGAGGCTCTGGGTGTAGGCAGCGAGCAGCGATGAGTCACTGTCAATTAGGGTGCACACCCTCTACCAAGTGCTAGAGTCACTGGCAGACGACTGCAGCGCGTGTGGCTCTTAATCATTCTCTCGTTGCAGCGAGCCTCACGGGCGGCTTTACCCGCGGGAGCAGGGCGCGACATTCGACTTTGCATATTACGGAATTGTCCACCTGCCGCTCGTCGCACGGCGCTGGGCCGATGCCGGCTTCATTGGAGGCGAGGCCTTGCGGGGCGTGGCGGCGGCGGACGGCGCCGAGGCGCCGTTCCTTGCGATCGGTCTCATCCACTTCGAGAGCATCGAGGCCTTTCAGGCGGCGATCGAAGGTGAGCACGCCGCGGAGATCATGGCCGATATCGCGAAGTTCACGAACGTTCGGCCGATCCTCCAAGTGAATGAGAAGATTGCCTTGCAGGCTTAATTCCGTCTGCATCCGCGAGCGTGCTCTAGAATTGTGAGCGCCTCCCACCGATCATAACTGCTCATACCGGCGCATTCCGTCGCCGCGGGCACCAACAGGATCGCAAGGCGCTTCATTCCTACAGATTGCCAATACAGGTGCGCGAATGTCAGCTTCGGGTTTCCAACGAGCCATGCGCAATGATGCCGGCGGCGCCCACTTCTTTCTGATCGGCCACAGCAGCCACGTTAGTAGTCAGCGCAGCCTCACCCAGCGGCTCGAGCAAGGACATGACGGGCTTTCGCATAATGAGGATGACCAAGAGAGCCGCGCCCGCCAGCGCACCGGTGGCGGCCCAGTATAGCGCCGCACCCAGCGGTTCGTAGAACCGGCCCAGCCAGCCGAGGAAAAAATAGGAAAACATCGTGCTCGCTTTGAGAACCGCCATCATCGTGGCGTTTACCGACGGCGGCGAGTCCCGTGAGACGAGGGACTGCATCGGGGGCTCGATCCAGCCGAAACTGAGGTCGAGGATGACGAAGAAAGCGATCCAAAGCAGCACCGGGACGAGCGGCAAGGTGGCGATCGCGCCCGCGAAAAGGAACGCGGCAGCGATGCCCGCATAGCCGATCGCGACCTTGGTCAGATCGCGAGGCTCCCGGCCGTGTTTGGCAAGCCGGATCCAGATCCGGCTCGCGATCACCACGCCGAGGATGGTGAGCAGCCCGTCGACGATGCCTATCCAGGTCACCGGGACCTCCCAGCCGAGAATCACGCGATCCACCGAGCGGTCGGCCCAGACGAACATGATCCCATAGGCCTGCAGGGCGGCGGCGGCGTAAAGCGTGTAGGGCAGGAGCAGGATCATAATGCCCCAGACGCGCCGCCACTCGCCGCGCGTCAGCTTCGTTCGGGCGGCACGCGGCGTGATGCGATCCGCCGGGAGATGGCGGCGGCCGGCCAGATAAGTGACGAGGCCGATCACCATGCCGATCCCGGCGGCGCCGAAGCCGTAGTGCCAGCCGACCTTCTCGCCGAGCGTGCCGATCACCAGCGGCGAGGCGAGCGCGCCCATGTTCAAGGTGATCAGATAGACGCCGAAGGCGCGGGTGCGGCGGTTGTCGTCCGGTGCGTAGAGCAAACCGACCTGCGCGGCCATGTTGCCGATGACCCCGCCCGCACCGAGGACGATCAGCAGCAGGGCGACGAGGAACAGATGCTCGAACGCCATGGCAAGGTGGCCTGCCGCCATCAGCAGGCAGCCGGCGGTGATCGTGCGCGTCTTGCCGAAGATGCGGTCTCCGAGCCAGGCGCCCAGGAGCGGGCTGCCGTAGAGAAGGCCCGAGTAGATGCCGAACGTCTGCGCCGCGAACGCGATGTCGGTCATCGGGCCGGCAAGAGCGCCGAGAGAGGAGCGGAACGCGTCCAGCCCGAGCACGTCGCGGGCATGCTCCGGGAGGAGGAGATACTGCGTCATGTAAAGCATGAGGAGCGCCTGCATGCCGTAGAATGAGAAGCGCTCCCACATCTCCGTGGTCGCGAGGACCGTGAGCCCGCGCGGATGGCCGAACATCTCGCTGGGACTTCCCTCGTGCGCCGCGGTTGCCATCGTCAATTCCCCCGTCGGTGCACGCCTACCGGAGCGGCTTGGCTCAGACTAATTGTTTTGCGGGATAGCCATTGAGGAATTTTTCGTTCGGACCTCGTGACATCGGGGGGTGTGCGCGCACCGAGACCCGGGTTCGCGGCCTTGGCGACTTGCAAAAACGTCGCTTCGTATCGGTGACGATCGTGCAGCGCGTTGATCAGACGGCTGACGGTCCGTAGCGTCCGAACGGCTTGGGGGCATGTCCGCTTTCGACCCATTGCGGACATCCTGCCCCGCCGTCCTGCGGCAGGTGGACACGACTCCTCTCTCGGGTGTTAGAAACGGCCATGCTATACCTTTTCATCAAGGCTGGCGTCTCCGGCCTCATCATCGCCATCGTCTCAGAGGTTGCGCGCAAATATCCGGGCTTCGGCGCGCTCATCGCGTCTCTGCCGCTGGTCTCCGTCCTTGGCATGCTCTGGCTTTGGCGCGACACCGACAATCCGGTGCGCTTGGCCGACCATGCCTACGCGACCTTTTGGTTCGTGCTCCCGAGCCTGCCGATGTTTCTCCTGATTCCCGTGCTCCTGCGTCGAGGCCACCACTTTCTCCCCGCACTCGTGGCAGGTTGCGTGCTCACCATCGTCCTCTACGTCGTAATGACGTGGGCTCTGGCGCGCACGGGGGCACGACTTTGACGGGAGCGGACACTCTGGAGGCTGAGGAAGATTCGGGGGGCCGGCCGCCGGAGCTCAGCTACACGGCGCTTTTCCTGCGTTTCCTCCGCTTTGGCTTCCTCGCTTTCGGTGGCCCAGTGGCGCAGATCGCCATGATCCGCCGTGAGCTGGTCGACGAGGAGAAGTGGATCCCGAGCGCCAACTTCAACAAGCTGCTTGCCGTGATGCAGGTGCTGCCCGGTCCGGAGGCGCACGAGCTTTGCGTCCATCTCGGTATCCGCGCCAAGGGAAGGCTCGGGGGTCTGTTGGCCGGTCTTGGCTTCATGCTACCAGGCTTCATCCTGATGCTGGCTCTGGCTTGGGCGTACACACGGCTTCAGATCAACGGCACCATCCTCGGCGCTGTTTTCCTCGGGGTTCAGGCCGCGGTTCTCGCCGTGATCCTGCGGGCCGTTCACCGGATCGGCGAGCACATCCTGATCGATCGCTGGCTTTGGACAGTCGCTATCACGACGGGGGCAGCCTCGTTCTTCGGCGCCAGTTTCTGGATCGTACTCCCCGCCGCTGGTGCTGCCTACGCACTTGTCTCCGCCCGCCGCTATGGCTGGGCAACGCTCGTCCTGCTGGCCGCTGCGACCGTTGCGGCTCTTGTGCTTTTTGTGGGTCAGGCAGGCGGTGAGCCCGCCGTTGTCAGCCGCGAGGCGGCACCGACCGCTGCAATGCTGTTCTGGGCCGGCCTCAAAGGCGGTTTACTGACCTTCGGCGGCGCCTACACCGCCATTCCGTTCATCAGAAACGACACCGTCGGCCGTGGGTGGATGACTGACGGCCAGTTCTTGGACGGGCTTGGTCTCTCAGGCATCCTTCCGGCGCCGCTGGTCATTTTTGCGACCTTCGTCGGCTGGGTCAGCGGCGGACCCGCAGGCGCACTGGCGATCACGGCAGGAATGTTCCTGCCCGCCTTTGCCTTCTCATTGATCTTCTATGAGCGTCTCGAGGCTGTGGCAGATCAAAAGCGGTTCCAGTCATTCCTCGCGGGCGTCGCCGCAGGTGTCGTCGGGCTGATCGCGGTCACACTACTGGACCTTGCGCGCACGAGTTCTGCGCGAACACCGAACCTGCTCGTCAGCGCCGCCGTCTTCGCGATTGGGCTCGTCATCCTCTACCGATGGAAGAGCAAGCTTGGAACGCCACTGGTGCTCGCCATCGGAGCCGTGGCCGGCGGAGTCGCGCTGGCCTGAATGCCGCTTTGCGTGGCAAAAACCTCATCGACGAGATTGACAGAACACGGCGCTCGCCAACACGGCGCCGTCGATGACCTTCGAAGCCGGCGACCTCGCGCTTGCCCTCTGCATGATGATCGGGGCGGCTCTCTATCCGGCCGTCGGCCACGCGGGAGCTTCAGCGTATATTGCACCCATGACGCTTTTCGGTGTGCCGCGAGAAGTGATGCGCCCGGCGGCACTCCTCCTCCCGCTCTATGCGGGCGCCGTGTTGGTGAGAGGTGCGGTTGGCACGACTCTTGGCATCAGGCTAGCGCTACCCATCATCCTAAAAGCCCTGGGAGTTGTGCTCCTCGTCGCAAGCGCGAAGCTCGTCGGCGTATACTGACGGGCAGTATCTGCGCTGGCTTGAAAACCTGGTTTGGGGGCGCGGCGCAGTGGGCGCCCACCACCGGAGGCGTCCCTTACACGGCATGGCTCGCGTGAGGGCCAATCGCTGCCGCCCTCTCACCGACTGATCGGGATGGGCGTTCCTAGCGTTTCCGCTTGGAGGTAAGGTCGATCTTGAGACGCTCTGGGCGCCGTCGCCGGCGCCGTGCGTATCGCCAGACGCCGAACAGGACGCTCAGCGCAACCAAGCCGATGATGCCATACGCGATCATAAGTCTCACCAAGGGCGCCTCTGCCGAATGCGAAGGCGGAGCGCCGGTCCTTGGAAAAGCGAAAAACCTCGGACCGGCAATTGCTTCGGATACCGATTTGGGCCGGCCGCCGCTACCTTCGTGAGCGGGCGCTGCCGTCCCGACCGCGTAGGGCGCGCGGCCTCGCTCGATCGTCTTCTTGAAGTTTAGGGTCGACCTCGAGCGCCTCGCTTGCCGTGCCTGGTGTTCACCTCTCGAGATCGCCGGACAGAGAAGGGATCTCGTCCTTCGTAGGCTTCCATCCAAAAAGGCGTTCGGACACGAGCCATCCCAAGGCAGAGCCGACGAATTGAGCGGCGATGAAGCTGGGAACGTTGACGGGTGAAATGCCGGCAAAGGTGTCCGACATCGAACGTGCGATGCTGACGGCCGGATTTGCGAACGATGTAGAGGCCGTGAACCAATAAGCCGCGACGATAACGAGTGCCACGGAGACCGGCACCGCATCCGGCCGCGAGCGGAGGGTGCCGAGGATGGTGAGAATCAGTGCGAAGGTCGCCACCGCCTCGGACAGCCATTGGGCAAGGCCGGTCCTGGCGTGCGTCGACATCTGCAGTAGCGGCTGGTCGAACATAGCGTGCGCGAGGAGCGTGCCGCCGATTCCGCCGATGATCTGAGCCAACGCGAATACGAGCGCCGTTGCCCAGGTGATTTCGCGCCTCAGTGCGAAGACCGCGCTTACGGCTGGATTGAAGTGTGCGCCCGACACTGGACCGAGCGCCGTGATCAGGACGTAAAGGATGGCGCCCGTTGCGATCGTGTTCGCCAGCAGCGCCACTGCGATATTTCCGCCGGCGAGAGCCTCGGCCATGATCCCCGAGCCGACGACGGTTGCGACGAGGAGGGCGGTGCCGAGCGCTTCGGCGGCGAGGCGCTGCACGCCTGAGTAGGTCATGTGGGCACGCCGCGCCCGATCGCCCGCAGGCGGTTCCGCAGCGCCATATCGTCGAGGCCGTCGAACGGCAGGGCGAGGAACCGCGATATGCGCTTGCTGAGCGAGTGAAGGGCCTGTTCGAACGCGGCGCGCTGACCTGGTCCTTCGACGCCCGCGGGATCGTCGATGCCCCAGTGCGCCGTCATCGGGTGACCCGGCCAGATCGGGCAGGTTTCGCCAGCCGCCGAGTCGCAGACGGTAAAGACGAAATCGAGTTCCGGCGCCTCCGGCGCCGCGAACTCCTCCCAGCTTTTCGAGCGCAGCCCCTGCATCGAAAAGCCGAGCTCCGTCAGAAGCTCGAGCGCCATCGGGTGCACCTGGCCCTTGGGGAAGCTGCCTGCCGAATAGGCTTTGAAGCGGCCTTCGCCGAGGCGGTTAAGAACAGCCTCGGCGAGGATCGAGCGTGCGGAGTTGCCTGTGCAGAGAAAGAGGACGTTGTAGATCTGGTCGGTCATCGCGGTCACCGGCAACAGGCGGCGTCGGCAGCAAGGTGCGGCTTCGGCTCACAGCAGACGCCTTGCGGCGTCGTCTCGGCGCAGCATGCATCCGCGGGGGGCGCGGCCGCAGGCATGTCGGGCGCGCAGCAAGTCGTGTCGGACGCATTGTCGGACACGGCGCTGAGTTCGGGGCCGTCGCCGTATACCGTTGCTTCACCGGACGTGAAAAAAGCCTCCCAGACCACGCCGTCCGGATCGGCGATCCAGCTCTTCTCGGATTTCGCGTAGCAGCACGTCGTGGCGCCTTCCTCCAGGACCGGGCGGCCCGCGGCGTTGAGCCGGCCGTAGACATCGCTCAACTCGGCGGCGGTCTCAGCCTGGATGCCCAGGTGCTCGATCCCTTTGGCCGCATGTTGGCCGCTCGAGATCGCGAAGTTCACCCGCGGATCGTCGAGCATCCACTTCGCGTAATCCGCCTTAGTGACGGTGGGGAGAGCGCCAAACAGGGTGGAGTAGAAGCCGATCGAGCGGTTGAGATCTTCGACGCCGACATGGACGTGGAGGCGGTTCATGCGGTTTTCCTTTCAACATGCGTCGTGGTTTCGGTCGAGCAGGCGCCGGCTGGCGCACACGCGCCACCACCGCAGCAGTTTTCGAGAAGGTAGCCCACGAGATCGTTCATCGCCGCATAGTCGGCGCGGTAGATCAGCGAGCGGTGCTGCCGCTCCTGCGTGATCAGGCCAGCTCGGTTTAGCTGAGCAAGGTGGAAGGAGAGAGATGAGTTGGGCACGCCGAGCGCGTCAGCGATCGCGCCTGCGGCCATTCCCTCGTCGCCGGCCTGGACGAGCAGCCGGAACAGGGCGAGTCGATGCTCTTGCGCGAGGGATCCCAAGGCTGTGACCGCGCCACCCGCGTCCATATCGGTGCCTCCTTTCGGGAATCGTAGAAATATCCAACGGCGTTGGGTACGTCAATCGTCATTTCGATGCGGCTCGAAATTTTGTCGAAGCGCCCCTCAGGTGGCTGAGCGCTTCTTATCGCCACTAGCTCCTCTGGCGCATGTGTGGCATAGCGAGGCCGTCCAAACGGAGGCCAAGATGAAAAAGCTGCTCGCAGCGACTGCTCTGCTGCTGTTCGCTGGATCGGCGGCATTTGCCGCTGCGCCGGACGCGGTTCACGCCTTGGCGCATGCTTGCGGTCTGCCCTGCTGCTAGAGGCGCTGAGTTCGCCACCTGCAGGATACCGCGCTAGTTCGTTTCAAAACACTCGTTGTCCTCGGGCGTTGGCACGCGACGCGCCACGCCCGATCGAGGATGCCCTTGCAGCGGCGCTCGCAAAAAAGTCGAGGCGCGAGCCCGATCATGTCGAGTGGACGGCCCCCGGCGACATCGAAGAGGAGCCCGGAGAACCGAGTTCGGTTGCGCGGTCTCATCGCGCCAACAGCGGGTAACGGGGCAGATCGCCTGCACGCTTTCCGAGTTCGCCGATCGATGCGCCGGAACATCGCCCTGCCGCACCCGGCCGACCGCCCAGGTCATCTGCGGCGCGCTTATGGCGAGGTTTACGGCGTGTTAGCTCTGTTTCGCTAGATGGCTAGGCGTGCGGGATCTTGCGTGCGGGAGAGCGGAAAGTGGGGCTAAGCCTAAAGCGACCGGGTAGGTTTGCCGCGCGGGGACCGCGCAAGGCGGTCGAGATCCGAACCGCGCTGCTGCTGCCGGACGACACTGAAGCCGATGTCGTGATCAAAAACATCTCGGCCGAAGGTTTTATGGGCGAGGCAGACTGCGCTTTGCCACCGGAAGCGCAATTCGGCGTGTCGCTACCCGGCTACGGTATCGTTCGGGCTGTTGTTCGTTGGACTGATGAAACGACCGTTGGAGCAGCCTTTGTACGACCGGTGAATCTTGAGAGCTTCGAGGAAATCGGTTGAGCAACGCGTCCGACCAGGAGGAGGCGGCGCGTGCCGGAAAGCGTCACGGCTAGAGTCGAATGGCTCAAGTCTTTGAGGTCGATAGCGATCGACGCGATCGAACGCACTGAAGCGGGCCTCCACTATGTAGGATCGGTCGGCGACGAGCACATGCGTGACGCGGCGGAAGCTTGGCTCGAGCACCACCGCGCCTTCGTGGCCAAGATCGAGCGGCGGATAAGGCTGGAGAGTGGTGGAGGCGCTTAGCTCCACCGCTCCCACAATGGGCGCGCATCCAATCGGCCCAAATCGGGACGGGCTTTCGCCCGACGTTGCTTAGTAGAGAAAGCACCGACTAAGTGGGCGGCGAGGCGCGCATGCCTCTCCTGGGCGCCCGGCACGTGTTTCGCTCGTGCCGGGCGCTTACTGTCTCTGCAGGCCCACCGGCGCGTGCATTACACGTCCTGCGGGCGAAGCTATTCCCAGCGCGCTGCACATGGCGAGTTCGCGTCAGTCTCGGACCGGAGATATTGAGGCTTCACGATCCCCGCGCAGCTCTCGGCGGCGGCAGGGTGGTGGCGCATGCTGCCTCGTTTCGCAAACAGGTGGAACGAACGCATCCGTCGCGCCTTATCGCAGTGGACCACCTCCCTTCGGTCCGCACCTGGTTGAGACGCCCGGTTCAAACAGGGGGCCGGGCGTCTCCCTTCCCACTCCGGAAAGCGCAACCAAGCAGGCGGCGCGTGTTTACAACCATCTGGCTCGTCTGAACCGGTAATAGAGGGCCGCACAAGCAAGAGCTATGCCCCCCAGCACGATGAAGTAGCTGCCACTGAGGGCTCAGCCACAGATTTCGACGAAGCGTAGAGGTCTGATTGCGCGCCGTTCTGGTCAGGGTCGATAAGCGTTCCACGTCGTTTTCGCACGGTCCCACCCAAGCAAGCCTCAGTGATGCGGCAAAAATCTCAGGTCGAAAACCGTTTGGAGCCGGGGCGATGAGGCTGAGTGGGGCCCTTCGGCAGGGGGTGCAGGTACGACAGCTTGGCTCGCTCGTTGCGGCAACCGCCGGCCAAATGCTGGTCCGCCTGGTGGGCTACATGCTTCCCGGACGCGGTTTTTTCATCAGGTGGATGACAGCTGCGCGTGACCACCGGCGGGCTCCTACTGCAATCGGGCGCTACGGCGGGAGAGCGCCGGAGGATCATTCATCAGCGCAGCAAGGTTGCTCATCCTTGGAGGACGTTGCGCGGGGCCACCGGCGAATCGGAGCCGTTGTAGACGTAGTCCAGATAATAGCCGGCAAGCTCATAATGCGCGCGCACGGCAGCCGGGTGCGCGGCGAATGTCGCCAGCTCGAGCTCCTGTTCAGCCCGGAGTTGGTAGTAACCCACGTCGTCCCTCCGAGCCACCGGCGCCACTTGCATCTCCATAAAGCTGACTTGATAACCGCTGGGCTCGCGAGAGCTCATCGCTGCTTTTTGGACGATCTCCTCAGAGCAGTCTTTAACGCAGGTGAAGCATTGTAGCGGATCGGCACTGCTACCGCGGCCGCTTTCAAAGCAGCGCCTTCGCGCGCTCGAGTGCCGACGCAGGCGCGCATTCTCGCGCTGATGCGAAGTACGCGAACGTCTGCTTTCGAAACGGTGTCGATTGTCGGCCCGGGAGCGAGACGTAAGTAGCGCCATCCCTTAGGTTTTAAGTCGTGGCTGATCGGCGGGCACTGTGCTAAACTCCTAATATTGCTGGCCTATCCTGGCTTCCAGCAACCGAGAGTCCGCTGTGCTCCCGCCGCCAATCGGAGCACGCTATGCGGCACCAGGCACAATCAACCCTCGCGCCGATGGTGCGCAAGCTTCAGCTCTGGAAGGAACTCGATCGCCAGGAGGAGGAGGCCGTACTCGCTCTCCCTCATACGATCAGGACGGTGGAGCCCGGTCGGTACATCGTTCGCGAGGGCGAAGCGGTTGACCATTCCTGCCTGCTCCTTTCGGGATTCGCCTATCGCCAGAAGGTAACAGGAGAGGGGGGCCGGTCTATCAGTGCGATCCACATGCGCGGCGACGTGGTAGACCTGCAAAATTCGTTGCTGGGCGTTGCCGATCACAGCGTGCAGGCGCTGACACAGGCCGAGATCGCTTCGATTCCGCGTGAAGCTATCCTCGAGATCGCATTCCGCTTCCCTGCGGTGGGCATGGCGATGTGGTACGACACGCTGGTCGACGCATCGATTTTCCGCGAATGGATCCTGAATGTAGCTCGCAGAGATTCCTCGACGAGGATTGCCCACCTGCTGTGCGAGTTCGGCGTTCGGCTCGAATCTCTCGGGCTCGGCGATCGTCTCAGCTATGAGTTGCCGATGACCCAGGAGCAGCTCGCTGATGCGACCGGCCTCACGCCTGTGCACGTCAACCGAACGCTGATGGAGCTGGAAGCACGCGGCCTGATTACCCGGACGGTCCGCTATGTGGCCGTCGCAGACTGGACCAGTTTGCAACGCGCCGGCGATTTCAGCGATGCCTACCTACACCTCGATAACGCCGAGCGTCTGCTTCAATAAGTGTAATGACGGCATTCGCTTCTGACACTTCCCGGCCCGACACGGGATGCTGCGCGCCTTGACCCTGCCAGTGTGACCCCAGTCCGACACCTGACAGCCGTTCGGTCCTATCGGCAACTGGAAGAAGCTGGCAGGAGCCGGCGATTTTCGACAGCAATTATCTACATCTAGCTGAGAATGAATCCGCGCTCGGGTAGGAGCTCAGACGGACGGGACCTACGACGTTCTAATTCATCCGATGCCTTGCGCCGCCGCTCTTCATCGGCTTCCGCCATCATCCATTCGGGCGCTGGGAAATGGCCGTAAAACTCGGTGGAACCCGCGGTTCGTGGCGCGCTCTTCACGGGGCGGCGCTCACCGTTTCGGGGATGATGTTCACGGCGTGCTTGAATGGCAGGCTGTAGACGATCACGCCGTCTTTATCCTCGGCATCTACTCGGAAGCGGAAGTCGATGACGCCGCCCCTCATGTCGCCGCTCATCAGGTCGCGCACGGTCTCGAGCACGGCTTTTCTGAGAGCATCGAGCGAGGGGAAGTCCCTGCCTTCCGGATCCAGAAGTTCCTCGGTGCCGTCCCGAAGGTTCATAAAATAGAGGGTCACAGCAAGCTCCTCGCAGCAGGCGGGAGCGCAGTGTCTCTCAGCCGTCGGAGCCGAATCTTTCCGACGATGGCGCGATCTTATCACAGGTTAGGCAGGTCGTCGCAGGTTGTTTCGCCGACGCGTTGGCGCACTCACAACTACCATCTTCTTTCACAGGCCGCTGCCGGCGGCGGCCTGCCTCAGGCGGCCCCAATCCACGAACGTGAGATCAAGCTTGTCGAGCTCGCGCGCGATCAGCTCGACGGACGCGCCGGAGCCATAACGGCCGCCGACGGTACCGGGCGAGTGGCCGGTGATGCGGTCGTGGACGCGGGTCGAAATCGTCTCCTCGGCCCGGTCCTTGAACTCGTGCCGCATCGAGTGGAACACGTAGCGCGGATCGTCGGTGACCACGCGGTCGACGTAGCGGTTGACCCGCCGGCTCAGCTCCTTGGTCCATTTACCCGTTGCGGATTGCTTCAGGTCGAAGAGCCGCTCGGCCTTGGCGGCACGTCGCTGCTCGACATATTTGAGGAAGCCAAGGTCGAGCAGCCTCGGATGCACGACGATGACTCGCGCCGATCCCTCGTTCTTGATGCTCTCGCCCGCGCCGGTGCCAGTGACGTGGATGGCGACTACCGGCTTCTCTTTGCCGCGCGAGATGACCTCAATGTCGTCGAGCCTGATCTGGCCGATCTCTTCGAGCCGCGGGCCCGCCGTCGCGCCGAACAGGAAGGCCCAGTAGAGCGCGTCCTGATAGACGTTCTGCCCCGGCCGCGTGCGCTTGATGTCGCTCGGTCCCTCGCAGCCCGTGAACAGCGGCGACGCGAAGAGCGTCTCCATCATCGATCGCCGAAGCGGCAGGCGGGGCGTGCGCTGCCCTTGCCGCGTCTTGGAATAGCCGGCCACGGTGACGCCGGTCGCGACGTTGTCGCCGATCCAGCCCTCGTTTCGAAGCAGAGCCAAGATCGCGGCGATCACGCCGATGTCCTTCCGGACGGCACCCGGAGAAAGCCGCCGAGCCGCTTCCGTCTCCTCCCGGGCAAGCCCGCGGAGCGAGCCGCCGGAGGCCTTCAGCTTTCCGAGGTTCACATTCTTGGGGATGCGGCTGATCACGTCCCGATATTCGAGGATGTGCTCCCGAGTGATGGAGCCCATGCGCAAATCGCCGTGGATGTCGATGAAGCGCTTGACCGCTCTTTCGGCCTCTATGCGGCTCTGTGGCCGCGGCGCGCGCAGCTCGAGCCACTTTTCGTACGCCGCGGAGATCGTGCGACGACCCTTCGCCGGCGCCTGAACAGGCGGTCCGGCCGGTCGCGATCGGACGGGCTCTTGCTCCGGCTTGGCTTCCTGTTCTGGCTCGATGCGCGTCAGGAAGCGGGCGGCCTTCTCGTCGACATGCCGCGGCACGTGATAGACGAGCCGGCGAAGCAGCTGCTCCGCCACGGCGTCGAACAACGCCGAACCGGCGGCGATCGGGGTGCCGGCGTGGCCGGCGACCATGGCGACTTCGATATCCAGAACCTGCCACCGGCCGGCTGTGAGCAGCCGCTGCAACACCTCGCTGAAACCGAGACCTTGGGTGTCGCGGCTGCGGTTGAGCATTAGGATGCGAGCGAGCGTCTCGTCGCGCTCCTCGTCCGGGATGAGGTCCGCGGCGACGCTCAGGTCGCCGCCGCGCCAGGCCTCGCGGTTCGGCATGAACGCGAAGGCACGGTCGGCCTCCCGGTCGCGAAACTCATCGCGGCCCCAGGCCGAGAAGAGGCGGAGAACGATGAATTTCTGGATGCCGTAGATGACGCTGTCATAGTCGCCGTTGCGCTGCGCCATCGCCTCCAGGAAGCTGTCTACGAGCGCTGGCCCCCGGCTCAGTGCCTGCTGCTCAATTTCGCGGTCGAGCTCAAGGAAGCGTGCTCGCCACTTGGCGAGTTCCTGAGCCTGCCGGATCGTCGCGACCGCCGGGTCTGAGGTGCCGAGCGAGAATTTGATCTCGCGCTTGCCGACCCTCTCCCGCAGGCGCTCCGGCACCGCCACGCGAAACCACAGATTCGATGACCTCGGATGGGCCGATGGACCAGGCATTTTCAACCCCACTTTGTACCACCCCTCTGTACCACCCGGGGCGCCGCAAAGCTCTGATTCTGCCTAGTTTCCTCGAAACACAAGCCTTTTTAGTGGCTTGGTGACCCCAACGGGACTCGAACCCGTGTTTTCGCCGTGAAAGGGCGACGTCCTAGACCGCTAGACGATGGGGCCGGCCGGAGCCGCTTGGCACTTAAGGCGCGCCGCTTTGGGGGTCAAGCGGAGCACCCTCGCTCTGTCGGGCCCGGCCGCGGCCTGAGGGGCCTTCGCTAAGTCACTGGGGAGGCTCTTGAAATCGCATCGGCTCCGCCCATCTTGCGGTCATCGTTCAACAATCGAAAGGAGGTGGTCTGATGTCTCATTGTCGTATGCCGTTCGCGGCCCTGATGAGCGCAGCCTCCGCGGAGACCCGCGCTTAACGTCTCAGGCCGCCTTCGGCTGACAATGGAAAGGCCGTCCCTCTGGGGGCGGCCTTTCGCTTTTGCGAAAGCTCAGTGAACGTCGCGGCTGCGTGTCTCGGTCTTGGTCGCCAGCGAGAAGCGCGGTTCCGGCCGGGCGAGCTCGCCGGTCAGCAGGGCCGCTGCATAGCGGCCGACTTCCGGGCCGTGCTTGAAACCGTGGCCCGATCCGGCGCCGACCAGCAGCACGTCGGCAAGCTCGGGATGGCGGTCGATCAGCAGATCGCCGTTGGAGCTGTTCTCATATTGGCAGACGCGCGCTTCGCTGAGAGGCCGCCCGGCGAGTGCGGGGAAGCGCCGGCTCATATACGCACGGACGTCGGCCAGCGCCTCCCGGGAAGGCGTGCGGTCGCCGGCGTCGGGATCCATGCGCGGCCCGTGCGCATCGTGGGCGATCTTGAAACCGCGCCCCTCGAGATCGGGAAAGCCGTAATAGATGTCGCCGCCGTTGAAGTCGGCCCAGCCCGGGAGGCGGCCCGGAAGGAAGCGTCCGTCGCCCGGCGGGACCGAGAAGAAGAACACCTCCTGGCGGGTCGGGAAGATGCGGTTGCCGAGCAGGCGCGGGAAGAGACGCGGCAGCCAGGGGCCGCAGGCGAAGACGAACTGTGCGGCAGCGATGCGCTCGCCGTCGGCGGTGCGGACGCGGCGCAGCCGATCGCCGTCTTCGTCCGGCGGCGCGACGGCCATCTGGCGGTAGGTGCCGCCGTCGCGGACGAACTCGGCGACCAGAGTCTGGATCGCGCGGCGCGCCATCAAAGCGCCGAATTCCGGCTCGTAGAGGCCGACCTCCACGCCCTCGAAATCGATCATCGGGAAGCGCCGCGCGAGCGCCCGCCGGCCCAGCCGCTCCGTCGGGAGACCGAGTCGGCGGTGCACGGCGAGGCTTTCCTCCACATAGGGCTCGACCCGCGGGAAGAAGAAGAGGACCCCGGTACGGTGGAAGATCGGCAGGCCCGAGCGCCCGGAGAGACCCTGCCACTCGGCCAGCGAATCCCTCGCCATCCGCGTATAGACTTCGTCGCG
The DNA here is from genome assembly GCA_036386475.1 of Allosphingosinicella sp. Lineage (GTDB taxonomy): Bacteria > Pseudomonadota > Alphaproteobacteria > Sphingomonadales > Sphingomonadaceae > Allosphingosinicella. Next base: position 88,121 of record DASVVQ010000016.1, on the reverse strand, counting down.
TCCGTAGGCGCCCCGGGTCATGCGCGATTCTCCGCCCGACGAGGCGCGCGCGTGGGCCGGTCCCCAGGCGTCGAGCAGCAGCACGCGCCGGCCGCGGCGCTGGAGATGGACCGCGGTCCAGGCGCCGAAAACGCCTGCCCCGATGACCGCGACGTCGAACCCGCCGGGCCTTTGGGCGCGCACCAGCGCCGGCGCCGCGGCCACCGCCGCACTGCCGACGAGCAGCGTGCGGCGGCTGACCCCGCTCACCTCAGAAGCGCTTGCGTGCGGTGAGCCCGATCACCCGGGGCTGGCCGACGTTGAAGCCGAGACGCGCGCGGCCGCCGCGCTCGCGGTCGAACGACAGCAACGGGTTCTCGTCGAACAGGTTGGTGACATAGGCCATCAGGCTGAGGCCATTGTCCCAATCGATCCCCGCGCTCAGATTGACGAGTTGGTAGGCGGGGAGCCTGAGGTCGATCGTCGTCGCCGCATTCGCCGGCGCGCCGCCGAAGGGCAGGCCGTGGGTGAAGACGCGCGGATTGTTCTCCTGGTCGCTCGGCTGGGTGTAGCGGCTGCCGACATGCTGGGCGGAGACTCCGAAGAAGGCGTCGGCCCGTTCGGCGACGGGGAAGGTGTAGCTCGCGTTCGCGGTGAGCTGGAGCCGCGGCACCGAGGGCAGCCGGTTGCCTTCGCGAATGCCGGCGATGACCGTGCCGGTCGTGGTCGTCACCGACGAATCGAACTCCGCCTCGAGGATCGAGCCGGCGAGCGAGAAGCCGAGCCCTTCGGCGGGGCTCGCCGAGAGTTCGAACTCGACGCCCATCGTGTGGGCGCTGGGCACGTTGAACACGACGCGCGAGGAGCAGGTGCCCGCGTCCGCCGTCACCTGGAGGTTCGAGATGTCGGTGTAGAAGGCGGCGGCGTGGAAGGTGACGCCGCTGCGCTGGCCGCGGACGTTGAGCTCGTAATTCCACAAGGTCTCGTCCTCGTAGGTCGGACGATTGCCGTAGGTGAGCGCGTCGACGCCCGTGGCGCCGCCGGTGCAGAGCGGAATGTTGAGCGGATCGTTGACGCCTCCGAGCCGGAAGCCGTGGGCGGCCTGGGCGTTGATCCGGACGTCGTCGCTGACCTCGTAGGTCGCGATCACGCGCGGGCTGAAGCCGTCGGACGAAGTCTCGTCGCGATTGTTGTCGCCGTTGGAGAACAGGCCGCCCGAATTGAACTCGCGGACTTCGGAGAAGTCGTAATAGCGGCCGCCGGCGGTGATCGTGAAGCGCGCGCTGAGGTCGTAGCTGGCCTCGCCGAACACCGCCTTCTGCTCGATGTCATAGGGCAGATCGGCATTGTAGGGCGAGTTGAGCGGAAAGCCGTTGGCGACCGCCACCGCGGTTCCGGCGCCGAAGCGGGCGTCGGTGAAGGCGTCGTAGCCCGGGGTCGGCAGGCGCTGCGAATAATCGCGCTGCGTGTCCGAATAGAAGGCGCCGACCACCCACTGGAACGGGCCCTCCTCGTTCGAGCCGAGGCGCAGCTCCTGCGTCCAGCCCTCGAGGCTGGTGGTGTCGACCAGGTTGGAAGGAAGCAGCACCGCCGCCGGCGCGAAGGCGAGATCGACCGTGACGCTTCCGGTCAGCGCGCTGGCGTCGCGGCTGACGACGATGTCGCGGTTGGTGTAGCCGGTCACCGAGGTCAGCGTGACGCCGCCGCCCAGGTCGATTTGCGCGGTGAGATCGGCGAGCAGGGTCTGGTCCTCGAAGCTCTCGTCGAGCAGCAGGAACTGCTCGCGCTCGCGGAAAGTCACCGCCGGCCGGGTCGTGGTGAACGGATTGGCATAGAGATTGTAGACTTCCTGCCGGTTGAAGCCGTTGGCGCGCACTTCCTGGTAGACCACGCGCGGCGTGATCGAGCTGCCCTCGCTCGGCTCCAGGCGCAGTGCGATGCGCCCACCGGTGCGGTGGCCGTCATTGACGTCCTCGTCGAGAGCGCCGCCTTCGCGCCGCGCGTTGATGAAGCCGCCGAATTCGCTGTGGTAGCCGACGATGCGGAGCGCGGCGCTGTCGCCGAGCGGGAGGTTGATCGCGCCGCGCAGCGCGCCGCCCACATCATTGTCGCCGACGAGGTTGAGATTGCCTTCGATCAGGCCCTCGACGACGCCGACGCGCGGCTGGTTGGTGATGTAGCGCACCGTGCCGCCGACGGAGCCGGATCCGAACAAGGTGCCCTGTGGCCCGCGCAGGGTCTCGACGCGGTTGAGATCGAAGAGGTCGAGGTCGGGCGTGAACAGCGACAGTGAGATGACGCTGTCGTCGAGATAGACGCCGACCTGCTCCTTGACGCCCGGCTGGTCGCGGACGATCTGGCCCGCGGACACGCCGCGGATCGACACCTGGCTCTGGCCCGGCCCGAGATTCTGAACCGAGAGGCCGGCGACGTTGCGCGACAGATCCTCGAGGGTCACCGCGCCCGAGCGCTGGATGTCGGCTTCGGTCTGCGCGTTCACCGAGAAGGGCACTTCGATCAGCCGCTCCTCGCGCAGGGTGGCGGTGACGACGATGTCGGGGCTGGACGGCTCCTCCTCGCCCGTCTCCTGCGCCGAGCTCGCCTGGCCGGTCTGCGCCAGCGCCGGCCCGCTCGCGAGCAGGCAAGCCGCGAAGGAAACGCCCGCCAGCAGATGCCTTCCATTGCGCCTGATCCGATGCGTGGCCATGTCGCCCTCCTCCTTGTTTCGGAGCGAGAATAAGCCAGCCTTCCGTAAAGGCAATTTTCAGGGTCGCTGTGCGGCTGCTTCCGCCCGGCGCTGTGTCCGGCCTGCCACAGTTTCAGAGAAGCAAATAAGCGAGGAGCGCGGCCCCCATCCAGAGAGCGCCGACCAGCGCCATGCCGGCGCGACTCACCGGCCGCCCGGCGGCCGCCGCCGCGGCGGCACGATGCTCGTCGATCAGCCCCGCCGGCAGCAGCTTGACGAACAGCCAGATCCCCGCCGGAACGATGAGGGCGTCGTCGAGAAGGCCCAGCACCGGAATGAAATCCGGCACGAGGTCGATCGGGGAGAAGGCATAGGCGGTCACCAGCAGCCCCAAGGCGCGGGCGTGCCAGGGGCAGCGCGGATCGCGAGCGGTCAGCCACACGGCGTGGCACTCGATCCTGAGACGGGCGACGAGCGACGGCCAATCCTTACGGTGCCCCACTCGCGCCTCCCTTGCTATCGAATGCGCCCAATCTACACTGCCCAAGCAAAAGGGGGAGGCGCGCCATGGAGGCCGGCATCGAGCGACTGGCGGCGCTGAGCTTCATCATCATCGGGCTCTCCCACATCGTCGCGCCGGGTGCTTGGGTCCGCTTCTTCCTCAACATACGCGCCGCAGGCGAGGCGGCCGCCTTTCTCAATGCCTTTGTCCATATGCCGCTCGGACTTTTGATCGTCGCCTTCCATCCCGTCTGGAGCGGGCCCGGCCTGCTGGTGACCCTGGTCGGCTGGGCGCTAACGCTGAAGGCGGCGCTCTATTTCCTCTGCCCGCGGCTGGGCGACAAGAGCATGGCGCTCGTCACCGAGGAGCGGGCGGGGCATTTCCGCATCGTGGGCGCATTCGCCCTGGCGCTTGGCCTTGGGATGGGCTGGATCGCACTGGGGCGACCGGCGGCCTGAGGCTAGAGCACCTCGAACAAACCCGCCGCGCCCATCCCGCCGCCGACGCACATGGTCACCACCGCCCATTTGGCGCCCCGCCGGCGCCCTTCGATCAGCGCATGGCCGGTCATCCGCGCGCCGGACATGCCGTAGGGGTGGCCGATCGAGATCGAGCCGCCATTGACGTTCATCTTCTCGTCCGGGATGCCGAGCCGGTCCTGGCAGTAGAGGACCTGGACGGCGAAGGCCTCGTTCAGCTCCCACACATCCACGTCGTCGACCGAGAGGCCGAAGCGCTTCAAAAGCTTGGGCACGGCGAAGACCGGGCCGATGCCCATCTCGTCCGGATCGGTGCCGGCGACGGCCATGCCGACATAGCGGCCCAGCGGCTGGAGGCCGCGGCGCTCGGCGAGGCCCGCTTCCATGATGACGCAGGCCGAGGCGCCGTCGGAAAGCTGCGACGCGTTGCCGGCCGTGATCATCGCCTCCGGCCCCATGACCGGCTGCAGCTTCTGGAGATCCTCGAGCGTCGTCTGCGGGCGGTTGCCCTCGTCCTTGGCGATCGTCACTTCACGCATCGAGCTTTCGCCCGTCGCCTTGTCGGTGACCTTCATCTGCGCCGTGACGGGCACGATTTCGTCGTCGAACTTGCCGTCGGCCTGGCCCTTCGCGGTGCGCTGCTGCGAGCGCAGCGCATATTCGTCCTGCCGCTCGCGGCTCACCGTGTAGCGCTTCCCGACCACTTCGGCGGTCTGGATCATCGGCATGTAGACGCCGTTGTGCATCGAGAGCAGCTCCGGATCGGGACCGACCCGCATCTCGCCGGTCTGGACGAGGCTGATCGATTCGACGCCGCCCGCTACGCAGATGTCCATCCGGTCGACGATCACCTGCTTGGCGGCGGTGGCGATCGCCATCAGGCCCGAGGCACATTGGCGGTCGATCGACATGCCCGAGACGGTGACCGGCAGGCCCGAGCGCAAAGCGGCCGTGCGGCCGATCGTGGTCTGGACGCCCTGCTGGAGCGCGGCCCCCATCACCACGTCCTCGATCTCCTCCGGATCGACGCCGGCGCGCTCGACGGCGGCACGGATGGCATGGCTGGCGAGCGTCGGCGACGGCGTCGCGTTGAACGCGCCGCGATAGGCCTTGCCGATCGGGGTGCGGGCGGTGGAGACGATGACGGCGTCGCGTATGGCCATGGGTCTTTCCTTCTAAATTGCTTCCCCGAGCTGGCTCGGGGAGGGGGACCACCAGAAGGGTGGTGGACGGGTCACGGGCAAGGCCGAGGCGATTGCCCCCTCCGCCATGCTGCGCCCCTTAGCGCGGCGCAGCCGCTTTAGACAGACCTCAGCTGCCCGGCACGCCGGTTCGCCGCGGAACGCTGCTTCGCGATCGGTAGCAAGCCACGGACATTCCCGTCGAAGGCGGTTTGATCTATCGATCGGCCATGAAGTTGTATTCAGCAGACATCTGCCGCGATGGCGGCTCCGTCGCGGCGACCTTCGAGGACGCTGACGGGTCGTTGCTTTCGGTTTTGCTGGAAGTCGCCGAATGTCCGGAGCCGGGTGAACCGCGCCGATTCCGTCACCTCCATGTCGCCTCGCACATTCAAAACGGATGCGACCCGCGCACGGTGGTGGCGAAGGGCAGCAGAGAGGAAGTTGCATTTCTCTCGAAGCTCGATGCCTGGATCGCCGGCACGGCCTCTTCGGATGGGCGGCCGAAGGGGTGGCATCGCGTGCTGGAGCTGCGAGAACTCCTGGCGTCGCGCGAAATCTGATCCAGCATCGCCCTTAGACGAACACCAGCCCGATCCACTCCGCGATCAAGGCCGGCTTGTCCTCGCCCTCGATCTCGACGGTGACCTGGTGGGCGAACTGCCACTGGCCCGCGCGCTTCTCGTCGAACCGCTCGAGCCGGAAACGGCCGCGAACGCGCTTGCCCGCGCGCACCGGCGCCAGGAACCGAACTTTCTCGAAGCCGTAATTGACGCCCATCTTGACGTCGGAGGGGCGCAGCATCGCGTCCGCCGCCATGCGGCTGAGGAGGGAGAGCGTGAGGAAGCCGTGGGCGATCGTGCCGCCGAACGGCGTCTTCGCCGCCGCCTCCGGATCGATGTGGATGAACTGCGGGTCCTCGGTCACTTCGGCAAAGGCATCGATCCGCGCCTGGTCGACGAGGATCCAGTCCGAGACGCCGACCTCCTGGCCGAGTCTCGACGCGATCTCTTCGATGCTGGCGATAGGCATGGAGGCGGTCTAGAGGCACCGCGACACCAGACTCAAGCCCCGTGAGGACACCTGATGGCGGACGCTACGGCAACCGCGAGAGAAGCATTGAGGCGCCTTCACCGCGCGCCCGAGCCCGAAGTGCTCCGGCCCCTTCTCCGCGACGCCTGGCTCGATCCCGAGTCGCGCGCTCGCGTCGAGAGCCGCGCCCGCGCCATGCTCGGCCGCCTGCGCGCCGCCCAGTCCTCAGGCTGGGTCAACCAGTTCCTCCAGGAATATCGCTTGAACACGTCCGAAGGCGTCGCTTTGCTGTCGCTGGCTGAGGCGTTTCTGCGCGTGCCCGATCCGGAAACGGCGGACCAGCTCATCGCCGACAAACTGGGCGACGCGGACTGGCGGGCGCATGCCGGCAAGTCCCATTCGACGCTGGTCAATTCCGCCACCTGGGGCCTCGTCATCGGCCGCGCTCTGGTCGGCGGCAGCGAGCAGGCGAGCGCACTGAAGCGGCTGATCGGCCGGGTCGGCGAGCCCTTCGTCCGCCAGGGGGTCGGCGCCGCGATGCGGCTGATGGGCGAAATCTTCGTCATGGGCCGCAATATCGATGAAGCGATCGGCCGGATGGAGAAGAGCGAGAATACCGGCTTCACCGCCAGCTTCGACATGCTCGGCGAGGCCGCGCGCACCTTCCCGGACGCCGAGCGCTACTTCCGATCCTACGAGGACGCGATCCGCGCCGTCGGACGCGTCGCCGACCGCGGACATTCGATCTCGGTCAAGCTTTCCGCCCTCCACCCGCGCTACGAAGTCGCCCAGTATGAAAGCTGCGTGCCGGCCCTGATCGGCCGGATCGAGGTGCTCGCTTTGCTGGCGAAGGAAAGCGGCATCGGCTTCACCATCGACGCCGAGGAGAGCGAGAGGCTGGAGATGAGCCTCGATCTCATCGAGGCGGTGGCGGGCCTGGAATCGCTCAAGGGGTGGGACGGGCTCGGCATGGCCGTCCAGGCCTATGGCAAGCGCTGCCGCCCGACGCTCGCCTGGGCCGATGCCTTGGGCCGCACGACCGGCCGCCGCATCGCCGTTCGCCTCGTCAAGGGCGCCTATTGGGACAGCGAGATCAAGCGAACGCAGGAGCAGGGGCTTTCCGACTATCCCCTGTTCACTCGCAAGGCCGCGACCGACGTCTCCTATCTCGCCTGCGCCAGGGACATGCTCGCCGCCAGCCACATCTACCCCGCTTTCGCGACCCACAATGCCCTCACCGTCGCCACGATCCTCGAATGGGCCGGTGAGCGCCGCGATTTCGAGTTCCAGCGCCTCCACGGCATGGGCGAAGGGCTGTACGAAAGCCTGGTGCGCGAGGAGGGTTATGCGACGCGCATCTACGCGCCCGTCGGCGGCCACCGCGATCTGCTTGCCTATCTCGTCCGCCGCCTGCTCGAGAACGGCGCCAATTCCTCCTTCGTCCACCAGCTCGCCGACGAGAGCCTCAGCGACGCGGACATCCTCGCCGACCCGGTGGCGAAAGTGCAGGCTGTCGGGGGCGCCCGGCACCCGTCCATCCCCCTCCCCGAAGACCTGTTCATGCCCGAGCGCAAGAACAGCCGCGGACTCGACCTCACCGACCGGGACCAGCTGGTGCGGGTAGCGGAGGCGGTCTCGGGGTGCTCCGGCGAAGGCCGGAGCCCAGATGCAGGCGGAGTGCCGGGCTCCGGCCTTCGCCGGAGCACGCATGAGGCCGTCACGTCCGCCGGCGAGCATGCCTCCGACTGCCGCGCCGACGCGGAGCGCTCCGTCTCCGCCGCCCTTGCCGCCTTCCCGCCTTGGTCCCGCCGGAGCATCGAGGACCGCGCCGCCTGCCTCGACCGGCTCGCCGACCTGCTCGAGCGCGACCGCGACGAGCTCATGCGAATCTGCGTGCAGGAGGCGTTCAAGACCATTCCCGACGCGCTCGCGGAGGTGCGCGAGGCGGTGGATTTCTGCCGCTATTATGCGGCGCAGGCCCGCTCGGGCCTGCAGCCGCAAGAGCTCCCCGGCCCGACCGGAGAGCGCAACGTCCTGCGCATGGAAGGCCGCGGCGTCTGGGTCTGCATCGCGCCGTGGAACTTCCCGCTCGCCATCTTCCTCGGCCAGGTGGCGGCCGCGCTCGTCACCGGCAACACGGTCGTCGCCAAGCCGGCGCCGCAGACGCCCGCAATCGCCCGCGCCGCCGTCCGCCTCGCGCACGAAGCGGGCGTGCCGGAGGGCGCGCTCGTCCTCGCCGCGGGCGGCCCGGACATGGGCGCGGCGCTCAGCGAGGATCCGCGCATTTCTGGCATCGCCTTCACCGGCTCGACCGCGACCGCTAAGCTCATCGCCCGCACGCTGGTCGCCGACGATGACCGCCCGCTCATTCCGCTGATCGCCGAGACCGGCGGTATCAACGCGATGCTGGTCGATTCGACCGCCCTCCCCGAGCAGGTCGTGGTCGACGTCCTCACCTCGGCCTTCCGCTCCGCCGGCCAACGCTGCTCGGCCCTGCGCGTCCTCCTCCTCCAGGAGGAGATTGCCGATCGCACCCTCGAAATGCTCGCCGGCGCGATGGACACGCTGGTCGTCGGCGACCCCGCAGATCCCGCGACGGACGTCGGCCCGGTCATCGACGAGGGTGCCTATGAAAGGCTGATGGGCCACCGGGCCGCGAGCCGGAATCGCTGGCTCAAGACGATCGCCGTGCCCGAGCGCGGTCTGTTCGTGCCGCCGACCCTGATCGGCGTCGACAAGATCGAGGATGTCGGCAAGGAATGGTTCGGCCCGCTCCTCCACGTCGCCACCTGGCGCGGCGGGCGGCTGCCGGAGACGGTGCGGCGGGTCAATGCGTCGGGCTTCGGCCTGACCATGGGTCTCCACAGCCGCATCGCCCGCGCCGCCGAGACGGTCGAGGACGCCGCCACGGTCGGCAATCTCTACGTCAACCGCTCGATGATCGGTGCCATCGTCGGCTCCCAGCCCTTCGGCGGCGAGGGCCTCTCCGGCACCGGCCCCAAGGCCGGCGGCCCGCATTATCTGCCGAGATTCTGCGCCGAGCGCGTGACCTCGACCGACACGACGAGCAGCGGCGGCAACGCGACCTTGCTGTCCCTCGACGATGTCGGGCTGTGACGGCCATAGATTCTGCGCGCGCGGCCGAGCGACTGAAGCACCCGCAATTCCGGATCGGCGCTATTTCTGCGGCGGCACGGCGCTCGCCGACAGCGTGATCGACTCGATCCTGAGCATCGGCTGCAGGTCGCCGTCCCCCGCCGGGTAGATCGCCAGCGCCAGATCGATGCTGGCGCCGCCCGCGGTGGTCGGCCCGGCAGCGATGCGCCAGCTGTCGACCGCAGCTGCGAGCTGCGGCACGAAGGAAGGCGCTGCGGTCGCCGACAGGGTGGCCGGCGTATGCAGCATCAAGGCGACAGGCACGACGGTGCGCGGCTGCGTCAGCGACGGCATCAGGCTGTATGAGTAGGTCGCCGTTGCCGCCGCTTCGACCGCGACGGCGGCCTGTCCCTTGGCGAGGCCGGTAAAGAAGGCGGACAGATAGGTGTCATAGTTCGTGGTCGCGGGCGTGGCGACGTTGGCCAGGTCGAACGTGGCATAGACGAGGCTCGCATGGGCGGGCGTGGCGAACTGCACGGCGGGCGTCGAGAAGACGAACGCCGGGCTAGTCGCCACCTTGCCGACATCCGTCTCCGGAAACAGCACGAGGTTACGCTCGATCTTGAGCGTCGCCGAACCGTTGCGGAAGCCGAATATGTTGAGGCCGGCCATGGTCACCCGCCGCTCGGCCACGCTCTGCGCCTGGGCATAGGTCAGCGGCGCTGCGTTCGGCGGCGCGGAGAGCGGCAAATAATTGAAGCGCAGCGCCGCCGCCCCGGCGTCGGAGAGCGGATTGGGCCGGTAGAGCGCCGGAAGGATATCGACCAGGGGCACCGGCAGGGTGACCGCATCGACGCCGGTGCCGGCGCTGATCGTGGTTCCACCCGGGTCGAGCGTTGCGGGCAAGCCGTTGATGGCGATGTCCCTGAGCTCGGTCACCGCCTCGCCTTCATCGACGAGCTCCATCTTGAACGCCACCGTCACAGGCAGCGGAGCGTCCGTCACATGGAGCTGCGCCGTGAAGTGCGCCGGCTGCTGGGCGGCGCTCCACGCCGTGAAGGCATCGGCGACGCCGCCGAGGATGGCGAGGAACCATTGGACCGGATTGATCGCCGGCTGGGCGGCCGCGGGAGCGGCGGTCGTAAGACCGGCCAGCCCGGCGGCCATCGCTGTCTCGACTTCAGGATAGACCTGCACGAACTGGGCGAGCGCGGCGATCAGCGCCTGCTCCGCTGAAGGCAGCGGCGCCTGCGAGTCCGACGTCGGAGGGGGCGCGGGCGCGGCGAGGTTGAGCTCGATGATGGTGTCGATCGTGTCCTGCGCAGCGCGCTGGTAGAGAAAGTCGAAGCTGTAGTCCCACAAGGCGAGCTCGGCGGGATCCGTGATCACTCCCGACGCATCGGCCTGGACGCCGCTCTGCCGCTGCATCGTCGGGGGCTCGGGAAGAGCGCGCAGCACAACCGGCACGTCGATTCCCGCGGGGTCGCCGAGCGCGGCGACGATCGGCCCGGTCAGCAGGCTGATCCAGTCGCTGTCGACATAGCCATCGATGGCGGGGATGGAGCGGCGCTCATGCTCGACATGGGTGATCGTCCACTGCAGCGCCACGGCGACGTAATTCTCGCTGGCATCGGCGGCGCCGGACGCATTGCGCGAATCGAACAGGAATCCGAGCCGCTCGGCCCGCGAAGGATCGAGCGCCAGCCGCGCGCTCGACATCGCGCAATTCTGGTTGCCGGGGGCGGACGCCGGGATCGGGGTCGACCCGTCGGGACCGGGCGGCGGCGGGACCATTTGCGGCGCCCCGTAGAAGACGATCGGACCCCCGGCGTCGGCCGACGGGCCGGTCACCTGCGTGGCGCTGAATTGCACGATCGCTGTCGCCGCATAAGCGGGGCCGAGGCGGTTGAGCAGGGCCTGGCGCAGCGTCTCTCCCGCCGCCGCATCGCTGTCGCGGTCCGGCGTCGGCCAACCCGCGACGTCCGGCCCGGGCTGGAGGATCGGACGGACCGTAGCCGCGAGCGCATCCGCCAGCTGCTGCTTGAAGCCGAGCAGCTGCTCGATCCGGCTCGGCGCGGACGGAGCCGCGAGGTCGAGCAGGTACAGTGCCGCAGCAATATCGGGCGCGAGCGCTGCATCGACGGCGTCGAGAACGCTCTGAAACCAGGCCCCCGGATCGATTCCGGTGAAGCAATGCGGCACGGCGCCGCCTGGCGGCGGGAAGGACTGGCCCGGCACATAGCTGGGGTAGAGATGGTCGACCTGCTGCGTGACCAGCGATGTCGCGATCGGCAGCGGAGCGTAATAAAGGGGGATCGGGTTCAGCGCGAAGCCGAGACCGACGGAAGTCGCGGTGACCTCGCCGACGGCCAGCCGAACGGCCCACATGTTCTGCGTCCTCTTGTCCCCCTGCGGGGTCGAGGAAGCCTTCGACATCGAGCTTCCGACCCGCAGCGCCCAGCTGTCGGTGACGAAAATCCGCTCGATGGCTTGGGCGAACTGGAGATAGCTCGCCGCCGCCGCGGTCGTCGGGTCCGGCTGCGGGAGGAGGTCGATCGCGGCGGTCTCTCCATCCGCAAGCCCGGCAAGCACCGAATCGACGAGCAGGCCCTGGCGCGAGAGGGTCATCGTCAGAGCCAACGGCAGGACGTCGCCGGGGGCGACATCGGCCGTCGACACCGGCACGACGATCGTGGGGACCTCATCGCCGCTGGGCCCGCTCGGGCTTCCACCGCTGCGCCGTTGGTCGAGATAGGCAAGCGCCTGCGCGACATAGTCGCGGATCGGCTGCGCCTGCGTATCGGATAGCGCGATGAGCGGTTGTGCGAACAGGCTATTGGTCAGCGCGGCCTTTACCGCCTGCCCGTCCGCCCACGGTATGCCGCTGCCCGTATAGTCCTCGTTGAGCTGGAACCAGATCTTGCAATAGAGCTCGTAATCGCGCTGCGCCGCCGCCTGCCAGGCCGGGACGACCTGCCAGCTGCCGTCGATCCACAGCTTCACCGTCGTGCCGTCGTCCTGATAGCCCGCCGTCGAAAACCCCAGGGTAACCGTCAGGTTCGGAGACGGGCTGCTCGAATAGACATAGTTGAAGCTTGCGCCCGGCCAAGCAGCCGGGCCGATCAGCTTGTCGCGGTAGAGGAGCGGGACCGGCTGGCCCTCGACCGGCCCCTGATACGTCGCCGGAGGCGGCGGGGGCTGGTCGAATGGAGTGATCATGACGTTGCCGAACAGATCGCGCCATTCGAGGTCGAGCTGAGCGAGCGCGCCGACGCCTGCATAGGGGCTTTGCGCCTGCACCGGGATGCCGCCGCTGCCCCCTGCCGGCGCCGCATTGCTGAGCGCGATCCCCGCAAGGCCGAGCGTCTGCCGATAGCATTTGATCGGATCCGCCGTGGCGGCCGTGAGCATCTGGCGGCGCTGGGCCGGATCGCGCATCTCCCGGAGCTGGCGGGCCGCGGCCCGGGCCGCATCGGGGTCCATCGGATCGATCTGCCTTTGCGGCCCGAACGGCAGCCCGCGGCTTGGCGTGAAGAAGCGATTGCCGAGGATGCCTGCCGAAAGCATCGAGTAGAGGCCGTTGAGGATGACGTCGGGATCGCTGGTCGCGCCGCTGGGGAGAGTCCGCTCGAGCTCGAACGTGATGTTGCCGGGGCCGTCGGACGGGTGGACGTCGAACGCCAGGGGATCGATCGTCACCTGGCCGTCGAACAGCGGCGCGGCGCTTGCGGTCGTCGCCAGGTCCGCGACACTGAGACCGAACAAAGCGGCGATGCTCGCCAAGGTGTCGCCGGGCTGCGTCTTATAGGTGACCGGCAGGGTGCCGCCGTTCCGCGCGAGGCTGGGGGGGATGTAGAGGGCGACGCCCGCGGCCGGGGCGACGCCGGGGTTCGCCGCGCTCAGATCGGCCGCGGCCAAGGGGGTCGTGAGGTTCGCGGAATATGCCTGCGCGATCGCCGCCAGAACCTGGTCCGCGTCCCCGGCCTGCATGTCGGCCGGCGTGACGAGATGGACGGCGCCGCCGATCGGCACCGGCACCGGCGGCGCCGCGGCGAGCGGGACGGTCTCGTTCAGCTCGGCAAGCCTTCCGACGCTGAGGCCGTATTGTGCCGCCAGATCGTTGAGCGACGCCCCCTCGAGGGCTTGGCTCTGCGTCGGCGCGGACCCGGAGAGAAGCCCGATCTGGACGCCGGCGCCCGCCCAGGGATCGTCGGTGAGCAGGGCATTGACGAAGTCGGTCAGCCGCGCATCCGCGGCTGCGGGCTGCGTCAGGGGAAAGCCCGTGCGCGGATAGGTGATGATCAGCGCAAGCTGTGCCTTGCCCGTGCTGTCGAAGGCGGAATCGGGCAGGCCCGCCCCGTCCGGCACGGTCTCGTAGCTCAGGAAATAACCGCCCGAACGCACCGTCGAGAGTTCCCAGAGCAGGCGCACGGCCTCCGCCGGAGGATTCTTGAGATTGCCCGCAGGCGGCGGCGGCGGCGCCGGCTCCGCGCCCAGCGACATCGCCATCAGCATCGGCGGCGGATTGGTCTCGGTCGAGAGGTTCGTCCGGTTGAAGAAGGCGAGCACCTCGCTCGCCGAATGGACCAGCAGCCGCGCATCGGCGCCGCTCCCTTGCGGCAGGCCGACATAGAGGCCCGAAATCGGCTGCGTCTTCGCCGGAGCCTCGGCAAGCGCGACCAGCAGCCGCTCGAGCAGCACGGCCTGCGGCGCATCGAGGCCGATCACTTCGTAGGTGAAGGCGCGCGCCGCAGGGGCCGCGCCTGCGGCCGGCGCCGGAGGCAGCCGCTTCACGCTGAAATCGATGCGCGTCGCCCACGCATAGGAGGCGAGCGGCGTCTCGATCTGAGTCTTGGTGGCGGGATCGGTAGCGAGCGCCTGCGGCGTGAGCAGCGGCAGATATTGGAGCTGGTCGATGTAGGCGACGCGCGCCCGTTCGAGCGCCGCCTGGCGCGCCGCAACGCTGTCGAGCGCGCCCTGGGCAATCGCCCAGACGGCCGGCCGGGCCGGCCCCGGCGGCGCAGGCGCAGGCGCAGGCGCGGGCGCCTGTGGCGCGGCGGGCGGCGGCGGCGGCGGCGCCGTGATCAGCGCCAAAGCGGCAAGGTCCGTGGTGGCGAAGGCGGCAGGGCTCTTCGTTGCCAGGAGCTGCGGCTGGCGCGCCGCCGCTGGAAGGATGCGGAAGCTGACCGGGGGGTTGAAGCTGCCCGCCTGTGCGAAGCTAAGAACCTCACCGAGCCGGTCGGACAATTGGGCGAGGTCGATACTCGTCCCGCCCGCATCGAACGTGAGGAAATCGATCGCAACGCCGTCCGCGACGGCAAGCGCCGACAGCGCAAGCTTGTAATCGCCGGTCGCGGGAGGAAGGTCGGCGGGCGCGGGGAATTGCTGTCCGGTCAGCTGATAGGCCGAATATTCGCTCTGATGCTGCGGATCGTTCCCGCTCAACCCGTTGACGGCATTGAAGGCGGCCGAGAATTCGAGCGCGGCCGATCCTGCGACCGTCGGAAGGCGAAGGCCCGCACCGAGGAAGCGGGTCAGCATTCCCGAGATCTGGGCGATGTGATCGCCGCTGGCGATGTCGCTCCAGAGATCGCCGAGCGGCGCCGACCCGACGTTGGTGAGGCTGATCGACGCGGCCTGGAACAAGGGGACATGGGCATTGGCGGGGTCGGCGCCGATCGACTTGACCGTCACTCCGTAGACCGAGGCCAGCGTAGCGAGGGATGTTCCGGCGCCGACCGTCACGGCGGCGAGCGGCTTCAGCACGGCGCCGGGCACCAATATGGCCGCCTCGGCAAAGGTCGTTCCGGCGGGGACGCCCGGCGCGACCACGACCGTCTCGGCGAGCTGCTGCGCCGTCGCGCCGGGGCCCAGCTCGGCGAGAATGTCGGCGAAGCTCATCCCCGCCGTCGTCGCCTGCAATGTGCCGATGGAGACGCCGGCCGCCACGATCCGCGCGGTGAGGTCGTTGGCGATGAGATCGGCCGGCGCGACGGGGCCCGCCGCCTGGTACGCGCCGGCGATCGCGGCCAGGCTCTCCCCGGCCTGCACCGTATGGCCGGGCGCCTCGACCGCGAACGTGCCGCCGATCAGCGGCTGCGCCGCGTTGGGAAGGACGATGTCGTCGCTGCCGATCGGGACCGCGCCCGACCATGCGACGATCTGCGCGATCGTGTTGCCGTTCGCGGTTGCGTAGGTAAAGCTGCCGAGCGCGTTGATCGCCGCCTGGACGAGCTGGCGGCCGACGAGCATCATCGCATCGACGAACAGAAGAGCGGCCATCGACTCGGTTTCAAGAATGCCGCCGGCCGGCGCCGGCGCCGCGACGAAGGAGGGCGGCGGCGGCCCGCCGCTTTTCTCGATGTTCGCGGTCAGCTGCTCGAACAGGGTGGCGATGTTCTTGCGGTAGTCCGCCGACACCGACACGTAGGCAGAGAAATCGATCGGCGTCTCCGCCTTGCCGTCCCGCTCGGCGGTGCAGACCAGCCCGTCGAAGACCGGGAAGAGGGCGGACGCCGCGGCGGCGGCCTGATTGTCCTTGTTTACCGCCTCGATGCCGACGGCGAAGCTGCTCAGGAAGGTCAGGAAATCGCGGACGTTGAGCGGGGGGTCGTCGAGGTTTGCGAGCAGGTCGAGAAAATGGTTCAGTTCGTCCCTGGTGACGCTGCTCGCACGCACCGTGTCGAGATCGACCGGATTGGCGGCATCGCCCGAAAGGTCGGCGACGAGCCAGGGCAGCAAATCGTAGCAGAGCCGGCCGAACGATGTGTCGGTGGCCGCCGCCACCTGGTCATCGTTCGCCGCCACCGGCGCATCGACGAACAATAGCGCGACATAGGCCGCGGTCTGCTGCGACCGATCGGTGACGACCTCGGGCGCAAGCACGGTGAACGCAGCGGTCGCATAAAGCGTGACTGCCGGCTTGGCACCGCTCCGCAGGATGGCGGGCGCCTGTCCCGGCGGCAGCGGCAGCGGCATTGCCCGCAGCGGCGGCAGCGCGCGCAGCGCCATGGCACGCAAGTGCGCGGGCGCGTGCGCGGGGCCCGTCACCCAGGGCGCCACGCCGTCGTCGATGTGGACCACGAAGCTGGCGCTCACGTCGGCGTGGAAGGAGAGGTGGAAGGTGATCGAAAACAAACCCAGATCGATGCTGACCGAGAGCGTCACCGAAACCGAGGCGGACGCATCGATCTCCATCGGCTGGAAGGATTCGTAGGTCAGCGAGATCGACAGGGTGATGTTGACGCTGAGGGAGGCCTTGATGATCGCGAAGTCGATCGATCCGTAGAGCAGGCCGATGATGCCGGCTGTGCCGGTGATCTTGAAATAATAGTCATGCTGGACGCTGCCGCCCGCGGCCGGCGGCTGGTAGGGATGATAGGGTGCGATCACCCCTTCGATCATCGCGAAGGCGGTCAGCGCGAAGCCGGCCGTCAGCGGACCGGCGGTGAAATTGTAGCCGAGCCCGACCCGGAAACCGAGGCCGAAGACGATGACGGGGTGGAAGGTGCCGAATTGGGTGACCGGCGTCACCGTCGATGTCGCTGCGCTGAGCTTGCCGAAATAGACCCCGCCGCCGCCGGTGACGGGAATGCCGCCGACGATCGCCGAGAAGGAGAAGGACCGGCTGAAGTCCATCTTGTAGGGAAAGCCAATGTCGATGAGGAAATCGCCGTTCGTGTAGATCTGGACGCCGATGTCCGGGAGCGTCACGGCGACCGCGCCGAAATTGAGGTTCCTGACCGAATCCGGGAAGTGCCAGTCGACCTGGTACATGCCGATTTCGTCGGTGACCTTCTTGTAGAGGATGTCGAGCTCGAGCCCGGCAAGGGCCTTCGCCTTCGCCCCGGCGGTCTTGAGGTGGAGGCCGTAGAGGTTGGGATCGTTGAAGATGAAGCTGAGGTCGATCGTCCAGTCGCCGCCGGCCTTCAGGATCAGCATGCGCGAGGCGATCAGCCAGTCGCTGCCGCGATCGTAATAAGGGAGGCCCTGCGTCTTCACCGCGGGAACGGGATTGGGGCCGGCGCCGGTCGAGGGAGCGTCGGCAAGCAGCAGGATCGCGCTTTTGACGTCCGGTGCGTCGGCGAGGCCTTCGACGGTGACGCGCTGGCCCATCGCGAACAGGCAAAGGTCGAAATATTCGTTGCCGCGGCCCGGGACGTCGGGAAGGTCGGTGACGTCCTGGCCCGGCGGCGCCGCGTCGTCGGCCGCGAGCTTTGCCTCGCTGTCCCAGTCCGATACCAGGAAGGGCGCACCGATGCCCGGGACGGGCGAGCTGCCCTTGAGCTGGAGCAGCATCTTGTGGGCGCCCGACACCGGATCCTTGAAGCGGGTCAGCCGCACGCCCGCGATCCTGACGAAGCCGAGCTCGACCGCGCTCGACAGGTCATATCGCGCCGAGATCGTGCCCGAGCTGTCGCCCAGCCCCAGCGTCACCGCCATGCCGTCGAGCGAGACGTCGTTGAGCAGGTCGAACGGCGCCGGCAGGGTGAAATAGGGGCCGAGTCCGGGAATTGTCTTGGCGAGCGCGGTGATCAGGCTGCCGACGCTCCAGCCCGAGAGGGTGAAGGTGAGGCTCTGGGTGTCCTTCTCGGCGTCGTAGGTCGCGGTGACGCCCTCCCAGGTGACCGAAAGGGTCTGGCTCTGCTTGGCCGGGTCGAAGGCGTAGGCAATGTCGATCGTCGTTTTCAGCGCCGGAATGTAGAGCGAGGCGCTCGCCTTGCCGGAAAAGGCTTTGTCGGCATAAGCGAGGTGGATCTTGGCCTCCAGCTCGCTGATCTCGTGGCCGGCAAGGGTGAAGTTCCAGTCGAACGAGCCGTCGACCGTGTAGCTTTTCGCGTCGGTCTTGTCGGCCGGGATGGCGGCGGTGACGTCGAGCGTCTCGATCTCGAGGTCCGGCTTCAGGAAGGGCGGGAAGCTGTACTTCCCGCCGAGCGTAAACACCTCCTCGATCAGGTCGCCGAGATCGATCGGCGCGGTCGCCGCGGCGGAAAGGTTCCAGCCGGTGCCGCTGTCATAGTCGATGCTGGCGAGAGCGCCGACCGGCCCGATCGTGACGAGGCCGGCAAAGCTCGCCGTGTAGATGGT
Organism: Allosphingosinicella sp.; assembly: GCA_036386475.1. Taxonomy (GTDB): domain Bacteria; phylum Pseudomonadota; class Alphaproteobacteria; order Sphingomonadales; family Sphingomonadaceae; genus Allosphingosinicella. The sequence goes on along the minus strand of DASVVQ010000016.1, from coordinate 70,079 downwards.
CTTCGCCGACGGATCGGCGCCGGTCGCCGGCGGCGTGGCCGAGAAGGCGATAGACGCGGCCGTCAGCGTGAACAGGCTCTTGCCGCTGATCGTGACGAAGCCGAGATCGACGGAAATTCCCGCCGAGATCGCATAGGCGCGGCTGGTGTGGGAATAATGGAAATGAACGTCGGAAAGCGCCGCGGCGACGCTGTCCGGGAGGCTGATCAGGCCCGCCGACCCCAGCGACACGAGGTCCTGAAGCGTCGCCGTTCCGTCGAAGCGGGCGTCGAATTCGAGGTCGGTGGTGATCTCGAAGAAGAAGCTTCCTTTGAAGACGCTCGGCAGGAAAGTCATCTGAGTCGTAAAAACAACGCTCTGCTGCGGCTTTGCGGCGGTCGGATCGCTGACCATCAAGGTCATTTGAAGGTCGTCGACCTCCAAGGTCAGACCGTTGTCGCCGTCCTTGAAGATCACCCAGGGAAGCGTCTTGGGGTTGGCGCCGATCGAAGCGACGATCTGAAGGATGGCGGGAGGCGTGACGCCGCCCGTCACCGAAAGGCCGCGGAGGCCGACAAGTGTCAGGAACTGCTGGAATTGTGCCGGAACGACTTCGAAATAGGATGCGCCACCCATCAAGGTCGCGACCGTGGCCGGCGTCAGCATGGCCTCGCCGGGAACGGTTGATAGTGCAAAAGTGAAGAGCGACGGCGCCGCCAAAGCCGGCTGCCCGCCGCTCCCGGCCGGCGGGGGCGCCAGGATCGGTGCCGTGAGTCGATAACCCGCGATGGGCTGGCCGTCATTCTCGACGTCCAGGTCGAGCTGGAAGGCAAGCAGCGGCGATTGGTCCCCGGTCGAGTCGGCGGCGGGGAAATCGAGCGTGAAAGCCGGATTCGCGACCTTCAGAAAGAGCAGGCTCAGGCCGGATCCAGCGCCCAGAGGCGCCGTGAGTACGCCCGTCGGAAACAGGATCGCCTCGCCGTCGACAGCCGCGAAATCGAGCGCGCCGGCGACCGGAAGCGAGGCGCTCGCGAACGAAGGCACGACCAGCTCGACCACGTCCGCAAAAAATGCCGGTGGAGCAATCTGAGCGGCGACTGCCTGGACCGCTCCGGAAACGGTCGTGTCGAAGGTGAAAACGGGGTTGCCGAGGGCGACGACCTTGAATGGCCACCCGGCCGCCGAGCCGCTGAGCATCGGCCAGGTCCAGCCCGGGGCGGGCGCGGCGATCGTCAGCGTCATCTGCTGGCCACCTGCTGCGGCGGTGACGCCGAAGGTCAGCACGGCCGCCGAGGACTTGCCGCCGAGGACCCCGAGCGCCACGCCCGAAACGGTGAAGCCTTCGGCCGTCACGGGACCAAACGTCGCCCCCGTCAGAACGATCTGGAGGCCGCCGGCGGCGCCGGGGTGGAATGCCTGCGCCAAGCGCGCATCGAAATCGTCCGGCGCCGCGATCGGGCCGAGCGGCGCCGTCAGATAGCTTTCATCGAGCAGGATGCCGTCCGGGGCGCTGGCCTGCGCCTGCAGCTTGGCAGCCAGCGCTGCCAGGGGCTCATCCGCCATCGCGCATCTCCGTCGCCCGCTCAGACATCGGCAAAGACCGCGAAATGATCGCTCGTGTCATAGATGCGGCCGTAATTGTCCCATTTTGTCAGCCGGTTCTCCAAACCGCGATCGGCGCCCGGTGCCTGTCCGTTGCCGCCGGCCACCGCCCATGGAAAGGGCGCGGGAGGATCCCCAAAATAGGAGGGGATGGCGATCGGCGTGTTGCCGCCTCCCGTAGTGTTCGGAACGGACCCCGCGACGAATCCGCCGAGCGTCAGGTAGGGCGTTCCCACTACGGTGTTGACGACCGTAGTGTGGTAATCCCGTGCGGCCACACGTGGCTGGACCAGGATATTGTCTATGGAGAAGAAGTTTCCGATGTCCGAGCCGGAATAGCCGAATCCGGGGTAGAACTGCGCCAGCGCGCCCGTCGACAGGAAGACGGGGGCCCCCTTCATGTGCGTCGTGGCATAGCCGAGATAGGAAGCGAGGTTCGCTCCGCCGGGGAGCGGCTGGGGATTGACCAGAGGGACGTAGTTCAGGGCGGTGAACGGAGCATAAGCATGCGCGTCGGCGCCGTCGGCCGGATTGAGAAGGTTGATGTTGAAGTCGCCGAGCACGACCCGGGTCTCGTTCGCCAACGGCGCGGCCAATCCGTTCACCGCCGCCGCAGCGTACTGGAGGAAGTTGACCGCGGTTCGGTCCGGCGGCGCATGGACAGCGAAGATGCTCAGGTTGCGCCCGACGCCCCCGGCGCCGGCGCCAGGCTCCCAGAAGGTGCATAAGTAAGGCTGGCGAAAATTCAGCCACTGCGCAGCCACGACGGGGGGAAAGCCGAGGTCGAGCACGCGGCCCGCGAGCATGTCCTCAGGCCGGCCGGGATTGTGAGCGGAACCGGGCGGCACCAGCCCGCGCGCCGGCAGCGGCGCGGCCGGCGGCGGGGGCCGCGGCGGCGACAAGGCGGCGGACCAGAAGGGGGGATAGACAACCCCCGGAAACATCCCCGGCGCCGGGACGTCGTCGCCGGCGGCGGCGCCAAGCCAGACTTTCGGTCCCGAAAAGTAGCGCTCGTTCGCCGGCGACCTGAAGAAGACGGCAATTCCCTCCTTGGGACCTCCGTGCCCGAGGATGAGCGGCGGGACGAGGCGCCAGTCCGGATGCTGCGTGCGCATCAGACGGAGAAGCGTTCGACAGCCGAGGGCGCCGGTCGTTTCCGCGATGAGAGCGCCGGGTAGGGCGCGGCCGGTGCAGACTTCGACGAGAACGAAGATGTCCGGGTTTGTCTGTTGCAGGAGATTGAGGATCGCCTGGCGGCGCTGCAGGCTCGCATTCTGGTTGTTCAGTCCGCCATGCCCGTGCACAAACGCGGCAGGTTCCTGATGGTCGATCTTGTTCAGGCCGAAATCCTTGATGTTCCAATAGAGGACCCGGGTCATCGCACCGACTCCGTCAGCGCCGGCGGCGGCGGCGGTGGCGCAGGCGAAGGCTTCGCCTCGTTGTACGCCGCGTACCAGCCGAGGCTGCCGGTCCCGTCCGGATCGCCGAACAGGAAGAAGTTGATGGTGCCGTCCGGGATCTTCTTGATGCCCAGGAAGGTGGCGCCGATATTGGCGATCTTGACCGTGAACTGGCCCAAGGTCGCCTGCTGCAAGCTGATCGCGCCGGTGGTGATCTTGAACACGCCCTGCAGGCTGAAGACGCTCGCGCCGGGAGCCGTGCCCGGCAGGCTGAGGCCGACGAACAAGGCCGGGCTCGCGCCGGCGATTGGCGACCAGGCGACCAGCAGCTGCGAGCTGAAGCCTGCCGCGGAGACGAGGGCGCCCGGCCCGCCCATGTTGACCTTGTGGACGATGCCGCACCAGCCGTCGCCGAGTTCGCTCAGGTCCGGACCTTCGGGGGCGACGGTCAGAAATCCGTAGTCCAGCGGGGTCTTGCCCGCGGGAGCGTCGATAAAGCTCTGCAGCTGCAGGCCGAGGCTCTTGAACAGCGAGCCGGCGCGCAAGGTGCTCGCGCCGAGATCGAAGGCGAGGTTGGACGGATCGAACGCAAAATCGGTGACGCCCGGCGTGGCCTGCGGGCTGCGCATCGTGATCTGGAGGTTGGAATAAGCGAGGCCCTGTCCGGTGACGGCCCCGGCGGGATCGGATCCGAACGACAGCAGATCGAACGGCGCCCCGGGCGCGCCGACGACGGGAAAATCGAAGGCGCCCCAGAACAGGAAGCGGCTGGTGATGGTCGGCACCGCCGGCCCCGACGGCCAGGCCCAGTTCTGGACGCCGAGCGTGTTGAACTGCACGCGCGAGACCGTGATCGCGTTGAGCGCGGGCGTGTCGAAGGTGAACAGGCTCGGATTGGACTGCTGGAAGACGTAGACAGTAGTGCCGTTCTGGTTGACCGCGCTGCCGTCCAGCACGATGCCGTTGCCGGGCTGGACGGCCCAGCTGCCGCTGCCGCCGCGCTGGGTAGTCTTCACCGGCGCTTCGAAAAGCTGGTTGAGCGTGATCTGGATGCGGCTCTGGAAGCTCGTCATCCTGGCGTTGACGAACAGCGCCTGGAGGTTGAGGACCCGGAACCCGAAGGGATCGGTGGCGTCGATCCTCAGCGGCGTGTCCGGATCGGAACCGGCATCGATCGCGGCGATGTAGAGCGGGTCCTGATAGTCGATGAGGCCGAAGAGGCTGGAGACCCCGTCGATGATCAGCGTCTGGGCCGCCGATTGATCCGGGTTCGGCTTCACCCGGCTCAGCGTCGCGCCGAAATGGTGGGCGTAGAACCGCTTCGGATCGATCCCCGCCGCCAGCCCCTCGATCTGCGGCGGCAGCGCCGCGGCCGGCGGCAGCGACGCCTTGAGGGCGAGGAAACCCTTCCAATCCGGCTGCTGCGCGATCGCGGCGATGTTGGCGTAGAGAGGGTTCGGCTTTGCGCCGCCGGCCTTGTCGATCGCGTCCTGGAGATAGGCGGCAAGCCAGGTCGAAAGGCCGCTATAGGCGATCGCGCTGAGATTGGCGTCGATCAGCGAGAAATCGGCCGGATCGGTCCACTTGTTCGGGTTTTTCACCCAATCGATCAACGTGCCGTCGCAATATTTGAGGATGAGCACATTGCTGTAGTCGGTCAGCTGGGCCGCCGCGCCGACGTCCACCACGAACTGCCAATCCTCGATGTCGACGATATTCTTGAAAACTGCCGGCGACGCGAACGGGACGTTGCTGACCGCCGCGACGAACAGCTGGCTGGTCTGGAGCGCCTCCTGGACGATGTGGCTGGGATTGACGAACGCGAACTGATCGAGCCCGCCCCCGTCCGCGCTGCGGATACGGAATTGCGCGAGGTCGATCTCGAGGAAGTCGGTCGCCCCGTCGGCATCCGCCGCTTCCGCAAGCAAGCCCTGCCGCGTCGTCGTCCACTCCCCGGTCGCAGCCGGGCTCGCCGCGGTCGCGCGCGCGAGATGCCGCTCCATGCGCGCCTGACGGGCGGGCGATCCGGCGCCTCCGAAGCGCATCTTTCGCGTCGCCGACAGGATCTGGGCTTCGAACGCGCCGACGGACTTGGCTGGATCGCTCCAGCCGGGATCGGGGACATAGGCCGCGTAAGGCGCAACCGGCACGTAGAAGCACGGAAGTTGCGGAACGGAAGTAGCGGGCGGCGCAGGGCCGAGCAGGGGAGCGCCTGCGGCAGGAGCCCCGCCGTAATAAGCGCCGCCGTCCGGTTCGGCCCGGTAGAGCGCGTTCGGGCCGACCAGGTTCGCCCAGGACGTCCGGTAGGCACCGGTCAGCCGCCGGGTCGCGACGCTGCCCGCATCCGGATCGCTCATCGACGCGTCGGCGAAAGGAAAGACCGGCGCATAGGCCCAGCCGCCCGGCCGGAACCGCAGCAGGCACCCTTTCGTCGCGTCGGCCGGATCCCAGGTCGTGAAGCTGAGGCGTTCCGATCCGAACAGACCGGTCAGCATGGTCTGGCCGGGTGCGCCGGGCCCAGCTCCCGCGACGGAAATTCCGTAGTCGCCGCACGGCGAGAGGAGGTAGCCCCCGCTGGATTGGGTGGGGCCGGCGGCCGGCTGGCGCGACATGAAGACGAAGCCGCCGGCGCGATCGGCGGGTCCCGCGAACGGATCGGATGCGGTGCCGAGCGGCGCGAGCGCCACGCTTTTTCCTTCGACCGTGCGGAAGCAGCTCTTCCAGCCCGGCTGCTGGGTAGTGACGCCGAACCCGGTCCGGATCTGGCCGCCGTTCAGCGTCACCGGCCCGGTTTCCGGCAGCAGGAGATTGAGGAGATCCGCCGGATCGATGGCAGTGGCGAGGGCGATGGTGCCGGACGGCGCGTCGACGAAGGCGGGGAACGAGCAGGAGACGTCCGTGCCTGCATCGTTCGCCCAGTAACCGAAGCTCGGCTTGAGCAGCGGGAAGGTGAAGGAGGGCGTCATCTGCGTCGTCATCGTCAGCGAACCGGCGCGATTGCCGCTGAGCGCGATGATCGCGTCCGCCAGCCCGGAGGCGACCGAGCCGCGCGCGACGATCAGTCCCGCATTGTTGTTGGAAGGAGTCGGATTGCCGCCGCCAGTGCCGCCGCCGCCGCGCCGGAAGATGAGGCCGTTCAGGGCCGAGCCGAGCAGGGTTATGGCCTGCCGGTTCGGGTCCCAGCCGACGAACGTGTTCCTGGTGACGGTGAAGGTGGCAAGGCCGTCGGGGCCCAGCCATGCGCTGAAGTCCTGGAACTGGGTCTGGTAGGCGCGCGACAGGCTCTGGAACACGAACGGGATCGCGTAGCGGCTGGACTGCGCCGGCAAGGGATTGGCCAGGCTCGGATCGGGAAGCCAGATCAGCGCGCGCGGCGGCAGGCGCGATATGTTGCGCAGGAAGACGGCCACGTTCGCCGAAAGCGTCTGCAGCGCCGCCGCCGACGGCTTCGCGGGCGAGAAGAGGTAGCTGCCCTGGTATTTGTTGAAGGCGTCGCCCGCGGCGATCGGCCCGGACGGCGGCGCGTCGCTCGCCGAGAGCACGTAGAGCGTCCAGCCGTAGCTGGCGTCCGTCCCGCTCCCGTCGAGCCCATAGACGCCTGGTGCGGCTTCACCGAACGGCTGGAAGGCTGGCAGAGGCGCGGCCGCGGCCACCGCCTAGGAGCCGCCCTGAGGCGCGGCGGCATTGTCGGGTCCCGGCGGGGGTCCCGGCGGCGGTGCCGGCCAGCTCGACAGGACGCCGCTCGCGTCCACGCTCGTTCCGCCGGTGAAGATGGTGAGGCCTACTGCCCTCACATTGCCGGTCGCCGCCGCGGTGGGAGGAGTCATCGTGAACCGCGCGCCGGCCTTGATCAGGCTCGTTCCCGAAACCAGATCCTCGAGGAGCGTCGCCTCGCGAGTCTGCGACAGGACGGTGCTCCAGAGCAGCTGGCTGCCGTTGAAGAAGGAGAGCTCGACCGCTTGCCCCTCCGCGGCATTGGGGACGACGTCGACCTGGACGGCGATCATACCGGCGACGATGTGCCGGTCCCGCATCAGCACCAGCCGCTCCGGGGTCCGCCACTGCACCAGATCGCCCCGGAACGCAGTCGGCGGCGGCGGTGCGCCGGACTGAGCCGCCGGGGCTGCGATCGAGCAGGTCGAGCCGTCCGCAGGCCCGGTGACCACCGCATCGACATAGATCGTCGAAACCGAGGGCGCCTCGTTCACCCGCAGCATCAAGGATCCGTCGATCCGGCACGCGCCGGCAGCCAGGCTGAACGGGCTCGCCGGTTGCCGGTAATCCAGCGTGACACCGTTCATCGTCGCGTCTCCGAGCTGCACGGTCACCGTCGCCCGGGCGACGCCCGGATCGAGAAACAACTGGAACATGGCGGGCGGAACGTCTCGGCGTATGCTCGTCCCGACGTCCACAGGCGCACCCGGCGGAACGCAGGTGGGGCACGGCGGCATCTGTGCCGCCGCCGGGGCGGCGAAGCACAAGGCTGCGCCGCCCACCCAACCCATCGAGCGCCGCGGGCGCCAATGCCCGCTCGGCACGGCGACGACGCCGGGCCGCGCGCCGCGCGTCTTGTCTACGAAAGCGTGAACTGAGCGATTTGCGTGTTGTTGATCGTCGTATCGCCCTTGCCGTCGGTCAGCGAGCCGGTGAAGTTCACGACCGCGATCGAGCCGAACAAGCTCATGCTGACCGTGGAGCCCGCTTTGATTCCGACAGCGCCGAAGAGCATGTCCGAGTTCGTGGTGTCCGACTCGTTGTTCTGCGTGATCTGCGTCGCCCAGAGCAGCTGCCGACCGGCGAGCGAGAACTGAATCTGCATGGTCGCGGCATTGTCGCCCATATACTGGGTCGAAGTCTGGATGTTGTACGTCAGATTGCAGGTCTGCGGATTGGCCGTTGCTGCCGTGGCGGCAAGCTCATGTTCTTGCATTGAATCCTCCCCTAGGTTTGAACGCGATACAAGAACCCTGTCGACCCAGACGAAAGTCCGGCCGTGTGCTAGGCTCGATTCGGACAATACCTGCTCATGATACGCAGGAAGGCCAATGTGTCCACAAGTAATTGAGAAGAAGAGGGGAATAACCGCTTTTGTCGAATCTGTACAGAAAGTCTTCTATTAGCACGAATCGAAATGCAGCACGACTGGCGATGATTTTCCTTGTTTGGACAGGCAGGACTGGCGCCAATCCCTGAGCCGGGGCCAGATTTTCCATTCGCCTATCTCAGCGGAGCGCGGCGGCTTCACCAGCAGCCGCGCCAGCCCCTTGCTCCGCGCGACGCCTGATCCAAATGGAAATGATCGCGGTGGGCGCGATTGTAGTCGGGGGAGATGACGGTGGCGAAGAGGCCGCAGGCGCCGTCGCGCACCTCGCGCAGGAATGCGGCACGGCGGCCGCCCGCGCTCCAATCGTCGACAAGTGTGATGCGCATGCCGTTGTCGAGCCGGAAGCCGGCGACGTCGACGGCGTTGGCGGTAGCGTGCTCACTCCAGGCGCCGTCGGCACGGCCGGCGATGCGGCGGCAGGAATAGCTGCCGAAATGATCGATCGCAGCGACGCGGCTGCCGAAATGGCGGAGAGCGGCGGGCTGTACCACGTGCCATTCCCACAGCGCCAGGCCGGCCGCGACGCCGCAGCTCGTACCCAGATCGGCCGGGCGCCAGGCAATGGCGAGCGAGCCGCCGGCGGCGAAGCGGACGGCGTCGTCATAGCCGCAATGGGCGCCGGCGCGGCGCTGCGGCAGCGCGTGGAAGCGAATTCCCGCCGCGCCGAGCAGCCGGCCGCAGCGCCCCGGCTCGTCCCGCAACGCGGCGAGCTTGCGGCCGGTGAAGGCGCCGACCGGCCGGCTGAGATCGAGCCGGGTCCAGGGCACGTCTTCCGGATGCCGCTTGGCATAGCCGTAGGCGAGCAGGCTGGCGAAGCCGAGCAGACCGAGGAGGAGGATCGCCTGCAGGATGCGGAGCAGCCGCCGCATCGTCCGCCTCAGCGCCGCCGCGCCGTCTCGAGCGGCTCCGACGTCACCGGATAGCCGGCATCGTCGGGGATGCAGACATGCGGTCTCCCGTCTCTGTCCTCGACCCAGGGCGTGATCCTCCGAACCGGATGCCGCACCGCGTCGGCACGCGCTTCGGCGACCGACCCGAAGCGCGCGAGCCGCTCGAGATTGCGCCGGGTCGGGAAGATGACGTGGGCCCGGCCGGCGCCGACCTCGCTCAGGATCGCGGCGGCGCTGGCCCAAAAGGCGCGGACGCCCTCGCCCGGTGCGATCTGCGGCGGGCCGGCGCCGGGCGGCGCTTCGACGAGGAAAAAGTAGGTGTCGAAGCGGCGCGTCTCGCGGAAGTTCGGGCACCAGCGGGCAAAGGGGGTGAGCGCATCGAGATCGAGAGCGAGACCGTTCGCGGCCAGGCCGGAAAGGAAAGGCGTGCCGGCGGCCATGGCCTCGCGCAGGGCGCGTGCGGCTTCGGGCGAGGCCGGCGGCACGACCGCAGGGACGAGGCCCGTCTCCTCGATCGTTTCCCGGATCGCGGCGATCCTGGCGGCGGCGTCCTCGCCGGCACCCAGTCGCGCCGCGGCCTCCTCGTCCTCGGCATCGATGCGCCCGCCCGGGAAGACGAGTGCGCCGGCGGCGAAGGCCATGTCGCTGGTCCGCTCCATGAGGAGGAGTTCGGGCGCGCCGCCGGGGGCGGGCCTCATCAACACCAGGGTCGCCGCTGGAATCGGCTTGGGCAGATCGCTCATCGAGCGCCTGCTAGGCCGATTGCGAGTGGCGAGGAAGAGGGCGGGGTGGTGGAGCCGAGGGGGATCGAACCCCTGACCTCTGCAGTGCGATTGCAGCGCTCTCCCAGCTGAGCTACGGCCCCGCGCCGGGGAAGCGCCCCCATAAACAGGCCTCGGGCGCGATGCAATGCGCGAGATGGGACGCCGCCGCTTGCGCCGCTCAAACGCGCTTCGACGCCCCGCCGCCACGCTCCGGCCCGCCCCGAGGAACGCGTGCGGTTTGCGCGAAGTTCGATGCACCGTCCGCTTTGGCGGATGAAAAGGTCCCGGCCTCGACGCGAAGGTCGGGGCCTTTTGACTCGTGCCCGCATTGCCGCGAAAGCGGGACGATCGAGAGGGAGACCGACATGACGAGCACGACACGGGCCTGGCACCTCAAGTCTCGGCCGAGCGGAATGCCGGTGCCGGACAATTTCGAGCTGAAGGACGCGCCCCTGGCCGCGCTCGAGGACGGCATGGTGCGCGTCAGGAACGGCTGGCTCTCGGTCGATCCCTACATGCGCAGCCGCATGAACGACGTCAAAAGCTACGTGCCGTCCTTCGAGGTCGGCGCGCCGATGGAAGGCGGAGCCGTCGGCACCGTCGTCGAGTCGCGCTCGGCGCATCTCAAGGAAGGCGAGACCGTCTTCCACATGCTCGGCTGGCGCGAGGAGGCGGTGGCGCCGGCGGGTCAGTTCAACAAGGTGCCGCCGCTGCCCGTCCCCGACCATCAGTGGCTGGGCAATCTCGGCCTCACCGGCGCGACCGCCTATTTCGGGCTGCTGCGCGTCGCCGCGGCGAAGGAGGGCGATATCGTCTTCGTCTCGGCGGCGGCGGGCGCGGTCGGATCGGCGGTCGTGCAGATCGCCAAGGCCAGGGGCATGACCGTCATCGGCTCGGCCGGCGGCGAGGAGAAATGCGCCTTCGTGCTCGAGCTCGGCGCCGATCATGCGATCGACTACAAGGCTGGACCGGTCGTCCGGGCCTTGATGGAGGCCGCCCCGAAGGGGATCGACGTCTATTTCGACAATGTCGGCGGCGACCATCTCGACGCCGCCTTCGCCGCCGCCCGCAACAATGCCCGCTTCGCGATCTGCGGCATGATCGACAATTACAATGGCGGCGAGCCCCCGGCCTTCCGCTACATCATGCGCACGATCGCGGCGCGGATTTCGATCAGGGGCTTCATCTACACCGATTTCCTGCCCGAAATCGGCGATTTCTACCGCGACATGGGCGGCTGGGTGGCGAGCGGCGCGGTCAAGAGCCGCGAGACGATCCGCGACGGCATCGAAGCGATGCCCGAGGCGTTCCTCGACCTCTTCCGCGGCGCCAATATCGGCAAGATGCTGGTGCGGCTCTAATTCGTCCCCATCGAAAGATGGGGAGGAACTAGAGCGCCTTCGCGCGCTCGCCGATCCGGCGCAGGTCCTCGACGAAGCGCGCATATTCCTGTTCGCGATTGTCCTGGACCCGCAGCAGGAAGCTGGGGTGGACGGTGACCCAGGCCTCGCCGCCGTCGGCGAGGAAATGGGGCTCGCCGCGCATCCTGCCAACGGTGATCGCCTTGCCGAACAGAGCGCGTCCCGCGGTCGCGCCCAAAGCGACGGTGAGCGGCGGGCGCAGCAGGCCCCGCTCCTGGTCGAGCCACCAGCGGCACGCTTCGATCTCGCCCGCATCGGGCTTGGCGTGGATGCGGCGCTTGCCGCGGCGCTCGAACTTGAAATGCTTGACCGCGTTGGTGACGTAGGCCGCGCTGCGGTCGACGCCCGCATCGCCCAGGGCCCGGTCGAAGAGCTGACCGGCGGGTCCGACGAAAGGACGGCCGGCGAGATCCTCCTGGTCGCCGGGCTGCTCGCCGACGAACATGATCGGCCCGTCGAGCGGCCCCTCGCCGAACACGGTCCTGGTGGCGCATTTGTAGAGATGGCAGCGGGTGCAGCCACGCGCCTCGTCGCGGACCGATTCCCAGGCGGCGCGGACGTTGCCGCCGATTGCGCTGCGCGACGTCTCGACCATATTTGCCTCTCGTGCCTGCGCTCCTGCGACGAGCTCGCCCACCAACGCCGTCTCGGGCATGTTTCTCCAATATTTGCGCGGCATCTCCTTCGTCATCGCGCCGATCTTGAGGCGGGCGGGATTGAAGATCGAGGCGTAATAGGTCTTCCACGTCTCCTCGACCGGATCGGCGCCCGGCGCGTCGGAACGGGCGGCACCGGGGCCGTAGCGCAGCGCCCCGTCGTCGAAATGGGCGGAGAGCTCGGGCGTCAGGATCGACCAGTCCATGTTGGCGAAACGGCGAGCGAAGAAGGGCGCCGCCGCGCGCACGATGTGGTTGTCGGGCTCGAACCAGGCGACGAGGCGCTTGCCGCCCTCGCCGCTGGCCGCCACTTCGCGGAAGCGGACGAAGGCGTGCATCTTGTGGATGTCGCGCCGAACCTCCTTGGCCAGCGCCGCGACGCGGTGGACCAGCGGATCGGCGGCGTCCTCCAGCGCTTTCGGACTTTCGCGGACGCGCAGCAGCAGCGCGTAGAGCAGCGCGAACCGCTCCGGGTCCGAATGACAGATCGCGGTCCGCGCCAGCTCGACGAAGGCGCGCGGTACGGCGAATTGCGGCGCGGGAGGCGGCGAGGCGGCCTCCCCGAACAGGCTCGGCTGGCTGGCGCCGACCTGCCACATGACCTGCTCCGCCGGCACGCCTTCTCCCGCCAGCGCCCGCGCACCATCCCGCCAGCCCGCAAAATCGTCCTCCGAGGCGAGCGAGATCAGGCGCATCGAATCTTCAGGCCGCGAACAGCTCGAGCTGCCGTTGCTTCGGCTTCAGCCGTTGGGCGAGGTCGGCGCGGTCGGTGAGGAGCGTCGGCCTCCAGTCCGCTGCAATCACAAACGGCCGCACTTTCGCGACGGACACCGTCAGCCGCGCGACGTCGTCGAGCCGGACATTCCGGTAGCGGCGGGAGGCGATAAGCTTGTCGACCGCTTTCACGCCAAGCCCCGGCACGCGCAGCAGCATCTCGCGCGATGCGCGATTGACGTCGACCGGGAAGCTCTCGCGGTGCTTCAATGCCCAGGCGAGCTTGGGATCGATGTCGAGCGGGAGCATGCCGTCGGCGCCGGCGGCGGCCGCGACCTCGGCAGCCTTGAAGCCGTAAAAGCGCATCAGCCAGTCCGACTGGTAGAGCCGGTGCTCGCGCATCAGCGGCGGGCGCTCGAGCGGGAGGACGGCGGAGGCGTCGGGAATGGGCGAGAAGGCCGAATAATAGACACGGCGCAGGCGGAAGCGGTCGTAGAGCAGGTTGGCGCGGCCGATGATCTCGCCGTCCGAGGCGCTGTCGGCGCCGACGATCATCTGCGTCGACTGGCCCGCGGGCGCGAAGCCGGGTGCGGAGCGGAAGCGCTTTCTCGCGTCCGCGCCCTCGTCGATCGCGGCGCGCATCCGCTGCATCGCGCCTTCGATCCGGGCGCCGTCCTTCTCCGGCGCGAGCCGCTTCAGGCCGCGCTCGGTCGGCAGCTCGACGTTGATCGAGACGCGGTCGGCGTGGACGCCGGCCTGGCGGACCAGCTCGGGGTCCGCGTCCGGGATGGTCTTGAGGTGGATGTAGCCCCGGAAATCGTGATCCTCGCGCAGCGCCCGCGCGACCTCGACGATCTGCTCCATCGTATAATCGGGCGAGCGAATGATGCCGGACGAGAGGAACAGGCCCTCGATATAGTTGCGCTTGTAGAATTCGAGGGTGAGGCGGACCACCTCGGCCGGCCTGAAGCGGGCGCGGCGGACGTTCGAGCTCTTGCGGTTGATGCAATAATGGCAGTCGAAGATGCAGCTGTTGGTCAGCAGGATCTTGAGCAGCGAGATGCAGCGTCCGTCCGGCGCATAAGCGTGGCAGATGCCCATCCCTGCGCTCGAACCCATGCCTTTGCCGCCGCGGCTGTCGCGCTTCGTCGAGCCGGACGACGAGCATGACGCGTCATATTTGGCGGCGTCCGCGAGGATGGCGAGCTTCTCGCGGAGGTCGAGCGCGGGCATGCGTTCGATTTATGTTCCAGCCTCGGCTTTGTCGAGGGGCGGGCGCGAAAATATCGCCGCGGGCACTTCGCTCGTCAGCGGGCGGCGTCTACCCGGGCCTGCATCCCCGCGACTACCGCGCTGAGACGGCGTTCGTCGCCGGTGTCGAGAGCGCCGTCGAGCATCTCCGTCTCGATCCGGCCGTTCTTGAGCTCGAGATGGATGAGAGTGACGGTGCGGCCGACCCCGCCGATGCCGAGCGTGAACCCCGCCTGGAGAACCTCGACTTCATCGACCTCGGGAAGGCCGCTGCGGCGCAGGCAGACGAAGCCGACGACCTCGCCGCCATGCTCGAAGGTGAAGGGGCCGTCGGCGCGGGCCAGAGCGAGCACGCTCAGGCCCGGCCGGCTGCGGTGGGTGAAGCGGCCGCCGGGCACCGTCTCGATCGTCGCGCAGGCGAGGTCGCGGCTGCCGCCGCGAGGGGCGGCCGCCAAAGCCGATCCGGCGGCGAGCATGCAAAGAGCCGTGCCGGCGATGGTCCCGATCTTCACTTCGATGTCCCCCTCGCCGGACGCGGCGCCCAGCGCCCGGCCTGCCCCATGTTGAGCACGAATACGGGCCGCATGTCGACCATCTGCCGTGCCTGCGATGGACATTTCTCCCGGAGAGTGCATCATTCCCGCGCGGCAACAGGGGCCGCTGCAAAGGGGGCAGACATGTACGGTGCAGAACTGTTCGTGCCGATCGGCGGGATGCTGATGATCGTCACCATCACCAGTCTCATTACCCGCCTGCTCGCGTCGATGTCGCTCAACCGGACCATCCGCGAGGCGATCCGCAGCCACCCCGAAAGCGTCGCGCCGCTCGCGGATCGCTTGGACGCCCGGCCCCTGTGGGGCGATTTTCTGCTCGGCTTCATCTTTCTCGCCTTTGCGATCGGCCTGGTTCTGCTCGGCCTCACCGAGGCGGACGAGGTGGACCGGGCCCGCATCCTGCGCGGCGCGATCGTCCCCACCGTGGTCGGGCTCACGGTCCTGGTCTGGAGCTGGTTCGCATCGCGCGGCGCCGGCAAGGCCGGCTGAGCGGACCTATTCCGGATCCGCGCAGCCTCGGCGCGTTTCGCCGAGCAGCCGAAGGGTGACGGTGAAGGCGAACGGGCGATCCGCGCGTCCGTCGCTGCAGGCGCCGCGGGTGAGGGTCAGGACGAACGGGCGGCCTCGGAAGCTGCCCGAATAGGTTTCCGTGCCGGGCCCGAAGGACAAGCGGGTCTCGACGACGTCGCCGAACTGGCGCTCGGGCGTCATGTAGCGCACGCTGGTCCCCGTGACGGTGCCGCCCCAGAATGGCTCGGTGCCGACGAGGGCGTAGCCCGTGGGGGACATCGGCGCCGTTCCGGTCGCCGGTCGCGGCGGCGGCTCTGCCGGCCTGGCCGCCGCGTCCGATCGGGCGGGCGGGGCGCGCGAAGCTGCGGCCGCATTGGCGGGCGCCGGGTCGGGGCCTGCGTCCCGTTCTCCGCCGCAAGCGGGAACAGCGGCGAGCAAGAGGGCGACCATGCAGGCTATCCGACCGCGTCTCATCGGCGCTTCTCCTCCCTTCCCACGCGAACGCTGCCGCAGCGCTTTGCCTCCCGCAAGGGCGAAATTGCGGGCATTCTGCGGCGAAGGCGCGTAGGAACGGCGCGCAGACCAGCCGCGGAGGACGAGACGATGGCGAAAGGCCAGAAGAAATCGAACAAGGAAGCGCGCAAGCCCAAGGCCGAGCAGCCCAAGAAGCAGAACGCCTCCAATCCCTCCACCAAGGGCATTGTCGCCGACAGCAAGCGTTGAGCCTGCGCGGCGAACGCCGCCGATGAACCTCGCCTGTCGGCGCGGTTCAGCATGGCCTCAGTGGAAGAGGCGCTAGGTCACTCCAGGCGCAGGGGCGTCATGGAGTGCTTCGTATGAAAAAGATTCTTTTGAGCATGGCGGCGCTTTCGGCGCTTGCCGTGGCGGCGCCGGCGGCGGCGCAGCAGCGCGGCTATGCCGACACGCGGATCGACGCGCGCATCGGCGAGCTCCAGGCGCGGCTCCAGGCCGGCGTCCAGCAGGGCTCGATCAGCCGTCAGGAAGCGCAGACCCTGCGCGTGCAGCTCCGCGAGCTCAGCCGCCTCGAGCGGCAATATGCGCGCGACGGGCTCAGCCGCGGCGAACGCCAGGACCTCCAGCAGCGGATCCAGAACCTGCGCCAGCAGATCCGCTCGGCGGAGATGAGCGGCGGCGGGCGCTACGGACGGGACGACCGCTGGGGCGACCGCGACAGCGACCGCTTCGAGCGCGACTGCCCGCCGGGTCTCGAGAAGCGCGGCAATGACTGTGTGCCTCCCGGCCAGGTCGGCCGCGACGGCCGCTGGGAAGACCGGCGCGACGACCGCGACGATCGCTGGGACGACCGGCGCGACGACCGTGACGACCGCGACGATCGCGACGACCGTTGGGACGACGACCGCAACGATCGCGACGGCTGGAGCGGCGGCGGATTGCGCGTCGGCCAGCGCGTCAGCGGTGGGCTCGGCGCGGTGCCCTATCAGTATCGCAGCCAGTATCGCGACGGCGGCGGCGTCTATTACCGCTCCGACGGCCGCAACGTCTATCGGATCGACGCGCGCACCGACGTCGTCCTCCAGGTCTATGTGCTGAACCGCTGAGCGGTCCGGCCTGTCACAGTAGCGTGGCGTAAGGAAAGCGCTCCGGCCCCGGTGGCCGGGGCGCTTTTCCTTTGCGATCAACGCCGTGGCGACCGGATGGGCGGACGGTTTCGCGCGACGGACGGCCCGTCCGGTGCAACGACCGGCATCGGCGGCGCGTTGATGCTGCACTGAAGCGTTGGGGCCTAGTGGAGTATCGGAACATGAAGAAGCTTCTCATCCTTATGGCCGCCGGCACGGCGGCGATCGCGGCTGCGCCGGCTGCCGCCCAGATCGGCACGCAGACGAACGTCAATGCGCGCGCCGGCGTCAACATCCAGAACCGGATCGCCCAGCTCGAGACGCGGCTCCAGGCCGGCATCCAGTCGGGCGCGATCAGCCGCACCGAGGCGCAGACCCTGCGCCGCGAAGTGCGGGCGCTGACCCGGCTCGAGCGGCAATATAGCCGCAACGGCCTGACCCAGACCGAGCGACAGGACCTGCAGCAGCGCCTGCGCGCGCTTCGCCAGCAGTTCCGCCTGGCGGACGGCGGCGGCAACGGCCAGTGGGCCGACCGCGACATGGACGATTATCAGGGCCAGGGCGGCGCCTATGAAGAGATCCGCGACTGCGACGGCCGCGGCGGCGGCGGCCTGATCGGCGGCGTCCTCGGCGGCATCTTCGGCGGCAACAACAACAACGACCGCAACGATTGCGTCGAGCCGGGCGAGCGGGCGCCGACCAATCTCAGCGCCTTGCCGTACGAGCTGCGCAACCAGTTCCGCGACGGCAACGGCATCGTCTATCGGACCGACGGCCAGCACGTCTATCAGATCGACGTCCGCACCAACACGGTGCTGAGGGTTTACGGCACCCAGCGCTGAGCTGGTCTCCCTCTCAGCGCGAACGGCGCCCCGGCCCTTGCGGCCGGGGCGCTTTTGCGTCGCCGCCAAGCGCCGTCGGACGCCAAGCTCGCGGCTGCGCCTTGGCGCTGGAACTTGACCGCATTTCATGATTTAAGTTCGGCGCTGAATGTCACGCAGCTCCGGCGCTCCCGCCGTCCGGCAGGGAGCGCCGCTTTGTGAGAGAGAAGAGGGAGGCATTTATGAAATTGATCGCAACGGCCGCGACGGCGGCGGCCATGCTGGCGCTCGCCGCCTGCAACGGCGGCGGCGACGACAAGGCGGCCGAGAACATCGAGGCGAACGGCGAGGCCGTCGCCGAGAACATCGAGGCGATCGCCGACAATACGAGCAATGACACGGTCGCGGACAATCTTCGCGAAAAGGCTGACGAGACGCGCGAGAAGGCCGAGGACAAGGCCGAGGCCGTCGACGACGCCGACAATTCGGCTGCGGAGAAGACCGGTTCCGACGGCCAGGTCGAAAGCAACGTCAGCGGAATGTAAGGGCCGGTCCGGGACCTTGGCGAAGGGGCGTCCGCCGCGAGGCGGGCGCCCTTTCTCGTTGCGGACCGCAGCGTCCGCTCAGGCCGGCTCGGCGCAGCCGGTGCGCCGCTCGCCGCCGACGAAAAGCTCGACCGCGATCGGATAGACCCTGTCCGACATCCCGTCCGAGCAGCCGGGCTGGGGGCGCGCCCGCAGCTCGAAGCGCCGCCCGCCGAGCGCACCCGACCAGGTGCCGCGGCCGCCCGGCCCGGCCGTGTAGCGGGTCCAGATTCGCGTGCCTTGCTGGTCGTCGGGATGCGAATAGGTCACGCAGCGCCCCTCGACCCGCGCGCCCCAGAAAGGCTCCGTGCCTACCGCGCGCAACGCGCGGACTGTGAGGCGCTCGCTGCCCTGCATCATGCACGCCCCGCCCCGCGGCGGCGCGGGCGGGTTCGGCGCTGCGGGCGGGGCGGCCGCCACTCGCCCACACGCCGCGACGAAAGCGAGGACGAGGCGCCGGGCCGGTGCGGGGTGCGGACCGCTGGTCTGGGCGCCGTAGCTCGCGGACACCGGACGGGCGAGAAGCGCGGCGAGATCGGCGGGTACCGCACCGGTCGCGCTGACGCCGCCTCGCGCTCGGTCGCCGCGCGAATCGGCGACGAGCGCCGCGGCGTCGCCGCCACTGCCGAACGAGAGCCGCTCTTCGCTGCCGATCGCGCGGAAGCCGGGCACGTTGACGAGCAGGCGGTTCGCGCCGGCGGGGCAGAAGAAGCGCAGCGTCGTCGCCTCGCCGGAGCGCAGCGCGAGGGCCGTGCCCTCGCCGCTCGACTGCAGGTCCCAGGCGCCGGACGCGCCGGTAGACGGTGCCGTACCCGCCGCCCCGTCCGTTCGCGCTGCCGAGCCGTTCACTGCATTGCCCGCGGCAGGCGCGGCAGCCGGCGCGGCATTCGCGCCGGGGTCATCCTCGCCTCCGCATGCGGCGACGGGGAGGATCATGAGGGCGATCGCCCAAAGCATGCGCACGGCCGGCTCTCCTTCGCGCAAGGCTCCCACCTGCGGCCGCGGCGGTCAAGCGAACGGAAAGCGCTCGTCCGCTCCTTGGCTCCGTCCGGCTCGGCTAGCCGCCGCCGAGCATCTTGAGGCAGGCGGCAAGCTCGCTGGGATAGCGTTTCCGGGTGATGTCGATGAGCTGCTGGCGCTCGCCGGCCTTGGTCTTCCGGCTTGCGACGCCCAGCAGATAGTCGGTGCGCACCTTGTAGATCGCCTCGATCAGCTGCCGATCGTAGGCCGGGTCGGTCCGGGCGCACTTCGCATCCGCCGCGGCGACCGCATCGGTGAGGATCTGCGCAGCACGACCGTGCTGGACCGACACCGACCAGGTCGCGTCGCGAACCGCATCGTGGCGGCTGTCCAGATCGAACCTCGTTCCGTCGAGCACCGCCTTCACGGCCGGCCGGTAATGGGTCCGCTCGATGAAGGCGTGCTGCGCTGCGCGGAAGACATCGGGCTCGCGCGCTGCGATCTCTTTCCACTTGCTGGTGAACGCAGTGCCCCCGGGTGAGGCGCCGCCGAATTCGGACTGCCAGGGCTTGCCCTCCGTCCTCATGAACGCGGCGAGTGTCGGGGTCTTCGAAGCCAGCTGGTAGACGCCGTAGGACACGCCGCCGGGATCGTTGACGCCGCCGGAGACGGTTCCGGGCCCGCGCTTGCCGCTTTCATAGACTTCCGAGAGCGATCCCAGCCGCCGCCCTGCTGCGCTTTCGCCGGTGCCGCTGCCACCGCCGCCGCCCGCCGGCGTCGACGGCTGCACCGGCGGCGCGGCAGGCGGCGCGCCGTGGAGCGCCGCCCAGGTGCGCGGTCCCGCGATGCCGTCGCCGACGAGGTCGAGCGTGCGCTGCCGTGCGCGCAGAGTCGCTTCGGTCTGCGGCCCGAAGATACCGTCCGCAGGGACACCGAGAAGCGTTTGCAGCTCCTTCACCGCATCGCCCCGGTCGCCGCGGCGGACGGTCGGGCGCTGCTGCGAATCCCGTGCCGGGATCGGGCCCGACGGCGACTTGCCGACTAGGAACAGCCCGACCTGCCGTCGGAACTCGTCCATGTCGAACGTCGGGTCCGGCTTGCGGCCGGGCGGAAGCGCATATTCCTTGTGTCCGCAGCACATCTTCTCGGTCGCGCCGAGGCGCTTCAGGATCGCCGCGACGCCGCGTTGATAGGCCTCCATCTGGACCTTGGGCCAAGGGTCGCCCGAATGCCCGCTATGCTCTGCCTCGATGCCGATGAAGCTCGAATTTCCGGTCGTTATGTTCTCCCAACGACCGAGCCCGGCATGGTTGGCACGGCCGGCGGCGACCAGATAATAGGTGCCGTCGCGGCCGAGGCCGAGCTGGCAAAGCGGGCCCGGAAGGTCGCTGCGGCCGTGGATCAGCAGGTTCAGCGTCGGCATGTTGGCGGTGCCAGGAGTCGCCGTATGGTGGCACATGACGCCGCGCGGACTGGGCATGTCGGCGCGCCCGCGGCTCCGCCAGCCGGGGGTTTCCGCGACCTTCAGCCCGGCGTCCTCGAGGACCTCGGCGAGCCAGGTGAGCGCAAAGGTCGTCATGGATTGCCTCCTTCGGTCGGCCGCTCGACGCCGCCGGCCGCCGGCGGCAGGTCCTCGTCCGGCGTGATTTCGTCGTCTTCGAGCTCGACGTCGGCCGCGCAGGCATCCTCGGCGGCCTGCTCGGGAGCCGGATCGACATCGGGCTCGACCGCTGGCGTGCCGCCGGGAGGCGAGGCGGCGTTCGGGTCGGTCGAAGCCTCGTCCGGCACGCCTCGGTTGGGTTCGGCGCCGCTCCACGCGGTCCGGGACGCTACCGGCAGGGGAGCCGACCCGCCGGTGCTGACGTTCGCCTTTTCGAGCAGATCCGGGACGAGCCTCTCGCTGAAGCCGGCGAAGAATCCGATCAGCACGACGGTGAGAGCGCCTGCCTGCCGAATCGGCTCCGGGCCGATCTGGAGCGATACGACGTTCAGCTTGAGCATCGCCATCAGGACGGCGCCGGCGATGAAGCCGATCGTGACGCGCAGCACCGCATCCATCACGTTCGAGGTGCGCAACAGATCGGGAAGGACGGTGCGCGAGCGGATCCCGATCGCGATCGAGAAAAAGGCGCCGACCGCTCCGGCCGCAGCAGCGCGCCACAGCGCGATCGCGGTGGCGTGAGGAGACGGGTTGAAGTCGCCGTGCGTGAACGAAGGCGCAACGAAAACGGCGAAGACCGGAACCAGCAGCAGGAGGGACAGGATCAGGCCGGACAGCAGCGGCGAGGGCCCGTGCTTCGGCGGCGGCGGGACAGCCGTTGGGGTAGCCGGCTGGGCGACCGGCGCCTGCGTCACCTCGACGTCTCCTCCGGGCTCGACCGGGACGGGCCCGTCGGTCTCCGTGGCAGGAGGCGGCTTGTGCGCCCGTTCGCGGCCCGCGAGGAAGACGGCGGCGCCGGCGGTGGCAGCGAACAGGAGCAGCACGATCGCGACCCATAAGGTCGCGCCTTCGTTGGGTTCCTTGGCGTCGACATTGGGGTAGGTCGCGGCGGCCAAAAACGCCATGAACATGACCGCCATCGCCATCACGAAGGCGGCGATCAGATATTCGAAGCGCGCCCAGGCGGTGCGCTCATTGATGATGTCCAGCTTGATCGCGTTGAGCGTCGATGTGGCCGTTGCGACGTCGAGCTCGAGGGCGACGACGAGCGCGTCGCCGACGCGGCGCTCGTAGCGGTCGGCCTTGCTCTTGAGGCGGGCGGAATTCTCGAAGCCGAAAAAGGAATGGCTCGATCCGTCCCGCCAGCCGTCGATGAGGCCGTCGATCTCGCCGCGCAGCGGCGCGAGCTGCGCCAGCGTCTTGCGCTGCGTAGCGGCTTCCTTGGCGTCGTCCGCAAAATGGACGGCCAGCCGCTTGCGGGCGCTGTAGACGGCATAATGGGGCGGCCTGCGCCCGTAAAAGGCGCGAACCGGATCGCCCAGCGCGTCCGGACAGCCTATTTCGAGATCAGCAACGTTGGTCACGGAAGCCCCCCTCCTGCAGCCGCACATGACGGCAAAGGGGCGCGACAACGCCTACTCTGTCTTTCCCCCCGATCCTCAGCATCGCGCAAAGCAATAGGCATGTAAAGCAGGGGATTAGGGCTAACGGTCCCTCGCCGCGCGCCGCGCCACGTTCAGCGCAACGGCGGCGCGCACAAGGTCCTTCAGCGCTGCGGCGTCGATCGCGTCGCCCTGGCCCAAGTCGATGGCGCGGCGCGTATTGCCGCCGAAGCCCGCGTTGAACAGGCCCGACGGGTCGGGAAGCGCAGCGCCGTGCGCGAAGGTCAGCTTCACCTTGTCCCTGTAGGTCTCGCCGGTGCAGAGGATGCCGTCATGCTCCCAGACCGGCACGCCGAGCGGATTCGAGGGCTTGCGCCACTTGACCGCTTCGTCGACTTCGGGGTCCGCCTCCGCGATGATTGCCCGGATGCGCGCCAGCACCGCGCCGCGCCAGTCGCCCAGCGCCTTTATTCTTTCGTCGATCAGCCTGGATGGAGAGTCGGTCACATCTTTTCTCCCGGCAGCCGGCTGGCCTGCTTCACCCAGTCGGCGAACCGTGCTTCGTCGAGCTGGTCTTCATGGATGTCGAGATAGCGCACCTCGGGATGCTTCGATTCTCCTGGCGGCACCGGATCGAGCGCAGCGCCGCGGAAGAAGGTCACCTTCACGTAGCGCGCAAAGACGTGAAAGCTGAGGAACCAGCCCTCCCCGCCGGGCGCGCCGTAAAAGGGCGAGTTCCACTTCACCGCCTTGCGCACGCCCGGCACCGCCGCCTCGACGATCGCGTCGAGCCGCCGCCCGAGCGCGCTTTTCCAGCCCGGCATGGCCTCGATATAGGCCTGGACGGGGGCGTTTCCCTCTCCCTTCGGGATCTGCGGATTGCCGCCGCTGAGAAGGACCGGCGCGCCGGCGACGCCGGATGCGTTCCTGGGCGCGGCCTTGCGCGGCGGCGAGTCGTTCGACATGCGATTTCCCATAGCAAAGCGGCGCGCGGGGGACATCATGACCGTTCGGCAGATCCAATGGGCGCTGGCGTCCGTCTTCTTCCTTCTCGGCGGCTGGGCCTTGCTGGCGCCGCGCAGCGTGATCGAGCTCACGCTCCTCCCGCAATACCGGACGGGCACGCCGATCCTGCCCTTCGCCGTCGCCTGCTTCGGCGCCCAGGCGATGATCTCCGGCCTGTTCGCGGCCTTCAGCCGCTTCACCCGCGCGACCTTCCTCGCATACGGGATCGCGCTCCTGCCCTTCTTCGCCTTCAACTGGTGGTTCACCTTCGTGGATCCCGTGTTCACGATGCTCGGCCTGCTCGACGCCGCGGGCAATGTTGCGATGCTGGTTTTGTGCGTGGTCGGGTGGAGGAAGGCGGGAGCGGAGCGGGAAGGCATCGAGCCGGCGCCGGCGATGTGAGCGACGGCGCTCCCCGGATCGCAAGCAAGCGGGCGCCGGCGAAAAGCGGTGTCAAAACATCCATCGCGATGGCAAAAGCCCAGTTTCGAGGGCAGAAGCGTGGGCGCCCCTGAGCGTGGGAGGACATGAAATGCGGCCAATTCGAGCGGCGGCGATCGCTTTGTGCGTGCTGGCGGCGGCGCCGGCCGGGGCGGGCGATCCGCAGATCGGCCGCGTCCTCGCGCCCGGCGAGCAGGCGGAAGCGGGATCGGCCGTGCTCCGGCTTTCGATCGGGCCGAACGGCCGCGCGACCGGCTGCGCGATCGAGCAGTCGAGCGGCAGCGCCGAGACCGACGCGGCCGCCTGCCGGCAACTCACTCGCCGCGGCGAATGGCGCAGCCGCCGCGACGCGCAGGGCCGGCGCGTCGGCTACGAGATGGTGATGGAAGTGTTCGCCGGATATCTGGCCGCCTTACCGCAGCTGGAACGCTAGCTTCGGGCGCGCGGAGCGGGGTGGGACCCGGCCGGAAGGTCACACTAAGGTCTCACCGATAGCGCTTGCGCGACCGTTCCGTCGCCTGGGTGGGATCGATGTGGCGGCACATGTCGACGAACTCGCCGCGGCTCAGTTCGCCTTCCTTGCGCTCGAGCTTGTTCCACGCCGCCTCGCCGCGCGCATCGGCGGCCGCGCGCGCCTCCGCCGCGAGGCGGGCCGCGGTCTTGGGCGGGCGCTGCTCGGAGAGGAAATGCGGCAGCGCGCCGTCGGCGATGTCGGCGAGCTCCAGCTCATGGTCCAGCGTCTCGGGATCGAGCAGCTGCTCGGCCGGCGCGGGCAGCTGCGGCTCCATCGCGCGCAAGCCCGCTTCGAGCGCGAGGCCGGTCGGGGGGGCGGCCCTGGCAGGCGAAGCGGCGGCGGCGGCGGCGCCGTAGCGCTCGGGCTTGAGGTGGCGCAGCAGGAACATGAGCAGGCGATCGTTATAGACCCTTTTGGTACAGACCACCTCGCCGTTCTCGTCATAGACGTTGTGCTCGACGCCCTCGATCGCGCGCTCGAAGGCGATGTCCTCGAGCGGGCCCCCGGCATGGTCGCGCGCCGCGTCCCAGGCGCGGGCGAAGGCGGCGCCATGGGCCGAGCGGCGCAGGCGATAGGCATTCTCCCGCGACATGCCGACCGCCTTGGCGGCGGTCGAGACGAGGCCGGTATCGGCGAGCGCCTCGATGAAGCGGCGCTGCTTCTCCTCGGTCCAGCCGTCGCTGCGCGGGCGGCGGCGGACGGGGACCCAGCGGTAGTCGGCGGGGTCGTAGCCGCCCGGAGTCGCGGCGCCGTCGAGGTCGGCGGCTGCGTCGGGGGAGAGTGCGGGCGGAGGCGGAGTTTCGGGTGGCGGCGTGGAGTCGGGCGGGTCCGCAGGCTGGGGCGCGGCCGAGTCGCCAGGCGCGGCGGCCGGGGCGGGGTCGAGGTCGGCCTCGTGCGAGGCGGCGGACGGTGCAGGCGCAGTGGCCGGCGAATCGGGATGCTGTTCCATCGGCGATTCTAGACCATGAAGGGTACCGTGTAGGAAAGCGTTTTCTTCGTTTGCATCCGAATTGGATCAAACTCCTTCCAGTTCGCACGTGCTGCACGCGGCGCTCACAGGCTGGGCCAATCCTCGCGGCTTATCTCCCAGATGTCGCATGGCTCGCGGAACGGGGCGAATTGTTCCCCGGTGCGGCGCTCGCCGATGCGCGCCGCGACGCGCCGGCTGGCGGCGTTGGCCGGATGGATGAGCGAGATGATGCGATCGACCGGGTCGCGCGCGAACGCCCAGCCGATCGCGGCGCAGGCCGCCTCCCCGGCATAGCCTTTGCCGCGCGCGGCGGGGGCGAGCGCCCACGCGATCTCCAGGCCCGGATAGCCGGGCTGCCGCAATGTCCCGACGCGGCCGGCAAAAGCGCCCGTCGCGCGCTCCTCGACGACGAACAGGCCGTGGCCGAGCAGCTGCCAATGTCCGATCAGCCAGGCGACCTCCGCCCAGGTTTCGGCGGGCGAATAAGGCAGCCCCTTGCGGGTGATGAAGCGCGCCGTCTCCGCATCGGCCATCATCGCCGCGTAGGGCGCGACGTCCTCGGGCCGCCAGCCGCGCAGGATGAGGCGGGGGGTTTCGAGCGTCGGGATGGTGGGGGCGGCAGGCATGCGAGGGGATTGGCAGGCGCTTGTGGCGCAAATCGGGCGCGCTACCCCGGGCGCGACGGGTTGCGGCGGCAGGCTGGCGGAGTCTTCGCGACGGGCTGGCGCAAACCGGCACGACCGGCCTAGGCAATGTGGGTGATTCGGACCCTCGCACCGCTCGCCCTTTGCCTGCTGGCCGCCGGCTGCGGCGGCGGCGCGGCGGACGAGAAGGCGGCGCCGGCGAACGGGTCCGCACCTGCCTCGAATTCGACGGCGCCGCGGGCACAGGAGCCGCTCCCCGACATCGTGCGCGTCCGGCTCGAGACCGAGGCGGGCCCGATCGTCCTCGAGCTCGATGCGCGGCGGGCGCCCCTCACCACCGCGAACTTCGTGCGCTATGTCGACGCGCGCCGGTTCGACGGCGCGACCTTCTACCGCGCATCGCGGACGCCGGGCGCGAGCGGCCGCGGCTTCATCCAGGGCGGCATCCGCCGCGACGTCCGGCGCTCCTTTTCCGCGATTCTGCACGAGCCGACCAGCGCGACCGGGATCCGGCACGGCGAGGGCACGATCTCGATGGCGCGCTCCGAAATGGGCGCGGGTGCGATCGGCGACTTCTTCATCACCGCTTCGCCCATGCCCTCGCTCGACGCGCGCCCGGGCAAACCGGGCTATGCCGCCTTCGGACGCGTGATCGAGGGCATGGACGTCGTGCGCCGCATCCTCGCCGCGCCGACGGTCGAGGGGGCGGGACGCGGCGCGATGCGGGGGCAGATGCTGGCCGCGCCGGTGCGGATCGTGAGCGCGCGACGGATGGAGTGAGGGGGGCGGGGATGGCAGGCAACGAAGCGTTGGCAATTTTAGCGTAGATTCGTATAAGAAACCCATGGCACAGATGAACATCTCAATTCCCGAGAAGCTCAAGGGCTGGGCGGAGCAACGGGTGGCCGAGGGGCGCTACAGCAGCACCAGCGATTATGTCCGCGACCTCGTCCGCCGCGACCAGGAGCAGGAGGAGAAGCTGAGGCGGCTCCAGGCGGCGATCGACGAGGGACGGGCATCGGGGGTGAGCGATAGCGATCCCTTCGAGTATCTGGCGGAGCTGCGCGCGGGCCTCAGGGGCGGGAGCAAGGATGCGGCTTGAGCTGAGCCGAAGGGCCCAGGCCGATCTCGACGATGTTCGCAACTATAGCGTCGCCCAGTTCGGCGGCGATCGCGCCGTTGCCTATCTCGATACGCTGGAAAGCGCGTTCCGGCGGATCGTCGAGTTTTCGGATATCGGCGCGGTACGCCCGGCGGTGCCCCCGCTAACCAGATCGCTGGGGTGCCAGCAGCACCGCATCTTCTATGAGGTCGGGGGCGATACGATCCTCATCATCCGAATTCTGCACAAGGCGATGGACGTGGAGCGGCATCTTTGAGGGGTGGTGCCCGCGAAAATGTATGCTGTCCCGGATGGCCTCGGTCGGGTGGCGTGTCCCCGGAACTGCTACTAAGCCCAAGGGATGTTCATGTTGCCGAGCGGCACCCCTTTTCTTACCTTTCCCTCACCATCCTTTGCCCACACCGCGCTAATTGGGCCGTCCTGGGAAACAGCTAGGACGCGCGTCGATGGTAGTTTGCTTACCAGCTTAATCGCCGACCTGTGCCGCATCCCAAACTGCTCTATGTCGCATGATCGAGAATCTCCGCGCATCTCGTCCGTGACCTGTGAGACAGGCATATCAGCTTCCATTTCGGCTCGGATTTCTGCTCCAAATCCCAGCAGATGAAGGTCGCTTGTCAAAAGGATGGCTCCATCGCAGCCGGCCGTCTGGGCGACAAATCGGACGGCCTCAACCAAATGTTCGGTGGCCGAGATAAGCGCTAGTTCAGCCTTATGTGCATTCCCCTCCCAAGATTGCCCCATCACGGACGCCGTCCAAAAATCAGCCGTGGTATTCCGCGCATTTATGAAATTGATGAAAGCGTTATGCAAAGCTGACGAACGACACGGGTATTTTGTTCTCATCACATCGTTTGGGATCGAAGCTCCAGCTTCTAGAATAACTAGCATGCCGCCGTGGCCAGAAAGGCTTATGGAATTGGCGATAGCTGAGAAAATATTGCAGTGGGCGGTGAACCAGAAGTCTTCGTAATCTCGAGGCTGTTCCAATTCCGGCGGCACAAATTCTTCCCATAGCGTTGGTATAGCGTTATGGACTGAGTCATGAAGAAATAGAGGGAAGTCGATTCTATGAATTAAAAGCTCACCATCTGCTAGTCCACCGAGGGCATACTGTCCTTGATAGACCTTCATCCGGCCCGGCCTATCGACTTGGATAATAAGAGCGGGTGGCACACGGTAACTGTATATCAAACCCGTCCGCGCACGGTGCCACGACGTGCCAAGATCACATAGCCCGGCTATATTTGCGTCATGTTCATCAAAGGCGATCCAGATAGCTGATTTGCGGAGATCAGTTGCCGGCGCTAGCCGCTTAATTTCCTCCGCAGACAGTGGGCGCATTGCGTCAAACTCATAAAGGGTGAGTGCTTCGTCTAGCTTCTTGATGCCTTTTGGACTGATCACGGCGTTGAATTGCGGATACCGTCCTTCCTCGGGGGCGCCAGCGGCTAGATAGCAGGACTCCAATATCTTCCGTAGCAGGGCCTTTGGAGGACACGGTGGCGTAACGTATTCGCCAGCAACCAGATTATCCCAGCGAGCAAATATGGCTTGCGCTAGATCGCGCGGAAACTTCGCCACTTACTGCCGCTGCGGCAGATAGATTTCGCCGCCGCGCTCGCGGAATTTCTCGCTCATCTCGGCCATGCCGGCTTCCGCGTCCTGCAAGGAGCCCCCTCCACCAGCCTGCGGCTGGTCCCCCTCCCCGTCCCGGGGAGGATTTTCGGTGGCGGCGAGGAAGCTGTCGGTGTTCTGTTTCGCCGCGAAGTCGCGGACTTCCTGGGTGATCTTCATCGAGCAGAATTTGGGGCCGCACATGGAGCAGAAGTGGGCGGTCTTGGCGCCCTCGGCAGGGAGCGTCTGGTCGTGATATTGTTCGGCGGTGTCGGGATCGAGGCTGAGGTGAAACTGGTCGCGCCAGCGGAATTCGAAGCGGGCGCGTGACAGGGCGTCGTCGCGCATTCTCGCCGCCGGGTGACCCTTCGCCAGATCGGCGGCATGGGCGGCGAGCTTGTAGGTGACGACGCCGACCTTGACGTCGTCGCGGTCGGGGAGGCCGAGATGCTCCTTGGGGGTGACGTAGCAGAGCATCGCGGTGCCGAACCAGCCGATCATCGCGGCGCCGATCGCGCTGGTGATGTGGTCGTAGCCGGGGGCGATGTCCGTCGTCAGCGGCCCGAGCGTGTAGAAGGGGGCCTCGCCGCAGGCTTCGAGCTGCTTGTCCATGTTGGCCTTGATCTTGTGCATCGGCACGTGGCCGGGGCCCTCGATCATCACCTGGACGTCGTGCTTCCAGGCGATTTGCGTCAGCTCACCTAAAGTCGCGAGCTCGGCGAACTGGGCCTCGTCGTTGGCGTCGGCGATCGAGCCGGGGCGCAGGCCGTCGCCCAAGCTGAAGGCGATGTCGTACGCCTTCATGATCTCGCAGATCTCCTCGAAGCGCGTGTAGAGGAAGCTCTCCTTGTGGTGGGAGAGGCACCATTTGGCCATGATCGAGCCGCCGCGGCTGACGATGCCGGTGACGCGTTTAGCGGTCATCGGGATGTAGGGCAGGCGCACGCCGGCGTGGATGGTGAAATAGTCGACGCCCTGCTCGGCCTGCTCGATCAGGGTGTCGCGGTAAATCTCCCAGGTCAGCTCCTCGGCGACGCCGCCGACCTTTTCGAGCGCCTGGTAGATGGGGACGGTGCCGATCGGCACGGGCGAGTTGCGGATGATCCATTCGCGGGTGTCGTGGATGTTGCGCCCCGTGGAGAGGTCCATGACGGTGTCGGCGCCCCAGCGGATCGACCAGACCATCTTGTCGACCTCGGCGGCGACGTCGGAGGCGACAGCGCTGTTGCCTATGTTCGCGTTGATCTTGACCAGGAAGTTGCGGCCGATCGCCATCGGCTCGCTCTCGGGATGGTTGATGTTGTTCGGGATGATGGCTCGGCCGCGGGCGACCTCGTCGCGGACGAATTCGGGAGTGACGTAGTCGGGGATGGAGGCGCCGAAATCCTGGCCGTCGCGAGTTTGGGCCGCGATGGCATCGCGGCCCAGGTTTTCCCGCACGGCGACATATTCCATCTCGGGGGTGACGATGCCTTTCCTGGCATAGTGCATCTGGGAGACGTTGGCGCCGGGCTTCGCGCGCAGCACCGTCTTGCGCACGTTGGGGAAGGGCTGGACGCCGCCGCTGCGATCCGGGCCGAGCTGGCCGTTGTCCTCCGGCTTCACCTCGCGCTGGAGCACCTCCTCGACGTCGCCGCGGGCGCGGATCCAGTCGCGGCGCAGCTCGGGCAGGCCGGCCATGATGTCGATCGCGGCGGCGGGATCGGTATAGGGGCCGGACGTGTCGTAGACGCGCAGCGGCGGCTCGCCGCAGCTCGGCTCGAGGTCGATCTCGCGCATCGCGACGCCGAGCGGGCCGATGCGGACCTTGCGGCTGCCGCGGATCGCTCCGGTAGTGACCTTGAGTTCGGTGCGGGCAGGTGCGTCGGCCATGTTGCTCTCCTCGGATGGAGGAAGAGCGGGCGGACCCGGCCTCCCTCCCTACGCCGGTGTCAGCCGGATCAGGTTCGACGGGTCGCAGCGGGTTGGTGGCTGCCTCTCAACCGCTTCGCGCGGTCCCCCGGGGATGCGAGCCAGTCTAGGCGCATTCGCGGCGGCGGGGAAGCCGGAACGCGCCGCCCGCGAAGGCCGGCTCATTCCTCGTCGCTGCCGCCGACGATCGCTTCGTTGTCGCAGCCGAACCGGACCCAGGAGGGGAAGCGCTCCGCGAGCGGCGTCGCCGTCCACCCGCCCTCGCCGCGCTCGATCCTGAAGTCGAGGCCGCCGATGCGCTCGACGCGGCCGGGCTCGAGCTGGATCATGCGGGTAAGCGCCGGCTTCTCGGCGAAGCCGCTGTCGTTCGTGCCCTGGGCGACGCGGTGCTCCACGAACAGGCGCGCTCGGTCGCGGTCGAGCGAGACCAGGCGCACGCGGCGGAAGGCCAGGAAGGGCTCGCCGCCGGCATCGCGCGGGTGGACGCTTTCGAACGCGACCGGCGCCGGCAGCGGGATCGGGCGAAGCGTGCCGCCCGGGACGTCCATCAGCTGGGCCGTTTCATAGCGGTCGTCTCCGTCCGCGTCGGCGAGGCAGGTGACGGTGCCGGTGCGCCCGCGCGGATCCTCACCCGAAAAGGCCGCCTGCATGAAGCATTGCAATTCCCCGTGCGGCGTCCGCATCAGGGTGACCACCGATCCTGCCGGAAAGACGTGGCGGGGCGCCTGGGCGATCTCGACGGGACCGGTGGTCCGCCAGGTGACGTCGCCGAGATGCTGGGTCTCCTCGGCGAGCACGGCGTCGCGCGCGAGCCGGACCGGGCGCAGCGCTACCGGCGCACCCGGAGCGGACGCGAAGAGCGCCTGGACGGTGTTCTTCGCCAGCGGCGGGCAGGGTGCCGGCCGCGGCGCCGGCGGCGCCGGCTGGAGGACCGATGCCGCCAGCGCGATCGAGATCAGTGAGTTCAGCATCCCCGCCCTTCCAGTTTCAAGCGCCCGACAATGCACGTTTTTTTCGAAACTCGAAGAGAATCTTCGCAGCCGTACCCTATTCGGAACGGCGGCCGCGGTGAAGCGCGCGGGCGCGGCGAGCCGCTTCCGGAAGCGCCGCCTCCAGCATCCGCGCGCGGAAGGACGGGCCGTCGATCGCCCGCCACGGCAGGAGCAGGTCCGGGATGACGCCGCGCACCTCGTTCGATCCGTCGGCGCGGAAGCGGGCGCAATCGGGCAGGTTCAGGATTGCGCCGCTGTTGGCGAGGCGCGTCGGCGAGCCGCCCCAGGTATGGCCGCAGCCCAGACCCGCGGTGCGGCCGCCGACGACGATGGCGACGCGATTGTCCTGGAGCAGGGCCGCGAACTCCTCCGCGGCGGAGGCGGTATGCTCGTCCACGAGGACGACGACCGGTCCGTCCCAGACCCCGTCATGATAAGGATATTGGGCGGGGTTGAAGACCCACGGTCCCCATTCTTTACCGGCAAAGGCTCCCGCGGGAAGGCTGGCGACGAGGCCGGTGGCGAAGCCGGCGCGGCCGAGCCACGGGCATGAGGGATCGCCGCGCGGCGGGCAGGTCCGCCCCGCCTCGGCGCGGGCGGCGTCGGCCTGCGCCGCCCAGGCGAGCAGCCGCGAACGGTCCTGGGGCGTCGCCGCCTCGGCGAAGCCGCGCAGCCGCGCCGCGAGCCGCGACCAGGTCCCCGCCCAGTGCGGGCCGCGCACGAACCCCATGGGCTGGGCGACGATCTCGCGCGGGCTCAGCATGCGCGCGACGGCCTGGACCCATTCCGAGCCGCCGCCATTGCCCGTGACGTCGACGACGAGAATATCGGCGCCGGCGGCGCGCAGCGCGCGGAGCCGCTCCTCGACCGCCGCGGTGAGGCGCGCATAGGCCGCGGTGTAGACGATGTCGCGGCAGGCCGCGTCGCAGGGCCGATCGAGCGGAATCGCGTGGGCCGCGACGGCTTGCGCGCAGAGCGACGGCGCGCTGCCCGGCTCGAACTTGGCGATGCGCAGGACCCCGGCCCGAAGCGTGCCGACCCGGACCGTGCCGGCGGGCACGAGGTCGCCGCTCGCGACCGGAGCAAAGCCGGACAGCGCCGGCCCGATCCCAACCGGGCTCGGATCGAAGCCGAGCGCGCGGCAGAACGATTGCGCGGTCGGAGCCGCGGCCGGAACTGCCGCGATGGCAGCGGGGACGCTCGGGCGCGGCCAGTCGATGCCGACATGGCCGTCGGCGATGCGCTGCACGATCCGGTTGAACACGGCGATGGCGTCGGCGTCGCTGCGCGCCTGGCGCAGCGCCGCGCCGGCGCGCTCGAACAAGCCGGCGAGGTCGAACTCGCGCTCGGTCAGCAGATAGTCGAGATTGGCATATTTGGTCTCGATCGCGGCGCGCATCTGCGCCAGGTCCTCGAGCCAGGGCTGCGGGTTCCATGCCGGCGGCTGCGCAGCCGCCGGCGCGACGAGCAGGGCGCAGAAAGCCGCCAGTGCGGCCAAGGTCTTTCGCATGTTCCGGCCCCTTCGGCAGCGAGCCTAGCGGCGGCAAATCGGTAGGAAAAGAGTGCTCAACGCTCCGGCACGGGCACCGGACCAAGGCGCCGCCGCGCGCCGAAGGACGGCCATGCGCGGATTTCGATGCGCCCCGCGGCGCGGGCGGCGGCGACGACGAGGCCGCGCTCGATCGCGCCGAGCCGCCAATCGCGGGCGAGGCCGAGCTGCTCGGCGAGCTCGCGCGGCAGGAGCGAGACCGCGGCCTTGAGCAACGGCATTTGAAGCAAGCGGACCGCGGGCGGCAAAGCCGGAACGCGGCGCATCGCGGCGAGGAATTCGTGGAGCGTGGCGGACGGCTCGAGCGACGGCCGCATGCGCTCGATGAGCGCAGCCGTCTCCGCCTCGGTCCGCGGCGCCTCGCGCGCCCCGTAGAGCGCCGCGACCGGCGCGATCGAGGCGTAATAGAGATCGCGGTCGGCGCTCGACACGGGCCGATCGAAGGCGGCGAAGGCCTCGAGGAAGCCCCAGCTCGCGGTCGTCTGCACCCAGCCGAGCAGCTCGGGGTCGTCGGCGCGATAGGCTCGGCCGCCGGCGGTGCGACCCTCGATCCGGCCGTGGAGCCGGTTGACGCCTTCGATCATCGCGCGGGCCGGCCCTTGCGGGCCGTAGACCGTCATCAGGGCCGCGAGACCGGTGCGCTTGAGGCGCGTCAGCGGATCGGCGCGGAAGCTCGAATGATCCCAGACGCCGTGGCGGACGCGCGGCTCGGCGAGCTCGAGCAGGACCGCCGCGACGCCGCCGATGAAGAGAGTGACCGGATTTGCAAAGACGTGCCATGCGACCGAGCCGGCGGGGACCAGCGCGGGCTCACCCGGCGGGACCGCGAAATCGGGCGGGGCGGCGCCGTCGATGCTGAGCAGGTCCGCGGCCAGCGCTTCGAGGCGGCGCTGGAGCGGGTCCGGAAGGCGTATTCTCAGAGCGGGAGCTCCAGCTCGCGCGGGGGCTCGCCCGCCGCGTCCTCACCGAGGTTCGAAAGACCCGCGCCGAGCAGGCGGATGCCCTTTTCGGGCGCAAGCAGGGTCCTGAGCAAGGCGGCAGCGGTGCCGGCGAATGCGTCGGCGCCGGCGAGGTTGCGGGGCAGCGAGCGGGCGCGGGTCACGAGCCGGAAATCCTGGCATTCGACGCCGAGCGTCACCGTGCGCCGGACGAGGCCCTTCATGTCGATCCGCTCCCGGACGGGGCGGGCGATGCAGTCGATCTCGGCGAGCAGGGCGTCGGGCGCGGTCAAATCCTCCATGAACGTCTTCGGCGCTCACCGATTCCTACGGTCGGTCGGTCTCGACCTGGCGGGCAGGTGGCAGCCGATTCCAAAGCGGTCTCAGTGATAAACTCCGCCCTTCGCGACAGCAAGGGCTATCTCGTTCCGAGTCGTTTTAAAGAAACCCGGAAACAGACAAGAGTCAAGTGGCTTCTAATCCAATTTGGATCGAGTCAGTCTTGAGTCTCTGACGCGATCTCGATTAGGACATTTCTCGCCTTAACTTAGCAAGGATAGGAGAAATAAGATGGCAAGCCGAGGAAATCAGCCGCCGCCCCCGCCGGTCAAAGACGACAGAGAGAGCACCCGGCGCGGCGAAGAGTTGGTCAAGCTCATAGGGCGTTCGCGGCCGGTCAAGCCGGGCGCGGCCCGGCGGCCGGCGCCGAAGTGGGTGCATGACCTCGTTGACGCCCTCTGGGACTATTTCACCTAGCTGACGCATTCGGTCCCGAGCGCCACAGGCCGCCGAGGGGTGCCGATCAGAGCGGCAGCACCGGCTCCCGTTCGTCGGTGCGGCCGCTCTCCTCGCCAAGGCCGGACAAGCCGAGGCCGAGCAGGCGGATGCTCTTCACCGGCGGCAGCAGGGTGCGCAGGAGCTGGGTACCGATCTCGAGGAACTCCGCTTCGCCGCATACCCGGCGGTCGAGCGATCGGGCCCGCGTGACGATCTGGAAATCGGCATATTTGACCTTGAGGTTCACGGTGCGCCCGAAAAGGCCGTTGCCCACGACCCGCTTGGTCCAGACATGGCGGCCGATTCGCTCAAGCTCGGCGAGCAGCGTCTCCGGATCGCTGAGGTCGGTCATGAACGTGTCCTCGGCGCTGACCGACTTGTAGGGCCGGTCCGCCTTGACCTCGCGGTGGCAGATGCCGCGGGCGAGGTCGTAATAATATTGGCCCGAGCTTCCGAAATGGTGCTGGAGGAAGGCGAGGGTCTGGGCGCAGAGGTCGGCGCCGGTCTCGATTCCGAGCCGCGCCATCCGCTCGGCGGTCTTCGGGCCGACGCCGTGGAAGCGCTTGACCGGCAGGCCGGCGACGAAGGCGGCTCCGCGTGCGGGGGTGACGACGCAGATGCCGTCGGGCTTGTTCTGGTCCGAGGCGAGCTTGGCCAGGAACTTGTTGTAGGAGACGCCGGCCGAGGCGGTGAGGCCGGTCTCGGCGCGGATGCGCGCGCGGATCTCCTCGGCGATGGCGGTGGCGACGCCGATTCCTTTCAAGTCCTCGGTGACGTCGAGATAGGCCTCGTCGAGGCTGAGCGGTTCGACGTGCGGCGTATATTCGGCGAAGATGGCGCGGATCCGGTTCGAGACCTCGCGGTAGGCGTCGAAACGCGGCTTGACGAAAATCAGCTCGGGACAGCTCCGCTTCGCGGTCACCGCGGGCATGGCCGAGCGGATCCCGAACCTGCGCGCCTCGTAAGAGGCCGCCGCGACCACGCCGCGCACGCCGCCGCCCACTGCCAGCGGCTTGCCGCGCAGCTCGGGATTGTCGCGCTGCTCGACCGACGCGTAGAAGGCATCCATGTCGACATGGATGATCTTGCGCAGCGGCGGATCGGCGGCCCCCTCGTTCACTCTTTGATCTTAACGCAGGGGAGCGGCTCGCGCCAGCGGCTTCGCGCGACGGGCACGGCCCGCGCCGGGCGCTACGGCGTCCGGGGGCGTGCCGCCCGACCGCCGCCCGTCGCGATTGCGGGGATGATGCGGTCGCCGACGATCTGCTGGCGCCAGCGCCCCCAGACGCCGCCCTGCATGTAGTTTCCGCCGGTGAAGGCGACGGCGAGATCGAGCTCCGGCACGACGACGAGCACCTGGCCGCCATTTCCGGTCGCTTCGTAGGAGGCGTAGGTCCGGCCTGCCGCAATGGTCGGGTAGACGTGCCAGGCGAGCCCGTCATGGCCGCGGCCGTAGCTGTTCCCGAACTCGGCTTCGGAAATGCCGGTCGTCGCCGGGCTGATCTCCATCCGCGGCGCGGTCGAGACGCGGACCCAGTCGGCAGGCACGATGCGTCGGCCGTTCCAGACGCCGTCGTCGAGGAAGAGCTGGCCGATCTTGAGGAAATCGCGCGGCAGCAGGAAGGCGCCGCCGCCGAGATAGCCTTCGCCGCTCGGCATCAGGTTCCAGTGCCAGCGGCCGAAGCGCAGCGGCTCGGCGATCTCGCGCCGGAACAGCTCGGGCAGCCAAATGCGGGTGGCGTGGGTGAGCGCCGCGCCGACGAGGTTGCTGTTGGCCGAGCAATAGGCGTAGCGGGCGCCCGGCTCGTGCGCCATCGGCAGATCGAGCGTGTAGCGCCACCAGTCCGGCTGCGCCTGCTGGTTCTGCATCGTCCCTTCGTTGCCTGGCGAATCGGCATCGTAGTCGTTGCAGGCAAGGCCCGAGCTGTGGGTCAGCAAATGCGAGAGGGTGATCCGGCCCTTGCGCGGATCCGGGTTCGCGAACGGCCCGCGGCCGCGCAGCAGCTCGTAGATCGGCGTGTCGGGCGAGAGGCCCGCGCGGCGGGCCGGCGCGGTGCCGAGCAGGACCGAGCCGAACGTCTTGCCCGCCGAGCGCATGTCATGCGGCGTCTCGCGGTCGTGACCGAAGAAATATTCCTCGAGCACCAGCCTGCCGCGATGCGCGACGAGGATGGAATGCATGAGAACGGGCGGCCTCGCGGTCGGGTCGGACGCGGCGATCGAGCGGACGATGTCCCGGAGCGCATTTTCGGCCAGCCCGGTGTCGGCGGCGCGGGCCGTGCGCCAGCCGTCCGCGAGCTGGGGCGGTCGGGCGTAGAAATAGAGAGGCGCGCCGGGCGGCCTGGGGAAGAAGGCGGCGGCTTCGGCGCGGGCGCGGCGAGTCAGCTCGACGGTGCGTTCGAGGTCCGGCCAGTGGATGCGAAGCCGATCGGGACTGCGGAGGAAGGTCGCGTCGCGCGCGACCTCGCCGCCTTCGTGGCGCAGGCGGAAGCGGACCGCATCGCCCTCGCGCGAGACGTTGAAGCGCGAGGCGCCGCCGTTCGAGTTCATCTCGGGATTGCGGAAGGCCGCCATCAAGGCGCCGTCGGGCGCGCGGAAGATGCTGAGCCAGAGCGTATAGCGGCCGTCGAGCGGCACGACCGCGGCGCGCAGTTCTCCGGGCCCGGCCGGACGGAGAAAGAGCGGCGTCGCGAAGGGCTGGCCCGAGCCGCCGGGATCGCGCCGGTCCTCGATCGCGCCGGACGGCTGCAGCCAGAAGCCCTCGAGGCCGGCGGCGGTGAGGCGTCCGCGAAAAGCCCCCCGGCCGGCGAAGTCGAAGCGCACCTGACCGTCGACAGGCGCAAAGCTTGTCCGCGCATCGCCGATCCGGGCGGTCCAGGCGCGGCCGGAGCGGCGGACGACGAGCTCGCCGCGAAGCTCCGGTCCGAAGTCGAGCTGCAGGCCCCAGAGGCCGATCAGCGGGTCCGCCGACTGCGCCGCGGCGGGCGCGGCGAGGAGCAGGCAGAAGAGAGCAAGCAGGATCCTCATTTCGCTTCCCTTTCGCGCGCTTCGAGCCAGGCCCGGATCGGCCCGAGACCGGTGGTGAGGTTGCGCCGGAGGCCTTCGACGGCGCCCTCCAGATCGCGGCGGCGAAGCGCAGCCATGATGTCGAGGTGATTGCCGGTGGCGACCGCCACGTTGGCGCGCTCGCGCATCAAGGCGATCTCGTAGCGGCGGGTGCGGCGGATGAACTCGCGGACGAGGTCGAGCAGCACCTCGTTCGGGCAGTGACCGATCAGCGCGAGATGCCATTCGTCGTCGAGGGCGATGGTCTCGTCGGCGTCGGTTGCGGAGCCGATGCGCGCATTGAGCCGCTCGAGGCGGTCCACCGTCTCGCGCGGCGGCAGGCCGGCGAGGCGCAGCGCCTCGGGATCGAGGAGCGCGCGCAGCGGATAGATCTGCTCGAACTCCTCCAAAGTGAGCGGTTTCACGAACCAGCCGATCCGCGGAACGCTGGCGAGCGTGCCCTCCCGCCCGAGCCGGACGAGCGCCTCGCGCAGCGGCGTCCGGCTGACGCCGAGCGCGCGGGACAAATGGACCTCGTTGATCCGCTCGCCGGCCGCGAGGCTGCCGTCGACGATCATGTTCCTGAGCTGGTTGACGAGCTCGTCCGAAATGTTGCCGCGCACCAGAGTGGTCGAGCGTAGCTGCATACTGTATACAATGACGATTTGTGCGAGGCTAGGCAAGGAGAACGCAGCCCCCCTGGAGCTGGCCCGCTGCCTGTGCCTTCCGCCCCTGGACTGGGCCCCGGCGGTCGACAGATTTGGCGGGCCTTCGCCGAACTACTTATTCGCTTCCGAACCTGAGAATTCGCGGCATAGAATCGGTCCGATTCGGAGTGCAAATCTTTCACCTTGGTCGCAGCTCGGCCGCCGAAAGAGGGATTCGGTCCATTTTGGATCGATGATTGCGGGTTCTAGCGGGGCTGATCATTAGTTAGACGTGACGTGGCATCGGGTCGGGCGAAATCTTCCTGAAGGCGAGGCGATACTCGTGTCTTATGGGGAGCAGGCCGTCGTCGCATTGGCATTCCCTCCGGACGATTATTGTCGCGAGATGACATTTATGGATGCCCGGACCCACGAGATTTTGCCTGCCCCGTCGCACTGGATGCGGCTTCCGGATCCGCCGCGGGCTGAATGCTCCCCTAGGCAACGTGAACCCGTTGCGCGACATGCAGCTTGAGGGCGCGGAGCGACCTTGGCCCGGTCCAACTGGCGTCGACGACATAGGTACCGAGACTGTCAAACTTGCGAAGGCGCTCCTTGCTCAGAGCGTAGCTCGGCAGAGTCTGTTTGACGGGTTTCTCCGGCAGCCGTCATGGGAGATGCTCCTCTGCCTGTATATCGCCGTTCATGAGAAGGCTGAGATCACGCATAACGTCCTTTGTGCGGCGTCCGGCAAGCCTTCTGTGGCCCGAACGTGGCTCCGCAGGATGGAGCGGAATGGCCTCATCATACGCCGAAGCAGTTCCTGTTTGGCGAGCGAAACCGTGGTTGAGATCACGGCGGACGCAGCCCTTGCAATGGAGTGTTTGCTTCAGGACCTTGCTGCCGGATTGCACTCGTCGCCGCGCGACTGCGGCTCCGTGACGTAACTAGCGAGCAGTGGGTGGAAGGCGGCGTTGAGCCAGAGCTCGATGCGCCAAGCAGCAATCTCCGACAGCTCTACGTATATGCGTCGGCTGTCCTTAGTGTCGCGATGACGCTCGATAAGGCCGCATTCCACCAGTCGGTCGATCCAGCGAAGCGCGGTGGTCTGTGGTACCAATGTGGCTGCGCATGCATCTGAGATGTGAACCCTGTTCCCTTCAAGCCTGCAGGCGAAAAGTTCGAGGAGCATGTCCCACGCGGGATCGGCGAAGATCTGCTCGGGAAACAGGTCTTCACGCAGACGCCGCGCCCGGAGATACGAGCGAGTTCGCGCCGCAAGGCTCTCCTCCTGCTCATCGGGCGGATCATCGGGGCCTACGACACGCAGGCGCGGAGCCTGCAAAAGCGTTGCACCGCTGCGGTCGGCGGCCGCGGCGAGACTCAACGCGAGCATCTGGGCGGCTGCTGCAAGCTGCACCAATGGGACATTTTCGCGGGCGTCGGCGAGAGGGGGCCTACGGCTCACGACCGGCACCCTCACCAGCGCTCGTGGAGGAAAAGCGCAATTTGCGGGCTGCCCGACGATCCAGCTCGACCCCGATCAGCAGGCTGAGGAGGAGTGGAATCACCCAGAAAGTGCCCATCGCCCGGTACAGTCGAGGCGTAAAGTCCGGCGTTAGCATCGTGCTGAGATGCGTCACGACGGCTAAGAGATGGAAACCTACCATCCAGATCGGCCAGTAGCGCCGACTGGCCAGCATTACGGCATACAGGCCTGCGAGCAAAATGAGGTCGACCCCCAGCACCAGCAGCTCCGTCTCCCCCCAAGCTTTGCCTAGCCTGCCAGCGGGGATCGTCAGTCCCGCTGTGACTAGGAACACGAAGCTCACCCAGCGACCGTCGCGCCCTCCGAACAGAATTGCGTGGCCGCAGCAAATCAGCGCAAGCATCCAAAAGAGGATCCCGATCAACACGTCGCTGGGCGTTCATTCCGGCGCAGCAGCAGGTCAAGCTGCAGCTGACGGTGCCTTAGCAGCCTTCCGGGAGGGTGCGAGGGTGGCCGACGCCGTGTCGTACCAACCGTCGGGACAGCCAACGTCTAACGGCGCGAAATTGCTGCGGCCCTTAATGACAGTCATCTGCCGGATCGCGGAGACCATGTTTCCGCGGCCATCGAGCACCGACTGCAGCCCTGAAGCCATCTCTGCGAGCAGCTTCTGGCTCTCGCTGATGGGCAGGTTGGATCCCTGCGTCGCCTCGATAATCGATGCCATGAGGCGGGCGCTGTTGAGCAAGGCGTCGTCAACCGCGGCGACGGCGTTCTTGGTGTCCGTGGCCACGACGGGGCCCGCGCCCGGGCGAAAATTGAGCATGAATCATCTCCTCAAGCCGGAAGTGCCGGCATGTTATTGAGCTTCGGCAATGGCGCGACTTCAGCTGAAGGTCTGGAAGAGTCCGGCAATGGCGAGGGCGAGAGCAATCACGATCGAGGCCGAGATCACCGCCACCAGCAATGCTTGGTACGTCTTCTGAGACCAGCTCAGATCATGAAAGCCTCCCCCGACCGGAGGAGGGCGGACCCAGCTGAGCCATCCCGTCGTTCCGGTCGAGGCCATTTGAGGCTCCTGCTGACGGTCCGCAAGGCTCGCTGATGGTGATCCTAATTTTTGGGATATCTCAGACGCCGCGAGAATTCTTGCGGCTTCGCGGCGGCTTGAGACTCCCAGCCGCGCCATCGACGATTTGACGTAGGTGTCGACAGTCTGCGGCGTCAGGCCCAACGCCTTCGCGATCTCCTTCGAGGACATTCCTTGCGCGACAAGCCGCAGACAGGCCTTTTGTCCATCAGACAAGGTCGTACCCGATTCTTCCAACACACGCTCCGCCGGTCAAAAACCCGTAAGCCGTTATAGCCAACTCGGACAGGGGCTGTGGAGTCGCTGCGGCAGGACCGTGAGTGAGGAGCATTGAAAGGTCGCTTTGGACAGCGCCGAGGTCATCGCACTGGGCATTTCGAGGGGAGCGGCGGCGTTTCGCTTTTCAAGCGGTTGCGAGTTGTGCTTAAGCCCACGCGTCCCCTGTCCTTCTTGGAAATGCTCCGCCGCCCATGAACATCCACGAATATCAGGCCAAGGAGCTGCTCGCCAAGTTCGGCGTGCCGGTGCCCGCCGGCCATGCCGCGTTGAGCGTCGAGGAGGCCGTCGCCGCGGCCGAGAAGCTTCCGGGTCCCCTCTACGTGGTCAAGTCGCAGATCCATGCCGGCGGGCGCGGCAAGGGGCGGTTCAAGGAACTCGGCTCCGATGCCAAGGGCGGCGTGCGGCTGGCCCGGACCATCGAGGAAGTACGCGCGCATGCCGCCGAGATGCTCGGCAAGACGCTGGTGACGATCCAGACCGGGCCGGAAGGCAAGCTGGTCAATCGTCTCTACGTAACCGACGGCGTCGACATCGCGCGGGAATTCTACCTCGCTTTGCTCGTCGATCGCGCGAGCGGACGGATCGCGATGGTCGCCTCCACCGAGGGCGGCATGAACATCGAGGAGGTGGCCCACGACAGCCCCGAGAAGATCCGCACCATCGCGATCGACCCGGCGACCGGCTTCATGCCGCATCACGGCCGCGCCGTCGCTTTCGCGCTCGGCCTGGACGGGGATCTCGCCAAGCAGGCGCAGAAGGTCGCGGCTCTGCTCTACGACGCCTTCGTCGGCACCGACGCCGCCCAGATCGAGATCAACCCGCTGGCCGTCACCGAGGACGGGCAGCTGCTCGTCCTCGACGCCAAGATCGGCTTCGATGCGAACGCCATGTTCCGCCATCCGGACCTCGCCGCTTTGCGCGACGAGAGCGAGGAGGACCCGATGGAGATCGAGGCCTCGAAGCACGATCTCGCCTACATCAAGCTCGACGGCGACATCGGCTGCATGGTCAACGGCGCCGGCCTCGCCATGGCGACGATGGACATCATCAAATTGAACGGCGCCTTCCCGGCCAATTTCCTCGACGTCGGCGGCGGCGCTTCGAAGGAGAAGGTGACGGCCGCGTTCAAGATCATCCTCTCCGACCCGGCGGTGAAGGGCATTCTCGTCAACATCTTCGGCGGCATCATGCGCTGCGACATCATCGCCGAGGGCATCATCGCGGCGGCGCGCGAGGTCGATCTGAAGGTGCCGCTGGTGGTCCGGCTCGAAGGCACGAACGTCGACGAAGGCAAGGCGATCCTCGCCCAGTCCAACCTCGCCATCGTCCCCGCCGACGATCTCGGCGACGCGGCGCGCAAGATCGTGGCGGCGGTGAAGGAGACGGTGCCAGCGTGAGCCGGTCGCTGCGAGGCGAAGCGCTCTACGGCATGGGCTGGTACGCCCGGCGCAACGGCGACCGGGCCATCCTGTCTTTGCCGACGGGCATGTGGGATACGGGGGACGAGCTGCATCCGATCAGTATCGCGGAGTTTCATCGGCTGCGCGAGGAGCCGGACAGCATTCGCGAGGTCCGTCGCCGCTGCGAGCAGGGGCCGTACGATGAG
Organism: Allosphingosinicella sp.; assembly: GCA_036386475.1. GTDB lineage: Bacteria > Pseudomonadota > Alphaproteobacteria > Sphingomonadales > Sphingomonadaceae > Allosphingosinicella. Next base: position 27,589 of record DASVVQ010000016.1, on the reverse strand, counting down.
GGCTGGTGGGCCGCCCGGGAAGGCAAGTGCATCGTTTACCTCCGGAGGGATCGCTTCCCCGACGAGCGCCCGTTCGAGATCCCCTTCTCGGCTTTCGAGCGTCTGGGGGAGGCGGAAGCGTTCGACGAAATCTATCGCGAATATCGCGCCAACCATGTGTGATCCGCGGCCGGGCCGCCGATCGGCGACGCGGCGCGCAAGATCATGGCCGCGGTGAAGGAAGCGTTCGCCCCGAGCTTGTCGAAGGGCTGCCCTTGTCCTTACGGAGGAAGTGAAGGACAGGGCTTCGACGGGTTCGGCCCGAACGGTTTTGAGACGGAGACGATTCGATGAAGCTGCTCGTGCCCGTGAAGCGGGTGATCGATTACAACGTCAAGCCGCGGGTCAAGGCGGACGGCTCGGGCATCGACCTCGCCAACGTCAAGATGAGCATGAACCCGTTCGACGAGATTGCCGTCGAGGAGGCGATCCGCCTCAAGGAGAAGGGCGCCGCGAGCGAGATCGTCGCCGTCTCGATCGGGCCGGCCAAGGCGCAGGAGACGCTCAGGACCGCGCTCGCCATGGGCGCCGACCGCGCGATCCTGGTCGCGACCGACGCCGAGGTCGAGCCGCTCGCCGTCGCCAAGATCCTGAAGGCGATCGCCGAGGAAGAGCAGCCGGGCATGATCATCCTCGGCAAGCAGGCGATCGACGACGATTCGAACCAGACCGGCCAGATGCTCTCCGCCTTGCTCGGCTGGGGGCAGGGAACATTTGCCTCGAAGATCGAGGTCGAGGGAACGGAAGCGGTCAGCGTCACCCGCGAGGTCGACGGCGGCCTCGAGACGGTGCGGCTCAAGCTGCCGGCGGTGGTCACCACCGATCTCAGGCTTAACGAGCCGCGCTACGCGTCGCTGCCCAACATCATGAAGGCCAAGTCCAAGCCCCTGGCCCAGAAGACGCCCGAGGATTACGGCGTCGACGTCGCGCCCCGCCTCACCATGCTGAAGGTCGCCGAGCCGCCCAAGCGGACGGCGGGGATCAAGGTCGGATCGGTCGACGAGCTCATCGACAAGCTGCGCGAAACGGGAGTGGTGGGATGAAGTGCCTCGTTCTGGTCGAACATGAAGGCGGCGAATTGAAGGACGCGACGCTGGCCGCCGTCGCAGCCGCCGCGAAGCTCGGCGAGGTCCACCTCCTCGTCGCCGGCTCCGGCGTCGCCGTCGTCGCCGGCGAGGCCGCGAAGATCCCGGGCGTCGGCAAGGTGCACGTCGCCGACGACGCCGCCTACGAGCACCAGCTGGCCGAGAACGTCGCGCCGCTGATCGCGGGGCTGATGGCGCATCACGACGCCTTCCTCGCGCCGTCCACGACCACCGGGAAGAACGTCGCCCCGCGAGTCGCGGCCCTGCTCGACGTCATGCAGATTTCCGACATCCTCTCGGTCGAGGGAGAAGATACCTTCACCCGGCCGATCTATGCCGGCAACGCCATCGCCACGGTCAAGTCGTCCGATGCCAAGAAGGTGATCACGGTGCGCGGCACCGCCTTCGAAAAGGCGTCGCGCGAAGGCGGCTCCGCCGCGATCGAAGCGGTCTCCGGCGGCGGCGACCAGGGTCTCTCCACCTTCGTCGGCCAGGAGGTCGCCCATTCCGAGCGGCCGGAGCTGACCAGCGCCAGCATCATCGTCTCGGGCGGGAGGGCCTTGGGCTCCTCCGAGCAGTTCCACGCCTTGATCGATCCGCTCGCCGACAAGCTCGGCGCGGCCGTCGGCGCCAGCCGCGCCGCCGTCGACGCGGGCTATGCGCCCAACGACTATCAGGTCGGCCAGACCGGCAAGATCGTCGCGCCGGGCGTCTATATCGCGATCGGCATATCGGGCGCGATCCAGCACCTCGCCGGCATGAAGGATTCCAAGACGATCGTCGCGATCAACAAGGACGAGGACGCGCCGATCTTCCAGGTCGCCGACATCGGCCTGGTCGGCGACCTGTTCAAGATCGTCCCGGAGCTCACCGAGAAGCTGTGAGCTCCCTGGGCACGGAGGCATCCGCCACCTTTTCTCCATAACGGATCAGATTGGCGGCCGCTCCCTCCGGAATGGATTCGTCTCGCATCGTTCAGGGACCGCATGAGGCGCAGCCTCCCCGCAGGGGGGACTCGCCATGGACCATCGCCGCCGCGCGCTTGCCGCACTGCTTTTCGCGCTCTTTTCGATATGGCCCTGGACGGCAGCATCCGCGGCCGACTGCACCGCTCCCGCACGAGCCGCGGCGGACCGGCAGCTGTGGCTAAGCCAGGCCGACCGCGACCAGTCCGTGGCGACGCACCTGCCCTGGGGCGTGCCGCGTGCGACACTGCCGGTCGACAACGAGCGGCTGCTCGTCCAGCGCGATTATGTGATCGGCTATGACGGCGACTTGCGGGTGCCGCTGTGGACCGCGGAGCGAGTCGAGTCCGCGCGCCTGAGGCGCATCGCGCGAGAGGACTGCTTTCGCGCCGATCCGCGCCTGCCGACAGCGGAAGCGTCCCTGCCGAGCGACTATAATGAGCCGATCTACGACCAGGGCCACATGGCCCCGTTCGCGAACCAGACGATCTCCGCAATCGCCGGCCGCAACTCGTTCATCATGTCGAACATGGCGCCGCAGACGTGCCAGCTGAACCGCGGCATCTGGCAGATACTCGAGGGAATCACGCGTCTGTGGGCTGCGGAGCACGCGGCGATTTACGTACTGAGCGGCAGCATATTCGATCGCAATGCCGACGGCCGGCGCGATCCGGATGCCGCCGCCCAACGCATGGCTTCACGGAACGGCAGCCAGCGCGTGGCAGTCCCGTCGCACTTCTACAAAGTGCTGGCGCTTCGCCGCGCCGACGCTTCGCTTGCCACGCTCAGCATCCTGCTGCCCCACGATACGGCCAATCCCGACGGTCCCGCGGCGCTGCGCTATCTTCAGGACCATGTCACCACGATCGAATCGATCGAACAGGTAGCCGGCGTCGACCTGTTCCCCGACGGAGCGCAGATCGAGGAGGCGAGGACAGTCTGGCCGTTCCAGGGCAGCCAGCCGAGATCGCTCTGCACGATCGGGCGTACGCAATAAAGCCGTCTGTCAAAAGCCCGTCAGGAAGGCCGCGACGTTGGCGCCGAGGCGGTCGATGGCGTAGCCGCCTTCCATGACGACGAGCGTCGGAAGGCCGAGCGAGGCGATGCGGCGGGAGATGCGCGTGTAATCGCCGGTCTCGAGACGAAATTGGCTGATCGGATCGCCGACATAGGTGTCGGCGCCGTAAGAGCAGACCAGAAGCGCCGGCGCGAAGGCGGCGATGCGCTCCAGCGCCCGGTCGAGCGCGGGTTCGAAGCCGCTCATGTCCGTGCCGCGCGGCAGCGGCAGGTTGAGCGTGGCGCCCGCCCCCTCCCCTTCGCCGGTCTCGTCGCCGAAGCCCCAGAAAAAGGGATAGTCGGTTGCCGGATCGGCGTGGATCGAGGCGAAGAGGACGTCGCCGCGGGCGTAGAAGATGTCCTGCGTGCCGTTGCCGTGATGATAGTCGACGTCGAGGACCGCGACCCGCCGGCGCCCGGCCGCGATCGCGGCTTCGACGGCGATCGCGGGAGAGTTCAGATAGCAATAGCCGCCCATGTAATCGGCGCCGCAATGGTGGCCCGGCGGGCGGCAGAGCGCGAAGGCGCTACGCTCGCCGGCCAGCACCGCCTCGAGCGCGGACAGGGCCGTCTGGGCGGACCAATAGGCGCTTTCGAACGTGCCTTGCGCGATCGGCGTCGAGGCGTCGCAGCTGTAGAGGCCAAGCCTGGCGTCGATCCGCTCGAGCGCGAGCGGGCGGCGGCGCACGACCGGCCAGGCATAGCCGGCCGCATCGCCCGCCCGGCCGGCCGCGCGCCACTGCGACCAGGCGCCCTCGAGGAAATCGAGATACGCCTGGGGATGGACGCGGAGCAGCGCCGCCTCGCCCTGATCCTTCGGCTCTTCGGTGGGGCCGATCGCGTCGAGGATCGAGCGGACCCGCCCGGGATGCTCGGCAAAGGGCACGAAGGCGCCGTTGTGGAGCTCGACCGCCGGCGCGTGGACGAGCTGGCGGGGCGAGAAGAAGCAGCGCATCAGCGAACCAGCAGGTCGCCCGGCAGCGTCGGCTCGGAGAGGATCCGCTCCATCGCCTCCCAGCGCGTCGCCTGGTCCGGGCCCTGCGCTTCGATATAGGCGGCGACCATCTCGCGGCCGAGGCCGTAATTGATGACGTAGGTCCGGTACTGCTCGGTGAAGGCGAGGAGCTGCTCGGCGCGGCGGGTGGAGACGAGCATGTAGCGCTGGGTGAGCGCGACCGCCTCGGGCCGCGCGATCCGGCCTTCGAGGAAGTCGCGGGCGATGGTGAAGCGGGCGCCGGAAAGATCCTGGAGGGCGTCCTGGAGCTCGAGGAAGCGCGCCGCGCCTTCGGTCGGGATCCCGGCCAGCGGGTAGAGGGTGGCAGTCTCGAAGGCGAGGCGCTCATCGCCGGGGAAGGCGAGGTCGTAGCCGTAATTGGCGGAGCCCTCGGCGATCAGCGACTGGGGCGAATAGAGCGGATAGACCATATATTCGACCCAGTTGCGGCCGCGTGCGAGGTTGCGCTCGAGCAAAGCGTTGTAGGCGTGGTGGCCGGGATAGCCTTCGTGGCAGCCCAGATCGACGGCCCGGCTGATCAGGATCGGAAGATCCGTATTGACCTGGATGAGGCTGCGGTAATTGCCCTGGTACCAATTGTAGCCGGACCAGCTCTTGTCGGTGACGAACTCGAGCGTGAACTGCTCCTCCGCGGGGAGCGGGATATGCTGGACCGTGCGCCGGCGGCATTCGGCGATGGCGGCGCGCATCACCGGATCGAGACGGGCGGCCGGGACGGCGAAGCGCGCCTGGAAGGCATCGACCCGCTCGGCGAGCGCGCCCGTGCCGGGAAGCAGGCTCTCGATCCGTGCGAGCGTCGGTTCGAAGGCCGAGAGCGGCCGGATCTCGGGCGTGACCGCGAACAGGCCCTGCGCCTCCTCGGCGAAGCTCAGGCGCTCCCCCTGGAGCATCCTCAGGCGCGTCGCCGCCGCGACGAGCTGGGCGCGCAGGAAGCCCGGGCGGCGGGCCTCGATCGATCCGGCCGGCCAGGACGTCACCGCCTCGACAGCGCCGATCCGCTCGATCAGCGCCGCGGTGCGCGTGGCGAGCTGGGGCAGGTTCGTCGCCGCCGCCTCGGCGCGGGCGCGCTCGCGCCATTCGGGCGGGCCGTAATAGGCGTCGATATAGCCTTCCTCCTTCTCGCCGATGGCAAGCTGGAGATCGACATAGTCCTGCGCGATCGCGTCGATGCTGTCGGATTCGTCGCTCCGCCCTTCCGGCGCGGTCGCGCAGGCGGCGAGGAGGAAAGCGAACAGAAGGCTGAGCAGGGTCTTCATCTTGCGTTCCTCAACAGGCGGCGACGTCTCCGTCGCGTTCGATCTCGTCGCTTTGGCCCGTCTCCTCGGCGGCCAAATGCGGGTGGAGCGGGGCGACGCGCAGGATCGCATAGCCCAGAAGGGCGCTCGCGAACGAGCCCGAAAGGACGCCGATCTTCGCCTGCTCGGCGAGCGCGGGATCGCCGGGGAATGCGAGCGCGCCGATGAACAGGCTCATCGTGAAGCCGATGCCGCACAAGGCGGCCACTGCGTAGACCTGGAGCCAGGTCGCGCCGCGCAGCCTGGAGGCGAGGCCGAACCGGACCGAGAGCCAGACCGCCGCGAAGATGCCGAGCTGCTTGCCCAGGAAGAGGCCCGCGGCGATGCCGAGCGGGAGCGGCGCGACGAGGTCCGACAGGCCCAGCCCGCCGAGCGCGACGCCGGCATTGGCGAAGCCGAACAAAGGAACGATTGCGAAGGCGACCCAGGGCGCGAGGGCGTGCTCGAGCCGGTGGAGCGGAGAGTTCGCGGCGTCGGGCGCGCCGGGGGTGGCGACGACCGGGATCATCATCGCGGCGAGCACGCCGGCGACGGCCGCGTGCACGCCCGAGAGCAGGATTGCATACCAGAGCGCGGCGGCGGCGATCAGATAGGGTGAAAGAGCGCGGACGCCGCTCTTGCCCATCGCATACATGGCGAGAAGGATCGCGGCGGCGACGCCGAGGGCGAACGTGTCGATCGCGGCGGTGTAGGCGACGGCGATGATCGCGACCGCTCCCATATCGTCGGCGATGGCGACGCTGGTCAGGAACAGCTTGAGCGAGGTCGGTGCCCGGCTGCCGAGCAAGGCGAGGACGCCGATCGCAAAGGCGATGTCGGTCGCCGCCGGGATCGCCCAGCCTGCGGCTAGTCCTTCGACGCCGCCGGCGAGCGCGAGGTAGATGGCGGCGGGAAGCGCCATGCCGACGAATGCGGCGATGAGCGGGAGGCGCCGCCGCTCCCAGGTCGAGAGGCGGCCGTCGACCAGCTCGCGCTTGATCTCGAGCCCGACGAGCAGGAAGAAGACCGCCATCAAGGCGTCGTTGATCCACAGATGGACGGTCATCGGCCCGAGCCTGGGGGCCAGAACCGGTCCGGTCTCGGCGTGGACGAGATGATGATAGGCCTCGGCGAACGGACCGTTCGCGGCCGCCAGCGCCAGCGCCGCCGCCGCCATCAGCACGAACCCTCCCGCCGCCTCGCTCGCAAGGAAGGCGCGCATTGCCGAGCGCGGGCGGGGCTGGGTTGGCGTCATCGGGCGGAGCCGTAGCGGCTGGCGGACGAGGCGGAAAGTGGCGACCCGCACCGCGGCCGCCGTCCGCTGCGGCGCCGCTAGCGCCCGGATTTTCCTCCGAAATGGACCAATCGTTGCGGCGCGTTCCACCGAAATGGATGAATTGCCGCGGGGGTGGATCGATGGGCGCTCAGCCGCCGCTGATCGCGGCGATGGACTTGCTGCTGCTCGAGACGGCATTGTTCGCCGCGACGGGGTTCCTCGTCCTCGGGCTCAGCGATCTGCTCGTGGACCTGCTCTGGATCGCCCGCCGCGCGCGCGCGCGTCTCTCCGGCCGCAGCGGCCGCGATGCGCTGATCGATACTCTGCCCGTTCCCGGCGCGCCGGGCCGGATCGCTCTGTTCGTGCCGGCCTGGGACGAGGCCGATGTGATCGGCTCCATGTTGCGCCACACGCTCCATGCCTGGGGGTCCGCCGATTTCGCCATCTTCGTCGGTTGCTATCCGAACGACCCGAGGACGATCGCGGCGGCCGAGACGAAACGCGATCCGCGGATCAGGATCGTGGTGGGAGACCGGCCCGGACCCACGACCAAGGCGGACTGCCTCAACAGCCTCTGGCAGGCGATGCTTGCGGACGAGGCGGCGTCCGGCCGGCCCTTCAAGGCGGTCGCGCTGCACGATGCCGAAGACGTCGTCCATTCGGCCGGGCTGCGGATCTTCGACACGCTCGTCGAGCGCTTCGATCTCGTCCAGCTGCCGGTCCTGCCGCTGATCGATCCGCAGTCGCGCTGGATCGCCGGCCATTATGCGGACGAGTTCGCCGAGGCGCACGGCAAGGGGCTGGTCGTGCGCGAGGCGGTGGGCGCGGCGCTTCCGTCGGCGGGCGTGGGCTGCGCGATCGCGAGGGAGGCGCTCCAGCGGCTCGCGGCGCGGCACGGCAGCCCGTTCGACGCCGACAGCCTCACCGAGGATTACGAGCTCGGTCTCCGGCTGAGGCGGGCCGGCGGGCGCGCGGCCTTCGTGCGGCTGCGGAGCGGCGCCGGAGGGGCGGTGGTGGCGACCCGGGCCTATTTTCCCGCGACGCTCGCGGCCGCGGTCGCCCAGAAGGGGAGATGGATGCGGGGCATCGCGCTGGCGGGCTGGGACAGGCTCGGCTGGAGCGGCGGCCTCGCCGAGCGCTGGATGCGGATGCGGGACAGGCAGCCGGTGCTGGCCGCTCTGCTCCTGCTGTGCGGCTATGCGGCTTTGCTGCTCTGGACCCTGCGCGCGGCCGCCACGCTCGCCGCCGGGCTGGAACCGGTGCGGATCCCCGCCACGCTCCGGCTCCTCCTGCTTTTCAACGGCGGCTTGCTCAGCTGGCGCCTGGCGATGCGCTTCGGCTTCGTCGCGTCCGCTTATGGCTGGCGGGAAGGGGTGCGCTCGGTGCCGCGCACGATCGTCGCCAATGTCGTGGCGATGCTGGCGGCGCGGCAGGCCTTGGCGCGCTACGCGGCGGCGGGCGGAGCGGCGCAGTGGGACAAGACCGCCCACGCCTTTCCGGACATCGTGCCGGCGGAATGATGCGCCAGCCGCCGCCGCTGCGCTTTCTCCTGCTGGTCGTCGGCGGCTGGCTCTGCCTGCGGGCCGCTGTCTACGCGCCCGCCTGGTGGATTGAGGCGGGCGTCGCGGCACCGGCGCCGACCTCGCCGCGAGCGACACAGGCTGGCGCTGTGGCGGCCGACGGCGTCCGCCACCGTGCAGTTCCAGCGCCCCTCGCCCCGCTTCGAGCCCATTCCGCCGGCTTTGCACCGCGGATTGCAAGCTACGCGGCTCGCGATGGTGCGCCGGCGATGCCCGTCTTTTTCACCGAAGCGGCCGAACGGTTGCGCCCGAGCCGCGCAGCCCCGGCCGCCTTGCCGCCTCAGCTGCTCGAGCGGACCGCGCCGTTTGCGCGGGTCGCCGTAGCCGGCCGCTGGTCCGCCTCCGCATGGGGGCTGCTTCGGCGCGACGGCGCGCCGGGGCTCGCGCCGGCCGGGACCCTCGGCGGGAGTCAGGCGGGGGTTCGGCTGCGCTATCGCCTGAACGGCGATGCGGCGCGGCCGCTTGCGCTAAGCGCCCGCCTCTACGCGCCGCTGCGCGACCGGCGCGGCGGCGAAGCGGCGGTCGGCATCGACTGGCGGCCGCTCGGCGGCGCACCGGTCCACATCCTCGCCGAGCGGCGGCAGGCGCTGGGCGCGGACGGGCGCTCCGCGTTCGCGCTCACCGTCTATGGGGGCGTCGACGAGGTGCGCCTGCCGGGCCGCCTCAGGCTCGATGCCTACGGCCAGGCAGGCGCGGTCGGAACGCGCTCGCCCGACTTCTTCGCCGACGGTTCGGCCCGCATCAGTCTCCCCGCCGGCCGGCTCGAGTTCGGCGCAGGCGCCTGGGGCGGAGCGCAGCGCGGCGCCGCGCGGCTCGACGCGGGCCCGCTGGTCGCGATCCGGCTGCCGGGACGGACCAGGGTCTCGGCCGAATGGCGCTTCCGTATCGCGGGCGACGCCGCTCCCGGTTCCGGCCCGGCGCTGACGCTCGGCAGCGATTTTTGACGCCCTAGATGGCGTCGGAGCCGCGTTCGCCGGTGCGGATGCGGAGCGCCTCCTCGACCGGCGAGACGAAGATCTTGCCGTCGCCGATGCGCCCGGTCCGCGCCGCCGCGGCGATCGCCTCGACGACCCGTTCGGCGAGGCCGTCCTCGACCACCACCTCGAGCTTCACCTTGGGCAGGAAGTCGACGACATATTCCGCGCCGCGATAGAGCTCGGTATGGCCCTTCTGGCGGCCGAAGCCCTTGGCCTCGGTAACGGTGATCCCGGAGACGCCGACGTCGTGCAGCGCCTCCTTGACCTCGTCCAGCTTGAACGGCTTGATGACGGCTTCGATCTTCTTCACGGGGCCGAGCTCCTCGCGCGCTGCATGGCGCCGTGATAGCGGCAGCGCGGCCGCTGGCAAGCGGGCGGGGGCGCTTTCGGCCGGCGCTTCCGACGCCTGCGGCGCGCCGGTTGACGAAGCACAGGACGGCGCAGAAAGAGCAACGCCATGGCCGAGTCGATCGACAGGGCCGGGTTGCGGGTCGCCGCTGCCCTGGCGCGCTTTATCGAAGAGAATGCGCTGCCCGGAACCGGGATCGAAGCGGATGCCTTCTGGCGCGGCACGGCGGATCTCTATTCCCGCTTCGTGCCGGAAAACCGGGCGCTGCTGGCGATCCGCGATGCGATGCAGGTGAAGATCGATGCCTGGCACGTCGCGCATCCCGGCTCGTTCCCGACCGAGGCGTATCAGGCGTTCCTGCGAGAGATCGGCTATCTCGTCGACGAGCCCGGACCGTTCGCCATCGCGCCGACCAATGTCGACGACGAGGTTGCGCGGCTCGCCGGTCCGCAGCTGGTCGTGCCGGTGCTGAACGCGCGCTTTCTGCTGAATGCCGCCAATGCGCGCTGGGGAAGCCTGTACGACGCGCTGTACGGCAGCGACGCGCTGGGGACGCCGGCGCCGGGTGGAGGCTATGATCCGGAGCGAGGCGCGAGGGTCGTTGCCCGGGCGAAGGCCTTTCTCGACCAGGCGGCCCCGCTCGCGTCGCAGAGCTGGTCCGGCTTCGCGGGCGGCGAGCCGGTGCTCGCCGATCCCGCGCAGCTCGTCGGCCGGCGCGGCGCCAATCTGCTGCTGCGCAACAACGGCCTGCATATCGAGCTGGTCATCGACCGCGATCACCCGATCGGCCGCGGCGATCCGGCGGGCATCGCCGACATCGAGCTGGAGGCGGCGCTGACCACGATCGTCGACCTCGAGGATTCGGTGGCCGCGGTCGATGCCGACGACAAGGTCGCGGCCTATGCCAACTGGCTCGGCCTGATGCGCGGCGATCTCGAAGCGAGCTTCGACAAAGGCGGCCGCAAGACGACCCGGTCCCTCGCGGCCGACCGCATCTATGAGCGAGGCGATGGCTCGGAGCTCGTGCTGCCGGGCCGCAGCCTGCTCTTCGTCCGCAATGTCGGACATTTGATGACGACGCCCGCCATCCGGCTCCCGGACGGCAGCGAGGCGCCCGAGGGCATGCTCGATGCGATCGTAACTGCGTTGATCGGCCTGCACGACCTCAAGGGCCTCGGCCGCTTCCGCAACAGCCGGGCCGGCTCCGTCTATATCGTGAAACCGAAGATGCACGGGCCCGACGAAGCCGCCTTCACCAACCGCCTCTTCGACGCCGTCGAGGACCTGCTCGGCATTGATCGCAACATCGTAAAGGTGGGCGTGATGGACGAGGAGCGGCGGACTTCGGCCAATCTCGCCGCCTGCATCCGCGCGGTGAAGGACCGCGTCGTGTTCATCAATACCGGATTCCTCGATCGGACCGGCGACGAGATCCACACTTCGATGCGCGCGGGCGCGATGATCCCCAAAAGCGAGATGAAGGCGAGCGCCTGGATCCGCGCCTACGAGGACCGCAATGTGGGCGTGGGCCTCGCCTGCGGCTTCGCCGGCCGCGCCCAGATCGGCAAGGGCATGTGGGCGGCGCCCGACCGGATGGCCGAAATGCTGGAGCAGAAGATCGGCCACCCGCGATCGGGCGCGAATACGGCCTGGGTCCCGAGCCCGACCGCGGCGGTGCTCCACGCGCTCCATTATCACGAGGTCGACGTGTTCGCGCGGCAGCGGGAGCTGGAGGAGCGGCCCCTCCCCGGGCTCGACGAGCTGCTCACGGTCCCGCTCGCGACGGGCCGCAACTGGTCGGCCGAGGAAATACGCGCCGAGCTGGACAACAACGCGCAGGGGATTCTCGGCTACGTGGTGCGCTGGATCGACCAGGGCGTCGGCTGCTCAAAGGTGCCGGACATTCACGACGTCGGCCTGATGGAGGATCGCGCGACCCTGCGCATCTCCTCCCAGCACATGGCCAACTGGCTGCTGCACGGAATCTGCTCGGCCGCCGAGGTCGATGCGGCGCTCAGCCGGATGGCGGCGAAGGTGGACGCCCAGAATGCGGGCGATCCGCACTATCGCCCCATGGCCGGCACCGAAGCGACCAGCCTCGCCTTCCAGGCCGCGCGCGCGCTCGTCTTCGAGGGCATCGCGCAGCCGAACGGCTATACCGAGCCGCTGCTCCACCGCTTTCGGCGGCGGGTGAAGGAGCAGACGGTTCGAGACTGAGCGACGATGCCGCATCGGCATTCTAGCCGCGCACCCGAATCTCCTGGCCAGCCGCTAGCGCCACCTCCTCGCAATTGTCGCCGGGGCCGGCGCGGTCGACGACGAGGAAATCGCTTGCGGCGAGGACGAGCAGGAAGTGGTGCCAGACTCCCTTGCCGTAGTGGACGCCCTGGTGGGGCTGCGCGCGGAAGAGGCGGATCGCCGCCGCGTCGAAATCTCCCGCAGGGGCGACGGCGACGAGATAGGGGATTCCGCTGAGGGGGACGAAGGCCTGGCTGCCGAGGGGGTGGCGCTCGAAGGTGCGCAGGACGAGCGCGGCGAGCGGCCGGGCGCGGAAGATGCTGATGACGGCGACGCCGCCGCCCTCGGCGACGTCGACCTCGGCGAGCGCGTCGTAGCGGATCGCGTGGCCCCGGTTGATGTCGAGCTTCACGGCGGCATCGGAAGCTTCGATCACGCTGCCGAACGGCGCGAAGGCTTCGGCTGTCAGCGGCTCGGGGATCATCTCGCGCATGCGGCGAGCTTGGCACAGCACGGCGTTTCGTCCTAGCGTGCCGCGAGGCCATGCATACGGAAAGCTATCCCCGAGACCTCGCCGGCTACGGACGCACGCCGCCGCATGCGCAATGGCCGGGAGGCGCGCGCATCGCCGTCCAGATCGTGCTCAACTATGAGGAGGGCGCCGAAGCGAGCATCCTCGACGGGGATGCGGGCGCCGAAGTCTTCCTGTCCGACATCGCCAATGCGGCGCCCGTCCTGGGTGCCCGGCACATGAGCATGGAGCAGATCTACGAATATGGCTCGCGCGCGGGCGTCTGGCGCCTGCTGCGGCTGTTCGAGCGCTACGAGATTCCCGTCACCGTGTTCGGCGTCGCGCTGGCGATGCAGCGCAATCCGGCGGTGGTGGAGGCTTTCCTCGAGGCCGGGCACGAGATCGCGTCGCACGGCTGGCGCTGGATCAACTATCAGTGGGTGCCCGAGGCCGAGGAGCGGGCGGACATGGAGCGGGCGATCGAGGCGCACCGGCAGCTGACCGGCGAACGCCCGCTTGGCTGGTATACCGGCCGCACCGGGCCGAACACGCGGCGGATCGTCGCGGAGGAAGGCGGCTTCCTCTACGACGCCGACGATTATTCGGACGATCTTCCCTTCTGGACCGACGTGGCGGGGAAGAGCCACCTCATCGTCCCTTATTCGCTGGAGACCAACGACATGCGCTTCGCCAGCGCCAACATGCAGACCGGCGACCAGTTTTTCGCCTATCTGCGCGACACCTTCGACATGCTCTATGCGGAAGGGGAGGAGCGGCCGAAGATGATGTCGGTCGGCCTCCACTGCCGCCTCGCGGGGCGGCCGGGCAAGATTGCGGGGCTCGATCGCTTCCTCAAGCACGCGCTCGGCCATGAGGACGTCTGGTTCTGCCGGCGCATCGACATCGCGCGCCACTGGCGGACGACGCATCCGCATGTTTGAGGAGCTTCGGCGTCATCATGTCGATCTGGCTCAGCCCAGGCTGGGCGCTGCAGTGGTCTACGCAACCGACGATTTCTTCGCCGACAAGGCGCGCCTGATCGATCCCTCCGACCCTGTCTTCGTTCCGGACAAATATGACGAGCACGGCAAGTGGATGGACGGCTGGGAGAGCCGGCGAAGGCGCACGCCGGGCCACGATTGGTGCGTGATCCGCCTGGGCGTGCCCGGCCTCGTCGCGGGCTTCGAAATCGACACACGGCACTTCACCGGCAACTACCCGCCAGGCGCCGAGATCGAGGTCTGCCGAAGCGAAACGCCGCTGCCGAACGAGGAGGCGCTCTGGACGAAGGTCACGGCGCGGCTCGCGCTGCAGGGCGACGATCGCATCTACGTTCCGGTCGAGCATGGCGAGCCCGTCACCCATGTGCGGCTGCACATCTTTCCGGACGGCGGCGTCGCGCGGCTGCGCGCCTGGGGCAGGATCGCCAAGGACTGGTCCAAGGTCGGCGGCGACGAGCGCATCGACCTGCTGGCGATGGAGAATGGCGGCCGCGGGATCATCGCCAATGACGAGCATTACGGCCGCATCGAGAACCTCACCGCTCCCGGGCGCGGCGTGAACATGGGCGACGGCTGGGAGACGCGGCGGCGGCGCGAGGACGGGCATGACTGGGCGGTGCTGCAGCTGGGCGCGGCGGGATTCATCGAAGAGGTCGTTGTCGATACCGCGCATTTCAAAGGCAATTATCCGGACCGCTGCTTTCTCCAGGCGGCAGCGGAGGCAAGCGGATCGCCCGACGAAATTGCTTCGGCTTCCAAGAGCTGGCCGGTCCTGCTGCCCGCGGCGAAGCTCGAGGCCGACCAAATCCACGTCTTCCGCGAAGGCATCGCCGATCTCGGCGCGGTCCGCTTCGTGCGTCTCAACCTCGTACCCGACGGGGGCGTCAGCAGGCTGCGGCTGATCGGACGAGTGGCGCGATGACCGCCTTGTTCGAACATTCGCCCTGGGTGGAGGCTCGCGCCGATGCGCGCCCCTCGTCCGGCGACCGGCATGCCGACCTCATGGCCGTCGTCCACGACGCCACGCCGGACGAACAGCTCGCTTTGATCCGCGCCCATCCCGAGCTCGCGGGCAAGGCCGCGATCGACCTCACCGATGCCAGCGCGGCGGAGCAGGCCAGCGCCGGGCTCGACCGGCTTACGCGCAAGGAGTACGATCGTTTCCACGCGCTCAATGCCGCGTACCGGGAGAAATTCGGCTTCCCCTTCATCCTCTGCGTGCGCCTGACCGACAAAGCGGGCATTCTCGCCGCAATGGAACGCCGCCTCGCCAACGACCGGGAGACCGAAATCGCGACCGCAATCGCCGAGATCGGCGAGATCGTCCGGTTGCGGCTGGAGGCCATGGCATGAGCACGCTCTCCACCCATGTGCTCGACACCATGCACGGCCGGCCCGCCGCCGGCATGGCGCTGGTGCTGAGCGGACCGGACGGGGAGATCGCGCGCGGCACGACCGACGCGGATGGCCGCTGCCCGGACCTCGCCGGAGGCGAGCTCGCACCCGGCCGTTATGCCCTACGCTTCGCGGTGGCGGACTATTTCCGCGGCCTCGGCGTCGCCTTGCCCGACCCGCCTTTCCTCGACGAAGTCGAGGTGAAGTTCGGCCTCGCCGGCGGCGGAGGGCATTATCACGTGCCCTTGCTGGTCTCGCCTTTCGCCTATTCCACCTACCGGGGCAGCTGAGAGGTGGGTGTCGACATCGGCGAGTGGCTCAACCTCGCGATCCGGTGGCTGCACCTGGTCGCAGGCATCGCCTGGATCGGCTCCTCTTTCTATTTCGTCTGGCTCGACAACCATCTCACCAAACCGGCCGAGGGCGAGGCCTCGGGCGAGCTGTGGTCGGTCCACGGCGGCGGCTTCTATCACAACCAGAAATACCAGGTTGCGCCGAGCCAGATGCCCGAGAAGCTGCACTGGTTCAAATGGGAGGCCTATTTCACCTGGATCAGCGGATTCTCGCTGCTCGTCCTGATCTATTATGTCGGGGCTGAGAGCTTCCTGGTCGACCCGGCCAAGGCGGATCTGAGCCCCGTCGCGGCGATCGCCATCGGCCTCGGCGCGCTCGCGCTCGGCTGGCTGGTCTATGACGGGCTCTGCCGGTCGCCGATCGGGGCGAACGATCTCGCGCTGGGCGTCTTCTGGTTCGCCTGCCTGCTGCTCGCCGCGGCCGCGCTCGACGCCTTGTTCAATTCGCGCGCGGCCTATCTCCACATCGGCGCGATCGTCGGCACGGCGATGGTCGGCAACGTGTTCCTGATCATCATCCCGAACCAGCGCAAGGTCGTCGCGGACCTGATCGCCGGGCGCACGCCCGAGCCCGCTTTGGGCGCGGCGGCCAAGCAGCGCTCCCTGCACAACAATTACATGACGCTGCCGGTGCTGTTCATCATGATCAGCCCCCATTATCCGATGACCTACGGCGCCGGGCGGCCCTGGCTCGTCCTCGCTTTGCTCGGCCTCACCGGCGTGGCGGTCCGGCACGTCTTCAATCTGCGCGGGCGCGGACGGCCGACGGGCTCGACCCTCGCGGTCGCGGCGGCGCTCGCGGCGGCGACCGTCACCTACGTCACCTTCGAGAGGGGCGCCGCCGCGGCCGCCCCCGTCCAGAACGTCACGTTCGCCGAGGTCGAGCCGATCCTGGCGAAGCATTGCGCCGGCTGCCATACGCGACGCCCGCTGCCGCGCGGCGTTGCGCTGGACAGCTGGGAGCACGCCCGCGCGGCATCGGCGCGGATCAAGGCCGTCACCGTCGACACCGAGGTCATGCCGCTGGGCAATCCCACCGGCATGACCAGGGCAGAGCGGCAGCAACTCGGCGCCTGGATCGCCGGGGGGAGCCCGAGATGATCCGCTTCCTCCTCGACGGCGAGATCGTCGAGATCGATGGCGCCGATCCCACCGACACGGTCCTCGACTACCTGCGCTACACGCTCCGCCGCACCGGCACCAAGGAAGGCTGCGCCGAGGGCGATTGCGGCGCCTGCACCGTGCTGCTCGGCGAAGTCGCGGGCGACGGGGTCGAATGGCGCGCGGTCAATGCCTGCATCCTCTTCCTGCCGATGCTGGACGGCAAGGCGCTCCGAACCGTCGAGAGTCTCGGGGGGACCCACCCGGTCCAGAAGGAGCTGGTCGAGCGCCACGGCTCGCAATGCGGCTTCTGCACGCCCGGCTTCGTCATGTCGCTCTACGGCCGCTGCATCGGCGCAGCCGGCACGCGCGGCGTCCCCGTCGGCGACGTCATCGCCGGCAATCTGTGCCGCTGCACCGGCTACGGGCCGATCCTCGCAGCTGGCGAAGCCGTGCCGGCGACTGCCGACCCGGATGACGGCACTCTCGCCGCGCTGCGCACTTTGCGGCCCGCTTATCGCCATCCCGCCAGCGCGGACGAGCTTGCCGACCTTCTCCTTGCGCATCCGGAGACCCGCATCGTCGCGGGCGCCACCGATGTCGGCCTGTGGGTCACCAAGCAGCATCGGGATCTGGGGCCCATCGTCTTCATCGGCGACATCGCCGAGCTGAGGCAGATGGGGGAGAGCCCCGATGCGCTCACCTTAGGGGCCGCGGTGCGCTATTCCGAGGCGCGCGAGCCGCTCGCCCGCCTCCATCCGGATCTCGGCGAGCTCGTTCGCCGTATCGGCGGCGTCCAGGTCCGCAATGCCGGCACGATCGGCGGCAATATCGCCAACGGCTCGCCGATCGGCGACATGCCGCCGGCCTTGATCGCGCTCGGCGCCGAGCTGACCCTGCGGCGCGGCGCGGAGCGCCGCACCATCCCGCTCGAGGATTTCTTCCTGAGCTACGGCAAGCAGGATCTCGCTCCCGGCGAGTTCGTCGAGAGCGTCCGCATTCCGCGGCCCTCGCCCGACATGCTGGTGCGCGTCGTCAAGCTTTCCAAGCGGTTCGACAGCGACATTTCGAGCGTCTGCGGCGCCTTCGCCCTGCACATTGCCGACGGCCTCGTCACGCAGGCGCGGATCGCCTTCGGCGGCATGGCGGGAGTCCCTGCCCGGGCGCCGCATTGCGAGGCCGCGCTGACCGGCAAAGCCTGGACCCAGGCCAGCGTCGAAGCGGCGGCGCAGGCGCTGACGCACGATTACGATCCACTCGACGATTTGCGCGGATCCGCCGCCTATCGCCGCACGGTCGCGGCCAACCTGCTGCGCCGCATCTGGGCCGAGCAGGGCGAGCCGGTCAGCGTGCTCCATGGCTGACTGGGCCGTCCACCGGCCGCTGCCGCACGACAGTGCCGACCTGCACGTGGCCGGGGCCGCAGCCTATGTCGACGATCTGCCCGAGCCGCCCGGCGTGCTCCACCTCGCCTTCGGCCACGCCGCCGACGGTCACGCTACGTTGCTGTCGCTCGACCTCGACGCCGTGCGCGCGGCGCCGGGCGTCGTCGCCGTCTTCACCGCCGCCGACATCCCCGGCGAGAACAATGTCGGCCCGGTCGTACACGACGAGACGCTGCTCGCCGAAGGCGAAATCCTCTATCCGGGCCAGCCGCTCTTTCTCGTCGCCGCGACGAGCACTCGTGCCGCGCGCCGCGCCGCCCGGCTCGGCAAGGCGGCGGTCGAGCCTCGCAGCGCGCTCGTCACGATCGCGGACGCGCGGGCCGCCGGCTCCGAGATCCAGGAGACGCAGATCATGGCCCGCGGCCAAGCCGACGCGTCCCTTGGGACTGCGTCGCACCGCCTGGCCGGCACGCTCGAAATGGGCGGGCAGGAGCATTTCTACCTGGAAGGACAGGCCGCGCTCGCCGTGCCCGGCGAACAGGGCCAGCTCCATATCCTCAGCTCCACCCAGCATCCGAGCGAGATCCAGCATCTCGCGGCGAAGCTGCTCGAGCGCAGCCATGCCGAGATCGTCGTCGAGGTACGCCGCATGGGCGGAGCCTTCGGGGGCAAGGAAACCCAGGCCGCGGCCTTCGCCCTCGCCTGTGCGCTGGCCGCGGCGAAGACGGGTCGGCCGGCCAAGTTCCGCGCCGACCGCGACGACGACATGATCGCAACCGGGAAAAGGCACGATTTCGTTGTCGATTACGATGTCGGCTTCGATGGCGGGGGCCGCATCGCGGCGATCCGCATCGAGCTCGCTTCGCGCTGCGGCGCGACCGCGGATCTCTCGCCGGCGATCAACGACCGGGCCATGTTCCACGCCGACAATTGCTACTACCTGCCCGCGGTCGAGATCGTCTCGCACCGGCTCAAGACCCACACCGTCTCCAACACCGCCTTCCGCGGCTTCGGCGGACCGCAAGGGATGATGGCGATCGAGCGGGTGATGGACGCGATCGCGGCGCAGCTCGGGCGCGACCCGCTCGATGTGCGCCGCGTCAACCTGTACGGCCCGGGCCGCGACGTGACGCCCTACCATATGCAAATCACGGACAATGTCGCGCCGGAGCTGATCGACGAGCTTGCGGAGCGAGCCGGCTATGCCGCGCGGCGGACCGAAGTCGAGGCGTTCAACGCCGCCCACAACGTCCTCAAGAAGGGCCTTGCTTTGACGCCGGTGAAGTTCGGCATCAGCTTCACCACCACCCATCTCAACCAGGCCGGCGCGCTCGTGCTCGTCTACGCCGACGGCTCGATCCATCTCAATCACGGCGGCACCGAGATGGGCCAGGGGCTCCACGTCAAGATCGCCCAGGTGGTCGCCGACGTCTTCGGCGTGCCGATCGACACGGTGAAGGTTTCGTCGACGCGCACCGACAAGGTGCCGAACACTTCGGCCACCGCCGCCTCCTCCGGCGCGGACTTGAACGGCATGGCCGCGAAGAACGCGGCGGAGACGATCAGGAAGCGCCTCGACGCCTTCGCCGCGACCGATCCCGACTCGGCGAACTGGGCGTTTCCGGAGCTCTGCCGGCGCGCGCATCTCAATCGCATCTCGCTGGCCGCGACCGGCTATTACGCCACGCCGGACATCCATTATGACCGTGCCGCCCACCGCGGCCGGCCCTTCCTCTATTTCGCTTACGGCGCCGCGCTCAGCGAAGTCGTGATCGATACGCTGACCGGCGAGCACAAGGTCCTGGCGGTCGACATCCTCCACGACGTCGGGCGCTCGCTCAACCCGGCGATCGACCTCGGGCAGATCGAGGGCGGCTTCATCCAGGGCATGGGGTGGCTGACGACGGAGGAGCTGGTCTACGACGCGCGCGGCCGGCTGCTCACCCACGCCCCCTCCACCTACAAGATCCCGACCGCCAACGACCGCCCGGCACGCATGGAAATCGCGATCTGGGAGAGCGGACGCAATGCCGAGCCGACCATTCATCGCTCGAAGGCGGTCGGCGAACCGCCCTTGATGCTCGCGATCTCGGTCTTCTCGGCTCTCACCCAGGCAGTCGCCGCCGCCGCGCCCGGCAAAGGGCTGCCGAAGCTCGATGCCCCGGCCACGCCGGAGCGAATCCTCGCCGCGCTCGGCGAGCTCAGGGCCCGCAATGGCTGACTGGACGAACCAGGCCCGCGAAGCGCTCAGCCAGGGGCCCGCTGCGCTCGTCACCATCCTCGCGGTCGAAGGCTCGGCACCGCGCGGGCCGGGCGCGCGGATGATCGTCACCCGGACGGGCCTTGCCGGATCGATCGGCGGCGGCGCGCTCGAACATCAGGCAATGGCGCAGGCGCGCGCCATCCTGGACTTGAAGCCGGGAAGCTGGCGAGTGCAGGATTATCCCCTCGGGCCGCTGCTCGGCCAGTGCTGCGGCGGGCGGGTGCGGCTGCTGCTCGAGCATCTCGAGCGGGTCCCCGAAAGCGAAGGCCCATTCGAAGTCGCCCTGACGGGCCGCGTCGAGCGCCGACCGCTCAATGGGGGAGGGCCGGAGAGGATGGCGGCGAGAGGCCCGCTCCCCACCGCCGGGGCGCGCTTCCTCGAGCCTGTCGAGACCGAGTCGCTTCCGGTCCACCTCTTCGGCGCCGGCCATGTCGGACGCGCCATCGTCGCCCGCGCCGAAGGCCTGCCGCTGCGAATCGCCTGGTACGACAGCCGCCCGGAAATGGCCGAGACTCCCGGCGTCCTCCTGGCGGACGATGCCGCCATGGCCGCCGCCGTGGCCGGCGCTGCCGCCGGTGCCGCGGTCCTGGTCATGACCCACGATCACGGACTCGATTACCGGCTCACCGCGGCGGCGCTGGGCGGCCAGGCGCGCTTCGTCGGGCTGATCGGCTCCGCAACCAAGCGCGCGCGCTTCCTCTCCCGCTTCGCGGCGGACGGAGTGGACGCGGCGCGGCTGACCTGTCCGATCGGACTGGCCGGCATCGACGGGCGCGAGCCGGAGGTGATCGCGACGGCGACGCTGGCGCAGCTGCTCATGCTGAGGAACGCCGCATGAAGGCCTTTCGCGCCGAGATCTTGAGCGTTCCCGAAGATCCGGCCCAGGCAGGCGCCGAGGCGGTTCGCCACTTCGAGGACGGTCTGCTGGTGATCGAGGACGGCCTCGTCCTCGCCTGCGGCGCCTATTCCGTTCTCTCCGGCCGCTTCCGCGACGTCCCGGTCGAGCGGCTGGGCGGCCTGGTCGTCCCCGGCTTCGTCGACGCGCACGTCCATTATCCGCAGGTGGGCCGCATCGCCTCGCACGGCGAGCAGCTTATGCAATGGCTGGAGCGCCATATCTTTCCGGCCGAGAAAGCCTTCGCCGAGCGGGCGCATGCCGACGCGGCGGCGTCCTTCTTCCTCGATGAGCTCCTCCGCCACGGCACGACCAGCGCGCTCGTCTTCGCCACCGTCCACGCCGGCTCGGTCGATGCGCTGTTCGAAGCGGCGCTGGAGCGCGACATGCGGATCGTCTCCGGCAAGGTGCTGATGGACCTCGGACCCGAGGGCCTGCGCGACACCGTCGCCTCCGGCCGCGCGGAGACTGAGGCGCTGATCGCCCGATGGCGCGGCCGCGGCCGGCTCGGCTACGCCGTCACGCCGCGCTTCGTGCCGACCTCCAGCGACGACCAGCTCGCCGATGCCGGAGCGCTCCTCGCCGCGCATCCGGACGTGCTGATGCACACGCACCTCTCCGAGAATCCGGGCGAGATCGCTTTCGTCGCCAGCCGCTTCCCGGACGCGGCCGACTATCTCGACGTCTACGACCGTTTCGGCCTGGTCGGACCGCGCTCGGTCTTCGCGCATTGCGTCCATATGAGCGACCGCGCGCTCGCGCGCATGGCCGAGGCCGGCGCCGGCATCGCTTTCTGCCCGACCAGCAACATGTTCCTCGGCTCGGGCCTGTTCGATCTCGCCCAGGCCGACCGACACGGCGTCAGGCTCGGCATCGGCACCGACATCGGCGCGGGCACGACTCTCTCCGTGCTCCACACGCTTGGCGAGGCGTACAAGACCTGCCAGCTGCGCGGGGCCAGCCTCGATCCCTTCCGCGCGTTTCATCTCGCCACTGCCGGAGGCGCGCAGGTGTTGGGCATAGCCGACCGCGTCGGCGGGCTCCTGCCCGGCCAGGAAGCCGATTTCGTCGTCCTCGACGAAGCCGCCACGCCGTTGCTCGCCCGCCGCTGCGCCGGCGCGTCGCTGCACGACCGGCTGTTCGCCCTGCAAGTGCTGGGCGACGACCGCGCCGTCGGCGCGACCTACTTGCGCGGCCGGCGCGTCTAGAGGTCACCGATGATCAGGACCTCCGCCAGATCGCCCGCGGTCGCCGCCGGTGCGTCGGGGAGTCGACGGACGAGGGCGTTCGCCGACGCCAACGGGGTCTGCAGGCTCGAATCCTGGCGATCGTCGGGGGTGACCTCGAGGCGCCCGGCGCCGTCGATGCAAAGCCGAGCGCGCCAATAGACCTCGCGCTCGGCTCCTTCGGGCAGGTCGCGCGTCAAAGCGGCCGCAACGAGCCGGCCGCGACCGGCGCGACCCAGCAGCGCATCCATCAGCGGCTTCAGCAGCAGATGCGCGCAGACGAAGGCGGAGGCGGGATTGCCGGGCAGCCCGATCACCAGCCGGCCGTCAGGAAAGCGCGCATGCCAGCACGGCTTGCCCGGCTGCACCGCGATCCGCGCGAAGATCATGCATGCGCCCAAGCCCTCCAGGACCGGCCGCAGCACGTCGCGCTCGCCGACCGAGGCGCCGCCGAGCGGTACGACGATCTCGGCGTCCAGGCCCGCACCGGCAATCTGCTCCGCGCATCGGGCGCGGTCGTCGGACAGGATCTCGTGCCGGATCGGTGCGCCGCCCCACGACCGGACCAGCTCGGCGAGCGCGTAGCCGGCCGAATTGACGATCAGTCCCGGCGCCAGCGCCGAACCCGGCTCGCGCAGCTCCTCGCCGGAAGCGAACAGGGCGACGCGCGGGCGGCGGCGAACCGGGAGCGTGCCCAGATTGGCCGCGGCGGCAAGGCCGAGGCGCGCAGGCGTCAGCAGGTCGCCGGCGCGCGCCAGCGTCTGTCCGGCGGCGAAGTCGGAGGCGGCCGCGCGGACATAGCCTGCCGCGCCAGGAGCCTTCTCGATCCGCACTTCGTCGCCGTCGCGCGCCGTGAGTTCCTGGATCACGATGCGGTCCGCGCCGCGCGGGACGACGCCGCCGGTCGCGATCCGGACAGCCGTCCCCGGCGCGACGCTGCCGCCGAACGGTACGCCCGCGGGCGCGTCGCCGATGATCCTCAGCCGCGCGCCGGCGAAGACGTCTTCCGCACGGACCGCGTAGCCGTCCATCGCGGAAACCGGATCGGGCGGCTGGTCCCGAGCCGCGACGATGTCGGCGGCGAGGGTACGGTCGCCGCACTCCGCAAGCGCCAGGAGCTCGGAATCGACGGGCGCAACGTCCGCGAGCAGCAGGGCCCGCGCCGCATCGAGCGACAGCAAGGTCACTCCCGCCGCCAGTCGCCCGACGCGCCGCCGCTTTTTTCGACCAGCTCGATCCCCTCGATGCGCATGTCGCGCGCCGAGGATTTGAGCATATCGTAGATGGTCAGGCAGGCGACACTGACGGCGGTCAGCGCTTCCATTTCGACGCCGGTCCGGCCCGTGGTACGCGCCTCCGCGGTGACGGCGAGGCCAGGCAGCGACCGGTCGGGCTCGACCCTCACCGCCACCGCGGTCAGCGGCAGCGGATGGCAGAGCGGGATGAGGTCGCCGGTTCTTTTCGCGGCCATCGTGCCGGCCAGTTCGGCGATGCGGGCGACGTCGCCCTTCGCCGCTCGCCCGGCCAGGACGAGGGCCAAAGTCGGTTCGTCCATCCGCACCCGGCCGCGCGCCGCGGCGAAGCGATCGGTCTCCGGCTTCGCCGAGACGTCGACCATGCGCGGCCTGCCGTCCTCGTCGAAATGCGTGAGGTCTGCCATCAGCGCTCTCCCAGCCGGGGCATGATCTCGACCAGGTTGCAGGGCCGGGTCCGCGCGTCGAGCTGATGGACGATCACCTTTTCCCAGCCGTCGCGGACCGCGCCGCCGGAGCCGGGGAGGCAGAAGACGAACGTCCCGTTGGCGACGCCCGCGCACGCGCGCGACTGGATCGTCGACAGGCCGACCGACTGGAAGCTGACATTGTGGAAGAGGATGGCGAATCCGTCGATGACCTTGTCGAACAGGGGCGCGAGGGCCTCGGGCGTGACGTCGCGACCGGTGAGCCCGGTGCCGCCGGTCGTGATCAGGACGTCGAGGTGCGGATCCTCGATCCAGGCCCGGGCCGCGGCGCGGATTGCCGACGCGTCGTCCGGCACGATCGCGCGTGCGGCCACGACATGGCCCGCGACCTCGATGGCGCCGGCGAGATAGGCCCCGGAGCTGTCGGTCTCCGGCGTGCGCGTGTCGGACACGGTCAAGACCGCAATTCGGACGGGAGTGAAGGCCGCGCTCATCGCCCTTCCATCTCCCAACGGCGCCGGGCGGCCCGGTCGCTGCCGCTAGCTTCCAGCCAATGCGCGCCGTCGCTGCGCCGCTCGCGCTTCCAGAAGGGCGCGTCGGTCTTGAGCCGGTCCATCATATAATCGACGGCATCGAAGGCGGCGCGGCGGTGGGCCGCGGCGGCCGCGACGAAGACGATCGTTGCGCCGGGCGCGAGCACGCCATGGCGGTGAACGATGGCGACATCGATGAGCTCGAAGCGCGCTGCGGCATCCCGGCCGATGGCGGCCATCGCGCGTTCGGAGAGGCGGGCATGGGTATCGAGCTCGAGCGTGGACACTGCGGCGCCTTCATTCTCAACGCGCACCAGCCCCGTGAAGGAGACGATGGCGCCGGCACCGGCCGCGCGCGCCGAAAAGTCCGCAAGCAGCTCGGCGGCATCGAACGGATCGGCCCGGAGCGAAATCATCCGCCGCTCATCGGCGGCAGGAAGGCGATCTCGTCGTCGTCGCCGAGCGCCCGGTCCCCGAGGATCAGCTCGTCGTTCACGGCGATGCGGATCGCGGGGTCGAGAAGCTCGGGACGAGCGCCGCCGAGCCATGCTCGCAGCGCCCCGGTGTCGCGCACGCGGGGCGGAACCGGTCCGGCCGGCGCGCCGTCCCTGAGGCGGCCGAAGAAGAGGATCCGCACCGTCTACCCCCCGGTCACCGACATGTGCCGTTCGACGGCGGGAGCGGCGCCGGCGCGGATGGCGAAGTCATGGCCCTTGGGCTTGCGCCCGATCGCCTCGTCGATCGCGGCGTCGAGCAGGCGATCGTCCGGCGATGCCCGCAGCGGCGTCCGCAGATCGGTCCGCGCCGCCTGGCCGAGGCACATATACATCTGACCCGTGCAGGTGACCCGCACCCGGTTGCAGGCGTCGCAAAAATTGCGGCTCAAAGGCGCGATGAAGCCGATCGTCCCGCCCTCGTCGGTGCGCACGTAGCGCGCGGGCCCGCCCGTGCGCCGCGCCAGTTCGGCCAGCGTCCAGCGCTGCTCGAAGCGCCGCCGCACCTCGCTCATCGGCACATGCTGGTCGACACGCTCCGCTTCGACAGAGCCCATCGGCATCACTTCGATCACGGTCAAAGCCGCGCCGCGTGCATGCGCCCATTCGGCGAGGCCGACGAGATCGTCGAGATTCTCGCCGCGAAGCGCGACGGCGTTGATCTTGACCTCGATGCCGGCGGCGATGGCGGCGTCGATCCCGGCCACGACCTGCTCCACGCGCCCCCCGCGCGTGATCCGCGCGTAGGTCGCCGGATCGAGGCTGTCGAGCGAGACGTTGATCCGCCGGACGCCGCAGCGCGCAAGCTCGGCGGCATTCTCCGCCAGCCGCGTGCCGTTGGTGGTCACCGTCAGCTCTTCGAGCGCGCCGGCGGCGAGAAACCTGGAGAGACCGGCAACGAGCGTCATCACGCCCTTGCGCGCCAGCGGCTCGCCGCCGGTCAGCCGCAGCTTGCGCACGCCCTTGCGAATGAAGGCGGCCGCGATCCGGTCGAGCTCGCCGAGGCCGAGAAGCTCGGCGCGGGGCAGGAACATCATGCGCTGCGGCATGCAATAGGTGCAGCGAAGGTCGCAGCGATCCGTCACCGACAGGCGCAGATAGCCGATCGTGCGGCCGAAGGGATCGATCATCCGCTGGTTCCCGTCATCCCGCCATAGAAGCGGATCGACAGCCTGACGGCCACATATAAAATGAGCAATGCGGTGAGGATGCGCACATAGGTCGGATCGAGCCGGCCGCTGCCCAGCGTCGATCCCAGAAAGCCGCCGACCAGCACGGCCGGGAACAGCGGCCAGTAAGCGGAAAGCGCCGCGCCGCTTCCCTTGGCGAGCTGGCCCGAGAGACCGGCCAGCGAATTGGCCAGGATGAACACCGCGCAGGTGCCCGCGATCGCCTTGGGCGGCCCCCAGCGCAGCAGATAGAGCAAAGGCGCGAGAAAGATGCCGCCTCCGATCCCGACCACGCCGGCAAGGAAGCCGATGACGCCGCCCGCGACCGGCTCGAGCCAAAGGGAGCGGAACCGGGCCGCGCCTTCCTTCTCCCACCAAGGCTGCCAAAGCATCAGCAGCCCCGAAGCGAGCAGGGATCCCGCCAGCAGCCCGATGAAGACCGTTTCGGCGACCGCCAGCCGGCCGCCCAGCCATGCGCAGGGGATGGACAGGACGAACAAGGGCCAGATCCGCCGCCACTCGACATGGCCGGCGCGGGCGAACCGCCAGCTGCCGACCGTCACGACGAGGATGTTGCAGGCGAGGGCGACGACCGGCACGGCGCGGTAATCGGTGCCGGCCAGCACCAGCAGCGCATTGTAGGTCGATCCGCCGCCGAAGCCGGCCGCGGCATAGAGCAAGGCGGTGAGGAAGAAGAGCGCGGCAAAAGCGGGCATGCGCCACCGCTATTATCCCGCTGCGCCCGCCCTGGATATGGCGGATCGGCGCGATGCGGACACAAAAAAACCGCCAGGCCCAGAGGCCTAGCGGTCTTCATTGGTTGCGGGAGTAGGATTTGAACCTACGACCTTCAGGTTATGAGCCTGACGAGCTACCGGGCTGCTCCATCCCGCGCCAATGAGGTCGAGCCGCCCGAAAGCACACTTGCGCGTGCCGCCGAGCGGCTCGATTGTGAATGGGTTTTACCTTATCCGCTCGTCGCAAAGCCTGGCGACGACCTACTCTTCCATTGCTTAGGCAATAGTACCATCGGCGCTGTCAGGTTTCACGGCCGAGTTCGGGATGGGATCGGGTGGGTCACTGACGCTATGGCCACCAAGCTATGTGACGAGCGGGTAAGAAATTCTAGAAATCGTGCACGTTTTGACCGTCTGGCTGAGATCACCCATCGAACAGCCAAAGCTGTCGTTGATGGTGGGACTCTCAAGCGCGAATAGAGCAATTAGGACCGGTTAGCTCCACAGGTTACCCTGCTTCCACATCCGGCCTATCAACGTCGTGGTCTTCGACGGCTCTATGATAACTTATCTTGAGGGAGGCTTCCCGCTTAGATGCTTTCAGCGGTTATCCCGTCCATGCATAGCTACCCTGCTGCACCGCTGGCGCGATGACAGGTCCACCAGAGGCATGTTCAACCCGGTCCTCTCGTACTAGGGTCAACTCCTCTCAATTATCGACGCCCACGGCAGATAGGGACCAAACTGTCTCGCGACGTTCTGAACCCAGCTCACGTACCACTTTAATTGGCGAACAGCCAAACCCTTGGGACCTGCTCCAGCCCCAGGATGTGATGAGCCGACATCGAGGTGCCAAACAACCCCGTCGATATGAGCTCTTGGGGGTTATCAGCCTGTTATCCCCGGCGTACCTTTTATCCGTTGAGCGATGGCCCTTCCACGAGGGACCACCGGATCACTATGACCGACTTTCGTCTCTGCTCGACTTGTC